>NZ_BNAL01000004.1 GCF_014653275.1 Deinococcus piscis
CGCAAGTCATTCCCATACCCAGCCGCCCCAACACGTTTCATCCTCTTATTATGTCAAATGCTCTAGAGGCTGCAGGACTGAGGAGAATTCCCTTCCAAGAGCTGCATGCAGAGATAGAAAAAGCGGCCATCCTCCGAGGAAGCTGACCGCTCAGAGAAAGGGACGGAAGCTTAGACTGCGCCCACCTTCTCGGCAATGATGCCCTCGATGTAGTCGGTCACGCTCTTCAGCGGCACGCGGCCCAGCACATCTTCCAAGAAGGCCGTGACCAGCATCTTCTCGGCGGTTTCCTTGCTGATACCACGCGAACGCAGGTAGAACAGCTCCTGCTCGCCCACCGGGCCAGTGGTTGAGCCGTGGCTACAGCGCACATCGTTGGCATTGATTTCCAGCTGAGGCACGCTGAAGTTGCGGGCTTCACTGCTGAGCATCATGGTCCGGTGCTTCTGGTAGGCATCGGTCTTCTGCGCCCCCAGGTCCACCTTGATCATGCCGCTGAAGACACCCACGCTCTGATCCGCTCCCACGCCTTTGTACAGCAGGTCGGAGTAGGCGTTGGGCGCAGCATGGTGCTGCAAGGTGTAGTGGTCAAAGTGCTGGTCCTCGTCAGCAAAATACAGGGCCAGCATTTCGCTCTCGGCACCGCTGCCGCGCACGTAGCTCTGCATTTCGGTGCGTGAGAGCGTTCCGCCCATTGTCACCACCAGGCTGTTCAGCTTGCCGTCGCGGGCCACATCAGCACGCTGACGCTGGATGTGGGTCACGCCCTTGCCCCAGTTCTGAATGGACACATAGCGCAGGCGTGCGCCCGACTTGACCACCAGTTCCACCGCGCCGATGGCGTAGGCATTCTGGAGCGGCTCGGAGTCCTGCTCATCAATCAGGGTGACGCCCGCATTGTCCTCGGCCACCACCAGGGTGCGGGTGGCGGTGTAGCTGTCTGCCGCACTCATCACACGGAACGAGGCCAGAGGCAGCTCCACTTCCACGCCACGCGGCACGTAGACAAACGCACCGTTGGTCCACAGGGCCGCCGCCAGCGCCGAAAACTTGCCTTCGGAGGGGTCGGGCGACTTGCTGGGCGTGGTGCCAGGGGCCGCAATGGTGGTGTCATCGGGCACCTCAGCAGGCACCACGGAATAGAGGTACTGCTGGACCAAGTCAGCGTGCTGCTCGACTGCCGTTTTGAGGTCGGTGAAGATGACGCCCTTCGCGGTCAGCTCGGCGGGCAGCTCAGTGCGGTAGACCACGTCGGGGCCGTCAAATACCAGAAAAGCCCCCGCGTCGGTGCTGTTCAGGCGCTTCTGTACACTCTGCGGCAGCTGCGATGCATCCTGCACAGCATCCCGCTTGGGATGAGGCTGCAAGCTGTCAAAATCCACATCCACGCGGGTGTATTTCCACGCTTCCACCTGCTCGGTGGGCACTTCCAGGGACGTGAATAGAGCCAGAGATTCCTGGCGCTTATTGCGCAGCCACTCGGGGCCGCCCGCTTGCTGTAATGCTTCGGTGAATTTGGTCATGGTTGCTCCTTATCCATCAGGTCTATCGTCGTTTGTTCGCCGTCTGGCAAGACGAGATTGACCGTCGTGGCTTTGTTGTTGTTTCTGGGCCGTTCTCCATACCGCACTGAGTTGTACTCTGCCCGGAAGATCCATCGGTACTCCCTGAACCACTCCCGTAGCAGAGGTGGAAATCTTAGTGGGATGTCGTACCAGTCGGCATTGAGAAAATAGGCTGTGGCGGCGTCCAGCTTCTTGGGGCCATTTCCAGAGGGACCGTAGATTACAGTCCCTTCCGGGGCATACTTTTCCTCTACACCTTCACGGCTGAATTCAGGGTCAAATAGGGAGTGAAATGTGCCTTGAAGTTCGCTGAAATTCAGGGCGGTCTCTTGTGAAACAGAAATCTGACGTTCCTGGACATGGGAATGGTATGGAGTGACCAGATTCAGACGGTAAAGACGGTTATCCACAGATAGGCACAAATCAGTGCAGTAAAGCCTGGCGCATAAACGTGCATATGGCGCAACAGCCTGAGAAAGTGTTATACCCCTTTGCTTTGCCAGGATATTGACCAGTCTGAATGAGTAACCCATCGTGATGACCTGCTCCTTTACCTGTTTCCCAGCCCCCGCAAAGGGAGGCCCAGGCTGGCTGGAATGGTCGGGAGGAACTGAATTCGGGGGCTTCCAACTGCTCCGAATACGCCCGCCACTCGAACGCACAGCAGGAAGAGCATCTTGAATGGACCCTGGTCAGTCATTCTTCCTAGATCAGCTCTGCAGCCATCGCCCTGGCCCGTGTGGCAAGCTTCTCAGCCGGTGAGAGACCGCCACACTGCCGCACTGAGACGGTTAGCCTACGCTGCCTTCCATTTCCAGCTCAATCAAGCGGTTCAGTTCCACCGCGTATTCCAGCGGGAGTTCCTTGGCAATCGGCTCAATGAAGCCTCGGACAATCAGGCCCGCCGCTTCGTCTTCGCTCAGGCCGCGAGATTGCAGGTACAGAATCTGCTCGTCGTTGATTTTGGAAACGGTGGCTTCGTGGCCCACAGAGGCGTCTCTTTCCTCAATCTCGATGTAAGGATAGGTATCGGTGCGGGCTTCCTCGTCCAGCAGCAGGGCGTCGCATTCCACGTTGGTCTTGGAGCCGCGTGCGCCTTCGTAAATCTTAACCAGACCACGGTAGCTGCTGCGGCCCGCGTCCTTAGAAATGCTCTTGGACACGATGTTGCCGCTGGTGTGCGGCGCAAAGTGAACAATCTTGGCCCCGGCGTCCTGGTGCTGGCCCCGGCTCGCCATGGCGATGCTCAGGACTTCACCGCGTGCGCCTTCTTCCAGCAGGTAGCAGGCCGGGTACTTCATGGTCACCTTGCTGCCCAGGTTGCCGTCCACCCACTCCATCACGCCGTTTCCGTACACGGCAGCGCGCTGCGTCACGAGGTTGTAGACGTTGTGGCTCCAGTTCTGGATGGTGGAGTAGCGGAAGCGCGCGCCTTCTTTGACGATGATCTCGATCACGCCGGAGTGGAAGGAGTCGGAGCTGTAGGCAGGTGCGGTGCAGCCCTCGATGTAGTGGGCCTGCGCGCCTTCCTCGATGATGATCAGGGTACGCTCAAACTGGCCGCTGTTCTCGGCATTGATGCGGAAGTAGGTTTGCAGGGGGATGTCCACCTTGACGCCCTTGGGCACGTACACGAAGGAACCGCCTGACCACACGGCCGAGTTCACGGCGGCAAATTTGTTGTCTTCGGGGGGAACCACAGTGGCAAAGTATTCGCGGAACAGTTCCGGATACTCGCGCATACCGTCCTCGATGCTCAGGAACACCACGCCTAGCTTTTCCCACTCCTCCTTGAGGTTGTGGTACACCATCTCGGATTCGTACTGTGCGCCCACACCGGCCAGCGCGGCGCGCTCGGCCTCGGGAATGCCCAGACGCTCGAAGGTCTGCTTCACGTCCTCGGGCACGTCGTCCCAGGACCGGGCGTTGAAGCCTTCGGGCTTGATGTAGTAGTAGATTTCGTCGAGGTTCAGCCCCGAAAGGTCCGCGCCCCACTCGGGCATCGGCTTGCTCAGAAAGATGTCCAGGGCTTTGAGACGGAAATCCAGCATCCACTGTGGCTCGTCCTTGGCCTTGGAGATCATCTCCACGACTTCGCGGCTCAGGCCCTTGGGCGCTTTGATGGCGTAGCGCTCGGGATTGCTCCAGCCATATTCGTATTCGGTATTGATGCTTGCTGCTTCAGGGTTTACGGTCATTTGTTGACTCCTCCGGAGTATCTAAGGGTCTAAGAGGCGAAGGGTCCAAGGGCAAAGGCCAGCGAGTTAAGTGCTTAGACTCTTAGCCCTTTTGACCCTTCGACACCGCCATCAGGCGGTGGCCAGTTCCTTCACCCAGTCATAGCCCTCGGCATCCAGCCGCTTGGCGAGCTCGGGGCCGCCCGACTCCACCACGCGTCCGTCCACGATGATGTGGACCTTGTCGGGCACGATGTAGTCCAGCAGGCGCTGGTAGTGGGTGATGATCAGGCCGCCCAGATTGGGGCCGCGCAGGCTGTTCACGCCGTGCGAGACAATCCGCAGGGCGTCTACGTCCAGGCCCGAGTCGGTCTCGTCCATGATGATGTAGTTGGGTTCCAGCATCAGCATTTGCAGGATTTCGTTGCGCTTCTTCTCGCCGCCGGACATGCCTTCGTTGAGGTAGCGCTCCACGATGCTCTCGTCCCATTCCAGAGTCTTCAGGGCGCTTTGCAGCTTGCCGTAGAACTCGGTGAAGGTGACTTCTTCGCCCTCTTCTTTGCGGGCCTGCATGGCGAGGCGCAGGAAGTTGGCGATGGTCACGCCGGGGATTTCCACCGGGTACTGGAAGGCCAGGAACACACCCAGGCGGGCACGCTCGTCGGGCTCCATCTCCAGAATGTTCTGGCCGTCCACCAGCACTTCGCCCTCCGTAACGGTGTACTCGGGGTCGCCCACGATCACTTTGGCAAGGGTGCTTTTGCCGTTGCCGTTGGGGCCCATCACGGCGTGAAGTTCGCCGCGCGGGATGGTCAGGTTGATGCCCTTGAGAATCGGCTGATCACCGACGGATGCGTGCAGGTTCTTGATTTCGAGTTGATGGGTCATAACTTGCCTCCTGAAGACTTGACATGGAGACCAGACATGCGCTGGCTGCCATTTTGTTAGGAATCATTCCTATCTGTCCAGCGCCCATTGTATCAGCTTGGTCCTCTAAATCCGAGTGACCGGGTGCAGATTGTGGGGCGGGCTATGGCTCAGGGTTCCGCAGTGCAGGGCGGTTTTCGCTGCTGAACCTCTAGCCCAGGCGTAGCACCGATTGGTTACCGCGCAGCACGAACACCAGCACGCCGCGCTCGGCCAGCACCCCGGCCTGCTTTTCCAGCTGCCGCACCGTGTCAGGCGCACCGGCCCACTGCTTGCGCGGTTTCTCACCGGGTTCGAGGTAAAAGCCTTCGGGCACCGCGATGATGGCGACCCGGCTGGCGGTGGCCCGCGCCCGCATGGCCTGGGCCACCAGCTCCGGCGGCGCGAACTGCGTGATCACCAGCAGGTTGGTGCCGGGGCGGGGCGGGTGCAGCGCGGGCGGGTCCTGGCTGCCTCCCAGCTCGGCCAGGGCACGCAGCACCGCTCGCTGGGCCTCGGCAGAGCGGCCAGGCGGAGTCTGCCCCTGACCTGTCGCCAGCGACACGGGTAGGCCGTCAGCCCAGGCCTGCGCCGCCAGGCTGGCTGCGAGGCGCACCGCACTTTCCAGATAAGTGGCGTTCCCACCTGTATCCAGGTAAATGGTGACCGAGCTGGCCGCCGTGCGCTCCAGCTCGCGGATCATCGGGACGCCGCCCGCGCCGCCTGCCGAGAGCGAGCGGGCCGAAAGCTTCCAGTGAATCTGCCCCGGTGCGTCGCCCGGCACGTAAGGCCGCGCTCCCCGCAAACTGATGGGGTCGCTGAGGCCCAAATTGCGTGTGAGCTGTCCTTCAGAAAGCAGCGGACGCAGTAGCTCCGGCAACAGCACACCGTGCGTCTGCGGATAGGCTTCCAGGCGGGCAGGCACTTCTACCGGCACCGAGCGCCAGAACAGCCCGAGGGGATCGGCCCAGCGCAGTACCGCGCCTTCCCACTCATAGACGCCCCGGCGGTTGGGCTGCATGGTGAGGCTGAGGCTCTCTGTGTGGCGGCCCTGCCACAGCCCGCCAAACACCACCGGACGGCCCGGCACCACAGCGCGGGGCGGCGGGTCTTCCAGCACCAGCCGGGTGGGCAGGCGAGTCTCAATGTCGGCAGTCACAGTGAGCGGCTGTGGCTGACCCACCAGGCCAGAAGGCCGCAGCTCCCGGCTGAGCTGCACGCGGGGCGGCTCGCGGTACAGCCACCAGATAAGCCCAGCCAGCGCCGCCAGAAACAGCAGCCAGACCAGGGCACTGATAAGGCCAGCGCTCACCCGCTCAGCCTGCCGCAGTGGGTTCGGGGGCCGCCTGGGCCACAGCGCTCACAGCCTCAACGGGCACCGGCACCGTGCCCAGGATTTCTTCGACCAGCGACGCCGCGCTGACATCGGCCATGCGCGCTTCGATATTCAGCAGCAGGCGGTGGGGCAGCACGCCACGGGCCGCCGCCTTCACGTCGTCCGGAGTCACAAAGTCGCGGCCCGCCAGGTACGCCAGCGCCTGCGCCGCCGCCTGAATGCCCAAGGAAGCGCGTGGTCCTGCGCCCAGGCTGATGCGTGAATGGGTGCGGGTGGCCGAGACAATAGATGCCAGGTAGCGCTGCAAATCGGGGCTGACTGTGATCTCACGTACCGCCCGCTGCGCGGCCAGCAGGTCGGCGGGACCGGCCACCGCCCCCAGCGTGTCTATCGGGTGCGCCGATTGCAGCCGCCCCAGCATCTGCACCTCCTGCTCCAGGTCCGGGTAGCCCACCGACAGCTTGAGCAGGAAACGGTCCAGCTGGGCTTCGGGCAGGGCGTAGGTGCCCTCGTGCTCGACGGGGTTCTGGGTGGCAATGACCACGAAGGGCTGCTGCAGCGCATGGGTCACGCCGGATTCGGTCACTTGCCCCTCCCCCATCGCTTCGAGCAGCGCGGACTGCGTCTTGGGAGTGGCGCGGTTGATTTCGTCAGCCAGCAGAATCCCGGTAAAAATCGGGCCAGGCACGAACTGAAACTGCCCCTCGCGGTAGATGCTGACCCCGGTCACGTCGCTGGGCAGCAAATCGGGCGTGAACTGCACGCGGGCAAAGTCCAGGCCCAGGCTGGCCGCCAGGGCGCGGGCCAGCATGGTCTTGCCGGTGCCAGGGGCATCTTCCAGCAGGATGTGCCCCCCGGCCAGAATCCCGGCCAGGGCGAGGCGGGTCACATCTTCTTTGCCGACCAGCACGCGGGCCACGTTCTGCTGCACGCGCTCCATCACAGCGCTGGCAGCAGAAGAGTGCGGGTCGGAAGCGGTCGTGCCGGGTTGGGTCATGTGAGGCCTTGCCTTTCTGAGCGTGGGCGGTCAGCTGTGGAATGGTCTGAGAATACGGGAGCGGCAGGCAGGCTGCCAGCCAGGATGAGCGCAGCACTCCGCTCGGCAGCATCGGACTGGGCTTCGGTGATGCCGCCACCGTAGCGCACCGGGGCGTAAGCAGCCGCCAAGGTAGCCAGCGCTGAAGCCTGCGCGGGCCAGATAGCAGCAGCGCGGCGCAGGTATTCGGCGGGGGTTTCCGCTTCCTGCCGCACCAGGCCAGCCACCGCGAGATGGGCCTCGGTGTGGGCATAGGCGGCGCGGACACGGTGCAGGGGTTGGGGAGCAGTGAACAGGCCAGCGTCTGCCAAATCCGGCTCGGAGTCCAGCGCAGCAGCAGATTGAACCCGGCGCGGACGGCGCGGCGCAGACCGCCACCACAGCCCCGCCGCCAGCGCTGCGCCTAGCAGGGCCAGCCAGCGCCCAGTGGGGCCGCCCAGGGCCGCGACCAGTGGCGAGGCCGTCTTGAGCCCGTCTTCCTGTTGAAGAGCGCCGCCCCCACCGAGCTGGCAGCCGTTGTCACTGACCCACTGTCCATTGACAAAGGTCCAGTTGGCCTGTTCGCACCCACCGATGCCCGGCAAGGACGGATTTTCAGTGGTGCTGGCCTGCCAAAGCGCGGTCTGAACTTGGCCCAGGAGCGAATGAGACGGCAACGCGAAACTCAGCAGGAGAATGCCGACGACAATCAGCGCTGCTAAAGCCAGCTGCCGCCCGCCTGCCCTGTGCCCCCAGGGCTGCCCTCGGCCTTGCAGGGCCACATCATCCGCCCCACGCCGCAGCAGCAGCGCTGCGCCCAAGCTGACCAGCGCCAGCGGATGCGGCGAGAGCAAGGCCAGGGGAAGCAGGAACATCCAAGCGCGGCTGTCCCTTTCTTCCGCCTGCTCGGCAGCACGCTCCACCAGCCATAGGGCCAGCCCGCTCAGCACCAGCAGGCTAAAGAGCGGCACAAGGTCAATCAACCAGCCGCCCGCCGCCAGCACGCCACTGATGGCCGGAAGATAAAGCGCCGTCAGCAACAACGTGCCCAGCGCCAGTCGCCAGGGCTGAAGCCGGGGCCAGCGTGCGGCCAGAGCATACAGAGCGGCCAGCAGCGCTACCGCCCAGGCGGGCAGCAGGGGCCAGAGAATCAGGGGTAAAGCAGCGTAAGCTAAAGTGCCCCATCTCGCATCAAAATGCATCTAGCCTCCTTTCGAAAAATCCTATATATGCCCCAGTATATGGTATCTAGCTCGGAATCCTAGCTCCGTACAGTAAGGGGGCAAGTATCCAGTCTATTAATGCTTGGTGAAAAATCGCCTTGACTTATAATTATACACGAGCCTACAATTGATGCGAGGTGAAAATTATGAAGAAGAAGCTTATCGGCATCATTGCGGGAATTCTGTTCTGCTCAAGTGCTCTAGCGACTACAGCATCACCTGATGGGGAGTATGATCCATGCGACCGTACACCATGCTATTGCAGTATTTATGACCCTTGCTGGGGCTAAGCAGGAGGGGTGTAAACCAGAATCTGCCTTCAAAGTAGGGCAGATTTTTTGTGCAGTTTTCTACTAGCTTACGCTTGGCCTGTCCACATCCAAAACCTCATCAGCGCTGCGCTCAGCTTGCGCGTTATTTATCCCGTCTCCATACCGCACCGGGTCATAGGCTGCACTCAACGCTGCCAACGGCCCGGCCATCTCCGGCCACCGGGAAGCGACGCGGCTGAGGTACTCGGCGGGGGTTTCGGAGTCTCTGCGCGGCAGGCCAGCGGCACTCAGGTGCGCTTCGGTGCGGGTGTAAGCAGCGCGGACGCGGTGCAGCGGCGAGGGCGCGGAAAACTGCGCCGAATCAAGCCCACCCTCTGCTGGCCTGCTCTGCATAGGAGGCACAGCCTGGCGGTGACGGAGGCGGCCACGCAGCCAGCAGATAGGCCAACAGCAGCAGCCCGACCACCGCCAGACTGCGCCTGTGGCCCGTACCCAGCAAGGACTTGGCTTCTTCTTTTGGGGTGCTCTGCGACTCCGGCTTCCTACCGGTACAGCTGGCAGGATTGACCTCTTTCCAGTGCCCGTCGCCGTTGCCTACATACATGGCCCAGGTGCCATCCTTATAAAACTGGCGGCAGACATTCTGACGGTAAATTCGCTTGCCGCCCTGGTCTAGACCGGCCTGAACCCATAGAGCCTGATCAGCCACCTGCCACAGAGACTGCGAGGGCAGCGCGAAGCTGAGCAAAAATACCACCGCCAACGCTGGACCCCATGACAGCCAACCTGACCTTTCTCCCGTTGCTGCGGTCTGAACACTGAGCAAAGGAAGATCTGGCCCTTGCCGCAGGAGGAGAGCGCTGCTCAAACTGACCAGGGCCAAAGGATGCGGAGCCAGCAAGGCAAGTGGCAAGAGAAAAAGCCACGAGCGGCTGTCCTTTTCTTCGGCGTCGTCTGCCGCACGGCCCACCAACCAAAGGGCCAGGCACGCCAGACCCATCAGCGCGAAGAGAGGGATGAGGTCCGCTAGCCAGCCCCCAGACAGCCCCTCCAAGAACGCTGACGAATGAACAGCCAAGATCAGTAGCAGGCCCAGAACAAAACGCATAGGAGCCAATCCAGTCCGCCATGCTGTCACACCAAAGAGCAAGCACAGCGCCAGCACAGCCCAGACCGGCAGAATGCGCCACAGCACCAGCGGCAGCGCTGCGTAAGCCAGCACCCGCCAGTTCACCGCCTCACCTCCGGCCACTGCATCCCTAGCACTGCGGCGGCACTCTGCTCTGCTTGGTCAGCCTGTCTCTCGCTCACCCCGCTCCCGTAGCGCACAGCACCATAAGTGGTCCCCAGGGTCGCCAGCGGCCCCGCCACCTCCGGCCACTCGCCAGCCACCCGGCGCAGGTACTCGGCGGGGGTTTCGGAAGCGCGGCGGTACTGACCGGCGGCGGACAGATGCCGTTCTACCTGGGCGTAGGCCTGCCGGACGCGGTGCAGCGGTGCGGAACTTGGGCCAGCGGCGCGCACCGGTTCTGCCCCCTGGACTACTTCGTCAGAGAAGGTGGGTTGCGGACGGGACGTCAGCAGGTGCCAGCCCCAGGCGAGCAGCGTAAACAGCAAAAGGGCGACCAGCAGTAAAAACAGCGCATGGTACAGATTGAGGTTGCCCAGCGGCGTCGCGGCCAGCAGGGCCACCACTTGCTGCACTGCGCCTTCCAGCAAGGTGTCTGGTGGAGGCGGAGCAGGGGTGCGCGCTCCATCCACCACGGTGATGTCCAGCGCCCGGAATTGTGCGGCCACGGCCACCGCCAGCAGAGTGAGCGGAAGGGCCAGCAGCGCAAGCAAGGGCCAGACCTGCGGCCAGCGGGGAGGCAGGCCAGGACGCCGCAGCTGGGCGCGGAGCATGACCACGGCGTACACCATGCAGGCCAGCATGACAGCCACCCCCAGCACCTCAAGGGAGACGGCGGCGGCGCGGCTCAGTGTCTGATTGACCTCCGGTGCCTCCGGTGAAAAGGTGGGCGTCTCCCCTCCACCACGCTCCCCTACCTCACCTAGATCTGGACGGCTGAGCAGCGGGGAGTCGTTCACCACAGTGACCTGCTCGGTCACGCCCATGTAGGCTGCCGCCTGTTCCCACAGTGAGGCGCGGGGCAGCAGCACCCCGGCCAAGACCGCCAGCGCAGCGGCTCCAGCCAGCCACGGCCAAGCCCGCCGCTGGCCTGCAGCTTGCCAGCGGTCTGGCAGGGCGCGGTCATCATCACTGCGGCGCAGCAACGCCGCTGCCCCCAGGCTGACCAGCCCCAGCGGGTGCGGGGCCAGCGCGAAAGCGGGCAACAACCACAGCCAGGCATGACCCCACGCTTCCTCGGCCCGCTCGGCGGCCTGAACCACCAGAAACGCCAGAGCCATCTGGGCCACAATCAGGAAAAAAGCCGCCACCATATAACGCTGATCCCCGCCCTGCACCGCCAGCCACAGCGTGACCAGCAGGTTCGTAGCCAGCACGCCCAGGCTGAGCTGGGTGCGGTACAGCCGCAGGTCTTCACGGGCCGTCAGGGCAAATACGGCCACCAGGCCCAACAGCGGCAGCGCAGGCAACAGGCCAGCCAGGACCAGAGGCAGCGCCGCAAAGGCTGCCGTACGCCAGGCTGCGGGCTGAGCTTGGGTCATGCTGCAAGTATAAATGCGGCTGTATATTTTTACGGCTCAGAGTTTTATGGCCCGGATGGGGCCGCTGCGCTGGCCCACCTGCCGACCGTCAGTGCTCACCCTTCCCGCACGTCCAGCGTCCGCCTCAGCCGGTGCGCGGCGCGGTGTCAGGCAAGACAATAGTGCCCTGGGCCGCCGCAACCAGCTTTTCGGTAGGCTGCCCATCTTCGCCGGGGCGCACCGCATAGATGCCGCAGCGGGTCACCGCCTGCCGCGCTGTACCACCGATCAGCTCACCCCGGGCCACCAACTTGTCCCCCACCGCCGGGCGAATAAAGTTGATCTTGAATTCACTCGTCAGCACCTGTGGCCCCAGATGCAGAGCGCCCACAAAGGTCAGCGTGATATCCGCCATGGTCCCTAGCAGCCCGCCGTGGGCAAAGCCGTGGTGCTGGCGTAGGTCTTCGCGTAGCGGCACTTCCAGGGTGGCCCCCTGTTCACCTATCTCGGTGAAGCGGGCCCCAATCAGGGTCGAAAAGCTCTGCTGCGCGATGATGCTGTTGGCAAAGGTCAGCAGCTGCTGGGAGTCAGCGGGAAGGGTCATACCGCACTATGCCAAAAATGTAGGACCCCACCCGCAGGTGAGGCCCCGCTGGCGTGCTGTCCCCACAGGGCTCAGGCACGCGCACCCCTTATTCCAGGAAGTCGCGCAGCTTGCGGGTGCGGCTCTCGTGGTACTTGAGCTTGCGCAGCGCCTTATTCTCGATCTGGCGAATGCGCTCGCGGGTCACGTTGAAGCGCTGTCCCACCTCTTCCAGGGTATGCTCACGCCCGTCCACCAGGCCCTTGCGGAACTTCAGCACCATCGCCTCACGCTCGGTCAGTTTGCCCAGCGCTTTTTCCAGTTCTTCGCTCAGCAGCGTCTTGGCGGCGTTGTCCACCGGGCTGTCGAGGTTGTCGTCAGGAATAAAGTCACCATAGAACGAATCCTTTTCGTCGCCAATCGGGGTTTCCAGGCTGACCGGCTCCTGGCTCACCTTCTGGACTTCTTCGACCTTGTTGGCATCCCAGCCGGGTCCCATCGCTTCGGCAATTTCTTCAGGCAGTGCCTCGCGGCTCAGCTCCTGCTGCAACTGCCGCGCGGTGCGGGTCAGCTTGTTGATGGTTTCGACCATGTGGACCGGAATACGGATGGTGCGGGCCTGGTCGGCAATGGCACGGTTGATCGCCTGGCGAATCCACCACGTCGCATAAGTGGAGAACTTGTAGCGGCGGCGGTACTCGAACTTCTCCACCGCACGGATCAGGCCCTGGTTGCCTTCCTGAATCAGGTCCAGAAAGTTCAGGCCGCGCCCCGTATATTTCTTGGCGATAGACACCACCAAACGCAGGTTGGCTTCAATCAGGCCCTGGCGGGCGGCGGCCCCGTCTTCCATGCGGCGCTGGAGAGCGCGGCGGCCCCGGTCATCGAGCTCCTCGCCCTTTTCTTCCAGCTCCACACGCGCGAACTCGCCGTCTTCAATGCGGCGGGCCAGCGCAATCTCTTCTTCCAGGGTCAGCAGCGGCACCCGGCCAATCTCATGCAGATACTGGCGCACCGGATCGTTGGAGACGGCGCGGGGCATGTCGTCGTAGTAGCGCTCTTCCTCCTCGCCCTCTTCCTCGTCGTCCTTGTCGGTGTCCGTCTCGTCTTCGTCGGGGTCTTCGTCGTCCTGCACCTCAATGCTCTTGGAGGCCAGGTATAGCTGAAGATCATCAAATTCGTCGCTGGAATCGGGGTCCATGCCTGCGGCTTCCAGCGCCGTAGCGAGGGCCGCCGCCGCTTCCTCACTGGTCACCACGCCGCTGGCTTTGGCCCCCTTGAGCAGCTCCTGAATGGCTGGGTGCGCGTAGTAAGCGCGGTCTGAGCCGTCGGCCTTGCGGGCTGGCTTGTCCGCATCTGCCGCAGCGTCGGCTGCTGGCTTGGCCGGCTTCTTGGCCTTGGCCGCAGATTTGGTCGCCTTGGCAGCGGGCTGTTCAGCGCCAGCTTCAGCGGCCTTACGGGAGGTAACTTTGCGGGCAGGTTTCTCGGCTGCGGCAGCCTTGGCGGGAGCAGCTTTTTTGGTCTTGGCAGTCTTGGTTTCAGCCATGGGTCCTCCAGGAAAATGGGCCAGGAAAGGCGGGAAAGCCACGAAAGGCGGGAAAGAAAGTCAACGAACTGCCCGGCGCTGAGGAGAAAAACACAGCCTTAGAGGCGTGGAAAGGGCGCGGATGGCCAATAGACACAGCGGAGCAGCTTAACAGTGTATTTTAGCACCGCAAAGAGCACGCTCCGCCCTGACTTTCAAGGGCGACGTGCTGACAGAACCTTGAAGCCTCGCTCATGCGTCAGCAGCTCGGCTGGGCCGAGGTGGGCCGCCATCTCCGCTTCGTAGGGCAGGAAATCATTAGCGACCAGAATCAGCTGCCCGCCAGGATTCAGGCGGCGGCGGGCAGCGGCGATGAACTCGCGGGCCACATCCAGCACCACGCCGCGCCCCACATGAAATGGCGGGTTGGTCAGGATCACGTCAAAGCGGCGCTCGCCCAGATCAGCGTCTACGTCAGAATGGACGGCCTCCCCGCCCAGGCCGTTGGCCTCCAGGGTGAGCCGGGCGCTGCGTACACTTTGCAGGTCGCCGTCGGCCAGCGTGACTGCTGCGCCGCGCTGAGCTGCCCAAGCGCCGATCAGGCCGGTGCCGCAGCCCAGGTCCAGCACGGACTTGCCTGCCCACTCCTGCTGCGGTTGCCCAGCCAGCGTATCCAGCAGGATATCGGTGGCTTTGTCCACTTTGGCGGCACTAAACACTCCTGGCAGGCCCACCACTTTCACGCCGTGGTCCTCGTAGCCTTCGGCGGCAGGCAGAGCGGGCGTGGGGCCAGGGCGGCGGGTGAGGACGGCCACCCGCATCCCGCCGTCGCGGGCGATGGTTTCGCCTGTGCCATACGCCTTGGAAGCGGCGCGCACATAACGGTCAAACCCTTTGGCCTTGTCGCCCGCCAGATACAGCTTGCCGCCAGGGGGCGTGTGGGCGTGCGCCCAGCTGATCTGCGCCTGGGCATAAGCGGTGCCCCGGTCCCCGGCCAGCACACAGGCCACCGTACGGGCCGGCTCGGCAAAGTGCGCGCTCAGATCATCGCCCGGAGCAGCCACCAGCGGCTCCAATCCATCGGCCCGCAGCGCCGCAATTGCCGCCGCTGAGCCTTCGACGGGCCGCAGCTCCGCCCCCGGTAGCGAAGCCAAGAGCCCGCCCATCGCACTCAGATCCAGCACCGGGCCACGCGCCTTGCGCTTGAGCATGGTCTGGAACAGCAGCAGTTGGGCGTCGTCCACGCCGGGATAACCACGCACGCCAGGCTTGGTCGGCGGCACACCGTACTCTCGCAGATTGGGTGGCAGCTGCGCCGGAAGAATTCGAAAGTAGCGGTCAGGATCAGTCTCATGGCGGGCGGCGGAAACAGGCGTCATACTGCCAGTGTAGTTGCCACAGTTAATACGCTCTGCGGCCCTTCCTCAAGATGAAGACTTCACCCAACCAAATACCGGCACCTCTACCTGCTCTGCTTCTGCTTGCCACCGCGCTCTATACAGCGCTGACTCTGGGACTTCCTGCTCCACTGGGTCAAGCAGAAGCGGCGCTGTCCTGGGTCTGGATGGCTGCCATCACCTTTGCCTGGCTGCTCTCTGTGCAGGTCTGGTGGCAGCGCCGCACCACAGTGACTGCCTGGTTGGCCGCGGCCGTCAGTGTTCAGGCTCTGGGAACGCTATTGAATATCGGCTTTGGCATCACCGAGCTGATTCACCACCACTCGCCCGCCCGACTGGCACTCGACACCACCTTCTTTCTGCTGGTCGGCATGGCCTTGGTGCAGGTGGTGGACTGGCTGCGCGAAAACGGACGCTGGCCCGGGCAACTGGCCCTCTTTGACACCCTGATGACCGCCGTCATTGCCGCAATGGGCGTGTGGGTGCTGGGGCTAGACCGAATCATGGCCGGTATCAGTGACCAGCCAGCGCTCACCATGCTGCTGCTCACTTACGCCACAGCGCAGATTCTCATCATCTCGCTCAGTGTGCTGCTGCTGCTGCGCGGCATTCACAATCAGGTGCTGAGGGTCATCACAGCTGGCCTGCTCTGTTTTGGCGCAGCCGACCTGTACACCGTGGTCATGCAGGGCAGCGCCGATGAGAGGTGGCTTTCGCTGCTGTGGGTCTGGGGAATCGCTCTGCTGGCTTTGGGCATGGAGCAGGTGGGGCACACGGGGCTGACCCTGCGCCCCGCTGCCCTGAAGTCGCCCGCGCTCAAACAGCTGCTGTGGCGCCTTCCATACATCGCCGTGCTGGTCTGCTGCATCCTGCTGCTGGTCGGCGCACTGAATGGGCCCCAGCGGCAACTGGGCCTCACGGTGGGCACCGTCCTCATCTTTGGACTGTTCACGCTGCGCCAGATCAAAATCGCGCAGGCCAACCGGCAGATGCAGGCCCAGCTGGAAGCCAGCCGCCGCGAACTTGAACATCTGGCCTACCATGACGTGCTGACCGGGCTCCCCAACCGCGCCGCTTTTACGCACTTTTTTGAAAACGGCATGGAGGCGAACGAACCTTACGCCATTTTCTCGCTTGACCTCAACGGGTTTAAAGAGATCAACGATACCCACGGCCACGCGGTCGGTGACCGGATGCTGCGCCACGCCGCACAGCAGCTCAAGCGGGCCGTCGCCGCTCCAGGGCGCATTTTTCGCTGGGGCGGCGACGAGTTCGTAATCGTGGTGCCCGGCGTAGAGCGTGGGGCCGAAGCCGAAGCTCTGGCCCGCTTCATCGCCGTGAATATCCGTACTCCCCTGCTGCACCAAGGACAGCAGCTCAGCGTAGGCACCTCAGTTGGCTACGCACTAGGCCGCAGCAAGCAGGCCTACGAAACCCTGCTGGGCCTGGCCGACCACGATATGTACAGCGCCAAAGCCAGAAGTGGCCGGGGGCGCTAAGCGCGGGCGGCCAGCCTTCAGAAACTGAGCGTGGCGAACAGGTCATCCAAGGTTTCGGCGCGGCGAATCATCTCTACGCCGCCGTCCTCACGCAGCAGATACTCGGCGCTGCGCAGCTTGCCGTTGTAGTTAAAGCCCATGCTATGCCCGTGCGCTCCCGCGTCATGAATCACCACCACGTCACCGCTCTGCATAACTGGCAGGTCGCGGTCAATGGCAAATTTGTCGTTGTTCTCGCACAGCGAGCCGGTCACATCGACCATCTGCGTGGGCGCACCCTCGCCTTTGTTCAGCACGGTGATGTGGTGATAGCTGCCGTACATGGCCGGGCGCATCAAGTTGGCCATGCAGGCGTCGAGGCCCACGTAGTCCTTGTACTTGCGCGTCACATGGCGCACCCGCGACACCAGCACACCGTAAGGCCCGGTCATCACCCGGCCACACTCGAAGCTCAGGCGCAGGCCGTCTAGCCCTGCGGGCTTGATGATGCTGTCGTACAGCGCCCGGATGCTGTCCGATACTTCCTGGTAGCTCATGGCCTGCTGCTCTGGGCGGTAAGGAATACCGATGCCGCCGCCCAGGTTCACGAATTCCAGTTCGATGCCCAGCTCATCCTTGAGGCGCACGGCCAGCGTGAACAGCATCCGCGCCGTCTCGATGATAAAGGCCGGGTCCAGCTCATTGCTGGCGACCATGGTGTGCAGGGCAAAGCGCCGCACGCCCCCCGCCTGAGCGGCGCGGTAGCAGTCCAGCAGTTGGTCGCTGGTCACGCCGTACTTGGCCTCTACCGGGTTGCCGATAATCGCGTTGCCGGTACGCTCCGGGCCGGGGTTGTAGCGAAACGACAGCAGCTCGGGCAGCCCACCTACCGCGTCTTCCAGCGCCTGAATGTGCGTGATGTCGTCCAGGTTGATCACTGCGCCCAGTTCGTAGGCCCGGCGGAATTCCTCGGGCGGGGTGTCGTTGGAGGTGAACATGATGCTCTCGCCGGTGATGCCCACGCGCTGCGCCAGTTCCAGCTCGGGAAGCGAGGAGCAGTCGGCCCCGCAGCCTTCTTCGGCCAGAATCCGCAGCAGCGCGGGCGTGGGAGCCGCCTTGACCGCGTAGTAGTTGCGGAAACCCGGTGCCCAGGCAAACGCCTGCACGAAGGCGCGGGCATTCTCGCGGATGCCGCGCTCGTCGTACAGATGAAAGGGCGTAGGCAGTTCGTGGGCCAGTTCGGTGAGACGCTGTTCGGTGGTGGGAAGGGTCTTGGTCATGGAAGTTCCTCGTTGATGGTTGATGGTTGAGAGGTGATGGGGATGGAAGAAGGCAGATGGCAAGCTTTTCTGCCTTCAGCGTTCAGCTTTTAGCGTTCAGGCAGTCGCAGCTTCCCCCGGATGCTCTGCACCGCTGCCTCAATGTTTTCGCGGTGCCCGAAGGCCGAAAAGCGCACGTAGCCCTCCCCCGCCGAGCCAAAGCCCGCGCCGGGGGTGACAACCACCTGCGCCTCACGCAGCAACTGGTCAAAGAAGTCCCAGCTGCCCAGGGGCTGACCGTCCGGGCCGGTGGGCGTCCTCACCCACAGGTAGGGCGCGTTGTCACCGCCGGTCACGTCCAGCCCCAGCTCACGCAGTGCCGAGCGGATGATGCGGGCGTTTTCCATGTAGTAGGCGACCAGGGCGCGGCTTTCACGCTGCCCGGCTTCGCTCAGGGCTGCCACGCCGCCCGACTGCGCGATGTTGCTGGCACCGTTGAAAAAGGTGCTCTGACGGCGGTTCCACATGCGGTTCAGTTCGCCTTGCTCGCTGTCTTCGGTCCGCAGGGCATAAGGCACCACCGCCCAGCCCAGGCGCACCCCCGTAAAGCCGGAGAACTTGCTGAATGAGGTCAGCTCAATGGCGCATTCTCTGGCCCCCTCGATTTCATAGATGGAGCGGGGCAGCTCCGGGTCCGCGATGAACTCGGCATAAGCAGCGTCAAAGATGATGACGGCCCGGTGCTGGCGGGCATAGTCCACCCACGCCTGCAACTGCTCACGGGTCGCCACCGCTCCGGTGGGGTTGTTGGGGCTGCACAGGTAGACCACATCCAGTTGTTCGTCCTGCTCAGGTCCGGGAGGCGCGGCGAACCAGCCGTTGTCCGGGCTGCCTTCCAGCAGCCGCAGGCCCGCGTAAGCCCCAGCTGCGGCGTCGTACTCGCCGGTGCGGCCCGCCACCACGTTGCTGTCCACATACACCGGGTAGGCGGGGTTCTGAATCGCCATCACGCTGCCCTGCGCGAACAGGTTCTGGATGTTGGCGGCGTCGGCTTTGGCTCCGTCGCTCACAAACATCTCGCCGGGGTCCAGCGTCACACCGCGCTGCGCGTAGTAGGCGACCAGGGCGTCACGCAGCTCTGCCTCGCCCTGCTCGTCACCGTAGCCGGTATAGGTGCCCCGCTCGCCCAGCGCCGTCACCCGGTCATGCAGGCCCTGCAAGATGGTCGGCGTCAGCGGCTCGGTGGTGTTGCCGATGCCAAGGCGGTAGATGGTCTGGTCGGGATGCTCGGCGCTGTACTCGCGCACCCGGCGGGCGATTTCGGGAAACAGGTAGCCAGCGGAAAGCTTGCGGTAGTTGGGGTTAAGTTTTGCCATGTGAATACTCCTTGAGAGGACAGGAACAGAAGGGACGGGGGAAGCAAGTGAGGGAAGCGGAGACATCTGCACGCAGGCCTCCCTCAGACCTTGGGACGCTTAGACATTTAGACGCTTAGACCTTTCCCGCCTCTGCGCACGTCCAGCCCGGACAGCGCCGCCAGGATCTCGCGCCTGTGCGCCTCGTCTTCAAGGGTGGTCATGGGCAGGCGGAAGGTTTCTTCGCACCAGCCGTACTCGGCCAGCGCCGTCTTGATGGGGATGGGATTGGTTTCTACGAAGCAGGCCCGGAAAAAGGCCTCCAGCGTGGCTTGCAGGGCGCGGGCTTCTTCCATCTGCCCGGCGCGGGCCAGGCGTACCAGTTCGGCCATCTGCGCGGGAATCAGATTGCTCGCCACCGAAATTACGCCGTGCCCGCCCGCTTCAATCAGGCCCAGCACCATATTGTCGTCGCCGCTGACCACCTGAAAGCCGGGCAAGCGCTGCCCTATCACGTCGGCCATCTGCGTCAAGCTGCCGCTGGCTTCCTTGACCCCGACGATGTTGGGACAATCCTGGGCCAGCCGCACCAGCGTGGGCGTTTCGATGTTCACGGCGGTGCGGCTGGCGATGTTGTACAGAATCACCGGGATGTTGACCGCCTCCGCCACGGCGCGGAAATGCTCGTACAGGCCCTTTTGGGTGGGCTTGTTGTAGTAGGGGTTGATCAGCAGCACGCCGTCCACACCACTCATTTCGGCGTGCTGGCTGAGCTGGACCGCCTCGGCGGTGGAGTTGGAGCCGGTGCCAGCAATCACCGGCACGCGTCCGGCAGCCTGCCGCACGGTGAAATCCACCACGTGGTCGTGCTCTGCGTGGGTCAGGGTGGGGCTTTCGCCGGTGGTGCCGCAGGGCACCAGGCCGCTGACACCCGACTCAATCTGGTACTCAATCAGGTCGGCCAGGGCAGCTTCATCGACCCAGCCGTCACGGGTAAACGGCGTAATCAGCGCGGTGTACACGCCGCTGAGGTCAAGGGGATGCAGAGGGTCGGTCATGGTTTCTTTCTCCTTTGGGACAAGTCATGGGACAAGTGGTAGCGGGCGAACAAGGGGCCGCAGGCCCCGGCTCTGGCGCAAAGGTCAGAAGCCGGAAGTTGGGGAAGGAGACTATCCAGGGTCAGCGCACCGCCCGAGAAAGAATGTCTGTTCGGCGCTTAGGCCGGGTGGCCCCTCTCTCAAAGGGACATCAGAGATTCTCCGGATAGCCTCTAGCGTTTTCGCGCAGCGGTATCCGGAGAAGGTTTGTGTTTGGGCTGTGGTCCGGCCTGTGCCGACACAGCCTGGCCCGAACCAGGCTGAGCCGCAAACACATCGTCAAGCAGCTCGTCCAGGGTAAAAAAGCCCTGACGTCCAGCCGCAATCCACTCGGCGGCCTGTACCGCACCAGCCGCAAAGCCTTCGCGGCTGCGGGCGCGGTGGGTCAGCTCGACGGTGTCGGCAGGACTGTCAAAGATGACGGTGTGGGTGCCGGGGATAGACCCACCCCGCGTGCTGGACAGGTGCAGTTCTTCGGGGCGGCGCTGGCGGTCCAGGCGTCCGGTATGCAGTTCAGGCTGGCGCTGCCATTCACCCTGCACAGCCTGGGCCAGTTCCAGGGCAGTGCCGCTGGGGCTGTCGGCCTTGCCCGCGTGGTGGAACTCGTGCAGCAGGGCGTCGTAGTCGGCAAAAGGCGCAAACAGGGCGGCGGCCTGCGCGACCAACCGGGTAAACAGCCGCACCCCGATAGAAAAGTTGCCCGACCAGATGATGGCGGCAGGTTGCCCGGCCAGCTCTGCCTGGATGGTGGGCAAATGCTCGTACCAGCCAGTGGTCCCGACCACAGCCGGAATTCCACTGCGCCCATACCAGAGAAGGTGGTCCTGCGCGGTGGCCGGTGCCGAGAAATCAATAACAGCGTCCACCTGCCCGGCCAAATCAGGCGTCAGTGCCGGAGCCGTCGCACCCGGCGCGTGCGGGTCCACAATGACAGTCACGCGGTGCCCCCGCCCCTCGGCGGCGGTATGAACAGCGCGGCCCATTCGCCCATAACCCACCAGCCCCAGGCGCAAGGAGCGCTGGGCCGGTTCTCTGGTGGCAGACTGGGGCTGGGTCATCAGTTTCCTGGCAAGCTGCATAGCTATGCAGCCAAGTTGGCGCAGTATAGGCGGGTCGGGCGGAACTGTCTAGCCTCGTCCAGCATCTGGAGACAAGGCTCAGGCAATGAATTTTTTCGGTACGTCCAGATACGTATACGTTCGTCACCGTTTCAGATGCTGACCACTGCAACGGCTGGGCAGGATCTCTCGGGCAGTCTCAGCCCCTACGCTTAATGTCCAACTGCCCCGCGATAAAGCCCTTGAGTGCGTCTACGTCATTGGGCAGCACCTCGCAGCGGCGGGGGCGGTCCTCGATGCCCTCAAACTGCGCCGGGCGCTCCGGCAGCCGGCCCACCGCTTCCTCCACCGTCTCGCCAAACTTGGCTGGGAGGGCCGTTTCCAGGCACACCATCGGCACACCAGGGCGCTGAAACCGCTTGCCAACCAGCACCCCGTCGGCAGTGTGAGGGTCAATCAGGCGGCCAAACTCCGTGTCCACACGGCGGATGGTCGCCAGGCGGTCAGCGTGCGTGCTGCGGCCCGCGCGCAGGCCACTGGCCGCCACCGCGTCCCAATGCACTGTGCCTCTCAGGTCCACTGGGCGGCCCGCACCCACCTCGGCCCACCAGCCGGCGGTCTGCACGGCGTCCCCTCCTGCCACCAGATACAGGAAGCGCTCGAAGTTGGACGCCTTGCCGATGTCCATGCTGGGGCTGCTGGTCTGCGCCACCCGCTCGGCAGGCCAGACGTGATACACGCCACCACTGAAGAACTCGTGCAGCACACTATTCTCGTTGCTCGCCACCATCAGTTGCCCAATCGGCAGGCCCATCGCCTTAGCGAGGTAACCCGCAAACACGTTGCCGAAGTTGCCGCTGGGCACGCAAAAATCCGCCTCGGCCCCGGCAGGCAGCCCCAGGGCGAAGTAGGCCCTAAAGTAATACACCGCCTGCGCCAACACCCGGCCCCAGTTGATGGAGTTCACGGCTCCGATGTCATACCGCGCCTTGAACTCGGCGTCGGCATTGACCGCCTTGACCAGGTCCTGGCAGTCGTCGAACACGCCTTCAATGGCAATATTGAAGATGTTGGGTTCGTTCAGCGAGTACATCTGCGCCTGCTGAAAGCGGCTCATGCGGCCATGCGGCGACAGCATAAAGACATTCACCCGCTCCTTGCCCAGCATGGCGTACTCGGCGGCGCTGCCGGTGTCACCCGAAGTCGCGCCCAGGATGTTAACCCGGCGGTCATCCCGCTCCAACACATACTCGAAAGCGTGGCCCAGAAACTGCATCGCCATGTCCTTGAAGGCCAGCGAAGGGCCGCCCGACAGCTCCAGCAGGTACAGTCCCGAATCGCCCAGAGCGGTGAGCGGCGTAATCTCCTCGCTGCCGAACACCTCGGCGCGGTAAGTCTGGCGCAGCAGCCCGCGCAGGTCATCTTCTGGAATATCGGAGATAAAAGGCCGCATCACCTCATAGGCCAGCTCGGTGTAGGGCAGCCCCCGCAGCCGCTCCAGCTCAGCAGCGCTGAAGGTGGGAATCTGCTCCGGCATCGCCAGGCCACCGTCGGGCGCGAGGCCGGAGAGCAGCACGTCCGTGAAAGTGCCTAAGCGTTGGTGACCGCGCGTGGAGACGTACTGCATGGAGAGGATTGTAGCGTTCTAGCTTGGTCATCTCTCAATCAGGAACCCCTCAGTCAGCTGCGCTGACAGCTCCCGTAGAAGGGGAGCAGCAAGGAAGAAGTTACTCACTCCTTTCCTCCCATGACAGGGGAGGTGGCCCCGCAGGGGTCGGAGGGGTTGCAGAGGTCAGCCGCTTATCAATCACCGCACAGACTCCCGCAAAGTTCTCCATCACCTCGCGGTTCTGAAAACGCAGAACCCGAAGACCTGCGGCTTCCAGCACTCGCGTTCGTTCGGCATCATAAGCCTGGGCCTCAGGGGTGTCGTGCGTCGGACCATCCAGCTCAATGGCTAACCGGGCCACGTGAGCATAGAAGTCCAGAATGTAGCCACACAGGGGCACTTGCCGCCTGAACTTTATCGCGTGACGGCGCAGATACCCCGACCACAGCCGATGTTCAGCGGGCGTAGGGTTAGCCCGCATCTCACGGGCACGGCCTATCAGGTGCTGACTATATTCACGCCTCACCGTGCAGCTTCACCTTGCCTGTCTCCTCTGCCCCGCTCCCTCCCAGAGGAGCCGTCAGCGCAGCTGACTGAGGAGTTCCTGACTGACACACTACCTTCACCGCCCCCGCACCCGCTCCAGCAACGCCGTGTACCGCTCTTCTTTTTGCGAAGCCGCCGCCCGCGCCCAGGCCGAAGCCGAACCCACCGCGTGAAACTCCTCGCGGGCGCGGGTCAGGGCGGTGTAGGCCAGCGGGCGCGAGAGCATCGGCATGTGCGCCTCGTGCAGCACGCCTACCACGGCGGGCCATTCGCTGCCCTGGGCACGGTGCACGGTCAGCGCGTAGCCGAGTTGCAAGTTGAACAGCTCCATGCCGCCCAGCTCGACAATGTTGCCGTCAAAGTCCACCAGCAGCCGGGAGCCGCGCTCTTCCAGCACCGTGCCCAGCGTGCCGTTGAAGATTTCGTTGTCGTAGTCGTTCTTGGTCTGCACCACCACGTCACCTGCACGGGCCAGACCGTCGCCGCCGACCCGCACGCCGCCCTCACCGGGGTTGAAGGTCTGCTGAAGCACCGCGTTGAGCCGCTCCACCCCCAGCGGACCGCGCCGCATGGGCGACAGCACCTGCGCCCGCGCTGGGCCGCCCAGATCGCGCACCAGCAAGGCCACCCGGCGGGCCCCTGCATCAGCATCCACTTCGGTCAGGCTGAGCTGGCCACGGGCGTCATCCTCATCGCCCACGCGCTGCCACTGCGGGGGCTGAGCGTGCAGCAGCCGGTGGGCCGCCCCAATGATGGGGTTTTCGGCGGCCTGGCGGTACACCTTGTCCAGCCGCACCGTGGTGGCCGCCTGCGTGAGCGCATTCAGCGGCAAGCCCGCGTCAATCGGAGGCAGCTGGTCCGTGTCGCCCACCAGCAGCAGCCGGGCACCGGGGGCCACAGCGCTCAGCAGGGCCAGCATCAGTGCGTCGCCCATCATGGACACCTCATCCACGATGATCAGATCGTAGGGAGCGGGTTCCAGGTGGTTGTGGCGAAATCCGTTCGGGCCGTAGCCCAGCAGCCGGTGAACCGTGTGGGCGTCGCGGCCCGTCACCTCGCCCAGCCGCCGCGCCGCCTTGCCGGTGGGAGCACACAGCCCCACTTCCAAGCGCAGCTCCTCGGCCACCTCCACCACGGCCTTCGTCGCCGTACTTTTGCCAGTGCCGGGGCCGCCGGTCAGCACGACCAGCCGCTGCTCCCGCAGCAGTTCAAGCACGCTGCTCTGCGCCTCGCTCAGGCCGATGCCTGCGCCTGCAGGAACGTCCCACTCCTCCTGTGGTGGGGTCGCCAGCAGGGTGCGGATCAGGCGGGCCAGCTTTTTCTCGGCGCGCAGGGCATGGGGCAGATAGATACGCTCCTCCCCTTCCTGGCTGTAGTCGGCCCGGAGGCGGTCCAGTTCCAGGGCGCGGCTGACCGCCTCGTGCGCCAACTCTTCCGATACGCGGGTGTAGTACACCACGCCCTTTTCCGCGCGGGCACGGGGCAGGTAAGAGTGCCCACCCGTCGTGCCCGCCAGTTGCAGCGCGTATACAGCGGCTGCCGTCAGGCGGCGTGGGTCGGTCAGGGTCATGCCGCGCTCACGTGCCAGCTTGTCGGCGGTCAGAAAGCCGATACCGTCCACTTCGGTCAGCGTGTACAGGTCGGCCTGCAAGGTTTCCACGGCGGTTTCGCCAAAGTGCTTCAGCGCCCGCTGCGCCTGCGAGATGCTCAGGCCCAACCCCTGAAGCGCGGCGAGCGTACGCCGCTCCTGGCCCTGCTCGCCCCAGCTGGCGACCATCTTGTGCAGGGTCGAGGCGGAGACGCCCGGCACCTGAAGCAGCTTCTCTGGATCACTTTCCAGCACGTCGAAGGTGGCGGCCCCGAACGCCCCCGCGATGCGCCCCGCCAGCACCTTGCCCACGCCGCCCACGCGGGCTTGCAAGTAGGCGGCCACCCCTTCTTCCGAGAGGTCAGCGGGCTGCGCGGACAGCACCAGATTCAGCACCCGGTACTGGTAGCCGTACTCCTTGTGTTCTTCCAGTTTGACCAACGCCTTGAAGCCGTCGCCCGCGTCCAGCGGAGGCATCAGGCCGACCACAGCCGCGCCGTCGTCCTCGCCGTATGGCCCGGTGATGTCGGCGGTCATCACCGTAAAGCCGCTGTCAGCCCGAAACCTCACGCGCTGCACCGCGCCCTGAATGTCGAACGGCTCGGTGGGAAGGTCAGCGGTCATTGCCCTCAAGTGTACGGCATGGCACTACGCCCTGGGCAGAATAGACACGGAAACCTACGCGCCGCGCATCACCCGGACCAGCGCGGCTGTGAACGGGTCGAATTCGTCTAGCGGTGCCCCTGCGGCCAGCCAGCGAAAAGCGTCATGCTCTGCCTGCTGTACCGTCACGCTCCGGCTCTCGGCCTCAGTCAGATACAGTGCCCCGTACACTTCGCCCGTCTGCCCAGCAATGTTCAGTGTGCCCAGGTCGTAGTGCATAACTCCGACATACCGCAGCTCACCAGAAAGTTGGCCCGTCTCCCCGTACAGTTCGCGCCCAGCCGCCTCGCGGGGCGTTTCACCCGCGTCAATAAACCCGCCCGCGAACTCCCAGGTGCCCTTGCGGACGGCTTTTAGCATCAGGAGATCTTCTCCGTGCCGCACGCCGACCACGGCATGGGTCAGCGGCTGGTAGCGGGCAGCCTCAGTTTCAGGCGCGCACAGCACATCCCAAAAGATGATTTCGCCGTCCTGCGCCAGTGGCGTAGCTCTCATGCCGGTCAGCTTATCTGCCCGCACCGCATCTGCGAGACTGTCTCCCATGACGCTGCTGCACGAAGAACCGGTCCGTTTTCAGGTCGAAGGCGAACAAGTGGTCGGGCTGCTGCACCTGCCCACCGGCGAGCGCCCCGCCCAGGGTTGGCCCGCCCTGCTGATGCTGCACGGCTTCACCGGGCACAAGTCCGGCGAGCACCGGCTGCACACCCTTTTTGCCCGGCAGATGGCAGCGCGGGGTATGGTGGCGCTGCGCTTTGACTTCCGGGGCTACGGCGACTCGCAGGGCGACTTTGCAGACGTGACTCCGGCGCGGCAACTGGCCGATGTTCAGGCCGCTGCGGGGTGGTTGCGGGCCCACCCGGACACCGACCCACAGCGCCTGAGCCTGCTGGGGCACTCGCTGGGCGGTCTGCTGGCCGCGCAGAGTGCGCCGGACGTGGCCCCGCACCGGCTGCTGCTGTGGTCCCCGGCCCTGCCTGACTATTTCCTGCAACACCTGCCCGGCGGGCAACTCCCCGCTGGCGTGCAGGATCTCGGTGGCTGGCCGCTGGGCCGGCCCTTTCTGGAAGGGGTGCTGCGCCTCAACCCACTCAAAGCAGCGCGGGGCTGGGGCGGTGTGGCCGCCGTCATGCACGGTGACGCCGACGAGAGCTGCCCGCCTGCCTGGGGCGAGCAGTACGCGCAGGCCCTAGGCCCCGGCACCGAGCTGGCCTTGATTGAAGACGCGGGCCATACCTTTGACAACCTCGCACACCTCCAGACCCTGTATGACCTGAGCCGCCGCTTCTTGCTGGGCGAGTCACTGGCCGCCGAGCTGCCAGCCACGCCGCGCAAATAGTGGGCACATTTAGGGTGCATGACATTTACCGACTGTTCATCCAGCTGCCCATCTGGGAACGCGCCGCGCCGCGTCACCGTAGCATTGAGATATGAAAAAGCTAATGTTGAGTGCCCTGCTGGTCTCCTCGCCCATGGCCATGGCCGGCGGTTATCAGGCCCCAGTCAGTGTGCCTGCGCCGACGCCGGTCATGTCGGGCAATGCGCCTATCCGCATTCCGGCGCTGCCACTGAGTAGCCCAGCCCCGCGTGCGCCCAGCACCATTGCGGTGGGTGAGCCTACGCCGGGCCAGCCTGCCCCCATGGAAACTGCGCCCGCACCCGTTCAGCCTGTCCCTGTCACCATGACTCCAGCTCAGGCCCAGGTCTTCTTGCTGACCGCGCCCAGCGGCACCAGCGTGACCCTGCGCCAGACCGTCAAGATGCAGATGGAACTGGAAGACGTGCAGGTGACCGGCAGCGCAGCCAAGGAAATGACCAAAGCCGACATCGAAGAGCTGCGCCAGATGTTCGCTGAGATGAGCGACATGCCCGCCGAGCCCACCGAAATGGTGATGTCGGTAGGCGAAGTGTTCGCGGACGGTTCGCGTGAACTGGTGATGTCCACCACCACCGAGATGCCCGCCGAAAGCGGCATGGACGACTTTACCATCCGCGTGATTCAGCGTGTTGCAACCGACGGTAGCATCAGCGACACCCGCTTCGAGAGCGACGACGCCGAAATGCAGGCTGCCTTTGAGAGCATGGACGGCCTGGACCTGAGCAGCATGGGGATGAATGACGCCAACGTCTACGGCATGCAGCTGACCCCCGGCTTCAGCAAGACCAACACCAGCGAAGTGGACATGCAGGCCCTGATGGGCGGCGTGATGGCCGGTATCGTTGCGGGAATGGCCGAAGAGGATGAGTCGCAGGCCGTAGCCACCGAGATTGCCAACGGCATCAAGTCTTCTCCGCTGGTCTCCACCACCAAGGTCGTCTACACCGGCACCGACGCGCAGGGCCACCACCTGTTCCGCACCGACTCTGCCGCCCAGCCCTGGAAGCTGAGCATGGACTTGGGCGAAGGCAGCGACGCCATGAACATGGAGATGGAGCTGACCGATATGGTGTCGGCCCAGCGGGCTGCCTACCGCACCGATGGTCTGCCGGTCCGGATGGAGGACGACATGACCATGCGCATGAAGACCAACGTGGCGATGGACGGCGGCACCATGTCCATGACCTTCCGCATGAAGATGAACTCGGTAAGCGAGCAAGTCGGCCAGTAAGAATCACCCGCCGCTCTGCCCCCCGTCCGTGTGGCGGGGGGTTTGCTATGCCAAAGCCCCCAGGTCCGGCCACCTTCAGCACGCTTTGTCGCTACACGCTTTGTCGCTACACTTTGCTCATGCGAAAATTCATGGTGATGGCCCTGCTGACTTTGGCAGGGGCGGGCAGCGCCGCTCCTACCCCCCCGGTGCCGGTTCCCGCGCCCGTCATGACACCCGCTGAAGCGCCCAAGCTCCTGTTCACCGCGCCCAGTGGCACGCACATCAAGCTGCGCGAGACGGTGCAGGTCCGTTCCGAGGTAGAAGATATTGAGGTCAGTGGCCTGTTTGCCGAGACCTTTTCTCCCGCCGACCTGCGCCGACTGCGGGCAGAGCACACGCAAGCAGAGTGGACCGAGCAGCCCGGCGATGAGACGGTGATGACGGTGGGCCAGGTGTTCCCTGACGGCTCCCGCGAACTGGTCACGCAGGTGAGTACGGCACTTGGCGAAGAACAAGTGAATATCTATTTCACCGAGCGGATCTACCCAGATGGACGGAGTACCGACCTTCAGGTGCAGTCCGACAACCCTCAGTTTCAGGACTTGCTGGAGACCATGCTGGCAACGAGCGAAGAAGGGGCAGCAGCTGAAGCGGACAGCAGCAACCTCCACACCTTTCCCCTGATTCCCGGCCACAGCGTGACCGAAACCTATTCGGTGGACCTGGGCAACCTGTTTGCCCCTGACCTGCTGAACGCCGCTGTACCGCTGGTCGCCCAGCAGCAAGGCCTGAGCACCGAGCAAGTGGCGGAGATGATGAGCCAGGTACAAGAGGTGGACTCTGCACCGGTCACCGTCACCCGCACGACCACCTACCGGGGCAAAGACGCGGCGGGCCACCATGTCTTTGAGGTGCTTACGCAGTCTCCGCCGACCTCCTGGACGTTCAGGGGCAAGCTGCCAGACAGCGAGGTGGGCTACAGCTTTAGCTTGACTGTGACCGACCTGGTCACCGAGCCCTCGGTGCTGACCTACCGCCCCGACGGCGTGCAGATAGGCGAACGGTCTTCCTCGGACAGCCGCGTGCAGCTGGTCTTCAGCGCAGAAGGCAGCGCAAAAGGCGAAATGGATGGCCACCTGAGCATCACCATGCGCCACCAGCGCGTGACCACACTGCGGGCCGAGTAAGCAGCCTGGCCGGGCAGTGTCCCGGCACTTCTTCTGCTTGCCCCCTGGGCGTTGCCTTTGCCCTGCGCGCAGGCGGCGGGCGGGGTATCTTTTTTGTTATGCGCGTACTGCACACCGCCGACTTTCACGCTGGGCGCGTGCTGAGAGGCTTTGACCGGACCCCCGAAATCCACGCGGCCCTGACCGAGATTGCCGAGCTGGCCAAGTCCGAGCGGGCAGATGCCGTGCTGGTCAGCGGCGACCTGTTCGACACCGCCAACCCCAGCGCCGACGCCGAAAAAGCCGTGTTCGACTTTTTTCTGCGGCTGCGCTCGGCGGGCATCCCCAGCGTGGCGATTGCCGGCAACCACGACTCGGCAGCGCGGCTGGCTTCGGTCACGGAGCTGCTGGGCTGGGTGGGCGTGCAGTTGGTGGCCGAAGTGACGGCAGACCCCGCCGCGCTGATTCGCCATGTGCCGACCCGCAGCGGCGAGACGCTGACGGTGGGCGCACTGCCCTACCTCTCGGAGCGGCGGCTGATTCGCGGCGCGGACCTGCTGGGCGGCGACGTGAGCGAGTGGCGGCAAAAGTACCGCCAGGGCATGGACTTTTTTCTAGGGCGACTGGCCCAGGGGTTCCAGCCGGGCCACGTCAACATGCTGATGCTGCACGCCACACTGGACGGCGCCCAGCCGAGCGGCTCGGAAAAGACGATGCAGTTTCACCTGGACAACGCCTACACCATCTCGCAGCAGCAGCTGCCGGCCAGCGCGCAGTACGTGGCGCTGGGCCACATCCACAAGGCCCAGCAGGCGTCCGACGCACCACTGGCGCACTATCCCGGCAGCGTCATCCAGCTGGATTTCGGTGAAGGCGGCGAGAAAAAGCAAGTGAATCTGGTCGAAGTCTCCCCCGGCCAGCCCGCCCGCGTGACGCCTATTCCGCTCAGCAGCGGGCGCGAGCTGCGGACCCTGCGCGTGCCGCTGGACCAGGTCGAAGCGCGGCTGGAACGCGAGCAGGCGGCGGCAGGAAGTGCCCTGCTCAAAGTGCTGGTCGAAGCTCCCAAGGGCACGGCCACCGCTGGCCTCAAAGACCGGGTGCTGCGGCTGCTGCCAGGGGCGCTGGCGGTGGAGCTGAGCGCCACCCAGGAAGACCTGGCCCTGCCGGAACTGCGGCGCGAAGGCCTCAGCCTGCTGGAACTGTACGAGCGCTACTGGCGCGAGCGGCGCGGCGAGCTGCCGGAGGAGCAGCGGGCTGCCTTCAAACAGGCGCAGGAAGCGGTGCAGAGCCACGTTGAAGCGGCCGAAGCGGAGGAAGCCGTATGAGGCCGCTTCATCTGACCCTGTCGGGCTTTACGGCTTTTCGGCAGCACACCGAGCTGGACTTTGAAGGACTGGACCTGTTCGCGGTGGTCGGGCCAACCGGCAGCGGCAAAAGTTCGCTGCTGGACGCCATCACCTTTGCGCTGTACGGGCAGACTGCGCGGCTGGGGGCCACTGGCCTGGACGCGCTGATTTCGCAGGGCGAGCGGGCGCTGTCGGTGTCGCTCACCTTTGAGCTGCCGGCCGAAACGGGGCCGCAGGTGTACCGGGTGGCCCGTTCCAAAGGCCGCAAAACCGCCGAGAACGAAACCCGGCTGGAACACCGGCAGCCGGATGGCCGCTGGAAAGACCTGGCCCCCGGTGCCGGGCAGCGGGTGGTCAGCGCCCGCATTCAGGAGCTGCTGGGGCTGGATTTCCGCACCTTTGCCCGCTCGGTGCTGCTGCCCCAGGGCGAGTTTGCCCGGCTGCTGCACGGCACTGGCAAGGAGCGCCAGGACCTGCTGGGCGAACTGATGGGCCTGGACAGTGTGCGGGCCATGCACCGCTACGCGGGCGAGCAGGCCAAAGCGCTGAGCTTTGAGCTGAGCAGCCTGCACGCCCTGCTGGAAAACGAATACGCCGGGGTCAGCCCTGCGAGTGTGCGGGAACTGCGGGGGGCGCGGGCCACGCTGGCCGAGAAGCTGGATACCTGGCAGGACGAGCGCGAAGAAGTCATGGCGGGCCTGACGCGCTGGCAGAACATCGCCGGGCTGTGGCAGTCGCGTGAGGACCTTCAGCGCCGCTTGAGTGTGCAGCAGGGCCGCCAGGCCGAGGTGGAGCGCGGCTCCGAGCGCGCCGCCCAGGCCCGCCGGGTGGCCGGGATTCTGCCCCTGATTGACCGCGAGGGCCGCGCCCGCATTGCCCTGGAGCGCGAAGAAAGCGAATGGCAAGGGGCGCAGGCGCAGGCCCAGCAAGCAGAGCAGGCCGCCGCGCAGGCACAGGCAGCCCAGCAGCAGGCACAGGCCGCCGAAGCGCAGATTCCCGAGCTGGAAGCCCGCGCCGAAGCTCTGCGCGACGCCGAAGCCCTGGCCGCCCGGCTGCACCGTGCTGGGGGCACGCCGGAGCACCGCCACCCCCAGCCGCTGCCCTGGGACGAAGACGCCCACGCCGCCGCCAAAGCCGACGCCGACCGCCTGGACAAACTCCGGCTGGAAAGTGTGCAGCTCAAAGCTGAGCAGGTCAGCTGGCAGGCCGATCAGGAACGCCAGAAAGCTGAGCTGGCCCTGCTGGAGCGGCGGACAGCCGAACTGGAGCGCTCCAAAGAAGAAGGCCTAGAGAGGGCCGACACCCTCAAAAGCGCCAAAGCACGGCTGGAACAGCTCAGAACTGAGGCGGGGCTGGCGGCCTATCACGCGGCCCTCAAAGAAGGCGAGCCTTGCCCGCTGTGTGGCAGCACCGTACATGCCTTGCCGCCATCACCAGAACATCTCAGTCGGCAGCTGGACGAGCAGGCGCGGCAGGTTCAGGCACTCGAAAACGATCTGGTGGAGCGCCGGGGAGAATTTGCCGCGCTCAAGGAAGAAATCAAGAGCCTGACCGCGCAAACCGAAAAGCGGCGGTCCGACCTGACCGACTGGGAAGCTCAGCTCAAGCAGCGTGAGCAGGACAACCGCGCCGCCACGGAGCGCATCGCTGGCAACCCCGCCGAGCAGGTGGCCCGCCTGCTGGCTGGGCTGGCCGAGCAGGTGCGGTCCTTTGGCCCCCATCCCGCTGCCGAGCGCCAGAAAGCCCAGGCCCACATCACCGACATTCGCCGCAGTCTGACCGCTACGACCCAGGCGCTGGCCGAAGCGAGCAGCGCCGCCGCTGCAGCCCAGGCCACGCTCCGCTCGGCAGAGGCCAACGCTGCCGCCCGCCGCGCCGAAGCCCAAGAAGCCGCGCAGGAACTCAGCAGCGCGCTTCAGGCTTCGGGCTTGAGCAGCGAAGCCGCCAAGGCCGCCGCGCTGCCCGAGAGCGAAATCACCGCGCTGGAGCAGGCCGCCCAGAGCTGGCAGGCCGGGTTGGACACGCTGTCCGCTCAGGAAGCGGCCCTCAGCGAGCAGCTAAGCGCCGCGCTGGCGGGAGCCGAATACGACCCACAGGCGCTGCCAGGCCTCAGTGCCCGCCTGCACACGCTGGACGCCCAGATTGCTGCCGGGCGCAGTGAGGCAGGCCGCTTGGAAGCCCATGAAAAAAGCGCCGCCGAGCGCCTGGCCCGCAAAGAAGAGATTGAAGCCCAGACCGTCGGCCTGAGCGAGCGGATGGACACCTGGAAGACGCTGGCCAACAGCCTCAAGGCCAATGAATTCCAGCAATTCCTGCTGGCCGAAGTCGAGGCCAACCTGCTGACCGGAGCCGGGCACATCCTGCATGACATCAGCGACGGGCGCTACCGACTCACGCTGGACGGCGGGGACTACGCGGTGCAGGACCTCTGGAATGGCGGCGAGACACGCGGCGTCAAGACGCTGTCGGGCGGCGAGACGTTCCTGGCAAGCCTCAGCCTCGCCATCGCTCTGAGTGATTATCTGGCCGGCAACCGCATTCTGGGCGCACTGTTTCTGGACGAAGGCTTCGGCACGCTGGACCCGCAGGCGCTGGAAGCGGTGGCCGGAGCGCTGGAAAACCTACGCACGCAGGGCCGCATGGTGGGCGTGGTCACGCACGTCGAGAGCCTCAGCGAGCGCCTGCCCACGCAGCTGCTGGTTAGCAAGAGCATCGCCGGAAGCACGGTCATGCGGCTGGAGAGCTGATGAATGTCCTGTCTTTTCTGCAGGTGCAAGGGTGTTTCCGGGAGGGGCACACCGCCTTCAAAAACGGCCTGCATTCAGGGGGTTGGCTGGAAAAAGGCGAAATTGTCCGCAGGCCCGACCTGCTTCAACAGTTGGCGCAGCAGCAGGCACAGCAGATTGCTCAGCACTGGCCGGAGACCACCCTGATTGTTGGCGCGCCCGCTTGCGGGGCAGTGCTGGCCTCGTTTGTGGGGTTGGAGCTGGGACTTCCAGTCGCCTTCGCCGTCACTGGTCAGGACATAGGCTGGCACCGAATGCACTGCCCTCAAGCCGGTCAACGCGCCGTCTATGTAGACGACCTGATTTGCACTGGCCGCGATGCGCGGCGCGTGCTGGCCTTTTTGCGGTATGAGAAGCATGTCGCCTTAGGGGTGAGCGCCTGGCTTAGCCACACACCGCTGGCAGGCGAAACCCTGCTCACACTCACCAGCGCTCCGTTTGAAAACCACCCGGCAGACCACTGCCCACTGTGCCAGCAGGGTCAGCCGCTGATCTTTGAGGGAGTGCGGGAGTAGTCGGCGGGCCCCTGTAAGCGCAGGGGCCACGGCCACCGCTCAGCCCCCAGACACTTTCACCCTCACGAACCCCGCCCCACTCCCCTCATACTCGAAGCTGTCGCTGATGCCCAAGCGCGGAAAGCTGGGCCAGGGCGTATCTAGCAAGTTCAGCGCCGAAATGGCCGCAGCCCGCAGCAGCACATGGGCCCCAGCAAACACGTCGTAATCGGCCGCCAGCGCCTCGCCGTCCGGGTAGCGGTCAGCCAGCAGGCGCACCGCTTCCAGCAACCGGGCGTAGTCGGCAGCGGTGTCGGCCACCATCTCCGGGGTCAGCGGTTCCAGCTCCGTGTGTCGGCCCCGGTGTGCCTGAGCTGCGTCAGCCTGCTTTAGGCAGGCGCGTAGCTCGGCCACGGCTTCTTCTGGGGTCTGGCTGCCGGGGGAGGGTCGGGAGGTCATTCTGTAGGGTAGCCCGCTGGCACCCCTTCTGCAATCTCCGGGTGAATCCCGAAATCCTCGGCAATCAGCCGCGCCGTCATCTTGGCGGACATCATCACGCTGGGGGTGCCGCCACCAGGCTGGGCGCTGGCCCCGACCATGTACAGCCCCGCGACATCCTCGCTGCGGTTGTGCGGGCGGAAATAGGCACTCTGAATCAGCTTGGGCTCGGGGCCAAAGGCGTTGCCCACATAGCTGTCCAGCGTCTGGTCAAAGTAGTCGGGCGTGATCCACTCCAGGTGGGTCAGGCGCTCGGCCAGATGGGGAATGTAGCCGCGCTCCTCCAGGAATTCCATCACCCGGCGCACCAGCTCCGGGCCCTCTTTTTCCCAGTTGAGCGCTGCGCCGCGCCCGGACTTGTTGGGCACCGGAATCAGCGTGTAGGCGGCGTGGTGCCCGGCGGGGGCCAGGCTGGGATCGGTCAGCGTGGGAATGTGGAGGTACTGGCTAAAGTCTTCCCCCAGCACGCCACCGCTGAAAATCTCACCCAGCAGTGCCTCGTAGCGTGGGCCCAGGATAATGTTGTGGTGGCGCAGGTCCAGCGGTGCGTAGCCCTCATCCCGGAACCCGAAGTACACCACCACCAGGCCCATGCTCTGGGCCGCAGCCCTCACGCGTAGGTCACTGTTGACCCGCCGGGCCGCCGCCGGCAGCCGCTTGAGGTAGGTGTTGGCCCAGTCGCCGTTGCTCGCCACAATGTCGGCGCGCAGTTCTTCACCGCTTTCCAGCCGCACGCCCTGCGCCGCTGGCTTGCCCAGCAGCCCGGGCCGGGGCACGGTCAGAATCTCCTCCACGCCCGCGCCGTAGCGAATCTGCCCGCCCAGTTCCTCGTACTTGCGGACCAGCGCCCGCACCAGTGCTCCAGTGCCGCCCATAGCGTAGTGAATGCCCCAGGTTTTCTCAACAAAGTGGATCATGGCGTAGATGGCAGGCACGCTCAGCGGATTGCCGCCCACCAGCAGCGTCTCGAACGAAAACACTTGCCGCATCTTGTCGCTGGCAAAATACTTGGACGTAAAGCTGAACAGCGTGCGCACAGCGTCCAGCCGCAGCAGGTCGGGCACGACCCTGAGCATGGTGGCCGGATCGCCAAAGTGGGTGTAGCCCAGTTCCAGGAACCCCCGCTCGAAGATGGCGCGTGCGTCGCGGTCAAACTCCTCGTAGCCCTCAAGGTCTTCCGGGGCCAGCTCGGCAATTTGCTGGCGGGTATGCTCCGGGTCGCCGTCGTAGTCGAAGAAGGTGCCGTCATCAAAGTAAATGCGGTAAAAGGGCAAAATCGGCACCAGCTGCACGTAATCGCCCGTGCGCGGGCCGCCGCTCACGCCTTCTTTGACCCGCTCGCCGCGCAGTGTAGAGGGCGGATAGTCCGCCGCTGCCAGCGCGGCCTGGTCCCGCTCCAACGCAAACAGCTCCTCAATAAAGTGCGGCACGGTCAGCACAGTCGGACCCATATCGAACACGTAACCGTCCGGCGTGCGCTTCTGGTAGGCGCGGCCACCAGGAGCGTCCAGCCGTTCGAGAATCTGGGTATCAAAGCCCAAACTTTGCAGGCGAATCCCCAGGCTCAGCCCCCCTATTCCGGAGCCGATGATCAGGGCAGTCTTGCGAATGGCGGGGCGGGCAGAAACATGCGGAGAAGTCATGGCACCTCAGAGGAAGGGAGAAGGGAAAGGGGGCAGAGAACAGGTGGGGAAAAGCGGCTAGAGCGGCGAGCGGGTCCCGCATTTACGGGCACTGGAGCGCCGGGGAATACTCTGGCGCAGGGCAGCGCGGGCGGTCAGCCGCAGCTTGCGCCCCCGGCCCACCACCGCCCGCCCGCTCAGGTTGTCGTAGCCCCGGCGCTCCAGCTCGTCCAGAATGCCTTCGTACAGGTCGGCGGCCACGGCCACGGCCCAGCGGCCACGCCCATGCAGCTGCGCCAACCCGGCGCATCCATAGGCGTAGTCCTGCCGGGCGCGGGCGCTCAGATGTGCTATCAGGGCGCGGTACTGCGGCGTCACCTGCCCGGCGGCAATCTCGTCCTGGCTCACACCAAAGCGGTCCAGCAGGTCACGCGGCAGATAGAGGCGGCCACGGCCCCAGTCCTCGCCCACATCGCGCAGGATATTGGTCAGCTGCATGGCCCGCCCCAGCCGCAGCGCCCGCTGCACCGTTTCCTGACCGCCGCTGTAGCCGCTAATCGGCGCAATCATCAGTCCAATCACGCCGCCCACGCAGTAGCAGTAATGGTCCAGCTCATCCAGCGTAGCGTAGCGGTGATGCCCGCCGTCCATCCGCAGGTCCAGCTCCATTCCGGCGCGCAGGTCGGCAAACGCAGCTAGGTCCAGCGGATAGCGGGCCGCCGCCCACGCCAGCCCGGCACCGACCAGGTCACCGGGCTGAGCACGGCCGGCAAAAGCCGCCTGCACCCGCGCCCACCAGTCTTCCACGGCGGCTGCCGGGTCACGGCCAGGTTCGTCCACCAGATCGTCCACTTCGCGGCAGGCCGCATAGACCGCCCAGACCGCCGGACGCTGAGAGGCCGGAAAAAAGAGCGAGCCCAGGTAAAACGTCTGGCTGTGGCGGCGTGTCATCTGCCGACAAGCCTCCCTGACCTGTGGACTCATGGCTGGCTGAATCTGCAATGGAGCACCCCTTGAACCTCAAGCCTAGCCCCTGCGCCGCATCTCCCTGGACGTTCTGGACTGCGAAAACCTTTAGAGAGCGGCGGATTTTTTCTCGCGGCAGGCAACTTTCAGGCCGCTTCGTCTGGCTTGGCAAAAATCATGCGGCCCACGTTGGTCTGCACGTTGTTCACGACCATCACCCGCAGCGGTTTGCCCTTGAATTTCAGGCCGCCTTCGACCACGACCATGGTGCCGTCTTCGAGGTAGCCCACGCCCTGCCCTTGCTGCTGCCCACCCTTGCTGACGGTGATGGTGAGGTAGTCACCTGCCTGCACCTGCGGGCGCAGGGCCACCGCCGCTTCGTGAATGCTCAGCACTTCTACGCCTTGCAGCTTGGCGATACGGCTCAGGGCGTTGTCGTTGCTGACCAGCTTGCCGCCGGTTTCACGCGCAAAGCGAATCAGCTTGTCGTCTACTTTGTCCAGGGCCACGTCGTCCCAGTCGTCTACACGCAGCGGGCGCAGTTCCTGCAACTCTTCGAGCACCGCCAGACCACGCTTGCCACGGGTGCGGCGCTGAGGGTCGGTGTGGTCGGCCAGCAGTTGCAACTCACGCAGCACGAACCCTGGCACCAGCAGGTCTCCCTCCAGAAAGCCGGACTTGACCAGTTCCACGATGCGGCCATCAATCACCACATTGCTGTCCAGAATCTTGCTGCCCCGGCTGCGGCGCACCTGCTGACTGGCCAGCAGGCCAAAAGCGTCAGCGTGCTGCACCGAGTAGTTCACGAAAAACCAGGCCAGGGCCGCCGTGACCAGCACACTGATCGGCCATGAGTAGATGGGCAGGCCCGCCAGCAGGTTCGAGACCAGCACGCTCAGCAGCAGCGCCACAATCAGTCCGAAGGTGCCTGCCGCAACCGTCTGGGGGGCCAGCGAGCGGTACCAGCGGTTCAGCTGCCCGAAAGCGCGGCCCAGCAGGGGCTCCAGCCGGGGGCTGACCAGAAAAGCGATCAGGGCCCCGGCCAGCATCAGGCTAACACTGTTGACCAGGGCCATTTCGCCGCCATTTTGGGTCAGCGAAAGGGCTTGGCCAGCCGCGTAGCCCGCCACCAACCCCACCAGAATCATGAGCAGCCTGAACACCAGCACGGCTCTACTTTACCGCGCCTTTCGCCGGGCCGAGGTGCCGAAATGCGGGAGGTCCGGCAGTGGGGCCAAAGGCAGGTAGGCGGCGGCTCCCCCATCCAGCGAGCTGGGCGGCTGCCCGTCCCGCAGCGCAGCCGCCCCTGCCAGCGCGATCATGGCGCCGTTGTCGGTGTTCAGGCCCCCAGCTGGAAAAGCCACCCGCAGACCAGTCTGGCCAAAAGCGTCGCGCAGCGCCCGGTTGGCGGCCACGCCACCTGACACCACCAGGGTTTCGCGGCCCAGCGCCTCAGCCGCCCGCACGGCGGTGTCCACCAGTGAGCGCACCGCTGCCCGCTGAAATCCAGCTGCCAGGTCCTCAGGGCGGGCTCCACGCTGAAAGGCCAGCAGCGCCGCTGTCTTGAGGCCGCTAAAGCTAAACTCGAACCCCTGCTGCCCCTGCAACGGCGTCTTGAACGGCACAGCCAGCGGGTCGCCGCGCTCAGCCGCTGCACTGATGGCAGGTCCACCGGGATACCCCAGACCGGCCAGCCGCGCCACTTTGTCAAAAGCTTCGCCAGCGGCGTCGTCGCGGGTGGCTCCGACCAGGCGGTACTCGCCACCGCCAGTCACATCAAACAGGTGGGTATGTCCGCCCGACACCACCAGAGCCAGGTAGGGCGGCTGCAACCCTTCCTCGCTGGCCGCCGCATAGATATGGCCTTCCAGGTGGTGCGCCGCATAAAAAGGAATCTTCAGTGCCTGCGCGAGCCCTTTGCCATACATCAATCCCACCAGCAGGGCGCCCATCAGCCCCGGTCCGCTGGTGGCGGCCACCACATCCAAGTCGCTTAATGCAATACCGGCCTCTGCCAGTGCGCGGGGCAGCAGCGTGTCTATGCGCTCTACATGCTCGCGGCTGGCAAGTTCGGGCATGACGCCGCCGTACTCCGCGTGGACCGTTTGCGACCAGACAATATTCGAGCGCACCTGTGGCCCCGCCGCAGTCAGCGCCACCACACCCAGGCCAGTGTCGTCGCAGGACGTATCTATGCCCAGGATAAAAGTCGGCGCGTCGGTGTGGGGATCAGGCTGAGCAGGAGGGGCGGCACTCACCCGAGCAGCATAGCCCAGAGCACCCGGGACCGCGCCGCTTCGCCAGACCATAGGGAGCCCAGCGGAAGTTCAGAAATGGGTCGGGTCAGCTTCCGAGTAGGCCGCCAGCAGATACAGGGACTTGCCCTGCGCGGCCAATGTCTGCTGAGCAGCAACCAGGGTACTGTCCAGCTCATCGCTCAGCTGGGGCAAGCGGTGGCGGAAATCGCGGTAGCCCAGCAGCAGAATGCCGAACCGGTCCGGCTGAGACGCGGCGGTCAGTTCGGTCAGCAGAGCGTCCCAGCTCCCGGTAGCTTCGAGCGGCACCGACAGCCCTAGCATCAGCTCCTGCGACAGCGTGCGGCGGTCTACCGCGCAGTTCAGGCGCACGGCCCGCAGGCCCACCTGATGACCGGCAGCACTGAGCCGGGGGTCGTGTGGGGCGTCTTGGATGCCGCTGGCCGGCTGGGAAAACACATCAAGCACCTGCTCATGCTATGCGCGGGCCGAGCCGCTTCAGGAGGGAAGGCTCGCATCTTTTCTTTAGAAAACAAGGTCTTTCACGGTCTCCAGCAAGCCCGCAGCTGGGCAGCTTCCCAGCTCAGATGGCGTTGGTCAAGTTGCCGCTGTAGACCAGTGCCAGAATCAGCACACCCACAATGATGCGGTAGACCGCAAACGGCTTGAAGTCGTTGGTCGCCACAAAGCGCAGCAGCCAGCCGGTGGCCAGATAAGCCACCACAAAAGAAGTGATGGCCCCCAGCGCCACCGTGCCCAGGCCAATCTCGGACAGCTGGTCCAGGCTCCGCAGCAGATCAATCAGGGCTGCGCCGCCCAGGGTAGGAATCCCCAGATAGAAGCTGAATTTGGTGGCTGTAGGCCGGTCCAGGCCGGTCAGCATGCCGCCCAGAATGGAGCTGGCCGAGCGGGAGAATCCAGGCCATAGCATCGCCAGGCACTGCACCGCGCCGATAATCAGTGAGCGCTTGACCCCAATCTTCTCGATGGCGTGTACGGTGGGCTGAGTGCGGCGCTCTTCCAGCCACCAGATGATCAGTCCGCCCACGATCAGGGCCCAGGCCACCACGCTGGGGCGGAACAGGTACTGCTTGATCACATCGCTAAAGGCCAAGCCCAGCACGGCTGCGGGCAAGCACGCCACCAACACACCCAGCCACAGGGTTTTGGTGTCCTGCGCGGCGGCTCCACCCTGGCCCAGCGCACGGGCCTGCGCCACGAAATCTTTCCAGTAGTACACCAGCACTGCCAGGATCGCCCCGCCCTGAATCACCACTTCAAAGGTGTCTTTGACCTCCTTGGTCCAGGGCACCCCCATCAGGTGACCCGTCACAATCAGGTGCCCCGTTGAGCTGATGGGCAGAAATTCGGTGATGCCTTCAACCACCCCGTAGATGAGCGCGTACAGCCAGTCCATGCGCCCAACCTTATCAGACGGTGCGCAGCACGGCGAAGTGTGCAGAGCAGGCGCTGCTATGCTGAGGCACGTGAATGTGTCTGCCCATGTCTGGGCCACCGGTGCCCCGGTTGAGGGCCGCACCTGGAAGGCCGCCAACCCCCGCGCCGCCATTTTACTGACCCACGGGTTCGGGGAATATCTGGGCCGCTACGTCTCGCACTACCAGGGTCTGATTCCTGCACTGGTGGGCCTCGGCTTTGATGTCTATGGCTACGATCAGCGCGGACACGGTCAGTCCATGGGGAAGCGTGCAGTGGTGAATGTAGACACCTTGGTCCGCGACCACCTGACCGCCCGTGAGCAGCTGCGCCGCCAGACCCTACCGGTCTATGCGCTGGGGCATTCGCTGGGTGGGTTGGTCACGGCGCTCAGCGCGGCGCACGATCCGCGCGGGCTGAGCGGCCTGATTCTGAGCAGTCCCGCGCTATTGGTTGGGGAAGACCAGCCCGCGCTGCTGCGCCGCGCTGCACCCCTGCTGGCCCGATTGGCCCCCTCACTGCCGGTCACGGCGCTGGACACCAACGACCTGAGCCAGTTGCCCGAAGCGGTGAGCGCTTACCGCAGCGACCCGCAGGTCTATCAGGGCAAGGTCCCTGCCCTCACGGCGTCCAGCATGCTTCAGGCCAGTCGGCAGGGCTGGAAGCTGTATCCCAGCATCAAACTGCCCACCCTGGTGATTCATGGTAGCAGCGACCAGATCACCGATCCTGCTGGCAGTCAGCGGTTCATGGAGACCATCGCCAGTGAAGACAAAACGCTGCACCGCGTCGAAGGCGGCTATCACGAACTGCTGAACGATGAAGCGGGCGCACAGACCGCTCAGGTGATCTTGGAGTGGCTCGATGAGCGTGCGCCCCAGCAGCTGGGCGGCTCCTAAAGTCCACCCGCCCAGAGAGCAGGTCAGTGCTGCGGCAGCCGCACCAAGCGCAACCTCACCAAGTAAAGTACACGTGGACACGGGGCCACCGGACCGAAACCACAAAGAGTGCCCTCCGCCGCAAGGCTTGAGGGCATCTTCTATCACGTTGTTTTGCTAGAGCGAGGTCAGACCAGCAGGGTTCAGCCCGCGTTGGGGTTTTTCATCTCGCCGCGCTCAATAGGAGAACCATCGGCCAAAGCTTCTACCGTGCTGCCGGGCACTTCGGCGTGGCGCACGGGGCCACTGGCCTCGACTGACCCGACACTGCCAGCAGAAGCCGTGGCGGCTGACGGCTGCCCAGGTTCCTGCTTCAGAAAGCGGCTGACGGCGGGGTTGCTGCTGACTGCGGCGGTGCTCGCACGGGCCGGAGCGGCAGCCAGGGCCGACTTGGCAGTAGTGCGGGAAGCGCCAGCCTGGGTGCTGCGCTGCGGCTCCTGACCGGCTTTGGTCAGCAGGTCTTCGGCCAGGTGTTGCAGACGGTCACGGACCAGCTTGTTGCTGAGGGCACGGGCACCTACGGTCACCAGGGTCGCCACCAGAGCGCCGCCCAGGTCACCACCCTTTTCCTTTTGCTGGGCTTTGAGCAGGGCCTTCTGGTACTTCGCAGGCGAGTTGGCGTCCACGTAGACCTTTTTGGTGCGCTTCATCCGGCTGCCCAGCGCCAGACCAAGCACCGCACCTACCGCTGAGGCTCCGCCCAGCATCTTCAGCGGTTCCATTTGCATCTGGCCTTTGAGGCTGGCGGTCTCGGTGAGCACATCCACTTTGGCGCGCAGACGCTCACGGGCCAGTTCCTTTTCACTCAGGGGCAGGCGCACTTCTTCGTAGCGGGTGCCCGTATCGGAAGGGGCCTGCAACACGACAGGTTCGGCTTTGGGCCTGTTATCGCTCATTTTCGCTCTCCTCCATCAGCGCGCCGTATGTCCTCGGCGTAGGTGGGCTGCGTGCTCACGCGCACTTCAGGCGCACCTTCCAGCACTTCGGGGTGCACCACGTTGGGATCATGGTCGTGGCCGTGGCTGTCATGGTGGTTCGCCCGGTCCAGCTTCTCATTCAGCCCCTGGCTGTAGTACTGGGGACGCCCATCAGCATCGGCTTCGTATACGGGAATAGCGTGAGCGTCTGCCACGCTGGGCTGCACCATACCGCTGGCCGCGCCATCCTGGAACGTCGTGCCCGCCACGGCGTGCTCCACGCGGGGGGCGCTGCTCACCACAGTGGTGTAGCTCTGACCGTACTGTGCGCCGTGATCATGCTGGTTGCTGCGGTCATAGTGAGCCGCAGCCCGCTGAACACCGACAGCCACAGGTACACCGGTAGCGACCACAGCGCCGCCGACGGGAACGCCGCCTTCATTGCGTTGACGGCGCTGCTCGGCCAGATACTCGGCTTCCAGGCGCTCGTCTTCGGTCAGGGCGCGGTGATCTTGGCCGACACCCTCACCGAGCTTGCTGACACCCAACGCCAGCAGCACGCCCGCCAGCAGCAGGCTGCCCAGGAACATCACCAGGGCGGCAGCCCACCAGGGCAGGCCCAGGGCCACCAGGCCAAAGTACACAGCCAGGATCAGGAAGATGGCAGCCAGCGCCAGCGGCACCAGCGCAGCCAGCAGCAGGATGACGCCGATGCCCTTAGATTTGGCGAGCTCGCCGACTTTGTGAGACAGCGAGTTGATTTCAGCTTTGACCAGGGCGACCCCAGCGTCAAAGACATCAACGATCGCACTGCCCATAGATGTTTTCCGTTCTTCTTGCATTCCGTCCTCCGAAAGACGTGCCCAAATTCTCCAGAACTGGGCACACGATATGCTTAGCAGCATAAACGCTAGGCGGCAGCCGCCAGTCAGAACCAAAGGAATTCTCAACCGGATTTTGCCGCCTTATAGGTGCATTTCCAGTTTCTACTGTACCACCCTGCTCTGGGCAGCCCGCCGCTTCAGGTTCACCGCCCAGCACTGCGGAAAACCCCGCGTAAAAACTCCTCAGCCCCGTAAGGCCAGGCCCTTTCCTTAAGGGTGCAAGGGGCGCGGGCCGATTCTGGCCTAGACTCCGGCCATGACCCATCCACAAGCGGGCACCCATCCACAAGCGGGCAAGCGTGCCCCTCTGGACCAGTTGAGCCACATTCCTCACCTGGTGGCCGCCTACTACGAGCGCCGCCCGGACCCCAGGCAAGCTGGGCAGCGGGTGAGCTTCGGCACCAGTGGGCACCGAGGGACTTCGCTGGACGGTTCCTTTAATGAGCCGCATATTCTGGCCATCAGTCAGGCCACCGCCGAGTACCGCGCCGGGGCTGGCATCACCGGGCCACTGTACCTGGGCGCAGACACCCACGCGCTCAGCGAGCCAGCTTTCCTTAGTGCGCTGCGGGTTCTGATTGCCTGTGGCGTGCAGGTGCGGGCTACGCCGGGGCAGTACACGCCCACGCCGCTGATCAGTCACGCCATCTTGACGCACAATGCGGGCGGCGCAGAGCAGGCCGACGGCATCGTGATCACACCCAGCCACAATCCTCCGCAGGACGGCGGCTTCAAGTACAACCCGCCCAGCGGCGGCCCCGCCGACACCGACGTGACCGGCCAGATTCAGGCGCGTGCCAACGAGCTGCTAGAAAGTGGCCTTGGGGACGTGAAGACCGTCTCGCTGGAAGAGGCGCTGAGCCGGGTAGAGGTCTTTGACTTTATTGCGCCCTATGTGGAGACGCTGCCCGAAGTGATTGACCTGGACGCCATCCGGGCGGCGGGTGTACGCATTGGGGTGGATCCGCTGGGCGGCAGCAGCTTGCCGGTCTGGGAAGCCATCGAGGAGCGCTGGCAGCTGGGGCTGAATATCGTGAACCGTGAAGTGGACCCACGCTTTGCCTTCATGCCGCTGGACAAAGACGGCAAAATCCGTATGGACTGTTCCAGCCCTTACGCGATGGCCGGGCTGCTGGAATACAAGGACCGCTTTGATGTAGCGATTGGCAACGACCCGGACGCTGACCGCCACGGCATCGTGACACCGCAGGGCCTGATGAACCCCAACCACTACCTGGCAGTGATGATTGACTATCTGTTTCAGAATCGCCCCGGCTGGCGCGCGGACGCCGGTATCGGCAAGACGCTGGTTAGCTCGGCGCTGATTGACCGCGTAGCCGCAGGTCTGGGTCGCCGCCTGGTGGAAGTGCCAGTGGGCTTCAAGTATTTCGTAGAAGGGTTACTGGACGGCTCGCTGGGCTTCGGCGGCGAGGAGTCGGCTGGAGCCAGCTTTCTGCGGATGGATGGCCGCCCGTGGAGCACCGACAAAGACGGCATTATCGCTGGTCTGCTGGCTGCCGAAATGACCGCCCGCACCGGGCAGAACCCCGCCGAGCGGTTCGCTGCACTCAGTGAGCGCTACGGCACCACGGCCTATGCCCGCAAGGACGCCCCCGCCAGTGCCGAGCAGAAAAAGATGCTGGGTGCGCTGAGCCCTGAAGCGGTGCAGGCAAGTACGCTGGCTGGCGACCCCATTACCGGGCGCTTTACCCGCGCTCCGGGCAATGACCAGCCTATCGGCGGACTAAAAGTGACCACCGAAAATGCCTGGTTTGCGGCCCGTCCCAGCGGCACCGAGGACATCTACAAAATCTATGCCGAGAGCTTCCGGGGCGAGGAGCACCTCCAGCAAGTGTTGACCGAGGCGCAGCAGGTGGTGGCGAGTGTGATGCTCTGAGGCCAGCCGCCGCACTCCCATCTAGCGGCGGCTTGGCCATGACCAGCAAAGCCAGACCAGAGTGATGAAGGCGGTCAGTCCAGCGACTGCAAATACAAATGAAGTTCGGACAGCGCCTGGTCCGGCAGCAGGTCAGGGGTAAAGCGGGGCATGCTGGACAGCAGTTCGCCCTCAGCGGTCTGCCCCTCGCGGACAGCCTGCTCAAAATAGGCCAGGGTGCTGACTTTGCTCCCGGACAGGGCTGGGCCGAACTCTCCCTGAGCCTCCGGGCCGTGGCAGCCCGCGCAGTGGAGGGTATAGTGCCGCTTCCCGGCAGCCAGTTGGGTGGGGTTGGGCACCGCACTCTGCGCAGAGCCCGCTGGCCCGGAACCCGTGACGGCAGCTGACGAGGAGGCAGGTATGATCTGTTCCTCCGAGTGTTCTGTGCAGCCCGCCAGCAGGAAGCCGGAAATCAGCGCGGCATAGAGTCGCCGCCTCATCATTGGCCGTCCAACGCCTGCAGCGCGGCAGGTGTGTCTGCGTCGGCCAGGATGCCCGGCAGCAAGCCAGCGGCCAGCGGGTCCAGCCAAGTGCCTCCGTCTGCCAGCCAGGGTTGGCGCAGTCGGCGCTCGCCGGTGTCCAGCACCGCTGTCACCCTGGGCCGCAGCGCCGTGTGATACAGCGCGGGCATGGGCTCAGGGCGGGTGTCTGTTCCCAGAAATCCAGTCGCCAGCTCGCCCGGCTGCACTGCCGCCGCCAGCACCTGCCACACCACCGGGGTCAGCAGCGGATAGTCCACACCGCTCAGGGCCACCCAGCCGGGTCCGGCCTGCGCTTCAGCCCAGGCCAGGGCCGTTTCCAGACCGGCCAGTGGGCCCTCACCCTGGCGGCGCTCTGGCTGCACCGTCCACCCAGGCAGGGCGTAGCGCCCGGGTGGGGCCAGCACCAATCGGCGCGGGCACTCGGCCAGGCTGGCGGCCACCCGCTCCAACAGCAGCTGGCCGCCCAACTGCGCCAGCGCCTTGTCGGTTCCAAAGCGGCGCGACTGCCCACCCGCCAGAATGACGGCGGTCAGGTCAAGGACTTGGATAGGCACGGTCACTAATAGATATGAAAGCCCCGCAGACCAGTCGCCTCGCTCAGCTGCGACTCGATGCCGTCCACGCGGGCGTGTGGCGGACCCTGCTTGAGCCAGTGCACCAGCCGGTCCAGGTCTTCGGGCCAGCCTTCGGCCACCACTTCAACCCGGCCATCGCTCAGGTTCTCGGCGTAGCCGCTCAGGTCCATGTCACGGGCGCGGCGCTGCGCAAAGTAGCGGTAGCCCACCCCCTGCACCTGCCCCGACACCAGGGCGGTCAGGCGCTGTTGCTTATGCTCAGTCATGAGGCTCAGAGTAAAGGATGAGGCCATGGCTCAAGGTGCGCTCATTCCTTAAGTTTCCCGTACCCGCCACTCGAAGCGCACCGCCCCGAACTGTGCGGCCATCACCAGCGGGCAACCGGGCAGGTGTGCGGCCACCCACGAAGGCTGGGGGAAATTCAGCCCGCTGAGTATGGGCCGGGTGAGTGCCCGCTGCACAGGCCCGCCCGTCTCCCGCAGGTACATCAGCCACAGGCCACCGCCAGGACGCAGGGCCGCTGAGGCTGAGTGCAGCAGCGCTTCTGGGCGGGCCGTTTCGTTGAGCGTGGCTCCGATGGTTACGCCCGCGAACTGACCTGCCCACTGCGGCGGCAAGGATTCGCTGTCCTGCTGCACCCACGTCACGCCCCCTCCCGGCACCCGGCCCCGCGCTGCCCGCAGCATGGCGGGGCTGAGGTCGGTGGCCGTGACCCGGCAGCCCTGAGCCGCCAGCACTCCTGCATAAAAGCCGGTGCTGGTGCCGATATCCAGCCAGGCATCACCAGGCTGCGGGCGGGCGTGGCCCAGGAACAGCTGTGTCTCGCGGCCAAGCGAGAAGGGCTGACCACTCAGCAGGGTCAGTGACGCCCTCCGCCAGGTGTGATACCCCCAGGCCACCGGGAGCAGAAAGTTACTGCACTGGGCCAGGGTCAGCATCGGTCAGAACAGCGGCAAATGGCCCAGTGCCGTCACTTCGGGGCGCTCTGCACCCTCGGTAAAAACGGCCAGCACGGCACTCAGGTCACCGCCCACTTCTTCGATGATTTCGCGCAGCGAGTTGAGGGTGCCGCCGCTGGACACCACATCATCCACGATGGCGACCTTTTGACCCCGGACCTTTTGCACGTCCAGGCCGTCCATGACCAGGGTCTGCGGCTTGCCGGTGGTGATGCTGACCACCTCGCGCACCACTGGGTCCACCATATAGGGCTTGGTTCCCTTGCGCACCACGATATAAGGGATGCCAGATTCACGGCTGATCACATGCGCGAGCGACAGAGCCTTGACTTCGGGCGTGACCAGGACTTTGATATCGGCGGGCAGCCGCTTCGCCAGCTCTTTGCCAGCTTCCTCGGTGATTTCGGTGTCGCCCAGCATGTTGAACAGGGCCACGCGGGTGGTGTCGGAGACAGGCACGACCGGCAAGTCGCGGGTCAGCGCCCCAATCTGAACGCGGTGGGTGGTGAGAGCGGCGGAATCGGTCATAGGGCGCAGTGTAGCGCCGGGCGCGGCACAAAAGAAAAACAGCTCCTTCCCGCAGGAAAGAGCCGGGGCAAACTGAATTCAGGCTCAGCCCTGGGGGCCACCGTCAATGCCGCCACCCGTGCCCGTGCCTGCGCCGCCCTTCACTTCGCCTTCCAGGTCACTGCCTGTGAGCGAGTTGGGGTCACCCTGGCGGTCTTCGCCGTCCCAACCGCCGCGCCGGCCATCGCCAAACCCCGGCTCATCGTTGGGATTGCTCATCTCCTCAGCGGTATTGCCACGCAGGATGTCTTCATTTTCCAGCTTTTCGCCGAGGATTTCGGGCCGGGTGTCATCCACCTGCACGTCCTCACCGATGTTGATGTCCATGTCATTCGTGTCTGGGCCATTCGTGTCTGGGGTCATGCCTGGGAGGATACCTCCGGCCCCCGCCCCGGCCAGGCTGCCTCAAGGAAACACCAACCGGACCCGAAAGCGCAGATATCAGTAAAGCCGAAGAAAGATATTCAGACTCTTGACATCTCTGCCGGCTCACGCCTAGAGTTCAGGCATGAAGCCGTGTCTCTGTTCTCTGTGTTGCCTCCCGGCCATGACCGCTGGGCAGGGCTAGGGACAGGGCCACTGTTCTCCCTCATTTCTGCGCTGACTTCCTAAGCCGCAGTCCCATCTGAGACAGGCCCTGTCCCTCCCGCCCCGCCCGGTGAGCAGCACAGGCCCCTGTCTTTTTTGAGTTTGCCCCTGCCTACTTTCACGCCTCACCCAACTTGCATAAGGAGCCGTTATGACCTTTCCCGTTCTTCTGAGCGTCGCTGCGCTGCTGGCCCTCTTTGCCCTGCTGCGCTGGATGGACCGGCAGCACTATTCGTTTTCTCACCGGGTCTTTGCCGCTCTGGGGCTCGGGCTGCTGCTGGGCGGCCTGCTGCACCTCCTGATTGGTGGGAACACCGAGGTGCTCGCGCAGGTGCGCGACTGGTATTCACTGGCCGGGACCGGCTACGTGCGGCTGCTACAAATGATCGCCATGCCGCTGATCTTTATCTCTATCCTGGCGGCGCTGACCCGGATGGACGCCCGGCGCAACCTGGCCGGGACCGCTGGGCGCATTATCGCCTGGCTGGTGGGCCTAACCGCCATTGCGGCCCTGGTCGGCATGGCGAGCGTGGCGCTGTTTGGCCTGGACGCTTCGCAGATTGTGCAGGGGCAGGCCGAGATAGAGCGTGGGGCCAGCATCGTAGAAAAGGCGGGTACGGTGGGCGAACAGACCGTACCGCAGCGCCTGCTGGAGCTGCTGCCCACCAACCCGTTTCTGGACCTGACCGGGGCGCGGCCTACTTCCACCATCGCCACGGTCATCTTTGCGGCGCTGCTGGGCATCGCTTACCTGGGCATCGCCGAGAAAAAGCCCGCTGAGGCGGCTGGCTTCCGCGCCGGGGTAGATGCCCTGCATGCCGTCATCATGCGGCTGGTGAGCCTGATTCTGCGCCTGACCCCTTACGGCGTCCTGGCCATCCTGGCTTCGACCATCGCGGCCACCAACTACGCAGCCGTGCTGGACCTGGGCCGCTTCGTGGTCGCCAGTTACATTGCCCTGGGCGTGATGCTGCTGGTCCAGCTGGCTGCCCTGGCCCTGGCTGGCCTGAACCCCGTCACCTACCTGCGCAAAGCCGCGCCAGTACTGCTGTTCGCCTTCAGCTCACGCTCCAGCGCTGGCACGCTGCCGCTGAACGTGCAGGCGCAGCGGGAGCAACTGGGTGTGGAAGAAGGCACCGCCAACCTGGCCGGTTCGCTGGGCATTTCTATTGGCCAAAACGGCTGCGCGGGCGTCTACCCAGCCATGCTGGCCTTCATGATCGCGCCCACCGTGGGCATCAACCCCATGACCCCCGACTTTATCCTCACACTGATGGGCGTGGTGGCCCTCAGCTCCTTCGGGGTGGCGGGCGTGGGCGGCGGGGCCACCTTCGCGGCCATTCTGGTGCTGTCGGCCATGAACCTGCCGGTAGCGCTGGCGGGCATCCTGATTTCGGTAGAGCCGCTGATTGACATGGGCCGCACGGCCCTGAACGTGAGCGGCAGCATGGTGGCGGGCCTGCTGACCAGCCGCAGCGAAGGCACCCTGGACCGGGAGCGTTATACGGGCGCAGGCTTGGCCCCAGCCGGGGACTAAGCGACCTCGGCTGAAGCCACCTCAAGCTAGGCGGCCTTCATACCTCAACACACAGTTGCTCGGATTCAGGAAAAGTGGGTTGCGCACCCAGCACGCTTAGCGCAGGCGCGGGGCTAAACGTGCTGGGTGCGCAAGTGCCCGTAACGTACACCACCCAACAAAGTCCAACCAAGCCGCCAAAGGCGGAAGGCAAAACCCACCCTCTGCCTTTGACTGCTTTCTACTTCACTCGGCGCTGTACGCCACCACGCCGCCTACCACGGTCAGCACCGGCCAGCCTTTCAGCGTTTCGCCTGAGTACGGGCAGAATTTGGCCTTGCTCTGGAAGGTTGCGGGGTTAACTTTGCGCTCGGTTTCGGGGTCAAAGACCATCAGGTCGGCGGGGGCACCAGCTTCCAGGCTCGGCTCGGGCCAGCCCAGCACGCGGGCGGGGCCAGCGGTCATCAGGTCCACCAGTTTTTCCACGCCCAGCTTTTCGGCAAAGCGGGTGTACATCACCGGCCAAGCCACCTCAATGTAGGGAATGCCAAAGGGCGCTTCGAGCAGGTCGCGCTCCTTTTCGGCCTGGGTGTGCGGCGCGTGGTCAGTGCCGATGCAGTCCACCGTGCCGTCCAGCAACCCCTCGAACAGCTCGTCGGCGTCGGCCTGCGTGCGCAGTGGTGGAGCCACTTTATACAGGGCGTCAAAGGACCGCAGCTTCTCGTCGGTCAGGGTGAGGTGGTGTGGGCTGACCTCGCAGGTGACCGGCAGGCCCCGGCGCTTGGCTTCGCGCACCCGGTTCAGACCAGCGGCGCTGGACAGGTGCTGCACATGCAGGCGGGGACGGTTGCCACGCTCCGCCAGCCAGGCCACGATTTCCACATCGCGGGCGATGCGGGCGGCTTCGGCGGCTGTGGGATTGCCCGGCACGCCCAGCGCCTGCGACACTTCGCCTTCGTTCATCACGCCGTCGGCACGCAGAGTGGCGTCCTCGGCGTGGACACTGACCACCATATCCAGACTGCCCGCGTATTCCAGCCCCAGCCGCAGCACGCGGGCATTCTCGTTGGTGCGGCCATCGTCGGTAAACATCACCGCGCCCGCTTCCTTGAGCGCACTCAGCTCGGCCAGCTGCTCGCCCTTTTGACCCTGGGTCAGTGCCGCCGCCACGTGCAGCCGCGCCAGCCCCAGACCGGCGGCTTTTTCCTGCAAGGCCCGCACGATGGCCGGATCATCAATCACCGGGGAGGTGTTGGGCATGCAGACCACGTTGCCGTAGCCGCCCGCCGCCGCTGCCGCGAGGCCCGAAGCCAGGTCTTCTTTTTCGGTCTGGCCCGGCTCGCGCAGGTGAGCGTGAGGCTCAATCAGCGCAGGGATGATGGTCCCGCCCTGGCCGTCTACTGTTTCGCCGTGCCCCTCTTCGGGCAGGTTCCAGCCCTTGATGATTCCGTCTTCGATGGTCACACTTTCGCGCTCTGTACTGCCGAGGCGCTTGACGTTGGTGATGGTGAGGTTCATTTTTGACTCCTTGTAGGTTGGTAGATAGAGAATATTAGAGAGGCCAGACTTCGGCGTAGTCCTGCGGGCGCAGCCCCAATACGCTAATGCTGCCGCAAACGCCCGAGTCCGCAAGGTAGGCAGCGTAAGGAGGGCGGTTCATGGCCTGTACCGAGGGTTGCCAGCGGAACACCAGCAAGGGCGCAGTTTTCTCGGTGATGCCCCCGCCGGTCATATCTTCCGAGCGCATTGACCGCCATTCCACTCGGCAGTCGGCCACCAGACGGGTATCCAGCGGCGCAAACTCGCGGCAATCGGGGCGCTCATCGCCCAGCAGCAGGCGCAGCCAGGCGTGACGTGGCCCCACCGCTGTACCGGAACTTTCGGCCTTGAGGGCCACTTGCCGCAGTTGCCTGCGCACATACTCCTGCGCCGAGCCGCGTTGCAGAAAGTTGACAAACACTCCTGCACGGCCCTTGTCGTGAATGTCCAGCATCTCTTCCGAGCCAAAAGTGCGGGTCAGTCGCAGGTGCTGCGGGCCGAGCCGCTTGCTGAGCAGCTGATCGGGCGCGGTATGCCAAGCATCTTGGATTATCCGTGTGGCCGAGGTGCCCGCTGGCAGGCGGTAGCAGGACACCTGCCCGAACTCGCCCGCCTTTGCCTGCCAGTCGGGAGCGCAGGAGCGGGTCTGCCAGTGCTCCGGGGCTGCGCCGGTCTCCCAGGGAATCGTGGGCAGCGACGGACTGCATGCCAATGCCGCTGAGGGCAGCGCAAGCGTCAGAAAAAGCACTGTAGTGCGCCAGCCCAGTCGGCCCGGAGGCGTTTTGTACTGAGCTCCTGGCAACTGCGAGAAGTCCGGCCCCAAAGCAGTGAAGTTCTGCGCCATGCGGCCCCCAAGCTGAGGCCCAGGGCGGCCAGGCAGCGCCCCACACCGGGCGGGCTCAACGTAGTTTTCGCGCAAAACATCATTCATTGGTCTTCAGTCCTTTTGGCGGACGGCTTATTTGAGGCTCAGCTTGGGCAATTCAGCAGGCAACACCTGCCGAATCTCATCTTCTGTCCCTATCAGGGCCAGTCCACCCTGAAATTCAGCCGCGATGGTGAAACGGCCACCCTCCTCAATCCGGACCTGACAAGTCTTTGGCGGTACCTGGGGGACCACAATGACAAAGTCAGCAAGGCGCTGGTCGCTGCAAGGAAAGGTCCCCTGCCCATCTGTCCAGAGGCTGGCCCCAAGCCGCAGCCCAGCTATATAGGCTTTGGCTTCGGTCAACATCACACGTTGCTTGGCATGTAGCAGTTGTAGGGGCTGCCCCTGCGAAGCTTGAGCCGAACTCAGCCCCACCGTAAAGAGAAGCAAGAGGACACAAGAACGCTGCACCCGGCAGAGGCAGGAAGTTGAACTGCGCACCATCAGTCGCGCCCGACCAGCAGGTGATACAGCACGCTCATCCGCACCGCTTGCCCGTTGCTGACCTGCTTTAGAATCCGGCTCCGCTCGCCGTCGGCCACGTCACCGCTGATTTCCAGGTCGCGGTTCATGGGGCCGGGGTGCAGCACAATGGCGCCGTCCTCGGCTTCGGCCAGCAGGGCTTCGTTCACCTGATAGGTGTTCACGTAGTCCTGCATGGACGCCAGGTAGCCGCCCTGCATCCGCTCCTGTTGCAGTCGCAGCGCCATCACGGCGTGAGCGCCGCGCACGGCCTCGCGGGGGTCGGTGATCAGGGTCACGCCCGGCATCTGCCCCAGTTCCAGTGGCAGCAGCGTGGCCGGGCCGCAGAGGGTCACTTCCGCGCCCAGCTTGGGCAGCAGCTCGGCATTGGAGCGGGCCACGCGACTATGCAGCACGTCTCCGATAATCGCCACTTTTTTGCCCTTCAGGTCACCGTATTCCTGGCGAATGGTGTAGGCATCCAGCAGCGCCTGGGTGGGGTGGGCGCGGCGGCCATCGCCCGCGTTGATCACCGGCTTGCCCGAATAGCGGGCCACCAGGTGCGCTGCCCCTGAGGCGGAGTGCCGCACGATGTAGGCGTCCATCTGGTAGGCGGTCAGCGTTTCGACGGTGTCGCGTAGGGATTCGCCCTTGCTCACGCTGCTGGCCCCAGCCGCAAAGCTGACCACGTCGGCGCTCATACGGCGGGCCGCCAGCTCAAAGCTCACTTTAGTGCGGGTAGAGTTCTCAAAAAAGGCCGTGCAGACGGTCAGCCCCTGCAAGGCCGGCACCTTCTTGACCGGGCGCGACAGCACGTTCAGCATGGTGTCGGCACCGTCCAGCAAGGCGCTTAGGCGTTCCGGGGCCCAGTCCTGAAAGTCCAGCAGATGCCGGGGGCGGCCTCCTATTCCAGCGGCGGTCATGCGCCCTCACCTGCCCCTTCTGCTCGGCTTTCCCGGTCCATACCAACTTCCCGGTCCAGAGCGGGTCGGTCCCACAGCTCTACACTGTCCGTGCCGTCGGTTTCCTGCAACTTCACCTTGACCACCTCGTCCTGAGCGGTGGGCAGGTTCTTGCCCACGTAGTCGGCACGTATGGGCAACTCGCGGTGCCCCCGGTCCACCAGCACGGCCAGTTGAATGCCCGTGGGCCGCCCGATATCAATCAGGGCGTCCAGTGCAGCGCGGACCGTGCGTCCAGTAAACAGCACATCGTCCACCAAAATCACCCGGCGCTGCGCCAGGTCAAACGGCACCTCGGTCTCACGGATGATGGGTTGCCGGGCCACCTCGCTCAGGTCGTCGCGGTACAGGGTGATGTCCAGGCTGCCGGTAGGCACATCCACCCCTTCCAGCTCGCTCAGCTTGGCGGCCAGGCGGGCGGCCAGCGGAATGCCGCGTGTATGAACACCGATCAGGGCCAGACCCTCCGCACCCTTGTTGCGCTCGATAATCTCGTGGGCGATGCGGGTCATAGCGCGGCGCACTTCGTGGCTGTCCAGAATCACGGCTTTGGGCTGCGCGGTTTCAGGCATACTTAGCCTCCAGCACACAAAAAAAATCACCGCTCAGCGTGGGCTGACGGCTCGTCTCGGTCTGGTTCATGGCGTCTCCTTCTCCTGCCTCACGGGGCGGGTGCAGCCTCACAGGACTGCTGGAAAAAAGGATGGGAAAAATTCGGGACGGCCTTTCCGTCCACTGCTCCGCAGCATAACAGACGCGTGGCGCAGGGCAGCGGGGTGTCCGGACGGTCAGCTCAGGCCAGCTGCGCTTGCAGTTGCCGCCACATCTCCTCTGCTGGGTCCAGCAACGGTACGGGGCTCAGCGGAGCCAGAGCGTCCGCGAACGCTGGAAAGTGGGTGCAGCCCAGCACGATGGATTCGGCCCCCAGGCGCGCGAGCAGCGCCGTCAATTCCGCCAAAGCGAACGCCTGCACAATGGCCTCTGCAGAGCGGCCTTCTTCAACCGCGTCAGCCAGGTCCAGCTGGGCAAACTGCACCAGCCGCAGCTGCGGGTTGGCGTGCAGCAGGGTGCGCTCAATCCCTGCGTGACCGCTGGCGTTGGCCGCCATGACGCCCAGCGCGCGGTAACGGTGTGCCCACTCGCGGTAGGCGTGCAGCGGGGTCACCAGCGGCAACCCCAGCTCGGCACTCAGAGCGGGAAGGTCGGTGGCCCCACTGAGCGAGTTGCAGTAAATGTAGGCTCCAGCTGCGCCCTGGGCCTGCACACTGCGCAGCACTTCCCGCATGTGGCGCTGGCGCGACGCTGGCTCCGCATTCTGAAACAGGGTCTGCGCGCGTGGCGATTCGGACACGGGCCGCTCCACCAGGCTCAGCTCCGGGGCCAGCCGCGCCAAAATCTCAGCTCCCAGGCGGGTATCGTGCGGGCTTCCTCCGATGACAGCCACAGTTCGCATGGCTCAACATAACAGAGCAAAGCCCGTGTTCGGCAGCCTGGCCCTAGAGCAGTTCTCCGAATTACGCTATGCGGAGAACCTCACTCCACATAGCTCCATTCTCCGTCCTGCTCTTTGTTTTGTACTCGCTCCGCTCGACAAAAAGACATAACGTCTTTTTGTCAAATGCTCTATTCGCTCAGAAACTGCGCGTAGTTCTGGCGCAACTTGGCGACTTTGGGGCCAACCACTGCGCCGCAGTAAGGGTTCTGGGGATTGTTGGCGTAATAGTCCTGGTGGTCATCCTCAGCCACATAGAACTCGCTGGCATCTTCGATGCTGGTCACGATGCTGCCGCCAAACGTGCTGGCGTTCAGCTCCTCCATCACCGCCTGGGCCTCGGCACGCTGGACGTCCGTCAGTGGAAACAGGGCACTGCGGTACTGGGTGCCCCGGTCTGCTCCTTGACGGTTCAGGGTGGTGGGGTCATGCGTCCCGAAAAAGATATGCAGCAGGTCGCGGTAGGTCACCTGCGAGGGGTCGAAGGTGACGCGCACAGCCTCGGCGTGGCCGGTGACGCCCGTGCAAACCTGCTCATAGCTGGGGTTGGGACGCTGGCCGCCGATATAGCCGCTTTCCACGCGCTGCACGCCACGCACGCGCAGCATTACCGCTTCGGTACACCAGAAGCAGCCACCAGCAAAGATGGCCTGTTCGGTTGTCTGTTGAGCTTGGGTCATACGTCATGATGCCGCCAGCAAAGCAGGCCAACACTGCCGCACCTCACCAAACAGAGGCAGAGAACTGAGGGGCTCAAGAAGACATAAAAAAACCACCCCTGTACGGAGTGGCTGTTCATTTGGTTGCAGGGACAGGATTTGAACCTGCGACCTCCGGGTTATGAGCCCGACGAGCTACCAGACTGCTCTACCCTGCGTCATTGCTGTTTCCAGCGCTCAAAAAGAATAAGCCTGGGCGGGCATTTTGTCAAGTCAAGGTCAGCGCCGACCGCTTCAGCTGAGGCGGTCCAGCACTTCCAACCGCACTTCCTCAAAGGCATCAAAGAACTCATCTTCCAGGTCCAGGTCGCGCTCCAAGGCGTCCTGCTCCGTGTGCAGCTGGGCGTGGGTCCAGCGCAGCCGCGCCTCGCTGGCCGAATACACGTTGCCCTTGGCCGCCACGAACTCAGCTGCGTGCCTGACGGCTGCCACCGGGTCGGACGTGGGCGCCACCACCGAGAGGTTCCGCAGGTCACCCTGATCGTTGACCAGCGAGCAGGTCACTTCCAGGCGTTGGCCTTTGCGGGCCAGGAACACCTGGTCCACACGCCACATCGCTGTCGCGCGGATGGGGCGGTGAGCGGTGTCATGGGAGCGGCCACGGCGTTTCATCTGGTGTCAGTGCCTTCGGCGGGCGCTGGAATGGGTAAGGGAGTGGGGAGCTTATCAGGCGCCGCGTCTGCGCCCGGCGGCCAGGCGGTCACCGTAGCCCAGCCCATCAGGGCGCGGCCTGCGGCGTGGGCCACCGCCTCAAACTCAGGGTCGCCCGGCACCACGAATACAGGGGCCATCCAGCTCAAGCGGGCTTCCAGGCGGTCCATGACGCTGCTCCAGCGGGCCAGTGGACCAACTAGGACGATGGCGTCAGGACGCACAGTCAGCGCGCCCACCTGCTGCCCCACTGCGCATGCCACCTGGTAGGCCAGCGTCGCCGCCGCCGCCTGCACACGGGCGTCCGTGCCTTCAGCAGTTATCAGTTCATGCACGGTGCCGTATCCAGTCAGGGCCCGCAGGCCCCCCTCGCCGCTCCAGAACTCGGTCCAGCTGTGATGCGGCGGCCAGTGCTGCTCACCGCCGTCCCACAACTGCTGCAAGGTGGCCGGAGAGACTGGGCCTGCTTGCCGCATTCCCAGTGGCCCACCGCTGAGGCCAGACCCAGTCGAACTGACGGGCCGCCCACCCTGGTAGGCGGTCACGCTGCTGGTGCTGCCCAGGTACGCCGCCACCACCGCCGCTTCACTGAAACGCTTGCCTACATTGAAGGCTGCGTCACGGGCTGCCATTTCGGAATTCAGCACGTGAAAGCGCGGCTCACTGCGCAGGCCGGGAATCCCGGTCTCACGGGCCTCGGCGGGGAGTTCGGTGCTCTGGGGAAGGGGCACAGTGAGCAGGGGCACATGCAGCTGCTGCGCCCAGGCAATTGCCAATCGCAGGCCACGGATGCCCAGCACTGCGCCGGTGGGCAGATCCTGCTCGGCCAACGCCAACTGCTCAGGCTCAATCCGAATCACCTGGGACCGGGTCGCCCCGTGACTGGCCGCAGGGGGGCCTTCCCACTGCGCCAGCGTCACCACAGCGTCAGGGCGGGGCCAGTCGGCCACCGTCTGCTGCAAGCAGGCCAGGGCACGCTCCAGGTCCAGGCCAGTGCCGCCCAGCAGCTCGCCCTCGGTGGGGAACTCGGTCCGGGTCAGCGTCAAGGCCAGCTGAACATCCGGGGCCTGTGCTGCCGGACGGTCATCAGGAAGGCCCAATTCAGGACCGTCCTGCGCAGAAAGTTCAGGAGGAGTGAATTCAGCCAGGGCCACTTTCAGTCGGCTGCTGCTCACGCTCAGCACGTAGACACGCATAAACAGTCCAGTTTAGCAAAAGGCTCCGAAGGGTCTGTGCAGTAAAGCGCAGATTTGGGCGTTACTCCGGCAGCGACTCTGCCATGAAGAACTGCGCTGAAGGGCACCACTCCCGCAGCACGCAGGCGGAGCAAGCGGGAGCCTTGCGGGTGCAGATGTCGCGTCCATGCCGCACCCCCGCCCGGTGAAAAGCCGCCCGGAACGCAGCACTGGGGGGCAGAACGCCTTCCAGCCACTGCTCCTGGCGGTCAGCTTTCCAGTTGGGCGGCACCACTTCCAGCCGCTGCAGCAGCCGCTCAATATTGCCGTCCACGGCAGCAGCAGGCTGCGCCAGATGAAACAGCAGCAAGAGGCTGGCCGTGCGCTGCCCCACGCCGGGCAGGGCCTGAAGCGTAGCGCGGGCCTCGGCAGAAGACAGGCGGTGCAAAAACCGCAGCGAAGGCTGCCCCCGCTCCTCCTCCAACCGGCGCAGGATGCCCCAAATGGCCCTGGACTTGGAGCGTGCCAGGCCGCCACCCGCACCTCGGAGCACGGCTTCGATCTCTTCGGGCTCGCTAAGCAGGGCTGCTTCCCAGCGTGGGTAGGCCGCTTTGAGGGCGTCCCACTGCCGCTGCGCCACCGTCCAGGTGTTCTGCTGGGCCAAAATCAAGCGGAGCAGACCGTCCAGCGGCTCGGGATTAGGGGTCAGGGTCACGCCGCCTGGGTCAAACCCGTGCGCGGCCAGCAGCGCCTCTACGCCTTCAGCCCACCAGTCGGGCGCGGGCAAGGCCGCTGGCGTCGGGCGGGCAGCGCGGGGCAAGGGCAACTTACTGGACGCGGCGCTCGACCCGGTTCCCGGCGCGGTCCAGCACGGTGATGTCAGCGTAGATGCCCTGGGTTTCGGCATAAAAGTTGACCTTCTGGCCCACGGCAATATTCAGCCGACGGCCATCAACCAGCACCTCGGCCACCCGGTCATTGTCAGTGGCGACGCCCGCCACGCGGATGGTGTTGCCAAAGCGTTCAAACGAGGTGATTTTTAGCTCAGGCACCTGCGGGTCCAGGTCCAGGTCCATCGTCAAGGTGCTCTCGTTGCCAGCGCGGTCACGGGCCTTGAACGTAAAGGTGTTCTGATTGCCTTCCACCTGCGGCTGATAGCTGAAGTACTTGATCTTGGGGCTGCCGGAGTCCAGCGGCACTGCCTGTCCATTGATGGTGAGCTGGATGGCTCCCCGGTCATCCATCACATAGCCTTTGAGAAACAGGTTGTCGGCTTTGGCAACCCCGCCGCCCTGAGGCGAAGTGATCACGATGCGGGGCTGGAACGTATCAACCTGGCGGGCACAGCTGCCCAGTCCCAGGGGCAACAGCAGCGCTGCACCCACCCCCCGCGTGAACTTGCCGAATCTGGATGTGTGCCGCTGCGAACCGCTCATTGCCTGCCAGTATACCTGCACGCTGTATACCTGCACGCTCCCAGCAGCCCGCGTGGAGTGACCTGCCCTGTGGTGAATGCCGGGGCGTGGGCGCTAGCATCTGGTCCATGACGCCTCTGCGGACCCTGACCGCGATCATCTTCGGCTTTGCCTTCAGCCTGATCACCTTCGCTGCCTTTTATGTGCGCGGCGACCTGGGCAGTGTGTTCCGGTATCTGGGCGCACGCGGCGACGCCCGCCGACTGGAAGCAGCGGGCGGCACACTAGAGCAACTGGCGGCTGCACAGGCGCAGGTCCACGCGTTGGCCGACGCCGCCGCCGACCCGGACTTTGCTGTGCGGATGCTGCCTCTCTGCCTTTTGCTGGGCGTGCTGACAGGGTACGCGGTATGGCGACTGTTCGGCTCGCGGGCGGGCCGCGCTGAGGCCACTGACGTGCAGGAGCGCATGCTGCTGCGGCTTGCTTACCGTAGGGGCGGACGCTTCAGCCTGGAGGACGTGGCAGCCTCCTCCCCGCTGACCGAGGTGCAGGCGGTGCAGGTGGTCCAGCGTATGAAGGAAGCGGGGCGGCTGAGAGATGCAGGCAGCGGGCTGTACGAACTGGTGTAACCCTCAGTCCCAACTGTTGAACAGCGCCTCGGCCCACGTGCTGGGGCGCTCCTTTTGCACCGCCCGCGCCTCCCAGCCACCACCAAACTCAGAGTTCAGCAGCCGGGCACGTTCGGCGGGAGTCAGGTCGGCAAGCAGCCAAGCGGGGTCCGGCAGCACCAGCACGCCGGACGCACTCAGGGCCTCCCAGACTGGCCCACCGCCCAGCAGCGGCCAGGGGGTAACGTACGGTTGGCAGGGCGCAGAAGCGACGGCGGCCACGTTGCCAGTCAGGAGAACATAACCCAGCACCGCACCGAAGCGGTCCTCGGCGCGGTGTTGGTGCAGGTCGCCGGGTTCCGTGTGCCAGGTCCAGCCGTGCCGCCGGGCCACACTGTCCAAATGGCCCGTGACCACCTGCGGCGGCTGCGGCCCCCCGCCCCAACGCTCATACACGAGGCGGTTAATGACAAGAAGGTCATCATTCACTCGTCATCACATTTTCGGTAATGTTCATGCTGCTGTGAGGCTGACGTAAATCTACCAATGAATTCGGGCGATTTGTGATGTTCTTTGGCAGGCGTGAATGATCCGCGTTTTACCACCCAATCGTAAACGCCCGTATCCAGCGGATATTCGATCAGGACACCTTCAAGCTTGTGCTTTCGTATCCATACTTCCGCCAAGTCCTTCGAAGTGAAAACACCCGAAGCAAAGCGGGCACCTTGACCATGAAAGACCCAGACAGAATTACCCATTAGCTCGACCGTACCGCTCCCGCACATACTTTTCCAGCAGTTCCTGAAACTCCTCGGCGATGCGCGGCCCTTTGAGCGTGGTCAGCAGCTGGCCGTCCTGATACACCGGGGCGCGGGGGTCTTCGCCGGTGCCGGGCAAAGAAATGCCGATGTGCGCGTGCTTGCTCTCGCCGGGGCCGTTCACCACGCAGCCCATCACAGCCACCTGCATCTCCTCCACACCGGGGTACTGGCCTTTCCACTCGGGCATCTGGTCACGGATATAGTCCTGAATCTTTTGGGCCAGGCTCTGAAAGAAGGTAGAGGTGGTGCGCCCACAGCCGGGGCAGGAAGTGACCTGCGGCAAAAATTGGCGCAGGCCCAGGCTCTGCAGAATCTGCTGGGCCACTTCCACTTCTAGCTTGCGGCTGGCCCCCGGCTCCGGCGTCAGGCTCACGCGAATGGTGTCGCCGATGCCCTCGGTCAGCAGCGGCGCAAGGGCCACGCTGGTCGCCACCATGCCTTTCATCCCCATGCCCGCTTCGGTCAGGCCCAGGTGCAGCGGGTAGTCGCACTGCGCGGCCAGGCGGCGGTAGACCGCCCACAGCTCCGGGGCACTGCTCACCTTGACCGAGATGATGATGCGGTCATGCGGCAGCCCCAGCTTCTCTGCGTAGGCCGCCGATTCCAGCGCCGAAACCACCATCGCCTCAATGGTCACCTCGGTGGGGGACTTGGGATTGCCCCGGGCGGCATTCTCGTCCATCAGCCGCGCCAGCACCTGCTGGTCCAGTGAGCCCCAGTTCACGCCGATACGCACAGGTTTATCAAACTCCTTGGCGACCTCGATCATGGTGGCAAAGTTGGCGTCGTGGCGCTGCCCGGCCCCCACGTTGCCGGGGTTGATGCGGTACTTCGCAAGCAGCCGGGCGGCCTGCGGGTACTCGCGCAGCAGCTGGTGGCCGTTGTAATGAAAGTCGCCCACAATCGGCACGCTGATGCCCAGGTCGGCGAGCCGCGCCACGATTTCGGGCAGCGCTGCCGCCGCTTCGCCGTTGTTCACCGTCACGCGGACCACCTCGGAACCGGCGCGGGCCAGCTGCGCCACCTGCATGGCGGTGGCTTCGGCGTCGGCGGTGTGGGTATTGGTCATACTCTGCACCACGATGGGGTGGTCCGAGCCCATCTTGACCCCGCCCACGTCCACACTCACGGTCCGGCGGCGCGGGATGGCGGCAAATGCGGGCAGCGTGGCAGATTCCACACCGTCCATCTCTAGCTGGGGCAGCGACTCGAAACTCATATGCCCAGTGTACGGCGTCTGCTTAGGCGTCTTCGGGAATCTCCACCCACTCCCAGCGCGGCAAGCCTTCACACAGAATCTCGACCATCACCGAGTTGGAGGCGATGAACAGGTGACGGTAACGCGGGCGCGAGCGGTCCAGTTCGGCTTGTGCACAGTCATTACGCTCTACAGCGGCTTCAAATTCAGCCCGCTGTTCTGGCGTGGGCGGCTGCTCGCCAGTCCAGAAGTAGTCATGTGCACGGTGGCTTTCCGACGAGGCGAAGCGTCCGCCTCCGCTGAAGGTATCCGTGGCGCGGTGATATTCCAGAACGGTGGGGCCATACGGCGGAAAGGTGTCGGTGTTGCGGTTCTCGCACAGGATTTCCATCACCCAGGGGTCGGGTTCGTTCACGACTTCATAGAGATCAGGGCTGCTCACGCCCTGTCTGGAGGGATGAAAAGTGCCGAACGGCCCCGCGTAGAACTCCTCGTAAGTTTCCAGGAAAAAGATGCGCTCGGAGCGATACACCGTCACCCCTCCCCGGTTCAGCCCACCGTCGCGCTCTTCCCAGCCATCTTCCCAACTGAGCCGCAGCGCCCGCTTTGGCCCACTCACGCCGCCGCCATACGCCTCGTATTTGGCCCTGACCTGCTCAGTATCAGCGAAATACTCGCCTTCAAGCTCAATAACCAAGGCCGTCAGCCCGTCCAACCGCTGCTCTATCCGCGTGATATACGGCATGAACAGATGCTCGGCTGCCCTGCATAAGCCCTCGTCCGGCCAGGCGGCCCACTGATACTGCGAAAAGCGTTCGTGTCTGCCCATGCACCAGCCTAACGAAAAAAGAAACGTTCCCATTATCTACCTGGGAACGCCTTCTGCTTTCTACCCCACCCTCAGCCCCGGTCCTGCACCAGCTCCGCCGCTGTCACCGTATTCGCCATCAGCTGCGCCACGGTCAGCAGGCCTACGCCGCCCGGCACCGGGGTGAGGCCGCCAGCGACCTGCGCCACGTCCGGATGAACGTCGCCCACGATCTTGCCTTTCCCCTCTACTTCAATGCGGTTGATACCCACATCAATCACGGTTGCGCCCGGCTTCACCATGTCGGGCGTCAGGAAATGCGGGCGGCCCACGGCCACCACCACCAGGTCAGCTTCGCGGGTCACGGCAGCCAGGTCCGCTGTGCGGCTGTGGGCGATGGTCACGGTGGCGTCACGGGCCAACAGCATGGCCGCCATTGGCCGACCCACAATTTCGCTGCGGCCCACCACCACGGCCCGCTGGCCCGCCACCGGAACCGCGTAAAAGTCCAGCAGTTCCAGAATCCCGGCGGGGGTGCAGGGGTTCAGTGCAGCGCGGCCCGCCCACATCTGCGCCACGTTGTACGGATGAAAGCCGTCAACATCTTTGGCCGGGTCCACCGCCAGCAGCACAGCTTCTTCGGAAATGTGGGGCGGAAGTGGCAGCTGCACCAAAATCCCACTCACTGCCACGTCGGCATTCAGCCGGTCCAGCAGGGCCAACAGTTCGGTCTGGGAGGTGCTTTCGGGCAAAGCAAATACCTCGCTCTGAAGACCGACCTGGTGCGCCTTTTTGTCCTTTGACCTGACGTAGCTGACACTGGCGGGGTCTTCTCCCACCCGTACCAGCGCCAGCCGGGGGGCCTGCGGCAAGGCGCTGACCCGACCAGCCACGCGGGCCAGCAAGGCGTCGGCCACCGGGGCGCCGGGTAGGGGCCGCGCCGTCATGCCCAGCCCCCCAGCCCCAGCGGAACCGAACCAGCCACCGCTCAGTCCTGTTCCGCTGAGGTGGCCGGGGCAGCGCCCGAATCACGGGCATCTACGGCAGAATCGTCCTCTTCAGCCGCGCTGTCAGTGCTGGCCACGGCCGTATTCTCGCTGCCTGTGGCCGGAACCGGCTGCCCGCCCAGCGAGCGGCTCAGCGTGCCCAGGACACCATTCACAAAGCGGCCTGAATCCTCCCCACCAAACTTGCGGGCAATCCGCACCGCACTTTCAATGACTGGCGGGTGCGGCTCGGGCGTGAACATCATCTCAAAGGCAGCCAAGCGCAGAACATTCAGGTCCGTCTGGGCCATCTGCTCAAAGGACCAGCCACGGATGGTGCGCTGCAACATGCTCTGAACTTCGTCCCAGTGCATGTCCAACCCCTCGGCCAGCGAGCGGGCAAAAGCGGTGGCCTCAGGGGTCAGTGGCGTCAGGGTGTCGTCGCCTTCATGCATCTGGGCAGCCGTCCGCATAAAGACCTGTTCCAGCGGCAATTCACCCCGCTCCGACTCGAACAGGGCGCGAAAGGCAAATTCACGGGCAGCGCGGCGACTCCCGCTGGGGGCCACACTGCGCTCACGGCGGCGGGTCAAGCGCCCGCTCCTGACTGGCTGCGCCCGGGCACAGGCGCAGCGGGAAGCGACACCCCCAGCACCGTGACGTTGACGGCTTCGACTTGGCAGCCGCACATCAGCTCCAGGTTCTCGGCTACCGAGCGCTGGGCACGGGCGGCCAGGTCCAACAGATCCCGCCCGTAGTCCACATTCAGCCCCAGGTCCACCGCGACGGTGGGGCCATCTTGCGTCAGGCGCAGGGCACGCGGCAACCGTGCGGCCTCGCTCTCCTTGAGAACCTCGCCCACCGGCGTGGGGGCGGGAGCGATGCAGATACCGTCAATGTCTTCCACAGCCGCTATGACAATGTCACGCATCACGTTTTTGTTGATGTTCAGTTCCATACCGCTCCATCTTAGTGCTTGCCCTGCGGCAAACGGTGTAGGCGGCGCAGGCAGCCGCAAAAGCGAACCTCTCGCCAGATGGGGCTGACAAGGGGGCAGCACAGATGGGGCGGGAGGGCAGCTGCTGGTAGGGCTGCATATTTACCCAGTTTTCACAATGTTGTATTGTGACCAGGTCAGTGAATTTTTCAGTGCGTTCTGTTGTCTTGTGTGCCGCCTCTCCCGGCAGGGTTGCCGTGCGGGTGAGGCTTTTTCTGGTGTTTATCGGCGCTGGACTGCTGCGCCCATCATCAGAGCACGGGTCTGTGAGCTATGCTTCAGCGCAAGAACACCAACCATCACTGAAGCGGGCCCGCCGAGCACTCGCGCTGGCCCAGTGAATCAAGTACCACCTTTATCCTTTTGCCCGTCAGGCTCAGCCTGGATTCGTCCCTTCCCTCTTTCTCCTGGCCGACTCTTTCTCCGGCTTCCCCCCTTCTAGGAGCTGAAATGTTCAACTTGATTGTCAAGCGGCTGCTTCAGATTCCCATCATCATGCTGGTGCTGTCCATGCTGGTGCTGGGCCTGACCATGCTGCTGACGCCCGCACAGCGCGCCGCTGGCTACGTGAAAAACGAGCAGCAGGCCGTCCGCATTGACGAGATCATCCGCGAGCGCGGCTTGGACCAGCCATTCTTCACGCAGTACGGGAACTGGCTGCAAAACACCCTCCAGGGCGACCTGGGCTTTTCCAAATCGGTGGGCGAGCCGGTGCTGGACGCCATCTTGACCCGCCTTCCCAACACCATCGAGCTAACCCTATTTTCCTTTATCCCCATTATTGTGCTGGGCGTCTGGCTGGGCACGCTCTCCGCCCTCAAAAAGGACGGGCTGGTTGACCAGGTCATCCGTGTGCTGGTGGTGCTGGCTTTTTCGCTGCCAACCTTCGTGCTAGGTATTGTGCTGCTGGCCGTGTTCTACGGCTACCTGGGCTGGGCCCCTGGCCCCGGACAGATCACCGTAGAAAACCGGCTGCTGCTGGATCAGCTCATCGCTTCCGGCGAGTTCCAGAAATACACCGGCATGCTCAGCCTTGATGCCATGCTCAACGGTCAGTGGCGCATTGCCCGTGATGTCCTGGCCCACTTGATCTTGCCGGTCATCACACTTTCGCTGGTCATCACGGCCACCATCGTCAAGCTGATGCGCACCAGCATGCTGGAATCACTCACCAGTGACTTTGTGCGTACCGCCCGCTCCAAGGGCCTCAGCGAGCGAATGGTCAACAACAAGCACGCCCGCCGCAACGCCCTGATTCCGATTGTCAACTCGGGCGGCTTTATTCTGCTGGGCCTGCTGACCGGGTCCATGATTACCGAGTCCATCTACGCCTACCCCGGCATTGGCCGCTGGCTGCTTGACTCGGCCCGCAACCTGGATATCGCCTCGGTGCTGGGCTACTCGCTGTTCGTGGCCCTGCTGGTGGTGAGCATCCGCACCCTGATTGATATTGGCTTTACCCTTGTTGATCCCCGCGTGAGGTACGACTGATGACCACTGCTGCTCCCCAGGACTTCACCGTCCTCAAGAAAAAGTCACGCTTTCAGGAATTCTGGCAGGGCAAGCCCATGCGCAAGCTGCGCCGCAACAAGCTGGCGATGGCAGGCCTGATCATCACGCTGCTGTTTGGCCTGATTGCCCTGTTTGCTCCCATGATTGCGCCCCCCAAGTTCAACTGCGCCCGTGACCTGGGCATGACCGAAGAAAGCCAGGTGTACAACCCGGCCAGTCCAGTGATGTGGAAGGCCATGTTCGCCCCGCCGCTCACCTGCTATCAGACGCAGCGCATCAGCTTCGCGCAGGCCCCGCAGCCCCCCAGCGCCGAGGCTCCGTTCGGCACCGTGAACGGCTACAACATCTTCCACGGCATGGTCTGGGGCACCCGCTTGGTCTTCAAGCTGGCCTTTATCATCACCGGCATCAATGTCGTTTTGGGCATTGTCATCGGCGCTATCTCCGGTTTCTTCGGCGGTTGGGTGGATAACCTGATTCAGCGCTTCATTGACGTGATTTTTGCTATGCCCAGCCTGGTGCTGACCATCGTGATTCTGACCATCCTGCGGGCCAAGAATCCAGGCGGCGACCCCACCATTCCCATCATCATCGCTTATGTCATTACCGGTTGGGCTAGTTACTCGACCTATGTCCGCGCCGACGTGCTCAAGACCCGCCGCCTGGAATATGTAGACGCCGCCCGCGCTCTGGGGGGCAGCGACGCCCGCCTGATTTTCAAGCATGTGGTGCCCAACTCGCTGGCAACCCTGCTCACCCTGGCCGTGATGGACCTGGCTACCGTGCCACTGGGTGTCGCTGCCCTGTCGTTCCTGGGCCTGGGCTACCCGGTCGGCTACACCGAGTGGGGCCAGATGATCGACTTTGCCCGCCCCTGGCTCAAGCCTGAATTCTGGTACGTGCTGATGTACCCTGCGGCCTTTATCGTACTGTTCAGCCTGGCCTTCAACCTGTTCGGTGACGCCCTGCGTGACGCCTTCGACCCACGGACCCGCTGAAACCGCCACACTCCACCAAAAGCACGGGATTATCCCCGTGCTTTTTTTATGACGAGTGGCCGGCCAACTTCACTTCAGAGAGTTGGCACTTCAGGGAGTTGGTGAAGACCAGGAAAGAGGCCCGACTAGATAAGCTTGAGCCACTGCCCCAGCTGCCGGTGTCCCAGGGCATAAATCAGCGCGGTCAGGGCGACCAGGCCCAGTGCCAGCAGCGGCCGGGGCAAGGCGGCGCAGGCCAGCAGCCAGGGAATGGCGGGCGCTGCTGAGAGACCGAAAGCTGCCGTAAGCAGTTGGGAACGCCGCTGCCGGGGCTCACTCGCCTGTGTCAGTCCCCGGCGCAGAGACTGACCGCTGAACCGAAATGTCAGGGCAGCCAGCAAGACCGCTGTGCCTGTCAGCGCCCAGGTGGCCGCCGGATGCTTTAGCTCCAGTGGCTGCCACCAGAGCCCCAGCAAGCCCAGCAGCGCACCTAAGCCTGCTGTCAGCCCGAACGCCAGCGCGTAAGCCAGTTGCGCCCCGCGAAGGAGCTGCGCCGGGTCGCCGGTCTCCAGAGCGCGGGTGAGCAGGGCCAGACGCACCCTGAGCGGCTGACTCTCAAAGGGCATGGCTTAGGGGAGCAATAGAGGCGGGCTGCCCTGCCACTTCCAGGGCGGTATCAGCGGGCAAGTCCAGGCGCAACCGGCATAGGGCCAGGCCCCCTGCCTCCAGGCCAGTGTGCCCTACGGCCTTGCCCGCCGAATGGACCTCGCTTCCAACGGGAGTCCCTGCCGGAACCTGCAAGCGACTCAGACCATAGCGAGCCTTGCCGCGTGCTTCAAGGCGGGCCATGATTTCCTGCCCCACGTAGCAGCCCTTGCGGTAGCTGATGGCGGGCAGGGGGCCGCCAATGTCCAACCCCACCTCCTGCGGCAGATGTCCCAGGAATCCATCCAACACCGGCTCAGGCAAACCAGCCGCCACCCGCGCCGTCTGCAGCTCGGCCCAGGAACGCTCAGTGACGGAGAGCTGCGCGTGCAGCACATCCATGACCGCAGCTTCCTGCGCGGCCAGATAGTGCAGGTCCAGCCCCAGCTGTCCGCTGCGGTCCACAGCGCCAAGCAGCACTGCAGCTCCGCCCAGAGTGGCCGTCCAGGCTGCGCCCACCTGGCCTGGCTCCTGCGGCCAGCCCTCCGCAGCCAACACAGGCCACCCGCCCCACAGATGCACGGTCCGCAACTCCTCACTCAAGTCCTGAATCTCGACCTGATCGAAGATGACGTAGCGGCGCAGACGCTCGGCCAGGGCGGGGGCCTGCCCCGCATCCAGATGAAGGTAGATATCATCCGTGCGGCGGTAAATGCGGGCAAACTGCTCTATCTGCCCACGGACATTCAAAAAGCAGGCCGCCACGTGGCCGGGCGTAGGGCAACTACGCAGGTCATTGGTCATCTGCCCCTGCACGAAATCCAGGCGGTCAGCCCCAGTCACACGCAACGCACTCGACGGCACCGCGCTCAGCAAAGTAGTCATGGCTTTAGCCTAAAGCATGGGACAAGCACCGAGACTGGCGGTTCTGCTGAGGCCGTGAGCAACACCACGCCTTAGCCAGCAAGCACAGCCGCAGCGTGACGGCGCAGCTGCGCCTCGCGGGTCAAATGCCAGCGCATCAGGTCGGCGGCGGACTCGCGGATAATCGCCTCGGCATGCGGCAACGCGGAGCGCCGCCACTGAAGATTCTGTGCCACGATGCTGTTCAGATCGTCCAAATTGTACAGGTGAGCGCCCGACACTTCGGCGATATCAGGTGCCAGGATACGCGGCATGCTGATATCAAAGAAGAACAGAGGTCGCCCGGCCCGCTCCCGAATGGCCTGCTCGGCGTCTGCACCCTGGACCACCCAGTGCGGCGTGGCTGCCGAAGCAATCACCACATCTGCTTGCGGCAAAGCCCGCTGAAGTTCCTGGTAGGGACAGGTGCGTCCACCCCAGCGGTCCGCCAGGGTCCGCGCCCGTTCCTCGGTGCGGTTGACCACCAGCACGTCCGACACCCCAGCAGCCTTGAGGTGGGTCATGGTCAGCTCGGCCGTCTCACCGGCGCCCAGAATCAGAGCAGTGCGGCCCTGCAAATCGCCCAGCACCTCGCGCGCCAGTTCCACAGCGGCGCTTGAGACACTCACCACCCGGTCACTCAGTCCCGTTTCGCTGCGGACGCGCTTGCCGGTTGCCAGCGCTCCCTGCACGATTTTATTGAGCAGGGTGCCGGTGCTGCCGTAGCCCGCTGCTTCGGCCAGCGCCCTTTTGACCTGGCCCTGAATCTGGGTCTCGCCCACCATCAGGCTGTCCAGGCCAGCCACCACGCGGTAAAGATGACGCACAGCGTCGCGTTCTTGATGAAGATACAGATGCTCCCCGAATTCGCCCCGGAAGGCCTGGTTAAAGGCCGCCTCAGGCGCACCGCGAATGCCCGCCAGGTAGACCTCAGTGCGGTTGCAGGTGGCCACGACCATTACCTCATCGGCGTAGTCCTGCAACGTGCCGTACAGCACCTGTGCCCCCTGCACCGGCACGGCTGCTTGCTCACGCACCGATACTGGGGCCGTCTGGTGGTTAAGGCCCACCACAGCAAAATCAAGGGTGCGCGGTGAGCTCGGTGCGGCAGCCAGCAAAGACTGGGCCGTAGGGCAGGTCAGCATCAAAATGGGAAATCCTCCACAACAAGGGGCAAATGGGCGGCAGCTCTACAGACAACCTCTAGCACCTGGCAGCGGAGGTGTCCTTACGGGACATGAGAGGCACAGACACAAAAACAAATGCCCGCCTTCTCCAACAGAGCCCAGCATACTCCAGGCGCGGGGGGCACGCGTCCCGTACTGACCGTTCGGACAGCGTTGCAGACGCACTTTTCACATCTGACCGGTCAGACAGGTGGCCGGGGAGCAAGTGAGTTTAGGCTCCGTAGAAGCCCTTCTACCGATGGGGACTGGGCCTGTTCGACCCAGCCAAAGCCCACTGCGCGGGCCGCTTGGGCGGTCTGTTCCCCCATCGCCAGCAGTGGCAGTCCCAGGCCCAGTTGCTCGGCCAGCCCACGGGCCGCAACTCCCGAAGCCACCACCACGTAGTCTGCCGCCAGAAGGTCACTTCGGGCCTCAGCGGAGTAGGTCACCGCGCAGGAACGGTACAGGGCCAGGCGCTGGTATTCCAGGCCACGGTTCTTCAGCCCCTGGCGCAGCTGGTCGCGGCTGTCCTGACCAGTCACATGCAAGATCAGCTCGCCAGACTGGGCTGGGAGCTGTGCCGCCAGGGTACGGGCATCCGCCTGGGCGGGCACAAAGTCAGCGGCCCGCCCCCACGCCGCCAGGTGCTGTGCCGTCCCCTCCCCCACGGCCGCCACGCGCAGGCCCAGCAATGCTTCCGGCCCCTGTCCCAGGTCTGCCAGCCCACCGATAAGGCTCCGGACTCCCTGAGGGCTGGTCAGCAGCAGCCAGCGGTAGTGCCCCAGGTTCGCCAGCTCGGCCACACGCTCCTGCACTGGCACAAACGTCAGCCCTGGCCAGAGGTTCGCCTGCCACCCGGCGCACCTCGCCAGAGCCGTCAGCCGCTTGCCACCGCTGCCGGTCAAGGTCACGACCACGCGGCCTACCGGCGAGGCCAAAGACCGTTCGGACGATTCAGGCTGCATGGCTTCAGGGTAGATCACCCCGACTCTCACAGCCAGTCAGGGGGCAGCCCTCTATAGTGAGTGTCCATATCTCTGCGCCGTAGGCCCGTGGCCCGGCGCAAGCGGCGAAGCCCCCACAGACGCAGGAGGGCTTCGGCACCGAAAGGAGCGTCTATATGCATAAAGTAGCTATTGTGGGCCGGCCCAACGTGGGCAAGTCCAGTTTGTTCAACCGCCTGATTGGCCGCCGTGAAGCAGTGGTGGCCGATTTCCCTGGTGTCACCCGTGACGCCAAGGAAGAAGTCATGCTGTACCACAATCACCGCATCACGCTGATAGATACCGGCGGTCTGTGGAGCGGCGACGAGTGGGAAGCCGTGATTCGTGAAAAAGCCGAGTGGGCGCTGGAAGGTGCCGACGCAGTCATCTTCGTGCTAGATCCCCGCGACGGCCTCAGTGCCGCCGACTACGAGGTGGCCGACTGGCTGCGCCGCCTGGGCCGCCCGGTGGTTGTGGTGGCCAACAAGATTGACTCGCCCAAGCATGAGCCTTATCTGGCCGAACTGTGGGCCCTGGGCTTTGGGGAACCTGTCGCCATCAGCGCCGAGCATGCCCGTGGCCTGGACGATCTGATGGACCGTGTGATGGAACACCTGCCAGAAGACGACAGCGACGTGTCCGAAGTGGCCCCCATCCGCATTTCGCTGATCGGGAGGCCCAACGTGGGCAAATCCAGCCTGCTGAACGCCATCACCCAGTCAGACCGCGCCATCGTGGCCGACATGCCCGGCACCACCCGCGACAGCCTGGATGTGGAGTGGGACTACGGCGGCCAGCGCTTCGTGCTGGTAGACACCGCCGGTATCCGCAAGAAGCCCGATACCGCCATTGAGGATTACGCGATTCAGCGCAGCCAGGCCGCCATTGAGCGCAGTGACCTGATCTGGCTGGTCTTGAATGCGAACGACCTGGGCGACCACGAACTCAAGCTGGCGAACCTGGCCTACGACAGTGGCAAACCGGTGATCGTGGTGGTCAACAAGTGGGACCTGGTGCCGGACGAGGAGCTCAAGCGCACCGAAAAGGAGCTGGACCAGAAACTGTTCCACATCGCCTACGCGCCCCGCGTGTATACCAGCGCCATCAACGACTACGGCATTCACGACATGCTGGCCGAAGCCATGAAGCTATACGACAAGTGGCAGTCACGCGTGCCCACCGCCGAGCTCAACCGCTGGCTGGAAATCTGGCAGATGAAGCACGCTGTGCCCAACTTCGGGGGGAGGCCGCTGAAGATGTACTTCATGACCCAGGTCGAAACGGCACCGCCCACTTTTGCCATCTTCTGCAACCGGGCGGATTACGTGACCCGCTCCTACGAAGGCTTTATCCAAAACCGCATCCGCGACGACCTGGACCTGGCAGGGATTCCGGTCCGGCTCAAGTGGAAGGAAAAAGGCCCCTACAAGAAGGGCCGCAAAGGTCAGCAAGCCGAAGAATAAAGCAACACGTGAGAAGGGCCGGGAACATTTGCCTTCCCGGCCCTCTCTTTTGCTGATCTACACTCTGTTCAGCGGCCAAAATAGGCACGTACAGCTGGCTGAAACGCTCCGTACAGCAGCGCCAGTCCAATAAAAGGCCCCAGCGGCAGGTTCAGCAGTGAGAAGACACCGATCAGGATGCACATCACCCAGGCCCAGCCTCGGCCATCCTTGACACCTTCACGCACAAAGTACAGCAGCAACGTCAGCGCCATCAGAATAAAGAAGGTGGTCCACAGTGTACTTTGCAGGAGTGCTGGCGTCAGCTCCAGGTTCTCAATGCCCAGCTGAGGCAGGGTGGTCTGAAGTTGCGCGATCAACGTGTCCTGCGCAAATGGCAAAGTAAGCAGAGCAATGGCGTTGCTGACCAGTTCAATCAGAAGAGGCAGTGTCAGCCATTTCAGCTGCGGCGGCACTGGACGAGTGGAGGAAGCGGTGGTTTCACGGGTCATTCTGTTTATTTTACGCGTCCTCTGAAGAGGCATGCACTGGAGCGCACAAAAAAGGCCACCTCCCACCAGGGAAGGCGACCCTTCTTAGGCTATGGCCTTACTTCTTGATCAGTTCCTGGGCCAAGTTGTTGGGCACCTGGCTGTAGTGATCGAAGAACATGGAGTAGTTGGCGCGGCCCTGGGTCATGGAGCGCATGTCAGTGGCGTAACCGAACATCTCGCTCAGGGGCACGAAGGCCTTGACCAGCTGGGCGTTGCCACGGGCTTCCATGCCCTGCACCTGACCACGGCGGCTGTTCAGGTCACCGATGATGTCGCCCATGTACTCTTCGGGCACAGTCACTTCTACGCGCATCACAGGTTCCAGGATGGCTGGAGCGCCCTTTTGCACGGCTTCCTTCAGCGCCATGGAGCCAGCGATCTTAAACGCCATTTCCGAGGAGTCCACTTCGTGGTAGGAGCCGTCATACAGGGTGACCTTGAGGTCCACCACGGGGAAGCCCAGCATAGGGCCGCTCTGCATGGCTTCTTCAATACCCTTCTGGGCAGGAGCGATGTACTCCTTGGGCACGGTGCCGCCCACCACAGCGTTCTCGAACACGAAGCCTTCGCCGGGCTGAAGCGGCTCGGCCTTGATCTTCACGTGACCGTACTGACCACGTCCACCCGACTGACGGGCGAACTTGGAGTCCACTTCCACGTGCTTGGTGATGGTTTCGCGGTAGGCCACCTGGGGCGCACCCACGTTGGCTTCCACCTTGAACTCGCGCTTGAGGCGGTCCACCAGGATTTCCAGGTGCAGTTCGCCCATGCCAGCGATAGTGGTCTGACCACTTTCAGCGTCGGTTTCCACGCGGAAGGTGGGGTCTTCTTCGGCCAGCTTACTCAGGCCCAGGCCCATCTTTTCCTGGTCAGCCTTGGTCTTGGGCTCAATGGCCAGCTTGATCACGGCTTCCGGCACATCAATGCTTTCCAGCAAGACTTCTTCGTCACCGTCACCGATCAGGGTGTTGCCGGTGCCGGAGTCCTTGAGGCCGATCACAGCGCCCAGTTCGCCCGCCTTCAGCACATCCACTTCCTCGCGGCTGTTGGCGTGCATCTTCAGCAGACGGCCCACGCGCTCGCGCTTGCCCTTGGAGGCGTTGTAGATGTAGCTGCCCGAGGTCATGGTGCCCGAGTACACGCGCACGAAGGTCAGGCGGCCCACGTAGGGGTCGGCCATGATCTTGAACGCCAGAGCAGCCAGCTTGCCTTCGGGATCAGCAGGGAAGGTGCGGGTTTCGGGTTCTTCGCTTTCGTCGTCGGCCAGCACGCCCTTGATGGCCGGCACTTCCAGGGGGTTAGGCAGGAAGTCCACCACGGCGTCCAGCAGCAGCTGTACACCCTTGTTCTTCAGCGAGCTTCCGCACAGCACCGGGAAAATCTGCTTGTTGACGGTCCCCTGACGCAGGGCGGCCACCAGCTGCTCCTCGCTCGGCTCTTCGCCTTCGAGGTACATCATCATCAGCTCTTCGTCCACCTCGGCGGCGGCTTCAATCAGCTGAGCGCGCATCTCTTCGACCTTTTCGCTGTATTCAGCCGGTACGTCTTCCTCGCGGATATCGGTGCCCAGGTCGTTGGTGTAGAAGTAAGCGCGGCGGCGAATCACATCAATGATGCCCTGGAACTCGTTCTCAGCGCCCATTGGGTACTGGACCGGAGCAGGGATGGCGCCCAGACGCTCTTTGATGTCACCGATCACCAGCTCGAAGCTGGCCCCGGTCTTGTCCATCTTGTTGGCAAAGGCAATGCGGGGCACGCCGTAACGGTCTGCCTGACGCCACACAGTCTCGCTCTGAGGCTCCACACCCTGCGAGGCATCGAATACAGCCACAGCGCCGTCCAGCACACGCATGGAGCGCTCTACTTCAATGGTGAAGTCCACGTGTCCGGGGGTGTCAATGATGTTGATGGTGTACACATCGTCGGTGCCGGAGCGGGTCCACTGGGCCGTGGTCGCCGCGGCCGTGATGGTAATACCGCGCTCGCGCTCTTGCTCCATCCAGTCCATCTGCGAAGCACCTTCGTGGGTTTCACCGATCTGGTGAATACGTCCGGTGTAGTACAGGATGCGCTCGGTGGTGGTGGTCTTGCCGGCGTCAATGTGCGCGGCAATTCCGATGTTGCGGAAGTTCTGCAGGTAGTTCTGGGCTTTGGTGGTCATAGACTCCCTCATCTTGGCAGCGGGGCGTGAGCTGTATGTCACGCGCTGCACGTTGAAGTAACGGATATTCCTCTAAAAAAGGCGAAGGGGTCAGGGTCACAGCGGACCGACTTCCCTCGCCTCACTGTAGGGAAATTACCAGCGGTAGTGAGCGTAAGCGCGGTTGGCTTCGGCCATGCGCTCCACGTCGTCTTTCTTCTTCATGGCACCGCCACGGCCTTCGGCAGCGTCCATGATTTCGCCGGCCAGTCGCTCAATCGCAGTGCGCTCAGGACGGCTGTTGGCGGCGTTGACCATCCAGCGCAGGGTCAGGCTTTGCTGACGGCGGGGGTTCTTATCGAACTCCACCGGCACCTGGTAGGTGCTGCCACCCACGCGGCGGCTGCGCACTTCGACGCGGGGTTTAATGTTCTCATAGGCTTCACGGAAGACCTTGAGCGGCTCCTGGCCGGTACGTTCCTGAATCAGGCGGCAGGCTCCGTAAAAAATACGGCTGGCCAGGTTCTTTTTACCGTCCTGCATCAGGCGGTTAATCATGGCGCTCACCAGCACGTCCTGGTAAACCAGGTCAGGCTGGAGCTGGCGCACTTCTGCTCTACGGCGACGGGACATTCAGTGTTCCTCCTCTAGGAAAGCGGGTGGGGGAGTAGGGCGGGACACGCTCATAGGCGGCCTACACAGCCCAGGCCCAGGCATCACACAGCGGCGAGCCTGGGCCGTCTCCGGGATTACTTGGCAGCCGCTTTGGGCTTCTTGGTGCCGTACTTACTGCGGGCCTGGTTGCGGTCTTTCACACCCTGGGTATCCAGCGCACCGCGCACGATGTGATAGCGCACACCGGGAAGGTCCTTCACACGTCCGCCGCGAATCAGCACCACGGAGTGCTCCTGCAGGTTGTGGCCTTCGCCGGGGATATAAGCAGTCACTTCGTAGCCGCTGCTCAGGCGCACACGGGCAATCTTACGCATGGCCGAGTTGGGCTTTTTGGGGGTGGTGGTCTTCACCACGGTGCACACGCCACGGCGGAAGGGGCTTCCCTTCAGAGCGGGCACTTTGGTCTTCTTGGCAACGGTCTTACGACCCTTACGGACAAGCTGCTGTACAGTTGGCAGTTCAATCACTCCTATCTGGGGCTGGAAATATGCCTTCACCCTCATGAGCGGGGCCAGTGGCTCCCTCTTCCCTGTCAGCATCCAGGTGAGCGGTGTGGCTGCCGAAACCGTGGACAGAGCAACCCGTCTGCTCCAGGTTCAACCGAAGCAGTTTAGCGCCATGCCGGTGAGCGAATCAAGACCCAAGCAGCAAACCGAGACTCGGTGTCCACCGGCAAAAACAGACCCCTCAAAAGAGAACGCCTGCCCCGCCCTGCCTTTTAGCCTGCCCCCTAAACGGGACGGCGCTGACCTGAGTACTGCAACTGCTGAAGCCGCGAATAATATCCGCCCTGGGCCAGCAACTCCCGGTGACTTCCCTGCTCCACAATCCGTCCGCGCCGCATCACCACGATGCGGTCACAGCCCTCAATGGTGCTCAGGCGGTGCGCGATGATGATGGACGTGCGGCCCTGCATCACCCGCTGTAGCGCTGCTTGGATACGCAGCTCGGTTTCGGTGTCCACGTTGGCGGTGGCTTCGTCCAGCACCAAAATGATGTCGGGGTTCTGGAGCAGCGCCCGCGCAAAAGCCAGCAGCTGCTTTTGGCCGGTACTCAGCCCTGCGCCGCGCTCACGGACTTCAGTCTGGTAGCCCTGCGGCAAGCTCATCACATAGTCGTGAACACCTACGTAGCGGCAGGCTTCCTCAATCTGCGCCTGTGTTACCGCTGGGTTACCTAGCGACAGATTGGAGGCGATGGTCCCTGCAAAGAGGAAAACGTCCTGTAGGACCACGCCCACATGACGGCGCAGGTCGTGCTGTTTCAGGTCGCGCACATCGTGGCCGTCTACCTTGACCGCACCACGCTGCACATCATAAAAGCGGCTGATCAGCGCCGTCACACTGGTTTTGCCGGCTCCAGTGGCTCCCACCAGCGCCACACTTTCGCCCGGCTGAATATGCAGGTCCACGCCCCGCAAGATCCAGCGCGGGTCGTCATCGGGTGTATCGGCAGTGACCTCAGGATCATAGGCAAACCAGACATTTTCCAGGTCTACCCGGCCTTGCAGCTGGCCCAGCGTGGCAGCACCGGGGCGGTCCGTGATTTGTTCCTCTTCATCCAGCACCTCAAAGATGCGCTCGCTGGACGCCATCGCGGCTTGGAGGTTATTGAACACATCGGCCAGGTCCTGAATCGGCTGAAACAATTGCTGCGTCAGCTGCACGAAGGCGAAGATGGTCCCCACCGTCACGCCAGCGACCACACCCGCCGCTTCGTCTTGCAGCAGGAAACGGGCGGCGAAGTACACCACCAGTGCCACCGCCAGCTGGCCGAGCAGCGCGACTGCAGGCATAAACAGCGAGAACCACTGCACCGAGTTGATGTGCGCGGCCAGAAGACTCCGGTTGGCATGGTCGAAATCCAGTGCCGAGCGGGCTTCACGCCCGAACAGCTGCACCGTCATGGCCCCGGAAATATTCTCGTTTAGCTGGGTGTTAACCACCGCCTGCTCCAGCCGGGTGCGGCGAAAGGCCTCGCGCATCTTGCCACGGAAAAAGTTGGTGGCCCAGTACATCAGCGGCAGCACCGTAAAGCTGATCAGGCTGAGCCGCCAGTCCACGCGCAGCATGATCCACACATAGGTGATGATCAAGAACACCGAGTTAATCAGGCTGACCAGCCCCCCAGTGATGAACTGGTTGATGGCGTCCACGTCACTGGTCACGCGGGTGATGAGGCGGCCCACCGGGTTGCGGTCAAAGTAAGACAGCTGCAACTTTTGCAACTTGCCAAACACATCGGCGCGGATATCGCGCAGCACGTTCTGCCCCAGATAACCAATCGCCACTGTAGAGGCGTACTGCACCGCAAAATCCAGCAACCGCAGGCCCATGTAGCCCAGTGCCACGGTCAGCAGCCCCTGGTAGAGCGCTTCCGCATCCAGGCTCCGGTCACGCTCAAACGGCACCAGATAGGCGTCAATGGCGTGCTTCTGAATCAGGGCAAATTGCGGCTGGATCAGCGAGTGTACCAGCGTGAGCACAATCGCACCCAGCGCCAGCCACAAGTAGGGCTGCACGTAGCGCAAAATGCGCCGGACCAGTTGGAAATCCAGGTCCTGAGTTTCGGGCTTGAGCTGTTCGGGGCGGGTCATGGGGTTCCTCCTGCCAGGGTAGGCGCAGGTGCCGCCACAGGGTCTCCGTCTTCTTCACGCTCGACGTCACTGCTCAGACTCTGCAAGCGCTCCAGCTCGGCGTAGTGGCCCCCCAGAGCCAGCAGCTCCTCGTGGCTGCCTTGTTCGACCAAGCGGCCCTCTTCCAGCACCGCAATGGTGTCCGCGTGGCGCAGGGTACTGATGCGGTGCGCAATCAGAATCACCGTGCGGCCACGGCTGACTTCGCGCAGGCCTTCAATGATGCGGCGCTCAGTTTCGGTATCCACCGCGCTCAGGCTGTCGTCCAAAATGAGTACTCGCGGCTCGCGGGCAATAGCGCGGGCAATGGCTGTACGCTGCCGCTGCCCACCACTGAGGGTCACGCCGCGCTCCCCCAGCAGCGTGGCGTAGCCTTGTGGGAAATGCTCAACATCACCGGCCAGGCCGGCCAGCTCAGCGGCACGCCGCACCTGGTCCTCATCGGGCTTCTGAGGAATCAGTGGTGGAGCCGGAACATCCAGCACACTCACTTCAGTAGGAATGGCGGGCAAGTCTTCGCGCTCCAGCCCGAAAGTGATGTTGTTCGCCAGCGTATCGCTGAAGAGGAAAGGTTCTTGCGGCACCACACCAATCACGTCCCGCAGTTGCCGCGTGGGTATGGCCCGCAGATCACGCCCATCCAGCTCTACTCGGCCCTCGCTGGGATCTACCAGACGGGTCAGCAGGTGTGCCAGGCTGGTCTTGCCGCTACCCGTAGGCCCGGTAATCCCCAGAAAAGTGCCCGCAGGAATATGCAGGTTGATGTCATGCAGCACCTCGGTATCGCCGTAACGCAGGGTCACGTTCCTGAAATCCACAGTGCCCGCTACTGGCACAGGTCTCACCGCTTCGGCGGGAACACGGGCCACTTCTGGGCGGGCGTCGAACAGTTCCACCAGCCGCCGCCATGAGGCCAGTCCCCTCTGGGTCACGGACGTGATCCATCCCGCCATCAGCATCGGCCAGGCGAGGCGGTCCAGCGTGCCCACGAACTGCACAAACATCCCCACCGTAAAGTCACCGCCCTGCAAAATCTGCCGCCCACCGACCAGCAAGACCAGGCCGAACGCCAGGCCCAGCAGCATCGTGGCGAAGGACCGCAGAGGACCGTCTACCTTGGTCAGCGCAATGTTGCGGCGCAGCAATTCCAAGTTCATGGCGCGGTAGTCGGCCAGTTCACGCTCCTCCAGGGCGTAGCCTTTGACCACACGCGCCCCGCTGAAGTTCTCCTGCGCCTTGGCCGCAATGACGCTGTTTTGTTCCTGCACGCTGGTATGGCGAGCGTTGATCATGCGGGCCAGCACATAGAGTGCCCCTACAATAATCGGCAGCATGCCCAGCACCACCAGGGTCAGCTGCCAGCTGAGTGCGAACATTACCGCCAAGCTGGCCGTAAAGGACGCCGCGATATTCACAATCTGCCACGAGCCAAAGCCGAGCAGTTCGCGCACCGAGCCCAGGTCGCCGGTCAGGCGGTTCATCAGGTCGCCCGTGCGCGAGCGGTCAAAATACGCCTTGTCCAGCGTCTGAAGGTGTGAGAACAGGTCGCGCCTGACTTCATACTCAATCTCACGGGAAGCCACGATAATCTGCCGGCGCATAATCAGCATCAGTGCGCCTGAGACAAGAGCGGCCAGCACGATACCGAGGGAATACCAGCCAATCTGGCTCAGGGTGATGGCTGTCAGTGAGCCTCCCTGCACCCGCGCACCGAGCCCATCAATAATCAGGCGAATGAAATAGAAGGGCAGCAATGCCGCAGCGTTGGAGAGGGTCACAGCGACGATGCCGATCAGATACTGACGGCGGTGCCGGTAGAGATAAGCCCATAGTGTGCTGAGATTTCGGTCCATCCATACTCCCTTGACAGGCAGCTTGCGCAGCCCGTATCTATACCTACTCTGAATGCCTGCCGGTGACTGATTCATGCCAGACGCGCTGGTTTATCTCTGACCAAATCGGTCTCGGCTCAGACCCAAGTGGTTCAGTCTAAGCCCTGACGCCCTACAGAAGTGCAGCCTCATCCCTTGCAACTGCCCGAATATGCGGCTGCCATGTTTCACAGTTCGCCAGTCAATGAGCCCCATAGTTGGAGCCTGCCAGCTCCGAAGTTCTACGCGCATCCGAATTCATGCGAAGAGGTGGTCAGCACACTCCAGGAGGGGCACAAAGAGGCAAGGGCAGTACGAGAAGAGCCTGCCAAACTGTGGATGTTGACACAGCCTGGCCCCAGTGTTACTATCTCCATCCGGAAGTGAGCGAGGCCCGCAAGCCGGGAAAAGAGCGCTTCTGACCTGGGAAACCTCTCGGTTCCGAACCGGGTTGCTAGGTTGATAATGGGAACGCCACCCTAGCTCAACTGGTAGAGCACCCGACTTGTAATCGGAAGGTTGGGAGTTCGATTCTCCTGGGTGGCTCCACATCATAGAGCCAGACAATTCAAAGCGAATGGGTAGGTGGCCGAGTGGTTAAAGGCGACAGACTGTAAATCTGTTCTCGTACGAGTACGGCGGTTCGAATCCGCCCCTGCCCACCACCACACTCAAAGGTGTATCGCTCCTGTAGCTCAGAGGTAGAGCACTCCCTTGGTAAGGGAGAGGTCGTCGGTTCAATTCCGACCAGGAGCTCCAGACCGTGACTTGCCCTAGAAAGCAAGTCACTTTTTTTGGTCATACTCACAGGCGGGCCAAGCTGACATGACTGGTGTTCTTAGGCGCAGAGGTTGTGTATTCTAGTAAGGCTTACCCGTCAGCGGGTAAAGAATCCAGGAGGAACTTATGGCAAAAGGTACGTTTGAACGCACCAAGCCCCACGTGAATGTGGGCACCATCGGACACGTTGACCACGGCAAGACCACCCTGACCGCGGCCATCACTTTCACCGCTGCTGCGATGGATGACACCGTCGAAACCCTGGCCTACGACCAGATCGACAAGGCCCCCGAAGAAAAGGCCCGTGGTATCACCATCAACACCAGCCACGTTGAATACAACACCGAAGGCCGTCACTACTCCCACGTAGACTGCCCCGGTCACGCTGACTACGTCAAAAACATGATCACCGGTGCTGCCCAGATGGACGGCGCGATCCTGGTCGTCAGCTCCGCTGACGGCCCCATGCCCCAGACCCGTGAGCACATCCTGCTCGCCCGTCAGGTCGGTGTGCCCTACATCGTTGTCTTCATGAACAAAGTGGACATGGTCGACGACGAAGAACTGCTCGAGCTGGTCGAAATGGAAGTTCGCGAACTGCTCAGCAACTACGAATTCCCCGGCGACGATCTGCCCATCGTCAAGGGCAGCGCCCTCAAGGCCCTCGAAGCCCTGCAGGCCAACCCCAAGACCGCCCGCGGCGAAGACGAGTGGGTTGACCGTATCTGGGAACTGCTGGACGCCGTTGACTCCTACATCCCCACCCCTGAGCGTGACACCGACAAAGCCTTCCTGATGCCCGTCGAAGACGTGTTCACCATCACGGGTCGTGGCACCGTGGCGACGGGCCGCGTGGAACGCGGCATCGTGAAGGTCGGCGACGAAGTAGAAATCGTGGGTCTGACCGACACCAAGAAGACCACTGTGACCGGCGTGGAAATGCACCGCAAGCTGCTGGACAGCGGTATGGCCGGCGACAACGTGGGCGTGCTGCTGCGTGGCGTGAGCCGTGAAGACGTGGAACGTGGTCAGGTGCTGGCCAAGCCCGGCAGCATCACCCCCCACACCCAGTTCGAAGCCAGCGTGTACGTGCTGAGCAAGGACGAAGGTGGCCGTCACAGCGCTTTCTTCGGTGGATACCGTCCCCAGTTCTACTTCCGGACCACGGACGTGACCGGCGTGGTGGAACTGAAAGAAGGCGTGGAAATGGTGATGCCCGGCGATAACGTCGAATTCACCGTGGAGCTGATCAAACCCATCGCCATGGAAGAAGGCCTGCGCTTCGCGATCCGCGAAGGTGGCCGTACCGTCGGCGCTGGCGTTGTCACCAAGGTCATCAAGTAAGCCTAAGCGTTTAAGACTTCTAGAGAGGCGGACAGGGAACTCCTGTCCGCCTCTTTTTCCATACTCTTCACTGGCAAAGCAGCAACCATTCATTGCTCCCTCTCCCCCTACACAGGCCCGCCATGTTATACTTCTCAGGTTCATGACTACGCACATGACGTGGTCAAGGAGGAACTTATGAAGAAAGATCTGCACCCCAAAGCTGTTCCCTGCAAAATCATCTACCAGGGCCAAGTTGTGATGGAAACCCTGTCGACCCGTCCCGAAATTCACGTGGACGTGTGGAGTGGTTCTCACCCCTTCTGGACTGGCGAAGAGCGCTTTGTCGATACTGAAGGCCGCGTGGAGAAGTTCTCCAAGCGCTTTGGCGACAGCTACCGCAAGCGCGGCTGAGCCGAGCATCAGGTACAAATTTAAAAGGAGAGGCCTTGAGGGCTTCTCCTTTTTTTATTTCCCGTGCCAAGGATTTACCAGCCAGGAAAGCCGTCTGTACATCTCTGAGGTAATCCGAATAAATACAGCCAATAAGCACTCAGCATATCCAAGCAGCTCATAACAAAAGCGCGGCCCCAAGAGGAGCCGCCCTTTTGTACAGACTTCTTCAGCCTAAGCTTCAGCTCTCAGAATCGCTGTCGTAGCCTTCGGTCAGTGCTACTGCATCACCAGCACTCATCTCAGGAGACTTGGCGTCTGGGATTGCTGCGACCTGCTCATCGGTCTTGCCGGCTTCCGCTTTATCTCCATCGGAGCTCATGCCGAACTGAGCAAACAGGTCTGCATAAACGTCACCCAGCTTGGTGCTGATTTTGCCGCCCTGGCTGGCATCTTTAGCAGAGTAGTTGTAGTCGGCACCACGGCCACCACGGCCACCACGGCTGTTGCCACCGCCACTGTAACGGTCCGTACGGCTACCGCCACCCTGGCTCACGAAGTCACGGTTGCCACCTTCACGCGGAGCAGGGCCACCACCCAGTGCACGGCGGCGAGAGAGGCTGGCACGCTGCTCCACCGGATCAATGTTCAGGATCACGGCTTCGATTTCGTCACCCTTCTTGAACAGATCGGCGGGATTGTTCACGCGCTGGATGTCCAGTTCACTGATGTGAATCAGACCTTCGATGCCTTCTTCGATTTCCATGAACACACCGAAGTCGGTCAGGCCAGTGACCTGTCCCTTAACGGGCGTGCCTGGGGGGTAACGATCAGGCAGGGCGCTCCAGGGATCATCCGTGGTCTGACGAATACCCAGGCTGATACGGCGCTCCACCGGATCCATACGCAGGATCACAGCTTCGGCTTCTTCGCCTTCGGTCAGCACTTCGTTGGGATGACGCACGCGCTTGGTCCAGCTCATTTCGCTGACATGGACCAGACCTTCCAGGCCCGGCTCCAGCTCCACAAAAGCACCAAAGTTGGTCAGATTGGTAACTTTACCCTTGACGCGCTGACCGATGCTGTAGCGCTCCATGGCCCCTTCCCAGGGGTCATTGGTCAGCGACTTCATGCTCAGGTTGATGCGCTCGCGGCTCTCGTCCACGTCGATCACCTGCACCTTGACCTTGTCGCCCACAGCTACCACTTCACGGGGATGGTTGAACCGGCCATAGGTCAGCTCACTGCGGTGAACCAGGCCGTCGATACCACCAAGGTTCACAAACACACCGAAGTCGGTAATTTCTACCACGGTGCCTTCAAACTCAGCACCAGACTCCAGGTGGGTCATGGTTTCCTGCTTGGCCTGCTCCTTCTTGGCATCCAGGATGGAGCGGTGGCTGATAATCACGCGGTTGCGCTTGCGGTTCAGCTCAATCAGCTGCACTTGCAGGGGCTTGCCGACATAGGGGTCCAGATCGTTGACGCGGCGGGTATCCACTTGGCTGGCGGGCAGGAAAGCACGAATGCCTTCGACCTGGGCCACCAGGCCACCACGGACCTTCTCCAGCACTTCAACTTCAAAGGTCTGGCCCTCTTCCTGCATCTTCTCCAGCACGCGCCAGCCCTTGTTCTGGTCAGCACGCTTTTTGGAGAGAACAATCTGGCCGGTGGCCATATCCACACGCACCACGTAAGTGGTGATGGAATCGCCAGGCTTGTACTGAGCCTGGGCTTCTTCGGCAGTCATCGGCTCTTCACCCAACTGAGTCAGAGGCACGATGCCTTCTACCTTGGCACCAATATCTACAGCAATGCCTTCGGAACCGATGAACACCACAGTGCCATCAACAATGTCGCCACGGTTGACGTTCTGGGGTTCCTGAGCTTCGCTCGCCAGCACGTCTTCCATGGTCATTTCGGGGTAATCGCGCTCCTCGGTCTGGGTAGCCTGGGGCTTGGCCACTTGGGCCTGCTCCTGCTGCACACTCTGGGTCGCGGTCTCGGTGCCCTGATCGGGCTGAATCATCCCGCCTTCCTGGGCGGGGGTCTGGGTCTTGTCTTCCATGAACTCCTAATCCTCCTGGATATAGCCTGCGCGTCGTGGCGCGGCAACACCTCAGCCTAGCATCTGCGTACGTGCCGGGGCAAGAGAAAAACCCGGCCAGATGCCGGCGTCAAGGTTGCGGCGTTCACAGACTCTTTGCTACACTCCTGCGGTGCGCTTTTTGCGTGGCTGCTGGTAAAGCGCATGCTGTCCGTTTCCTAATGACGGACAACCCTCAAATCCACACTCTTGAGGCATCACTATGGTTAAGATTCGTTTGTCCCGCTTTGGTTCGGCCCATAACCCCCACTACCGCATCGTCGTCGCTGACGCCCGCCGTCCCCGTGACGGTGGCTACATCGAGAACCTGGGCCACTATGACCCCCGCAAGAAGACCGAAACCTTCTTGAAGGTGGACGTGGAACGCGCCCAGTACTGGCTGGAAAAGGGCGCTCAGCCCACTGCCACCGCCCGCCGCCTGCTGAAGGCGCAGGGCGTGCGCGTCCGCTAAGCGGGCCAGCAACATCACTCTTCTCTTAATTCCTAGAGAGGACCAAGCAGGGGCCGTTCATTCTTGAGCGGTCCTCTTTTTTTGGATCCATTCCGCCTGCTGGGCGAGGCGTGCCACTATAGAGGCATGAGCCTCTTTGACGAACTGGAATTTTCCAACCTGCAACTGGACCAACACGGCCCACTGGCGGTCTTGACCATCAACCGGCCCAAAGCGCTGAACGCGCTGAACACCGACACCCTGGCCGAGATTGGACAAGCGGTGGATTTAATTGCCGAAAACGCCGACATCAGCGCCCTGATCCTGACCGGCGCGGGCGAGAAAGCTTTCGTGGCCGGTGCAGATATCAGCGAACTGAGCGAGATGAACAACGTCTACTCGGGCCGTGAGCTGTCGCTGGGCGGCCAGGAAGTGATGCAGTCGCTGAGCAACTTGCCACTGCCCACCATCGCCTGCATTCAGGGCTTTGCATTGGGCGGGGGCCTGGAACTGGCACTGGCCTGCGATATCCGGATTGCCTCGCCGCGTGCCCGTATGGGCCTACCCGAAGCCACGCTAGGCGTCATTCCTGGGTTCGGCGGTACCCAGCGCCTACCTCGCCTGATTGGCATGGGGCGCGCCCTGGACCTGCTGCTGACGGGGCGGCAGGTGGATGCCGAGGAAGCCCTGCAAATGGGACTGGTGAACTACGTCTCCGACGAACCTCTGAACAAAGCCCGCGAGGTGGCCGAGCAGATGATGCGGGGCGCTCCGATTTCGCTGGCTCTGATCAAAGAAGCGGTGCGGCGCGGCGCTCACCTCAGCGTAGAAGAAGGCATGGAAATCGAAGCAGACCTGTTCGGCATGGCCGTCGCCACCAGCGACTTTGCCGAGGGGACGCGCGCTTTTCTGGACAAGCGCCGCCCCGAATTCAAGGGCGAGTAATGGCTGGGCAGCCGGAACAGGAGCAAGCTGGGGCAGTAGCTCAGGCGGAGCGCCAGCGTTGCCGCAGGACACAGGGCACCTTCCGCCTGGAAGTTCTGGGCGGCGCACTACAGGAGATGGGCATTGGTCCTGGCCAAGAACCGGCCAGCAACCTTCAGGAAAAAGAGCTGGCGTCACAACTGCGCTTCGAGACCCCCAAGGCCAAGCTGATTGAAGCGGCGCAGGCTTCGATTCGCTCTGACCTAAGCGAGTATCCACGGGCGCTGGCCGCATTTGAGGCGCTTCAGAACGATCCCGAAGCGCTGGCCCACTGGGATATGGCGAACTACATCACCATGCGCAAACTGGGCTACAACGACCATGGCCGGGTGCACGCCTTCATCACCGGGGCGGCGGGCGTGACCATCGCCCATCTGCTGCTGGACGCTGGGGTCAAACCCGACCTGATTGAGAGCGGCATCGGTGACGCGGACGATGTGTTCCTGACGGTCATTCTGGGGACCATGCTGCACGACATCGGCAATCAGGTGCACCGCGCTGGCCACGAGATGCACGGCGTCAATCTGGCGATGCCCATCCTGGACCGGATCATGACGCCGCTGTACGAAGACACCTTCAAGCGGATCAAGGTGCGCTCCTTTGTCCTGGGGGCGATCAATTGCCACGACCTGAACCCGCCGCCGCTGACCATCGAAGCCGGGATCACGGCTGTTGCCGACGGCACTGACATCACCAAAGGACGCGGGCGCAAGGCCTTTAAGATGGGCAGCGTGGACATTCACTCCATCAGTGCTCTGGCGGTGGATCAGGTGGTGATTGAACCCGGCGCCCAGCGCCCGGTGCGGATCAGCGTGACCATGAACAACTCCGGCGGGATTTTTCAGGTGGAAGAAGTGTTAGCTTCCAAAGTGATCAATACCCCACTGCGCGACCACATCGAGCTGCATGCAGCGACCCGCCCCAGCGGCGACGAGCAAATCCTGACGCGGGTGCGGCTGGAGGGCAGTCAGTTCGTGGTGGACCTAGAAGCTGGCGGCGAGGTCGCTGTAGACGTGGACAATTCCGCAGCCGAAGCGGCTGAGGCGCAGGCACAAAGTGCGCCCGTGCCGGAGCCCTAAGTTGCTGGGCCTGCCTCGCCAGGCGAGCATGGCCCCAACTCCTTTAAGAAATCTCCAGCCAGTCGGCAAATTTCACCGCAGTGAGCAGTGGGGTTGTTAGACTGCGGTGATGTCTGAACACGCTGCCAAAGCTTCTTCTTCTCTGCCTCGCTCACGCCGCCCTGGTCCCTGGCTGTGGGGAGCAGCCGCCCTGACGGCCCTGCTGGGAAGTGCCCTGGCCTTCAGCCTGGGTCAGAGCGGCAGCGAACTGGCCCCTGGCGTGCGAATCGGGGGCGTGGACGTGGGCGGACTAAGCCGCGAGGAAGCGCAGGCACAGCTGAGCCAGGCGCTGCCCGCCGCGCCACAGGTGACCATCCGGGCAGGCGACAAGAGCTGGAAGCTGAGCGCCGCCGAGTTGGGCTGGCAGCGGGACACCGCAGCCGCCTTAGATCAGGCCGAAGCCTACACCGCGGCCCGGAGTCTGCCGGAGCGGCTACGCGGTATGACGGGGCAGGGGCAACCGGCAGAATTTAGCGTTGAGACGCGAGTAGACCCCCAGCAGGCCGCCGCCAAGATCGCACAGCTCGCGGCCCCGCTCGGTACCGCCCCGCAGGACGGCGAGATCAAATTTGACGAGAAGGCCTACAGATACGTGGTCAAAGGAGGCCGCGAGGGCAAGCAGGCCGACGCGCAGGCCGCCGCGCGGCAGTTCGCCGCACATCCCGAAGCCACCGAACTCAAAGTGCCGTTCCACGCGGTCTCCTCGCAGTATTCTCCGGCCAAACTCAAGGCGCAGGCGGACCAGGGCAACGCCCTGATTCGGCCACTCACTGTCCGGCTGGGAGGCTCGGACGCGTCTATGCAGCTGACAGCGCGGCAGGTCGCCAACCTGTACTGGGCCACCAAAGACGGCATCAAACCTGACCCCGAGGCCATAGAAGCCACCTTCAAGGGGGTGCTGGCGCAGCTGGACCGCCCCGCCACGCCAGCGCGCTACGTGGCTCAGGGCGCAGAATGGGTGACCCAGGAAGGCCGCAGCGGACATGAAGTGCAGCGTGCACAGGCCCGCGAAGCATTTGGGCGCGACGCCCTGAACCCGGCGGTGTCCGAGTCGGTCTGGCCGGCGCAAAAGACCGAGCCCTCCTTTACTGCGGCGGACCTGCCCGACCCCGCTGGCCTGGAGCTGATCGCCAGCGGCGTGAGTACCTATGACGGCAGCAGCCCGGCGCGGCGTGAAAATGTCCGTGTGGCCGCGCAAAAGCTGGACGGTTATGTGGTGCCAGCCGGTGAAAACTTCAGCTTTTTGCAGGCGATTGGAGGCATCACCGCCGAGGACGGCTTTGTGGATGGGCTGATTATCGCTGGCGGGCAGACAGTAGATGGCCTGGGCGGCGGAGTCTGCCAGGTGTCCACCACCGCCTTCCGCAGCCTGTACAACGCGGGCCTGCCTATCGTAGAGCGCAACCAGCACTCCTACCGCGTGTCGTACTACGAGCCGCAAACCGGCTTCGAGGCGGCGGTGTATGACCCCGGCCTGGACTTGGTGATGAAGAACGATACCGGCGCACCGCTGGTGGTCCGCACCATCAACAACAATGCCGGCAGCCACCTCACCGTAGAGCTGTGGGGCAAAAAGCCAGCCCGGCAGGTCCAGGTCAGCAAAGCTGTGATTACTGCCCACTTGCCTGCACCAGCTCCGCGCTACGTGACCAACGCCAAGCTGGCTCCCGGTCAGCAGCGCCACGTGGAAGGGTCGCGCCCCGGCCTGTATCTGTACATCACACGCACCATCAAGGATGCCAGCGGCACCCGCACCGAGCGGCTGGATACCCGCTATGAACCCTGGCGCGGCACCATTGAGCGGGGACCGGCGCAGTGACCACCCTGCCCCTGCCCGCACGCGTGCGCGTCACCCGCCCTCCCCTGCCGCTGGCCCCCGCTCTGGCGAGGGCCGCCGCACACCTGCTGCCAGACACCGATCCCGCGCAGGTGCAGGCTGCCGCCTTGGCCATTGCAGGCGGCAGCGTGATCGGGGCAGCGCTGGACTGCGGCAGCGGCCCGCAGGTGGCGGTGGCTCCCGGTTGGCGCGGTAAGGGAATTGAAGAGGCCCTAGCCCACGCGCTGGCGAACGAATCCACACTGCCGGTCTAGCGTGCGCCGATATACGCTTTCTCCTATGCCATAACTGCGCCCCGTGTCTTTGGGAGGGCAGCCCATCCCTTCTGCTAGCCTAAAACCCATGCCACAAATGAACTTTGCCCTGGACGACGAGGGACGCCTGATCGTGCAGCATGTGCGCGACTTTTGCCGCAGTGAGATCGCGCCGCTGGCCCGCGAGTATGACCGCGAGCACAAGTGGCCCGAGCCACAGCTGCGCGGTTTGGCAGAACTGGGCCTGATGGGAGCCACCGTCCCCGAACAGTGGGGTGGGGCGGGCCTGGACAGCGTGACCTACGCGCTATGCCTGGCCGAGATTGCCGCCGCCGACCCCAGTGTGGCGGTGATCGTGAGTGTGCAAAATGGCTTGCCGGAGCAGATGATCCTGAACTACGGCAGCGATGAGCAGCGGGAGAACTTCCTGCGTCCACTGGCGACGGGCGAAAAGTTGGGGGCTTTTTGCCTGACCGAGCCGCAAGCAGGCAGCGACGCCGCCAGTCTGAAGACCCGCGCCGTGCGCGACGGCGACGACTGGGTGATCAGTGGCTCCAAAGCCTGGATTACTTCAGGCGGACACGCGGACCTGTACATGGTGATGGCCCGCACCGGGGGCGAGGGCGCACGTGGCGTCAGCTGCTTTGTGGTGGAAGACGGCACCCCCGGCCTGAGCTTTGGGCGGCCCGAAGAGAAGATGGGCCAGCACGCCGCACACACCACTGCAGTCACCTTTGACCAGATGCGGGTGCCTGCCACAGCCATGATCGGGGAAGAAGGCCAGGGGCTGATTGTGGCCCTGTCGAGCCTGGATTCTGGCCGCATCGGCATCGGGATGCTGGGGGTCGGCATTGCACAAGCAGCGCTAGAACATGCAGCCCGCTACGCGGCTGAGCGTGAGCAGTTCGGCAAGGCCATCGCCGGGCACCAGGCAGTCAGCTTCAAGCTGGCGCGCATGGCCACCCAGGTCGAGGCGGCCCGGCTGGTAGGCCTCAAAGCCGCCTGGCTCAAGGATCAGGGCCAGCCCTTTTCCAAAGAGGCCAGCATGGCGAAACTGCTGGGCAGTGAAGCAGCTGTAGACGTGACCCGCGACGCCGTGCAGATTTTCGGGGGCAACGGCTACAGCGCCGAATACCCGGTGGAAAAACTGTACCGCGACGCCAAAATCACGGAAATCTACGAAGGCACCAGCGAGATTCAGCAGCTGGTGATTGGCCGGGCCGTGCTGAGCGAACTGACCCGCTGAACGCCCTGGGCTGGCTCCTCTCCAGTTCTGCCACATGGAATTTGAGGCCGAGAGCCCGGCCAAACTGGCCCGCAAAGCCGCTACAATGCGGCCCTTATGCCCCGCACGTCTTCATCCCGGAAAGCCCGCCGCCAGGCCGGAATCAGTCAGGCCACGCTCTCCTTGCTGGGTCTGCTTCTGGCCGCCGGAGCGGCGCTGTGGGGCTGCGGCGAAGATGTGCAGCTGCCCCGCCCTCCTGGCGACAGCGTGCCCGGCGCTTCTGGGGACACTGGACAGTGCCGTGACGAGTGGCGCGGCGGCATTCCCACGCTGGGGGGCAATACGCCGACCCGGCTGCTGTGCCGTCAGGAATATGTGGCCCTGTACGACCCGCAGCGCCGCGTGCCCCGCGTGGTGGGCGAGTACCTGGTCCCTACCGAGTTTGACGGGAACGTGCAGCGCCAGGACAACTTTGTACCTGACCCCGACCTGCCCACGGGCGAAAGCGCCGAGCTCAACGATTACCGCCGCAGTGGCTATGACCGGGGCCATATGGCCCCCGCTGCCGACTTCAAGTCAAGCGCGCAGGCCATGGCAGAGTCGTTTTATCTGTCCAATATGGTGCCGCAGAACCACGATATGAACACTGGCGTGTGGGCGGCGCTGGAAAGTGCGACCCGCGCCTGCGCCAAAGACCGGGGCGGCGTGTTTGTGCTGACTGGGCCGGTGCTGGGCAAGAATCCAGCGATCATCGGGGGCGGGGTGGCCGTACCGGACGCACTGTTCAAGGTGATTGTCTCGGGCAAAGAGGCCCGCGCCTTCGTGATTCCCAACAAGGACCAGGCCAGCGACACCAACTTTGGCCGCTATGAGGTGACACCCGAAATGGTAGAAGGCTTGACCAGCCTGACCCTCTTCCCCGATGGTAGCGTTCCCCTGGACAAGCCGGGCCGCTTCTGCCGGGGCTCCTTTGGAGGCTGAGCGCTGGCCGGGGCCCAGGGCTCAGGCAAACCGGGCAGTGCAATGCTCAGTGGTCGGCGGGCCAGCCCAGCGGCTGCACAGGCAGCGGTTCTGCAGAGGGCGGCTCTAGCCCCAAGCGCTCAGGGAACAACTGCGTAGGGACACGCTTGAGCTGAGTTTCGAGCAGTTGGCTGGCGGCGCGGCGGGCCAGAATACTGCGGACCTGTGGGGCCGCCTGTGCGAGCGGAAGCAGGCCAGCGGCGCGGCGTTCAGTCACTTCAATCACATGCCAGCCATGATCGGTCTGCACCACCTGCGGCGTGCCCAGCGCTGCGCCGAACAGCACCGCCTCAAATGCAGGCACAGTCGTTCCGGGAACCAAGCAGTCCAGCTCACCACCGCGCGAGGCGCTGCCAGGATCACGGCTCTGTGAGCGGGCCAGCAGGGCAAAATCGGCCCCACCCACCAGGGCGCTGCGCAGGTCACGGGCCTGGGCCTGATCGGTCACCAGAATATGCCGGGCGCAGGCTTCTTCGCGCTGCATAAAGCTGCGGCGGTTCAGGGCGTAGTAGCTCTGAACTGCGGCGTCGCTGAAGGTAAATTGGCTGCGCAGCTCCTGGCGGTAAGCCTCTATCAGCGCCTGACGACTCATCTCACGGAGGTAATCCGCTTCATCGCGGTAGCCAGCGCCCGTCAGATAATCGGCGTACCCCTGTGGCTGCGCAAACGACTGCGGCCCGATGCGCGGCGGCCCCTGATAGACGAAATCGGGCAGCGCCCGGCGGGCCAGATACTCCATCTGTTTGTCATGAATGAACTGGTCAAAGAACTGCGCGCGTGATGGCGCAAATGACTGGAGCAGATCATCACGCAGCGGCAGCCCCTGACGGTTGAGCACTTCGCCCACAGCCAGACGGAACGCCCGGTCAAAGTCGGCGCGGGTGACCCGCAGAGCGCCGGGACCTGTGCCGATCACGGCGAGCAAATCACTGCCGGGCAGAGTGGCGGCCACTTGTCCTGTTGGTCCTGGTTGCACCAGCACTGGTTGCCCTGGCACTATCTGCACGGGCATGGGCTGACCCGAAAAGCTTTCGGCGGTGATTCTCTGGGCAGAGGACAGGCCCAGCGACACACCACCAACCTGAGTACCCACCACTGAAGTGCCAACTGCCTGAGTACCAGCTGCCTGAGCAGTGGCCACTGGCCCCCCGGCCAGCGCTCCCAGGGCCAGCAGGACTGCCCACTTGCTGCAGAAAGCCGTCATGGCCTCCACTGTAGAGCATATGGGCAGGCCAAGCAGGCGCTCTATACTCGGTCACCAGATGGTCCCCACCCTGCCCCCGCCCGCACCGGCCAGTGCGTCCTCAGCCCTGCCCCACCCCGCGGTCCTCTCCGCTTTCTGGTTCGGGACTGCCTTTCACTGGCTGGCCCTGCTCCTGATTGCCATACCGGCGGGCGTGGTTCACTTTATGGGCGAAGCGGCCAAAGGCACCTGGCTGGGCGTGCTGACCGCAGTGGGGGCCCTGGTGGCCCTGATCCTGCCGCCGCTCGTGGGGGCGCAGAGTGACCGCAGTGGCCTGCGGCTGCCCTACCTGCGCTGGGGTCTGGCCGTGAACCTGCTGGGCCTGGCCGTGATGGGTGGAGCTGTGACCTGGCTAGAAGGCGTGAGCGGCTTTGGAGTCTTTGTGCTGGGCTTTTTGCTGGTGCAGTTTGGCAACAACTACGCCACAGCGCCCTACTCGGCCCTCATTCCGCAGCTGGTTCCGCCGGAGCAGCGCGGGCACTATTCCGGGGTGATGGCAACCTTACAGGCAGTGGGGCAACTGCTGGCTGCGGCGGCCACTTTTGCCGTGGCGGCCCTGCACCTGCCCGCAGCCGCCAATTATGTGCTGGTGGCGGCGATGCTGACCCTCCCGGCTCTGATCACCCTGCGCGGCACTGCCGCTGCAGACCAGGCCACTATGCAGGCCACCAGGGCAGCGGCGGGCACGCCAGCGGCGCCCACCCTGAGCCTGCAGGAGCTGTTCGCCTATCAGCCTTTTTTCTGGGTGTTCTGGACGCGGGTGCTGTTTGCGCTGGGGCAGTACTCGGTGCAGCCTTTCCTGAACTACTACAACCGCGACGTGCTGCGCCAAAGCAACCCGGAGCAGAGCACGTCGGTCATGCTGGCCGCCATCATCATTGCCAGCATCCTCAGTGCCCTGCTGGGAGGTCGACTGAGTGACCGCCTGGGGCGCAAGCCGGTGATCTACCTGGCGGGCACCCTGATGGCGCTGGCCGCCGTGCTGCTGATCCTGAACGGCAGCTACACGCTGGCCCTGGGCATTGCTGCCTTGTTCGGTCTGGGCTTTGGGGCCTTTACCAGTGTGGACTGGGCACTGGGCAGCGACGCCATGCCCAGCAAAAGCAGCTTTGCACGCGATATGGGCATCTGGCACGTGGCCTTTGTGGCTCCACAGTTTGTCAGCCTGCCGATGGGCACCCTGCTCGATACGCTCAACCGGGGCGGCGGAACGGCAGGCTACACGGCGGTATTCGGCCTGGCCGCGATATTTTTCGTGGCGGGCCTGCTGCTGGTGCGGCGGGTGCCCGAAATAGCCCAGGGCCACGGAGTGGCGGCATACCGTAGGGGGGCGTGACTGTCTCAAGGCGAGGAAACCAGCTGCCTGAGGAAATCAATCTTCTGCAAGCCTTTGGAATTGTTGTTGGCAGCTCGGTAGCTGTCCTGTGCGGAAGCTTCGTACATGCGCAAAAACTGGGCTGGAGTGGGCAACCGAAACTGCACTCCAGCCTGCGCCCGCAGCGGCAACTCGGCCCAGTGCACCCCGGCGAACTCATAGAGAGCGTTAATGGTCCCGAACTCCACCGAGAGGCCACCCCTGCGGAACTCATGCTCGTGGAGGTCGGTCAGCTCATAGCCCAGGGCAGCCATCACCCGCCGGATGGTCTCACTGTCCGAAAGGCGCAGCTCGTCTGGTGCGTCCCAGCCTCTGGCATCGCCCCGCACATGGATATCAATGTCCGAGGGCTGCCAGCTCCGGCCCGTGGCCACTTCCAGTCCCAGCGACCCCATCAGCGTGGGAACGATTCCGGCGCCATTCAGTGCCCTGGCAATACGTAGAAATTCATCCAGCATAGAACCAGGCCTCCTACGGCATTCAGGGTGTGTTCAAAAAGCGCAGCAGCGCGCGCGCGATGGCTTCAGCCTGACGCTGGCGGTACTCGGCTGAGGCCAGGCGGGGGCCTTCGGTGGGGCTGGACCCAAAGCCCAACTCGGTCAAGATGGCGGGGGTGGTGGGGCTACGAATCACATAAAACGTGTCGGTCTTGACGCCTCTGTTCTGAGCGCCCGTCGCAGCCACCAGCTCAGCCTGCACCAGCCCGGCCAGGCGGCGCGAGAAGCTCAGCTTGGCCTGCGAGAGCAAGTCGCCCAGCACCCCCTGCGCCGAGCGGGAGGCCTGGGCCGTGAGCGCCTCGCCTACGTCTCCACCGCCGTTTTCACGCACGGCCAGGCTGCGGCCCTGCCCCGGGAGCGGCTGCCCAAAGTAAAAGGTCTCGATGCCCTGCGCCGCCGGGCTGGTCGCAGCATTGACATGAATGCTGACAAAGGCGCTCACCTGACCAGTGGTCGCCATACGCGAGCGCAGATTGAGGTCGGTGCCCTTGTCGGGATGCAGATGGGTATCGCTGCGCCGGGTGAGGGTCACGGCCACGCCGTGCGCTTGCAGCAGCCGCGCCGCCCGTAGGGCCACGTCCAGATTGATATCGGCCTCGCGGACCCAGCGGCTGGTCATGCCGGGGTCAATCCCACCATGCCCAGGGTCCAGCACAATGCTGGCCCGCACCGGCCCGGCTTTGGAAGCAGGCGGAGCGGGAGCCAGTGCAGATGCGGCCTGTGCAGCTGGAACAGAGGCAGCCGGGACAGGGGCCAGGCGTGCAGGCGCGGCACCGGACGGCAGCAAGTCCAGCATCAACCCTGGCGGCCAGCTGCCCACCGCAGGCCAGAACTGCGCCTGTACGCCCGACACGCCTGGCCCCAGCGTCATGCTCAGGCGGCGGCCCTGAGCAGTGTAGGCGGGGAGTGCCGCGCCCAGTCCGCCCCGCAGCGGCGCAACCTCAAAGGGCAGGTCCACCTGCGCTTCCCCACCCTGCACGCTCACCTGTGGCGTGAACGGGGCTGTTCCAGCCGGCAGTGTGACAAACACCCGGCGTTGCTGTGCCGCTTGCCGCAGCTCCAGCTTTAGCACTGCGGGAGCCGCAGGTGAAACAGAGGCGGCATCAGCGGTGGGCGGCAGCGCAGCAGACAATGCAGCCGTGGAAGGCAGCGCAGCCGCACTGCTGGCCGCTGCCGCTGTGCCCAGCAGTGCGGTGGCCAGCCACACGCCCAGGCCCAGCAGCGTGTTCAGTCCACGCTCCCCCGCCCTGCCTTTGCTGCCCTGGCCTCCTCCCGGCCACTGTCCGCTCATCTTGCGCTGCCCGTACTGCATCGCCCACAGTGTAAGGGCCGCGCCTGACAGAACCCTGCCGGGCACTGGCACAGCAGGCCCGCCGCGTGCTACACCGCAGCCATGACCCACCCCGCCTCACCTTTGCCTGTCCCAGTTTTTTATACCCGTGCCAGCTGCAAGCTCTGCCAGCAGGCCGAGGCGCTGCTGCTGGAATGGGAATTCTCCTTTCAGCGCGTGGATATTGCGGGTGATGAAGACCTGATTGCCCGCTACGGCCACCATGTCCCGGTCCTTTCCCTGCCCCTGCCGACAGGCGAGCGCACGCTGCACCGGGGGCCGCTGTCGCGCAGCGGACTGCCCGCGCTCCAGCTGCGGCTGATTCGCCTGCGCCGCGAAGCTGCCCAGACAGTGCCCCGGCAGCTGAACTGAGGCCCAACTGTGCCATTTCCGCCCGAATGCGCCCTGCGGGCAGACGCTATGGTGAGAGGCATGACATGGGCAGAACGACTGCGCGGGGGCCTTCAGAAAACCCGCGCCCAACTGAATCAGAATGCTGGCTTTCTGGGCCGCAGTCTCTCCTCCGCCCGCGACGCTGACGCCCTCGAAGACCTGGAGATGGCCCTGCTCGCCGCCGATGTGGGCGGCCCGGCCACCGCCGATATCCTCAGGAGCGTGCAGGCCAGCCGCCGCCCCGACCTGCTGGCAGCCCTGTCCGACGCCCTGATTGAACAACTCGAACCGCCCAAAGAGGCAGGCGAGGAGAATAGCAGCGGTCTGACCCCCTGGTTCGAGCCAGCAGTCAAACCTGCGCCTGTCGAACCCGCCGGGCACGTGGTCATGGTGATCGGCGTCAACGGCGTGGGCAAGACCACCACCATTGCCAAGCTGGGCCAGCACTACATGGAACACGGCAAAAGCGTGATGTTCGCGGCGGGCGATACCTTCCGCGCCGCCGCTGGAGCGCAGCTGGAAGTCTGGGGGGACCGCCTGGGCGTACCGGTCATTCAGGGCCGTGAAGGGGGCGACCCCGCCGCCGTGGCCTTTGATGGAGCCAGTTCACGCAAGGCACGCGGCACCGACCTGCTGCTGGTGGATACCGCCGGGCGGCTGCACAACCAGACCAACCTGATGCAGGAGCTGGGGAAGGTTCACCGCGTGATTGGCAAGGCAGACGCAGGCGAACCCGCCGAAGTCTGGATGGTGCTGGACGCTGTGACTGGCCAGAACGGGTTGCAGCAGGCCAAGAAGTTCAACGAAGCTATCCCCCTGACCGGCGTGGTGGTCACCAAATTGGACGGCACGGCCAAGGGCGGCATCCTGATTCCGATTGTGCGCGAACTGGGCGTGCCGATTAAGTTCATCGGCGTGGGCGAGCAGGCCGACGACCTGCAACCCTTCAACGCGGCGGAGTTCGTCGAGGCGCTGCTGGCTCCCTGAGGCTGCGGCGGGGCTCGGCCAGCACTCGCGCCAGCCCCGCTGCGCCTCTCCGACGCGGACACGGGCCAGCTGTTGCAAAACCTGGATCACCTTCTCGCCCGCTACGCCGCCACAAATTCCGAAGAGGCCGCGCCCCTCGCCCTGGGTGCGCTGCTCACGCGGGGCAACTGGTGGAAAACAGCGGATTAGCAGCCACCCCCTCTTACACGATCAGGCGAATGAATTCATCCCGCTCCACCGCGCCGAAGTAACGGCTGAGGTCAAACGGCTCCAGCGCCGCCGCAATGTCCTCCGGGCGGTAAGGCACGCCGGTCAGCGCCCGCTCCAGCTCGGAAACGTCATCCAGTGCAAAGAAATCACCGTAGATGCGGATAGCCGCGATATGCTTTTTCTCTACATTCATCCGCACGTCAATCAGGCCGCTGGGGAACTTGTGACGGCGCTCCAGGCTGAAGTCGGGCGAACGGCCAAAGTTCCAGTCCCAGTTCAGGAAATACTCCTGGCGAATCTTCTCGATTTCCTGCCAGTCTTGCTCGGTCAGGTGGTACTCGGTGACTTCTTCACCGCTTTGATGTGCGAGCTGCTCGGCCAGCTGACGCAGAATCTCGTCGCGGAACTCGCCGGTACTCAGGCCCTGAAATTCAGGGGCCAGATGCGGGCGGATGTTGGTCACGCGGGCACGCACCGATTTGATGCCTTTAGACTCGATTTTTTCTTTGGGCGGCTTCAGCGCGGCGGCCACGTGGTCCAGGTTCACGTCATACAGCAGCGTGCCGTGCGCGGTCATGCGGCCTCCCGACACATACATGGCATTGCCCGAAATCTTCTGCTCACCGATCACCAGGTCGTTGCGTCCCCGCAGCGCGGCGTCTGTGGCTCCCAGGCGCTGCAAGGCTTCGACCACCGGCCCGGTAAAGCTGGCAAAATCGCGGAATGAGCCGTCGTCGTCCTTGATAAAGCAGTAGCAGAGGTTGCCCTGATCCTGATACACCGCGCCCCCGCCCGAGAGCCGCCGCACCACCTGCACGCCGCTTTGCTCGACATACTCGCGGTTGATTTCCTCAATGGTGTTCTGGTTGCGCCCCACGATCACGCAGGGGTCGTTGATATAAAAGAGCAGCAGCGGACCGTCCACCAGCCGGTTACGGACCAGATAGGTTTCCAGCGCCAGGTTAACGGTCACGTCGTGGTTGTCGGCGTTGCGGATGTAGTGCATGGCGCTCAGTCTACTGCCGCGCTGCTGGGCTTCCGGCCAAGGTGTCAGGAGGTCAAAGGGTCGAACAGTCTGAGGGTCCAAGGGTAAGGCGCGCTCTTGGCCCTCTCTTAGACTCTTAGTCCTTTAGACCCTTTGACAAAACATCCTATCTGCCGCTCACCTCTGGCCGCGCCCAGGCTTTGAACGCGGCCATGTCCAGGCAGTTGACCACATCGGCTGGGGTCAGGCCCGCCTTGCGCGCCATCATCACGCCGTAGCGGATGTCGCGCAGACCGGCCACCGAGTGGGCGTCGGTGTTGATGCTAAAGCGCACCCGCCCACGCCAGCGCAGGGCATCTTGCCAGCGCAGGTCCAGCCGCCAGGGGTTGGCGTTGATTTCGGCGGCGGTGCCCGAAGCGGCGCAGGCTTCCAGCACGGCGTCTATGTCCAACGCGTAGCCTTCACGGCGCAGCAGCAGCCGTCCGGTGGGATGCCCCAGAATGCTGACCAGCGGGTGTGAAGCGGCCCGCACCAGCCGGGCGGTCTGGTCGGCAGCGCTCAGGCCAAAGCCCGAATGCACGCTCGCCACCACGTAGTCCAGCTCGGCCAGCAGCTCGTCAGGGTAGTCCAGCGAACCGTCAGCCAGGATGTCCACCTCGGCCCCGGCCAGGATAGGCAGGCCCTCCGCTTGCAGGCCCCGGATTTCGGCGATGTACTCGCGCAGTCGCGCAGGCGTCAGCCCGCCCGCGTAGGCCGCCGCCTGCGAGTGGTCGCCGGTGCCGAGGTAGGCATGGCCCAGGTCGCGTACTCCGGCCACCATCTCGCGCAGGGTGGCCGTGCCGTCGGACCAGACCGAGTGGGTGTGCAGCATCCCCTGGATGTCCTGCACCTGAATCAAAGCCGCCGGGTCTGGCAGGTCCAGGCCAGCGTGCTCGGGTTCGTCGAACGGCAGGAAGCCTACGCCCGCCTCGCCCCGGCGCAGTGTGAGCGGCACCCCGCCAAAGCGCCCGCTCAGGGTATCTGCGCCCTGCTCGCGCACTTCCCAGCCCGCCGCGCCTGCCAGTGCCCCGGCCCAGGCGTCCGGGTCGCCGCTCAGTACCAGCTCGGCACCGCCCAGGGTGTCGCGGAGGCGGCCCAGCTCGCCGCTGAAGGTCGCTTCCAGCCCCGCTCCGGCCAGCGCCTGCTGCACCGCTTCACCGGCTTGCAGCGCTTGCGGCAGCAAAAAGCGGTCCTGCGCGTCCAGCACAAACTGTGCGGCCTGACCCAGCGTCTGCGCTCCCTTGGCCCCAAAGCCTTTGATGGCCGCCAGCTCACCGCTCTGCGCCGCGTCCCGCAGCCGAGTGACCGAATCAATCCCGGCGTCCCAGAGGGTCCGCACTTTTTTCGGCCCCAGTCCCCGCACAGCAAACAGGCCCTGCACCCCTTCGGGCACGCCCTCTGCGGCCTCGTCCAGCGGGGCGAAGCGGCCCGTGTCCAGGTAGTCCATCAGCTCGGCGGCAATGCCCCTCCCGACTTTGGGCACTCCCGCAAAGCGGCTCTCCCGCAGCTCGTCCAGGCTGGCCTCATGCCGGTCCAGGCTACGGGCAGCGCTGCGGTAAGCAGTGGCCCGGAAGCCGCCTGCGTCACTCCCCAGGACATCCAGCAGGTCAGCGGCGGAGTTCAGGGCATGGACCAGGTCTTTGCGGGTGACATCAGCCATAACCCCCGCATGATAGAGGCTTGGGCGCAGCGACCTAGCCTTCTTGGGCTTCCAGCAGCGCCGCCGCGTAGTGCCGGACCGAACGCTGATACCTCGGCAAATGTCCGGCCAGCAGGTGGAGGGCGTCGCTCAGGGCTTCCCGCTCACGGCCCAGGTCGGCCAGCATCAGGGCGCGAAAGACCCGGACGGCCTCCCACCAGTCGTCCCGCTGCTCCAGCTCAGCGTCCAGCAGGGCCAGGCTCTCCTCTGGCCGCCCCAGGTTGCGCAGCGTGCTCGCCAGCTGGATAGTGGCCTGACGGCGGCGGGGTTCATCCAAGCCTGCCGTGAGAGCCACACGGTAAAAGGCCTCTGCGCCAGCTTCATCGCCGGTGCTGTCACGGGCGCCCGCTTGCTCGAAAGCGGCCAGCGCGGGGTGGGGAGCCTGGGCCGCCAGCGCATCCATCCGGCGGACCAGCTCAGCGGTGGGCAAAACGTCGGCCTGCTTCCACAGTGCCTCCACTTGCTGATGCCAGGTAGAAAGGTCTGAAGAAGTCGGCATGCTCCTAGTCTGCCTGGAATCAGCCCCTTCGTATATCGGCCAGATGGCCTAGCGTCCCCATATTCGGCCCAGCGCCACCACCACCGCCATCACGGCGTCCAGCAGGATATTGGTCTTCCAGAAGCGGCCATTGCGCTCACGCTGCTGCTCGTAGCGGTCACGGGGCGGTACTCGCTCGGTCCTCTTAGCACGCTTGCTCATGGGCAGAGTTTAGGACGTCTAGGCAATGTGAACCCCCGGCCCTCAGTTCATGAGCAGCCGGGGGGAACAAGAGAAGCTCTCAGCCCTGGCGGGTGTCCATCAATTCCACGTCGAAAATCAGCGTGGCACCGCCAGGAATCACGCCGGGGATGCCGCGCGGGCCGTAGGCAAGGTCACTGGGAATGGTCAGGCGGGCTTTGTCGCCCACGCGCAGGCCCTGAAGGCCCTGGTCCCAACCCTGAATCACCTGGCCGCCGCCCAACACGAACGAAATCGGTTCGCCCCGGTCACGGCTGGAATCGAACTTCTGGCCGTTTTCGAGGGTGCCGGTGTAGTGCACGCTCACGGTGTGGCCCTTTTCAGCCACGGCTCCACTGCCTTCTTGATACTTCTCGACTTTGAGTGCTTGGCTCATGCCTTCCAGACTAGCGGTCAGGGCGCTTCCCGGCAGCGGGGCTGAACAAGCTCTAAACTTCAGGTCATGCCGCCCGCTTCTTCTGGACCCTCACTTCAGCGGCCCAGTCCGTCCTTTTGGCAGGAAAGCTGGCCCTGGCTGCTGGGCACGCTGGCGCTGTGGCTGGTGCTGGGCTTCGGTGCGTCGCTCGCGCGGGTGAGCGGAGATTCCATGAACCCCACCCTCCGCAGCGGCGACACCCTGCTGCTACTGAAATATCCGCGCTGGCTGGACCCGGACTTTCCACGGCGCGGCAGTGTGGTCGTGTTCCGGGGACCGCCAGACAGCCCCTATGCCTATGCCACCCACACCCTGCTGGGGCTCGAATTCAAATCCCGCCCGGTGCACATCAAGCGGGTGCTGGCTTTGCCCGGCGATCAGATCGAGCTGCGCGGCGGGCAAGTGTGGGTCAATGGGCAGGCTCTGGCCGAAAACTACGCACCCGGCAGCTGGGTAGACGATCAGGCCCCCCGCACGCTGGCTGCCGGTGAGCTGTGGGTCATGGGTGATAACCGCCAGGTGGGCAGCAGTCTGGATTCGCGGGCATATGGTCCGGTCCGCGTGCGGGACGTACTGGGCGAAGTGCCCCAGCGGCTGTGGCCCGAACCAGGCCGACTGCCCTGAGGTTCCCTGCTTCAGCTGTCCCCATCTGGCCGACCTACATCGCCCAAAACCTGTGTCCGCATCAGCTTTCCATCAGCCCGGGCCAATCGAACGCTCATGCGCAGTTGCTACGGTTGCAAGTATGAACTTCAAGCCCCAGATTGCCCTCGCTACGGCTGCTGCCATGCTGGCCGCACCCGCTTCAGCTCAGCAGTACGTGACCTATACCGAAAATGCCCTGCCTTATACCGTGAGCCTGCCCGCCGACTGGTACGGCCTGCAAATGAACGGCCCCGCCGGTGTGAACCTCACCTCGGCCCAAAAAGCGCCTTTTCTGCCGCTGATTCGCCTGACCTATATCCCCAAGACGGCTGCCGTCAACACGCTGCCCAAAGCCGTGGCCGCCTTTGAAAAAGAGCTGAGTGGCGGCGGCACCATCAACCTCAAGCGTCTGGGAGCCAAAGACGCCAGCTACGGCAACATTGCTGGCAAGGAAATGGAATATTCCCTAACCGGCGGCGGCAACGAATTGCGCGTGCGCCTGTGGATGGGCCTGGGTGCCAAGAACGTCTACGCTTTCCAGCTGATGGACAAGCCTGCCACCTACGCCGCCAACCGCGACAAGACCTTCAGCCCCATTCTGAAGTCGGTCAAGTTCAAGTAAGCCTGTCACTCAGACATAAGACCTAAGAAAGGAGCGCCCCTCATGGGAAGCGCTCCTTTTGCCATTTCCCTGGGCTAGCGCCGCAGCCACAGCCAAGTGGCGGCAGCTGCCCCCAGACCGCCCAGGAACAGGGTCCGTACTGGGTCAGGTGCACCAGCGGTGCAGCGCTCGGTAGGCACCGGGTGCGGCCGATACCAGCCGCGTGAGGGCCGGGCCTCGGTATCGAAGCTGACGAGGGACACCGGCAGGCGGCCCGGACAGGTGAAAGGAAACTTCCATACTCCACGCTAGGACCCAGCCGCACACGCCGAACGGGTCAGGAGCTGCAGTTCAAAGCTTGCCGAAAGGCACGGCGCGGAGTTTTTCACACACTGCGCGGGGGTAGGCCTGTGTCCAGGTCTTCAGCCCTCCGGGGCATCAGCGCAGGCGGCGAGCCTCAATAAAGTCCAGCACTTGCCCCCGGGTGTCACCCAGCCAGCTCAGGGGCCGGGCCAGGGCCGCAGCAATAGTCACGTGGTTGACCTTGCTCACGACCCGGCGCTCAACCGGCACCCCAGCGACCCGGAGCGCCCGCTCCATGTTCAGGGCGTTCTGGGGATGGACAGTGGTGTCATTTTCCGCCACCAGCAGCAGGTGAGGCGGGGCGTCCCGGCGCACGTGGCGGTCGGGCATGATCTCATCCGGAAGGCCCCCTTCGGGGAAAGCCTCACGGCTGGAATAGTCGCGGAAATCGTAGGAATACGGCCCCGCCAGCCCAATCACGCCGCGCACTGCCGACACTGGCACACCTACTTCACGCAGCCAGCGCTCGTTGACGGCCATCTCGACTGCGTTAAAAGCCCCCGCCGAGTGCCCCACCACAAACAGATTGTCAGGACTGCCGCCGTATGTCGCAGCCTGAGAGCGCAAGAAGGCCAGGGCCTGAGCGCCGTCCTGCACGTAGCTGGGGTAGCGGAACTGCGGCGCCAGGCGGTAATTCATCACGCCCACCACGTAGCCAGCGCGGGCCAGCGACTCACCTGCGAAGCGGTATTCGGACTTCTCGCCGCTGTTCCAGCTGCCGCCGTGTATAAACAGCACGGTGGGCGCATTGTTGGCACCCTGCGGCGCGTAGATGTCCAGCCGCTGCCAGGCGCCCTCACCATAGGCCAGGTCGGTCTGTACGGCCAGCCCCCGAGTCGAAATCAGGCGGTTGAGGTTCTGCTGGGCGTTCTGGGCCGAGCAGCTGCTCAGGCCAACAGCAAGTGCCAGCGTGCCAGCGGTTAGCAGCGCAGTACGGCGAAAAGAGTGGGAAGTCATAGCAGGCATGATTGACCCTGAGCCGCTGCGGCAAGGTGAGCGGCCTTCCGCTCTGTGAGGACAGCCAGAGACGGCCACCAGCCCTGCCGTGACCACCATTCAGCCACCGCCCTCACCGCAGCCTTGTCTCAGTCTTCGTTGGCCAGCACCGCCAGGAACGCTTCCTGGGGCACTTCCACCGTGCCGAACTGCTTCATGCGGGCGCGGCCCTTTTTCTGCTTTTCCAGCAGCTTTTTCTTGCGGGTAATATCGCCGCCGTAACATTTGGCCAGCACGTCTTTGCGGAAGGCCTTGACGGTGGCGCGGGCAATGATTTTGCCGCCAATGGTGGCCTGTACCGGCACCGGGAACATCTGGCGGGGGATGACTTCGGCCATTTTGTCCACGATTTTGCGGCCCAGCGAGTAGGTCTTGGTTTCGTGGACGATCACGGCCAGCGCGTCAATCACTTCGTTGTTGACCAGAATGTCCACCTTGCGCAGGTCGCCCTCGCGGTAACCGATCTGCTCGTAGTCCATACTGGCGTAGCCACGCGAAATGCTCTTGAGGCGGTCATGGAAATCGTACAGAATCTCCGCGAACGGCACTTCGTAGACCAGTTCCACCCGTTTGCCGATGTAGTTCATGGTCTGCATCGCGCCGCGCCGCTCTTGCAGCAGCTGCATGATGGGCCCCACGTACTCTTCAGGCACCATCACGCTCAGCTTGATGTAAGGTTCTTCGACCAACTCAATACGGTCACGGGTCGGGAATTCGGCGGGGTTCTGGGTCTCGAACACCTCGCCGTTGGTCAGCGTGACGCGGTACACCACAGCGGGCGCAGTGGCAATCAGGTCCAGGTCGTACTCGCGCTCCAGGCGTTCCTGAATGATCTCAGCGTGCAGCAACCCCAGGAAGCCGCAGCGAAAGCCAAAGCCCAGCGCCTCGGAGGTTTCAGGCTCGAAGTTGAAGGCGGCGTCATTGAGCTTGAGCTTTTCCAGGGCCTCACGCAGCTTGCGGTAATCCTCGGTGTCGGTGGGATACAGACCGCTGAATACCACCGGCTGCGCGGGCTTGAAGCCGGGAAAAGGCTCGGCAGTGCGGCTTTCTTTGCCGGTCAGCGTGTCGCCCACCTGCGCATCCTGAATGTCCTTGATGCCTGCGGCCACCCAGCCCACCGCGCCCGCTGGCAGCGTGTCGCCCACCACCAGGCCAGGGCTAAAGGTGCCGACCTTGTCCACCTCAAACGACTTGCCCGCGTTCATCAGGTGAATCTGGTCCTTGGGGTTCAGCGTGCCTTCCAGCACCCGTACGAACAGGATCACGCCCTGATAAGCATCGAAAAAGGAATCGAAAATCAGCGCCTTGAGCGGAGCCTGCGGGTCACCGCTGGGAGCCGGGATGTGCTCCACGATGGCTTCCAGAATCTCAGGCACACCCTGCCCAGTCTTGCCCGAAGCGAACACGGCATTGTCGGCAGGAATGCCAATCACTTCTTCCAGCTCGGCGGCAGCGCCTTCGGGATCGGCGGCAGGTAGGTCAATCTTGTTCACCACCGGCACGATTTCCAGGTCGTTGTCAATCGCCAGGTAAGCGTTCACGATGGTCTGCGCTTCCACGCCCTGCGAAGCGTCCACCAGCAGCAGCACGCCTTCACAGGCCGCGAGGCTGCGCGACACTTCATAGTTGAAATCCACGTGGCCGGGCGTATCAATCAGGTTGAAGACGTATTCCTCGCCATTTGGCCGTACATATTGCAGGCGAATGGGCGTGGACTTGATGGTAATCCCGCGCTCGCGCTCCAGCTCCAGCGTGTCGAGGGTCTGGTCGCGCTTGTCGCGCTCGCCCATGGCGCCAAGTTGCTCAAGAATGCGGTCCGCCAGCGTGGATTTGCCGTGGTCCACGTGGGCGATGATAGAAAAGTTACGAATGTTCGGGCTGCGGGTCATTGCTCCGCAGTCTAGGGGAAAAGGCGGCGCAGCGCAGGTATAGGAGTCGTTGCCACCGGAAGCAGGCGTCACCCTAGGATATTCAGCATGTCTTCTTCCCTGCTCTCCCGCATCGCCCACGCCGAAGCTGGGGCTCACGCAGCACAGGCTCCGGCAGGCCATGAGCGGTTCGGGCCATTGCTCGCCGTCTGGACCGAGGACGCAGAGCCATTGGACACCGCCTGGCATGATGGCAGCCGCCCGCCTACACCGCAGGAGTGGGCCGCTTTCGAGATGTTTTGCAACCAGCACGGACAGACGCCTACCGTTCACGCCCTGTCACACGCCGCACCCTCATTGCTGCCCACGCTGAACGGGCGCGGCTACCACTTGCAGGACCTGCTGCACCTTTACACGCATGACCTGCGCGAATTGCCAGAGCTGAAGGCAGCACACGTCCGCCTCACCCACGACGCCGAAGCCTGGGCCAGGGTCGCCGCGCTGGGCTTTGGCACGGGCACAGAGAGCATCATGCGGGCAGTCGCGCAGGCTCCCGGCAAGCGGCTGTGGTGGGCCGAGGTGGACAGTGCAAAAGCAGCGACGGGGGCTTATAGCCTGCTTGACGGTGTCGCCATGCTGCACGGCGCAGCCACGCGGCCAGAATTCCGGGGGCGCGGCCTACAATCAGGTCTGCTGGCGGCCCGCCTGCACGCGGCGAAGGGGGAAGGGGCCACGCTCGCCACGGTCATGGTGACCCCAGACACGGGCAGTGAGCGCAATGTGCTGCGGGCGGGGTTCAAGCTGACGGGCCTGCGCCTGACTTGGACGCGGCCCGCCTGAGAAAAGCACCGAGTGGCAAGCTGATAGCTACAGGGTGTATCCGCCACTCCTGAGGCATTCACGCATTGCGCCTGCAAGCACTCTTACTTGGCAGCGATGCACTCGATTTCTACGCTGGCCCCTAGCGCCAAGCCCGACACGCCCAGGGTCGAACGGGCCGGATACGGCTTCACCATCCAGGCGCCGTACACCTCGTTCATGGCCGCGAAATCCTGCATATCGGTGAGCATCACCGTGCATTTGACCAGGTGGGCGCGGGCATAGCCGTACCGCTCCAGCGAAGCTTCGATGTTGTCGAGCACCTGGCGGGTTTCGGCCTGCACACCGCCTGCCACCAGCTTGCCGTCCGCGCCGGTGCCAACTTTGCCCGACAGGTACAGGGTATTTCCGACCTCTACCGCGTCCGAAAAAGGCAGCGTGCCGCCCGACGGATGGTAAGTGATGGCCAGTGTCGGCGTGGGCGCGGGCACTTCAGCGCCGCCAGCCAGGGCCACCGGAACGAGCAGCAGGGGAACCAGCACAGTGAAGGGTTTCATGCCTCACCGTAGCAAGGAACGCCGGGAATCTCCGGCGTCCCCTAAATTTTGCTGAGGGCAGCCCTCATCTGTCATCTCTAGGAGCGAAGGCAGATGAGGAGACGTGAACACTAGTGGACCTGGGCCGCGCCCGCACCATCCGGGTAGCGCACACTTTCCACAATGGCCTGGGTTTCAGCGCTGGGCGGCGGGGTCAGACGACTGACCAGCAGCGACACAGCGACATTCAGCAGCAGGCCGATGGTGCCAAAGCCCTGCGTGCCGATGCCAAACAGGTACTGGTCAGGCGTGCCCGGTCCCCCAAGCGTCGGCGTGAAGTACCAGATGTAGGCGGCGGTGCAGACCAGGCCCACCAGCAAGCCCGCGGTTGCCCCCTGCCAGTTCATTCGCTTGTCGAAAATGCCCAAAATCAGCATCGGCGCGAAGGTGGCCGCCGCAATCCCGAAGGCCATCGCCACTGTTTCGGCGACCAGCCCCGGCGGATTGATGCCGAAGTAAGCTGCAAGGACCGACGCCGCCAGCACGGTCAGGCGGCCAGCATTCAGGCGGGCACTTTCGCTGGCATCTGGGCGCAGCAGCTTGTAGTAGATATCGTGCGCCACCGCTCCCGAGATGGTAATCAGCAGGCCAGAAGCGGTAGAGAGTGCCGCCGCCATTGCCCCAGCAGCCACCAGGCCAATCACCCAGGGAGCCAGACCAGCGATTTCGGGGGTCGCCATCACGAGGATGTCGTTGTCAAAATGCAGTTCGTTGGCGTTCTTGGGGTCAGGGGCGCCGTCGGCGAGCAGGGCCTTGCCGGGGCGGTACTGAATGATGCCGTCGCCGTTTTTGTCGGCGTGCTTGAGCAGGCCAGTATTTTCCCACTTGGTAAACCAGCTCGGCGCTTCGGTGTAGACCGTGCCGTCCAGCCGGTTGATGAGGTTGGACTTGGCGATCACCGACAGGGCCGGAACGGTGGTGTACAGCACCGCGATAAAGCCCAGGGCATAAATCGCACTGGTGCGGGCTCCTTTGACATCCGGTGTGGTGAAAAACCGGGTGATGACGTGTGGCAATCCGGCGGTGCCCAGCATCAGCGCCATGGTCAGCGCCACCTTGTCGGTCATGGAGCGCAGCTGCTCGGTGTAGGCCGGAAAGCCCAGCTCAGACAGCAGGCTGTTCAGCTCGGGCACCATCCCCATAAAGGAAATCTGCGGCACCGGGTTCCCGGTCAGCTGCGCGCTCAGCATGATGGGCGGAATGATAAACGCCAGAATCAGCACCAGATACTGGGTCACCTGCGTCCAGGTAATGCCTTTCATACCCGATAGTCCCGCATAAAAGAACACGATGACAGCCCCCAGCATCACCCCGATATCCACCGATACGTCCAGCGTGCGTGAAAACACCACGCCCACCCCGCGCATCTGCCCGGCAATGTAGGTCATGGAAATCAGCACGGCAGTCAGGGCAGCCAGCCCCCGCAGCAGGTTAGAGCCGTAGCGGTCACCCACGAAATCCGGCACCGTGAACTTGCCGAATTTGCGCAGAAAAGGAGCCACCAGCAGCGCCAGCAGCACATAGCCGCCGGTCCAGCCCATCAGGTACATGCTGCCGTCGTAGCCCAGCGAAGCCACGATGCCCGCCAGCGACAGGAAGGACGCCCCCGACATCCAGTCAGCGGCAATGGCCATGCCGTTCCACACGGGCGCGATGCCCTGACCCGCCACATAAAAGCTCTTGGTGTCGCGCACGCGGGTGGCATAAGCAATGCCGATATACAGGGCGAAGGTGGCGATAATCAGCCCGTAAGTCCACAGTTGAACGTCAGTCACGCTATTCCCCCACTCCGAACTGCCGGTCAAGCGCCGCCATCCGGTTGGCATAGATGGCGATCAAGGCTATGAACGCGTAAATGGCACCGTTATGCCCAATCCAGAAGCCCAGCGGCCCACCCAAGATCTGAAAGCGGTCCAGGGTTGGTGCCAGCAACACGCCCAGGCCGATGCTCACAAACAGCCATACGGCCAGCAACCCCAGCGTAAGTCGCAAGGTGGCCTGCCAATACTGCTGACGTCGGCGCTGCTCCTCGGCGGGGATGCTGGGCGCAAGAGAAGTCGGAGTCTGGGTCATACGGTCCTCCTATCGGAAAAAAGCAAGGCTCAGAAAAAGGACCAGCCAAAGCAGTGTGGCTGGAAACAGGGCCCTGGAAGCAGGCTTGTCCCAAACATCCAGAGAAGAAGAATTGTGGGGTGTGGAACTTAAATGTAACACTTCACCCTCCGGCGGGGCAAGTATTTGTTAAGCCGTTACACATTGTCAGGATTCATTCAGAAGCTGCCAGGTGGATTTCTGCATCAGACGCTATGCCCACGGGCAAAATTCCCACCGACTGCTATGCTGCGGCGTATGCTGCTGAGCGCCATTCGCTTCTGGCTGGGGCTGAATGTGGTCCTGCTGCCGCTGATCCTGCTGCTGCGTGCCCAGACCCCACAGGCTTCGCCCCTGACGCCTGCTGGGGTGCTGTGGACCCTGGGACTGAGTGGCGCCGGCTTTGCGCTGGGGCTGGCCTTTGCCCGATTTTGGCCGTTGAGCGGCTCTCCCATGGCCCGCGCCATCCGGACCGCGCTCATCACGCTGCCTGCCATGGGCCTGGCGATGGCCTTGACCCTGACCTTACAGCCGCCTGTCACGGCGCTGATCCTGCCGCTGGCGGCCTTTCTGGGGTCACAGTGGCGTCTGCCGATAGACTCCGCCGCGCCCTCAACGCGCTGAGCCTGGGCACTGTCAAAGCTGGGCAATCCCAAAGGACCCGAACTGACCCCCTCTCCCCTCCCTCAATCACGCCATGCCGTGACCTGCTGGGCGCGCTGCATAGGCTGAGCTTGCAGCAAATGCGTCCTTCTTTTGGCAAATGCTCCAGGGTGGCTTTGCCCGGCAAGCCCTGAACAGCTACGCAACAGCTCTGGCAGCCAGAAGGCGGACAGCCCGTGTGCCAGCTGCCAGCACAGCGGGACCGCGCCGAACACAAGCGGGAACAGCTGCAGTTAAGCGACTTCCCCCGGCCCCGCACCCTGCCCGGCTGGCCCCAACAGACACGCCCCGCACTCAAGGGTGTTGACCACTCGGGCAGGTCACGCTAGGATTCGGCTGAAACATTTCCCGCTGCCGGCGTGGCGGAATTGGTAGACGCACTTGACTCAAAATCAAGCGGGAAACCGTGGGGGTTCGAGTCCCCCCGCCGGCACCACCCTGGCCTCAGCCCCTGCATATCAGCGGGGGCTTTTGCTTGAGATTCCGGTTCGGGAGGCCATCTTCTCCCGGGGACACCATCTTCAGGGCCGTCACGTGGCATGCTGAACAGAGAATGCAGCTTGTCCGTTATCCCCGTAGCCCGGCCCTCCATGCCGTTCTGAGTGAGCAGTCCTATCCCAGCGGCACGCCGGTGGTGGTGCAGAGCCAGCGTGGACTGGCCCTGGCCCACACACGCGGCGAGCCCAGCGCAGAAAGCCCGCACGCCAAGCAAGCACCCAGCGGTCAGATTCTGCGGGCGGCAGACGCCCAGGACTTGGCGCAGGCCGAGCGCCTGAGCGCCCTCGCCGAAGACCTCAAGTGGAACTTGCGGGCGCAGGCCCGGGCGCAGGGGCTGGCGGTCAAGATTGTCAGCCTGGAATTCACGCTGGATGAAGCGTTGCTGACCCTCAGCTACTCGGCGGAAGACCGGCTGGACCTGCGTAGCCTGATTGCCGAAGTGCGCCACTACACCCCGGCACGCGTGAACTTCACCGCCGTAGGCGCACGTGAGCAGGCAGTCACGCTGGGTGCCATCGGGGCCTGTGGGCGGGAAAACTGCTCCAGCCGCTTTTTGCAGGAACTACCGCCCATCACCATCCGCATGGCCCGTGACCAGCAACTGCCCCTGAATCCCGATAAGCTCAGCGGGCCGTGCGGGCGGCTGATGTGCTGTTTGCAGTACGAACATCCCATGTACCTGGAACTGCTGCGCGAGTTGCCCCGCCGGGGCGCGCACGCCTGCCACACGGGCAGCGGCGCTTGCGGCAAAGTGACCAAGCTACACCCCCTCACGGCCCAGGTGGACCTTGCCACCGAGAACGGCCTCCTGGAACACGTCCCTGTCAGCGAACTGGAAGTGCAGCGCGGCAAGGGCAAACGCTGAGTGAACACCAGGCAGAGAGTGCAGTTTTGACGGACAGCGCTGCAAGTGCGTGTTTCACAGACAGACATATTTTAAACGGTGCAGCTTCACATCAAACGTCAGGGGGTTATTACTTCCCTCAGTAGGTGACAACTTCAGTTTGACCTCGTTCCAGACGGCAAAAACCAACAGACGGCCCCATCA
>NZ_BNAL01000005.1 GCF_014653275.1 Deinococcus piscis
ACACAAGACATTTCCGCCTGGATGACCCACGCCTATCCTGGAATATTCTTATGTCAAATGCTCTAGAACTCGGCTGGGACACAGTCAAGCATGTGATGGGCGGCCAGTTTATTCCGGCGCTGTGGTATGTGCGGCCCGGCCACACCGTCTTGGACATCGGTGGCACCCGCTGCCTGGAGAACCGTCACCTGTACCGGCTGTGTGCCGCCCACTCGGTGCAGTACAGCCGCGCCGAGCTGGTCGCGCTGGCAGAAGCCGCCCTGATAGACCACGACCAGGATTCGGTGCTTCACGTTGTGGCAACGGAGGCTGAGGTGCCCGCCCTACAGGCCCAGGGCTACGTGGTCAGCGCACAGGAGGTGTACTACGACGCGCTGCCCTGAATGGAGAAAGCCTGAATGCAGGTCAGTGCCATACTGCGCCCATGTCCCTCAGCGTTCAGCCCCTCACCGCTGCCGACGAAGCTGATCTGCTCGCCTTTGAGGGGGAGAACCGCTCCTTTTTTGCGCGCACCATTGGGGACCGGGGCGACGCTTTTTTTTGCCGAGTTTGCGCAGCGTCACCGTGCCCTGCTGGCTGAGCTGAAGCGCGGCGAAACACTGCCTTATCTGGTCCGGGACAGTGCAGGCAAGCTGGTGGGCCGGGTCAATTTCACGCGGGTTCAGGCAGGCCGCGCCGTGCTGGGTTACCGCTTTGCCGAGGAGGTGCCTGGGCGCGGCTACGCTACGCAGGCAGTTCGGCAGGCGCTGGCTTTGGCCCGTGCGGCAGGTATCCGTGAGGTAGAAGCTGTCGCCGCGCTGGACAACCCCGCTTCAGCGCGGGTGCTGGAAAAGCTGAGCTTTCAGGCCGTGCCGGGTGGTCTGGAAGAAGTGGAGCGAGGTGGGCAGCCAGTCACGGTACAGCGGTTTCGCCAGCAGCTCAGTTGAAGGGGCAGGCCCACTAGGTTTATCCATCCTTTATGCTGTAGGCCAATGGATGCCAGAGACGAGCAGAAAAGCGCTTACGCCCGCGCCGGCGTGGATATTGACGCCGGCCACCGCGCCGTAGAACTGATGAAGGACGCTGTAGCCCGCACCCATACGCCTGCCGTGCTGGGCGGCATCGGCGGATTCGGTGGCCTGTTCAGCCTCAGCGGTCTGAAGGACATGGCAGACCCGGTGCTGGTGGCGAGCACCGATGGCGTAGGCACCAAGACCAAGGTGGCGGTGAGGACCGGGCGCTTTGGGGGGCTGGGCCAGGACATTGTCAACCACTGCGTGAATGACATTTTGGTGCAGGGGGCGCGCCCACTGTTCTTTCTGGACTACGTGGCGATGGGCCAGCTTTCGCCGGAGCGGGTGGCCGAAGTCGTGACGGGTGCGGCCCAGGCCTGCGAGGCGCTCGGTGTGGCCCTGCTGGGCGGCGAAACGGCCGAAATGCCCGGTGTCTACGTGGAAGGCGAGCTGGATATCGTGGGCACCATCGTGGGTGCGGTGGACCGCCCGCGCCTGATTGACGGGCAGCGGATCGAGGCAGGCGACGCGGTGATCGCGCTCCCCAGCAGTGGGCTGCATACCAACGGCTACTCGCTGGCCCGCATGGCGTTGGATGACCTGGACTGGCAGGAAGCCAGGGACGACCTGAACGGCGAACGCCTCGAAGACCTGCTCACTGTGCCCCACCGCGCTTACCTGGGGGCTTTTGACGCGCTGGAGGCGGCGGGCGTGGACGTTCGCGGCATGGGCCACATCACGGGCGGCGGCCTGGTGGACAACCCACCCCGCGTCTTCCCTGAGGGCATCGGTATGCAGGTGGACCTGAGCAGCTGGACCGTGCCGCCCGTCTTTGAACTGATTGTACAGCGCTCTGAGGTGGACCGACAGGAAGCGTTCCGGGCGCTGAATATGGGCGTGGGCTTCCTGTTTATCGTGCCAGCCGCCCACCGAGAATCCGCGCTGTCGGCCCTGCGTGGGGCGGGCGAGCAGCCCTGGGTGATTGGTGAAATGGTGAAGGGACAGGGCGGCAGCCTTGGCTAAGGCAGAGCAACCGCGCCGCGCCCCTTTTGGCTTTCAGTTGCCTGGGGGCGGCGCATCCGCCGAATTCTGGGTGGTGCGGCACGCTGAAAGCAGCTGGAACGCGTCAGGCCGCTATCAGGGCCAGACCGATGTGCCGCTGAGTCCTCTGGGTGAGCAGCAGGTGGCCTCACTGGCCGGGCGGCTGGCTGGACAGCCTTTTGCAGCGGTGTATTCCAGTGATCTGGAGCGGGCCCGCCTGACCGCTGAGGGCCTGGCAGCGGTCCTGGAAGGCACGCCAGCCGTGCAGCTGGAGCCGGGGCTGCGCGAGATTCAGGTGGGCGAGCTGGCGGGCCTGACGTCTGGGGAAATCGCGCAGCGCTTCCCTGAGTATCTGGAGGCGCTGCACCGCGACCCCTGGGACACGCCCCGGCCCGGTGGCGAGAGCATGCATGACCTGTTCAGCCGCAGCCGCCTGGTATTTGACACGCTGCGCGAGCGGCACGCGGGCCAGCGGGTGCTGGTGGTGACCCACGGCGGTCTGGTGCGGGTGGCCGTGGGCCTGGCGCTGGGCGAGGAAGCAGGCCGCCAGGTCTGGTCGCGCCTGTCGGTGGCCAACGCTTCTTTGACCCGCGTGATGCTGGGCGCGGAGCATGGCACCTTGCTGGGCTTCAATGACGACGCCCACCTTGAAGGGCTGCTGGAAACCTGGGAGAGCCGTGGCCCGGCGGGTCCCGTGACCTGAGTCCTGTGGCCTAATCATCTGTGGCCTGATCAATAGGAAAGCCCCGCCATTCCGTGTCGGCGGGGCTGATGCGTAGGGCTTAAAGGCTGAGGACAGCTTTACTCGTCGCCGGACGGTTCTTCCGAAGTGATAAAGGGCAGATTGCGGTCCAGTTGGGCGCGGTCCAGACCAAAGCCGTAGACGTAAGCGTTGGGAATGGTAAAGCCGAGATAGTCGATGGTGATTTCGACCTTGCGGCGCGAGGGCTTGGACAGCAGCGAGGCGATGCGCAGCGATGAAGGATGGCGGCCCTCCAGGTAGCTCATCAGGTAGCTGAGGGTCAGGCCCGTATCTACGATGTCCTCCACCACAATCACGTCCCGGTCCTTGATAGGGAATTGCAGGTCCTTGACCAGTTTGACCTCGCCGGTGGATTCCTGGCCGCCGCCGTAAGAGCTGGCCTGCAAAAAGTCCACCGTGACCGGCATCTGAATGGCACGGACCAGGTCGGCAAAAAAGGGAAATGCGCCGTTGAGGACGCAAATCAGGTGCGGGACGCTTCCCACGTGGTCAGCTTCGATCTTGCGCGCCAGTTCCTGAATACGGGCCTGAATTTCTTCGGCAGTGATTTGAACGGGCCCTTGCCCCGGCTGATGAGTCATGGCGACAGATTAACACCCAGTCAGCTGGCACACAGAAGACTGACACAGAGGCCCCCTTCAGGCGTTCTGGTGAGTCTTCTGTGCTGCGGGCCGGTGGCGCTACTCCCCGCGCCTGGGCAGCTGATAAGCGGCGCTGCGCCCCCCACCGGTCCGGGCCAGGTGCCCGCTTTGGACCAGGCCGCGCAGCACCCGCCAGGCTTGCGGCTGCGTCAGGCCGCAGGCTTCCCGCAGGTCGGCGTTGCAGACGCTGCCCCGCTCACGGGCCAGGGCCAGGGCGATGGCGCGGATTTCGGCGCGGCTGGGGCCGTGCAGGTGGGCCGCCTCGGCTGCCGGCAGGTCGGTGAGGTCAGGGTGCGGCGGTTGAGCGGCAGGAGCGGCGGTGGACGGAGCGGGCTGGCTGGGAACTGGCTGGCTGGGAAATGGCTGCTCGGGAATTGGCTGATGGGGAGCCGCTGCGGCAGATACAGCCGGCACCTGCTGGCTCTGAAGCGCCGTGGTGGGCACTGATTTGCCCCAGCCGCCTGCCCAAAAGTTGGGCGCGCCACGCTCTGCCAAGGCCGCAGCCGGCGCAGGCACAGGCGCAGCCACTGGAGCCTGCATGGCCTGGCGCAGATTGGCCCGCTGAAGCGCTTCACGGGCCTCAGCGCCCAGCAGGTAAGCGATACCCCGGCCGACGCCTGCTCGCTCAATCAGCCCGATGTCTTCCATCTGGCGCAGTAGCCGGGGCGTGCGGTCTTCGGCCAGTTGTAGGGCGCGGGCCAGCGCCGCGCGGGTGGCTTCGCCCTCGCGGGCCAGCACGCTCAGCACAATCAGCATGTCCAGCGACAAGGTTTGCAGTTCTTCTTGCTTGCGGGCCACAAAGCGCACGAACTCGGCGTCAAACCCCATCGAGTGCAGGCTCAGCTCCACCGCGTCGGGGTAGGTGGTGAACTCGGGCGGTTCTTTGCCGTGGCGCAGCATCAGGCCAAACATCTTGTCTACGCCCACACCGGCTTGCTCAATCAGTCCCAGGCGAGCCAGCACCTCGGCCAGCAGGGGATTGCGGCGCTTGGGCTGGTGCCGCAGGATGTTGCCCGGTGTGATACCGCCCGGCAGCCCACCGGGGTTGAGGATATCCAGCCGGTTGGGGTACAGATGCACGTGCACGGCGTCGCGTGACTGATAGTCGCGGTGGGTCAGGGCGTTGAGCAGGGCCTCGCGGTATACAGTTTCGTCCTGCTCCCAGACCTCGATCCGGAACAGCCCCACCTGCACCGGCGTAAAGCGGTTGCGGGCCTGAATCAGCTCGGCCAGACGGCTGAGCGTGGCGGGGATGGGCCGCACCAGGTCTTCGCGGAAGTGAAATTCCACATCCAACGTCTGGTGATGATAGAAGCACACTTCGGCCTGCGGAATGTGGGCCCGGATGGCTGCTGGGGTTCCGGCCAGCAAGATGGCCGCCAGGTTGGGGCGCAGGGCTCCGCCGCTGGGGGAGAGCAGGCCCAGCTCCCGCAGAAAATCAATGTCGGGCAGCCCAGCGATAGGCGCGGCCCGCTGCCCCCCGCTGCGCTCGGCGAACAGGCGCAGGCGGCCCACCTCGGCGGTATCCAGGTCGGCCAGCGAGGCGTCGGGGGGAATGGTGGCGGTGTAGTCCACGTCCGCCACCGGCTCGGCTTCGGTCTGCGACACCGGCACCAGATGCTGTCCGTTCCAGGCCAGCACGGCGCCGCCGGGGTCCGACAGCACATAGGGCGCACGCGGCACGAATACAGACAGCACTTCGCGCCCGCCCGGCTGGCGGTGGCTCTGGACATTGACACTCAGCCGCCCGCCCGACAGCTCGAAGATGGCGTGGGTCAGCATCAGCGGGTGCAGGTCCTGCACGCCGTCATCTTCGCCGGCTCCCACCAGAATGGTGCCCCCCCGTGCGTTGGCCAGCCCGATGGCGTAGCGGGCCAGTTCATCCGGCAGGACTGCGGCACTCAGGTGAATGCATTCTGGTCCTGGCGGGGGTACGGCTCCCAGGGGAGACAAGGAAGAAGGGGGGGAAACGGCGTCTGTCACTCGGCCCAGTGTAGCCCCTGACGCGCTGGTGCGGGCGCGGGGAAGGCTTAGGACAGAACTGAGCTGGCAAGTGCTGAACTGCTGACCTAGTAGGCGGCCACCGGCTCCAAGATGGCCTGCTCCAGTCGCTGGGCCGCCACACTGCGTTCCTTGAGGCTAGAGCGGTGGCTGCGGACCAGGTCAGTCAGGGCCAGCAGGCGGTGCAGCTCCGGGTCACGCTGGGCCGCGGTGACTGCTTCGGGGCAAAGTGGCGTGAGGGGGAACCCCTCCGACTCGCCCCCTGCGTACGGCCAGACCAGCGGGGCCGTCTCCACACACGGCAAGGACACGGCCCCGCAGCCGGTGGCGACGCCGCAGACCAGCTGATCCCCTTGCTGCGGTGCAGGCAGGAAATAGGGCACACCCTTGACCAGCACATTGACCAGCGCGGCCCGGACGGGCGACCAAGTGCCGGGACGCAGCAAGCGGGCGTCGGTCAGGTGCTCGTAGGCTTGCTGCACCTGAGATTGGCTGAGGCCCAGCGGCTTGCCGAGCAGGGTGTGCGAGTGGGTCGGTGCGTCATGTTGCAGAAGTTTGAGGGCCACGAGGAGGTCTTGGGCGCTTAACATGCGCTTAATCTAGGAGTCAGTTGTCAGCGCCTTGCCAGCAGTCGGCGTGGAACTGTTCACCGGGTGAGGCTGGTTTCTCGCTCAGCTGCGAATCTTCTGGCGGCCCAGCAGGGCGCGGCCCAAGGTTACTTCGTCGGCGTATTCCAGGGCCGAGCCCACCTGCAGGCCATAGGCGATGCGGCTGACCTCTGCGCCTAGCGGCTCCAACAGACGCTGCAAATACAGCGCGGTGGCGTCGCCTTCCACGGTGGTCCCGGTGGCCAAGATCACTTCCAGACCTTCGCGGGCGCGGGGCAGCAGCTCCTTGATATGCAGCTGCTCAGGGCCTACGCCGTTCATGGGGCTTAGGACGCCGTGTAGGACGTGGTACAGGCCCTGATATTCGCCGCTGCGCTCCAGGGCGATGACGTCACCCGGTTCTTCTACCACACAGATCAGATTCTGGTCGCGGGCAGGGTCGCTGCACACGTCGCACAGCTCGGCGTCGGTGATGTTGAAGCATACCGGGCAGGTGTGCAGCTCGGATTTGGCCGCCAGTAGGGCCGCTGATAGCCGCTCAATGTCCTCGCTGGGCTGCTCGAACAGGTGGAAGGCCAGTCGCTGGGCGCTCTTGGGGCCGATGCCGGGGAGGCGCGACAGTTCACGGATCAGGGCGACCAGACTGGGGGGATATTTCACCGCAACAGCGTAGCGTCTGGGGCGCGGCGCGATTGTTGGCCAGTGCGGGGAAGTTTGGCCAGTGTGGGGAAGTTGGGCCGTGGCGTCCTCCCACAAAAAAGCCCCCACCCGGGCGGTAGGGGCTTGAGGGAGCCTGAGCAGAGGCAGGCGTCAGAAGCCAGGGATAGACAGGCCGCGTGTGGCTTCCTGCTGCAAGTCGTCTACCTGCCCAGCCGCGTCCTGAATGGCGGCCAGAATCAGGTCCTCAAGCGCTTCGACATCGTCGCCGTCCACGGCTTTGGGGTCAATCTTGAGGCTCTGAACTTTGCCGTGGCCGTTCATGGTCACGCGGACCAGGCCGCTGGCGGTGCCTTCAACCGTCTTGCCCGCCAGGTCTTCTTGGATGCGGTTGGCGGCGCTCTGGGCTTGCTGCATTTGCTTCATCAGACGTTTCATGTCCATGCGCAGCAGTTTAGAGCAGTTCTCAGCACGGACGCGGCACAAGACCGCCCTGAAGCCCAGAGCCCGGACCAAAGCAGCCATGCCGGAGTGGCCGGGCAAGAACCGGGCTGCAAAGAGGCCGTGCTAAACTGAGCTCCGTTTGGTTCCTCTGACTGGCAGCAGGGACCGTGTGGCAACCGGGCCACAGGGATTTGAAGAAGGCCGTACTGGCCAAAAAGAGACAATAGCCGCTGCTCCCGCGCCCAGTGCCAAAGAGCGTAGTGCCAAAGCGCACAGTGCGGAAGTGGCGTGCGGAGGTGATAGCTATAGCGAAAGATCATAAGGTCAACGAGCAGATTAGAGTCCGTCAGATTCGCCTGATTGGGGCGGATGGAGAGCAGGTCGGAATCATCGATACCAGAGACGCCCTAAGAATGGCGCGCGAAAAGAATCTGGATTTGGTGATGGTCAGCCCGCAGGCTGTGCCGCCGGTCTGCAAACTGCTCGACTATGGCCGCTTCCGCTACGAGCAGCAGCAGAACGAGAAGGAAAACCGCAAGCGGGCCCGTACCCAAGAAGTCAAGTCCATCAAGTACCGCGTCAAGATTGACGACAACGACTTCAAGACCAAGACCAATCATGTCCGCCGCTTTCTGGAAGCTGGTCACAAGGTCAAGGTCACGATCATGTTCCGTGGCCGTGAGCGCACCCACCCTGAGCTGGGCGAGCGCATCTTGGTGCGGGTGGCCGAAACCCTGCAAGACATCGGCACCCCCGAGAGCCGCCCCAGCATGATGGGCATGGACATGAACATGGTCATGGCTCCCAAGCCCGGCGCGGTCAAGAAGAATGTCAAGGTGGAGGACATCGAAGCGCAGAATGCCGCCGAAGATGCTGCAGCTGCCGCAGCTGAGGCCGTTGAGGCCGCTGCCCCGGCCAGTGAGGCAGCCGAGTCTGCTGAGCCCGCCGAGCAGCCCAGCGCCTGACTTTAGGACGCCGGGGATAGTGCCCTAAAAGAAAAGAAGAGTGCCCCAAGAAGAGCCGCTCCATTGGAGCGGTTTTTTCATTGTTCCTGCGGGTAAGGGCACAGTTTAGTTATGCCAGCGCACGGTCATTCCAGCTCATGCAGCTCGGCGGGCAGCGTGCCGCCTACGGCCACCCAGGCTTCCAGCAGGTCGTCCGGTGGGGGGGCCAGCAGGTGCAGCGGCTGCTGTGTGAGGGGATGTGGCACAGTCAACTGCCAGGCATGCAGTGCCTGACGGGGCATGGTTTCACTGGGGCGGCCATAGACTGTGTCGCCCAGAATCGGACTGCCCAGGTGCGCCAGATGTACCCGAATCTGGTGGGTGCGCCCGGTACGCGGCTCACAGCGGACCAGGGCCAGCGTGCGCCCGTGCCCATCCGGATGTGCGGCGAGTGGAATGAAACGGGTCTGCGCTTCACGGGGATGTGCGCCGCCCACGGTCATCTTTTGGCGCTGCACCGGGTGGCGGCCCACTGGGGCGTCCACACTCGCCGGTCCCGCCGCTTTCCACTCGCCAGCCGCAATCGCCAGATAGACCTTCTGCGTCTCGCGGGCCTTGAAGCTGCCGCTCAAAGCCGCGTGGGCCTGCACCGTTTTGGCAACCACGATGACGCCGCTGGTGTCCTTGTCCAGCCGGTGCACGATGCCGGGGCGGTAGCCTGCTGGGCTGTCGTGGTCCTCTTGCTGCGGCAGCGTCATGCGGCCCAGCAGGGCATTGACCAACGTGCCGCTCACCAGGCCAGGGGCCGGGTGCGTGACCATGCCGGGCGGCTTATTGACCGCAATCAGGTGGTCATCCTCAAACAAGATGTCCAGTGGGAGGTTTTCTGGCGCTACGGTCAGTTCGGCGGGCGGCGGAGGCGAGACGGTAAGAGTTTCGCCCCCGCGCAGCCGGTGGCTTGCTTTGGTCACGGCCCGGCCCTCCACTTGGACCAGGCCAGCCGCAATCCAGCCCGCCACCTGCGAACGGCTCTGGCCGGTCAGCTCGGCGGCGGCGGCGTCCAGGCGGCCAGGAGGGGCTTCGTAGGTGGTGGAGTCGGGTGGAGTCAAGGGGGTCTTTTCCTTTGGCACGTGGCGAGAAGAGGTGGGCTGTCTGCTGCCTTGGGCGCTCGCTGTGGCTTCCGCGCAGCCGCCAGAAGCGAACCTCAGCCCAGGCTCAGCCTCTGAGGGCCGGAATGCGTAGCCCGCCGCGTCCGTCCCAGCCCTTGAAGGCATAGAAGCGGCCCGGTTCGCCGGTGCGCAGGTAGTCCAGCAGGGGTTCACGCATAGGGGGCGAGTCCAGCCGCTCGCTGGCATCTTCCGGAGTACAGAAGCGGGCCTCGGTGATAAAGCCGTCGGGGTCGCTGGGGTTGAGCAGACCCTCCCAGGTGGCCTCGAACGCCACGGCAATGGCCCGCTCGCCCCGGCGCTCATCCTCGATGTGAACGGTGTACACCATGTGCTGAATTCCGGTCAGCTTGAGGCCGGTTTCTTCCCAGATTTCGCGGTACAGCGCTTCGAGCAGCGTCTCGCCTGGCTCAACCACGCCGCCCGGCAGGGTATAGCGGACCCGGCCCTGACCCTGCCAGTCGTTGCCGACCAGCAGCACCCGGCCAAAGCGGTCACGCAGAATCCCAGCGGCCACCAGCAGGTCACGCCGAGGCACGCTGGGCGCTCCCATCTGCCCCGGCGTCGGCGTCGGCCAGTTCCAGCAGTTGCCGCTCACGTTCGCTGCGGGCCAGAGCGCCCACCAGGTCTTCCAGGCGGCCACCGATGACCGTTTCTAGCGGGAAATTCTTGGTGTCACCTTCCAGGCGGTGGTCGGTCACGCGGTTCTGGGGGTAGTTGTAGGTGCGGACCTTTTCGCTGCGGTCCCCGCTGCCGATCTGGCTGGAGCGGGCTTCGCGCTCGCTGGCCTGCTGCCGCTCGCGCTCACGCTCGGCCAGGCGCGAAGCCAGAATCATCAGGGCTTTTTCGCGGTTTTTGATTTGGCTGCGGCCATCTTGGCAGACCACCATGATCTCGTCGGGGGTTCCGGCGCGGTAGGTGGCCCGCACAGCGCTGTCGGTGGTGTTCACGCTCTGGCCGCCTGCGCCCTGCGAGCGGAACACATCAATGCGCACTTCGCTCAGGTCCAGCTGCACCTCGCTCTGCTCCACCTGAGGCAAGACCGCCACCGTCACGGTGCTGGTGTGGATGCGGCCCTGGGATTCGGTGGCTGGGACGCGCTGCACCCGGTGGACTCCGCTTTCCCACTTGAAGGTGCGGTAAGCGTAGTCGCCCGTTACCTCGCAGACCACTTTGGCAAAGCCGCCCAGATCGCTTTCATTGCTGTCCAGCACTTCTAGGCGCAGGCCCGCTGCCTCGGCGTAGCGCGAGTACATCCGCAGCAGGTCGGCGGCGAACAGGGCCGCTTCGGCTCCGCCCGCGCCCGAGCGAATTTCGAGGATGGCGTCGTTCGGGTCGAGTGGGTCGGTGGGCAGCAGCAGGAGTTCCAGCTCGCCTTTCAGCTCGCCCAGGCGCGTGTCAATGCGCTCCAGCTCGGCCTGCGCTATCTCACGCAGTTCGGGGTCGGCCAGCAGCTCGCGGCTGCCTTCTTGCTCGGCGGTTAGGGCTTCGTACTCACGGTAAAGGTTCACCAGCGGCGAAAGTTCGCGGTGACGGCGGGTCAGCCGGGCATATTCGCGCCCACCTTCTGCCAGCACCGCCGGGTCACCCAGCGCACGCTCGACCATTCCAAATTCACTGACCAGCTCGGACAGGCGTGGGCTTAACATCCTGGCCCCCAGTCGTCTGGCTCGCGCTCGGGGCCAGCGCCCAAGAATTGTTGAGAGAAGTACACAGCTTGCATGAGAGACAGTGTACCGGCTGGACGGATGAGGAACGGGGAGGCAGGCTGGATTGCGCTGGCTGGAGCGACGTCCCCTTGATTTCTCTCTCTGCCTACCGTACGGTAAGTAAGAACACCGGCTTAGACTTCTGCTTCGGCTGCCGCAGCGGCCATTCCAGGCCAGCCAGTAACGGTCAGACCAGCCGGTAACGATAGGAGGAAAGAACATATGGACGAATTCATCATTCAACCGGCGCTGCATCAAGCGGTAGGTGGCGTGACCTTGCTCGTGGCCCTGGTCACGGCACTGCTGACCCTGCTGGGTGCCCGGCGCGGCCAATTGACCCCGGCAGCGGCGGCCTCGATGATTGCGCTGCAAGTGGCGCTGCTGGTTCAGGCGCTGATTGGGATCAAGCTGCTGGACCAGGGCATGGGCGTGCTGCAAAAATATGTCCACTACCTCGGTGGCGTGGGCGCGGTGGGCCTGCTGATGCTGTTTTATTGGCTGCCTCACCGCTCGGAAGCGTCCCGCGCCAGGATGGCAGCGGGCCTGACCGCCGCTTCACTGGCGTTCACGGCCATGACCTTTTTTATTGGCAACTACTATGTGAACAGCTTGCAGGGCTAGGTTTGCAGGCTTAGGCATAGGCTGCTAGATTGCGGCTCATGTGGGCCTGACTGCACCCCAATGCGGTCAAATCACGGCCCTGATTTCAGAGGTGACGTATGGACGACAACATTCAAACTACTGTCCGCGCCACCCGACCTGACGGCCTGAACTGACTTGGCCTGTCAGACAAATGCAGAGGGTGGCACATCGCGCCGCCCTTTTTCTATTTGTCTGGAGGCAGACTGTATGTCTACCCAATTTTTTGCCGCCGTCATCACGCCCGATACCGTCACGCCCACGCAGCGCCTGAGTGTGGGTCAGCTCATCAGCGAACGCTACCGCCGCAGCTGGCCCACCGAGCCGCCGCTCGCGCCCGCCGCCGAAGCCGAGAATCTGTTTGCGGGGCCGCAGAGCGAGTGGCGCGTGAACTGGGCCGTCTTTGATGACGCCAGCGGCGAAACTGCCCTGGCCTGGGCGCAGCTGACCGGCAGCCATAAACACAACACCCACTGGGTCGCTCTCTACTTGCTCACCCACCCCAGCGCTGAGGACGCGGGGCACGGCCCAGCGCTGCGGGCGGCGCTCTGGCCGCTTGCCAGAGCGGAGGCTCAGGCGCGGGGCGTCAGCGTCATTGGGTCGTGGGGCGTGGACCGCTATCCAGGCCACGTGCAGTTTCTGCGGGGCGCTGGATTCCGCCAGACCTTGAGCAACGCTGCGGTGCGCCTGGACCTGCGCGCCGTGCCGGACACACTGCTGGGGGCCTGGACCGCCCGCCCTGACTCTGTTTCTGGCGCTGATCCGTACCGCCTGCACCGCTGGACCCGCGTGCCGGACGAGTACCTGGAGCGCATGGCCGACCTGCAAGCGGTCATCAACGATATGCCCAGGGGTGACTCGGAACAGGGCGAGCTGGTCTACACCCCGCAGCACATCCGCGAGCGTGAGGCGCAGGTGGCGCTGGACGGCGAAATCCGCTTTCTGGTGGCGGCAGAGGACACGCGCACAGGGGAGCTGGTCGCCTACAGCGAAACCTACTGGGGGCCAGACCGCGCCGCGCTGGTGTATCAGGGAGCCACCGCTGTGCGCCGGGGCAACCGGGGCCAGGGCCTGGGCCGCTGGGTCAAGGCCGACATGGTGCGTTGGCTACAGGCAGCGGCTCCGGGTGCTGAGCACATCAGAACCAATGTGGCCGAGGAAAACGCTGCGATGAATGCGCTCAACGCGGCGCTGGGATTTCAGCCCTACGCGGTGACGTCCGAGTGGGAGGTGCGGCTCAGGTAAAGCCCGCGCCCGGTGCCATGGCCGCATACTGAGGCCATGACAAACTCATTTCCAAAAGGGTTTTTGTGGGGCGGTGCCGTGGCGGCCAATCAGGTGGAAGGGGCCTGGAACGAGGACGGCAAAGGCCCCAGCACCGCCGATGTGGCCACTGCCGGCAGCCGCGAGGTACCCCGCGAGTACACCGACGGGGTGCAGCCGGGGCGCTTTTATCCTTCGCATGAAGCGGTGGACTTCTACCACCGCTACCGCGAGGACATCGCCCTGTTTGCTGAGATGGGGTTCCGGGCTTTCCGCACCTCGGTGAACTGGAGCCGCATTTTCCCGAATGGGGACGAAGCAGAGCCGAACGCTGCGGGGCTGGACTTCTATGACCGCCTCGTGGACGAACTGCTGGCGCATGACATCCGCCCGGTGCTCACCCTGTCGCACTATGAAGTGCCTTACGGCCTAGTCGAGCGGTACGGTTCGTGGCGGGACCGGCGAATGGTGGAGTTCTTTGCCCGCTACAGCGAAAGCGTACTGGCCCGGCTGGGTGACCGCGTGGACCACTGGCTGACCTTCAACGAAATCAATGCGATTACCCTGTTCCCGTTCGTACCGGCGGGCCTGCGCTTTGCTGAGGGCGAGAACCGGGACGCCGTGATTTATCAAGCGGCGCACCATCAGCTGCTGGCCTCGGCGCGGGCAGTGGAGCTGGCGCGGCAGTATTCGCCGGGGTCGCAGGTGGGCATGATGATGCTGTATCCCACGACGTATGCCCAGACCTGCCACCCGCAGGACGCGCTGGAGCGGGTGCAGATGATGCGCCCCCACTGGCTGTTTCCGGAAGTGCAGGTGCATGGCCGCTACCCCAGCTGGGCGGAGGCGTTTTTGCGCGGCAAGGGCGTGACGCTTGACCTTCAGCCAGGTGACGCCGAGCTGCTGGCGCGGGGCACGGTGGACTACATCGGTATCAGTTACTACATGTCGGTGGTCGCCAGTCACCAAGACGGCGGGGAAATCTCGCACGGCAACATTGCGGGCGGCTTCCGCAATCCGTACCTGGCCGAGTCCGACTGGGGCTGGCAGATTGACCCGCTGGGCCTCAGACTGGCGCTCAACGAACTGAATGACCGCTACCACAAGCCCATCTTCGTGGTGGAAAACGGGCTGGGGGCCTACGACGAACTGACCGCCGACGGGCGCGTCCATGACCCTTACCGCAGCGAGTATCTGGCCGCCCACCTGCGCCAGATTCACGCCGCCATGACCGAGGACGGGGTAGAGGTGATGGGCTTTACGCCCTGGGGCTGCCTCGACTGCGTGAGTATGTCCACCGGGCAAATGAGCAAGCGCTACGGCCTGATTTATGTGGACCGTGACGACGCCGGGCAGGGCAGCCTGCGCCGCATCCGCAAAGATTCCTTTGAGTGGTACCGCGAGGTCATCGCCACGGGCGGAGCGAGCGTGCTGAAGGACTAAAGCAGGAAACGCAGCGCTCTAACAGGCTGCGTTTCCTCTGCCTGTCATCTGGGGATGCGCCTGAGCCTGGCCCTCAGTTGGCGGCTGCCGGTGTTGCAACTTTGCTGCCGAAACGGACCCGCAGCCCACGCAGCTCGTAGCCTTTGACCACTTCATTGTAGCTCAGGTTGGGGCTGCGTTTCAGTTCCAAGTCACGCCACATCAGCAACCGGCGCAGGAAGGCGTCGCTCTCACGGATGGCCAGGAAAGCGCCGGGGCAGCGGTGGTGCCCGTCTCCGAAGCTCAGCACTGGGGGCTGCACGCCGCGTGGCAGTGGACGGTGGGGGCACAGGTCCCCGGCATCCTCGCCGACCACGCGCCCGTCCAGGTTCGCCTGCTGCACGTTCAGCGCCACCAACGAGCCAGCGGGAATGTTGACGCCGCCCACCTCAATGTCGTTCTGTACCCGGCGAAACAGCTGGGTGACCACCGGCTCCAGGCGCAGGATTTCGTACAAGATGGCCGTCCGGTCTTGCTCAGGCGAATGCAGGTATTCGCTGCGCAGCTCGGGGTTTTGCAGGAAATGCCAGGCCGCCGACGAGATGAATTCGCGGGTGGTGACCATGCCAGCAGTGCCGTAGGTGAGGCATTCGGTCAGGATTTCCAGGTCGCTGTAGCCGCGTTCCAGCAGGTATGAAATCAGGTCGTCCTTGGGTGCTTTGCGGCGCTTGGCGATGGCGGGCTTGACATCCAGAAAGAAGAAATTGAGGGTGTGGGCCTGCATCAATATGGTCTTGGCAGCGGGCATGGGCGGGGCAGCAGGGTTGCTGTCGCCGCCGCCGTCCACAAAATGCATGATGCGGGTCTCCATGCCTGGCAGGGCCGAGTCGGTCAGGCCGATGACCTGCGCGGCCACCTGCACCGCCAGCCGCAGCGAAAGGTCATCCAGATTCATCTCGCCCCGCTGCCACAGCTCGGCAATCAGGTCGTCGGCCAGGCGGGCAATAAACGGCTGGTACTCGGCCACATGCTTGGGGGTGAAATAGCGGGCCGTAGAGCGCCGCATTTCGTGGTGGGGTTCGCCCTCAGCAAACAGCACCGGTGGGCGGCCCAGTACTCCGCCCGCTTTGCCAGCATTCTCGGCCATGAATCCAGCCTGCGCCACGTCGTCCGAGCGCAGAATCTGGCGCGAGAGTTCAAAAGAACCGATGTGATAGACGCCGTCACTGCCCTGGACCATGTCCTGGCCGGGCTCGGGCAGCAGGGTGCTGCGGTGGGTGAGGGAGCGGGTGGGGGTGTCCCCGTGAAAAGGGCAGCCGGAAGGGGGGGTGGTCATGCGGGGTCTCCTGAAGGTGGGACAGAGGAAGGCGGGGTTGGATGCAGGGCACTCAGGGCGCGGCTGACAGTGAGGATGTCCGGCAAGTCCGGCTGGGCAGAAAGCCTGGCGATGGACTGGCCGACGAACTCCAGCACGGTGGCCTGGGCCTGCGCCTGCGATGCCTGCCCCGCTGCGGTGAGTTGCAGGGTCGTGCGGCGGGCGTCTTGGGCGTCGGGCTGCCGGGTCAGCAATCCGGCCTCTTCCAGCCGCGCCAGCGTCCGGCTGATGTCGTAGCGCGGCACGCCCAGGGCTTCGGCCAGCGCACTGGGCTGCTGGGTGCCGCCCTGGACGTAACACAGCACGATAAATTCGCGCAGGCTGAGGCTGTGGCGCTCACGCAGCAGGCCTTCGCCAGCGCGGGTCAGGCCCTGCCAGACATCCCACAGGCTCATCAGAAACTGCAGGGCGGGGGGGGTGGAGTTCATTGATTGCATTATGCAACCAAACCATGACAGGAGTGTGACCGGAGTTTCACCGCGCGGCCCAAAGGTGCTGCGGCTCCCGGCACCCCGCCCGGCGGTTCGGGAATACTGCGCCTATGTCTTCCACGCGGCGCGAATTCCTGAAATACGGTGCCCAGTTCATTGGCACGGCGGCGGCGTTTGGCGGAGGGCTGACCTTGCTGACCCGGCGGGCCGCGCCTGCCCAGGAGCTGTCCGCGTCTGGCCTGGCCGCAGAAGTGCCGCCCCACCAGACCGACGAGCTAGGCGGACTGGTCACGCCATTCGCCCTGGCGACCTCTTATAACAACTTCTACGAGCTGGGCTGGGGCAAGGGCGACCCGGCGCGGCAGGCCGAGTTGCTGCGCCGCTATATCGCGGCCCAGGAGCCCTGGACCGTAACCTTTGGCGGCGAAGTGGAGCGGCCCGGCACCTACGACCTCGCCGCGCTGCTGGGCTGGACGGACGAGCAGGAGCGGACCTACCGCCTGCGCTGCGTGGAAGCCTGGAGCATGGTGCTGCCCTGGCGCGGGCTGCCGCTGGGCGAACTTCTCAGGCGAGTGGGCTACACCTCGCAGGCGCGGTATGTGCAGTTCACCTCCGTCTTTGCGCCGGATGCCCTGCCGGGCCAGCGTTCCAGCACGTTGGACTGGCCCTATGTAGAAGGTCTGCGGCTGGACGAAGCCCTCCACCCACTCACCCTGCTGGCAACGGGGCTGCATGGCGAGGCGCTGCCCGCCCAGAATGGTGCGCCCCTGCGGCTGGTGGTGCCCTGGAAATACGGCTTCAAGTCGGCCAAGAGCGTCACGCACATCACGCTGACCCGCGAGCAGCCAGCCACCACCTGGAGTGTGGCCGCACCCCGCGAGTACGGTTTTTATGCCAACGTGAACCCGCAGGTGGACCACCCGCGCTGGTCGCAGGCCAGTGAGCGGCGGCTGGACGGCACTGGCGGCCTGTTGGCAGAGCGCCGCGAAACCTTGATGTTCAACGGCTACGCGGACGAGGTGTCCGGTCTGTACACGGGCCAGGATTTGCGGAGGGACTTTTAAATGTCGGCTGTGACGCCCCCACGCTCCGCTACAGGCTCCGGGCCGCTCCCCTGGCTGAAGCCAGCAGTGTGGCTGGGCGGCCTGTCACCGCTGGCTGTGATGGCGCTGGACGCCTGGGCCGGGGCGCTGGGAGCCCATCCGCTGGAGCGCCTGCTGCTGCAAACTGGCCTGCTGGCCCTGCTGACTCTTATTTTGTCGCTGCTGTGTACCCCACTGCGCCAGTGGACCGGCTGGACCTGGCCCGCCCGCATTCGCCGCGAGCTGGGGCTGCTGGCCTTCGGGTACGCCTGCGCCCACCTGCTGCTGTATCTGCTGGACCAGGGCGGACTGGGCGGTCTGCCCGCCGACATTGCCGAGCGGCCCTTTATTACGGTGGGCCTGCTGGCACTGGCGCTGCTGCTTCCGGCGGCGCTCACCAGCGGCAAAGGCAGCGTGCGGCGGCTGGGTTTTGCGCGCTGGCAGCGGCTACACCGGTTGGTCTACCCGGCGGCGGCCCTGGGAGCGCTGCACTTTTACTGGGGTGTGAAGGGCGACAAGGCGGAGCCGCTGCTGTACGCCGGGGCGCTGGCGGTGCTGCTGGGCTGGCGGGTGTGGCGGAGCCGCTTCGGTGGCCGGAGGGTAAAACGTGACTCTAAGTGATGACCTCGCTTATCTGGAAAGTTGGATGCAGCAGCACACGCCGCTGGCCCATGCAGGCCTGTTCCCCCCACTCTCTGGCGCGGAATTGATCAGGCTGCGCGGGCAGTTGCTGCGCGCCGGATATGCTGCGCCGGATGACGTTCTGACGCTGTACAGCTGGCATGGCGGCTCGGAAGCGCCGCTGTTCGGGCTGGAATGGTCAGAGCCTGGAATGCCTACGCAGGGGATAGAGGAAGATGTTCCCTTCGCCGCTTCGCACCCGCCGGGCCATATCCGCGAAACTTTTGCACCACCAGGGTACTGGGGTTTTCTGCACGACAGCGGCGGCAATTTTGTAGCACTGGACCTAACACCCGGTCCAGCAGGCCAAACAGGGCAGGTGATAACGACGGGCCAGGACGAGCATCACCGCTTCGTGCTGGCGGCCAGCGTGGGCGAGTTTGTGCGGATGTATGTGGAGCGGCTGCGGGCCGGGGCCTACGCCATCAGGCCGCCGGAGGGAAGCAGCTTGGGCGAGCGGGTCTGCCTGTTGGACGGTGCCGGGCAGCCGGTCGAGGACTACCACTATCTGGCGGACCTGTTTCCTGGCTTTGGCGCGTCGCCTGCCGTCTACGCCGACCTTGGCTGACCCTTCACGGCCACACCGTTACCGTGCCTGTCCCGCCATCTAGCCGCACCCGTGCCCCCAGCGGAAGCGTCAGCTGCGGCGAGGTGTGCCCGAAGTCCACATTGGTGACCACCGGCAGGTCTTCGCGGCCCGCTTCTTTCAGCACGCGCCGCACTCAGCCATGCAGGTCCTGCACTATCTGCGGCGTGTAGTCGCGGGGCCGGGCCAGCATCAGTCCGCTTAGCTCCTGCAAGACGCCTTTGGCAGCCCAGTTCCGCAGCCAGTAGCCCACCTGTGAAGGGGCAGGTACGTCGTTGCTGGTTTCCAGCGCCATCACCGCGCCGCGCCAGAGGGGGAGCGGCAACTCGCCGGGCGTGCCGCTGAGCATGTCCAGAATCTCAATGCAGCCGCCCAGAAGGTGCCCTTCGCTGCTGCCGGGTTGCAGCCAGGTCCAGCCGTCCCCAGGTTGGAACTCGCGCCTTATACCCTGCGCGGCTTCGTCCTGCCAATCTTGCGGGGCTTGGGTCCACTCGGGCGCGGGAGAGAGGGAATAGGGGTTCAGCGCCGAACGCCTGCTGGATGCTTTGCACGGTAAACGGGTGCATTCCGCCGTCCTCGGCCAGGTCGGTCAGCACGGCGGGACCGTGGTAAGCCATCACGCCTGCTTTCAGGAATTGTGTCAGCGTGACGGTGGCGTCGGAGTAGCCCATAAAGGCCTTGGGGTGCTGCCGGAGCAGCTCACGGTCAAGGAGGGGCAGCAGCCGGATAGAATCGTCTCCGCCGATGACACTCACCATGCCGTCTATATCGGGATTTTCCAGCGCCCAGTGCAGGTCGTCGGCGCGGGCCTGGGGATTGGCGTACAGGTACTCCGGTCCCCGGAAGGCATTCGGCGCGGCCACGATCGCCCAGCCCAGCGACTTGGCGGCCTGGCGCACGCCCGCTGCGTAGCGGTGCGGCACCTCGGTCACGAAGCCGGCGCTCAGGCTGAGGGCGGCCACGCGGGAGCCGCTGACGAGGGGCCTGGGGCGGATGAAGTGCGGTGTCTCCATGCGTCAGGGTAGCGGGGTTCCGCCAGGGGCTGATAGGCAAAATGGCGGAGGTCGCTTGCTGTCTTCTATCAGAATCGGGGCAGATTGTGGCCATGACTGCGTTTAGCGGTGGTGGCCTTTCTGCTTTCCGTTCGTGACTCTGGGCCGTAAGCCTGCTGCGCCGCCTGCCCGGTCCACTCCGAGCGAGCTATTGCTGCGTGCCTTGCCGGCTGGGGACGTCATTTTCCCGAATGTGCGCCTCAATGACCTCTTCCGCATTCAGGCCAATGGCCAAAGACCCCGCAAAGATGACGGAACAGCGGCGGCAAGGGGTGCAGGCCCACGAATTTAGCAGTGTGCACTTACGCTGCTATCAATAAGCTGGAGGATGAACGGTCTACGCTGGGTTGACCTCAATTAACCAGGGTGTGGAGCAAGCAATTCCAGCGTGCGGCGCTGATGCTCCTCGCTGGGAGCAAGGTTGACCAGAATCAGTTCGTCCGCCTGTACCTCCTCTACAAAAGCAGCGAGGCGGTCAGTCACTTCAGCCTGCGTACCGACGAAGGTGCGTTCAAGCATCCGCAGAATCTGCTGTGCCTGGGGGTGCTGGCGCACCGCCACCAGGTCCTCAGGGCTAAAAGGCCGACGACTCCCACGGTTCAGGAAAGCGTCCAGCCATCCGTCCTCGGCGCGGCGGCGCTGCTCATGGGCGGTTGCGGCATCATCAGCGGCAATCACATTGGCAGCAGCAATAAAATGGGGTTTTGCAGCTGGGCCTGCCAGCGGGCCGCTGGGGTCGAAAGTCTCGCGGTAAATTTGCGCCGCTTCATTGAGCGCCGCAGGAGCAAAGTGCGAGGCGAAGGCGTAGGGCAACCCAAACTGTGCCGCCAGTTGTGCGCCGAACAGCGAGGAACCGAGAATGTACAGCGGCACATGGGTTCCTGCCCCTGGATAAGCATTCACACCTGCAACACGGGTCTGATCACTGAGATAAGCATGCAGTTCCAGCACATCCGAAGGGAAACGCTCGGCCTCATGCCCGTCGCGGCGCAGCGCCCGCATGGTCTGGCCGTCAGTGCCCGGAGCGCGGCCCAGTCCCAGGTCAATGCGGCCTGGGTACAGTGTTTCCAGCGTGCCGAACTGCTCGGCAATCACCAGTGGCGAATGGTTGGGCAGCATAATGCCGCCAGCTCCCAGACGCAGATTCTGGGTTTGGCCTGCCACATGTCCAATCACCAGTGCGGTGGCCGAGGAAGCAATGTTGGGTGCGTTGTGGTGTTCGGCAAACCATAGGCGGTGGTAGCCCAGCCCGTCAGCAGTCTGGGCCAGCCGCACGCTGCGGGCAATGCCTTCGGCGACGGACTCGCCTCTATTCACGCGGCTAAGGTCAAGAAGAGAGAGGGGAACGGAAACAGGCATAGGTCTTTTCTCCTGGATGTTGGGGGCCGCTCCGGCACTTCAGGCCGAGGCGGCGCGGTTGTTCTGCACGATTTCATCGTGGGTGGGCGTACGGCCCAGCACCATCAGGTGTTCCATCGCCGAGTCGCGGTTGAGCGGGGCACGCTGCTGGTCGGCTGCCGCGAGGGCAGTCCGCAGCTGTGGCAACGTCAACTCGGTGCAGTAGGCTGGCGTGCCGGGTTGCTGCCGCCAGGACTCGGTCAGAGGGCCAGCGTCTAGTGCGTCGAAACCGCTGTCGTGTACGAGTTGCGCCGCAATCTGCTTGCCCCCGGCATCATCTCCCGCGACGGGCAGGGCAATGCGTTCTGCTACTCCAGCAGGTTTGCCCCGGTTGCGCAAAGTCTCGGCCAGCACCGCATTCCACGCCTTGACGACTGGGCGGCCCAGTTGCTCACTCACCCAAAGGCTTTCTGGCTGACCCGCTTCCAGTTCCGGCAGCTCACCATCCCGGAACGGGTAATAGTTGGTCGTATCAATCAGCACGGTACTTTTGGGGACATGGCTGAGCAACTCGGCCAGCTGCGGAACATTCGCCAGTGGCACCGCGATGATGATGACCTCTACATCTTTGACCGCGTCTGTCTGGTCAGCAGCCGTCACGCCGATGCGGGCGGCGAGGTCGCGTAGGGAAGCTGCTCCTCTGGAATTTGCTAGTTTGACGCTATGCCCCTGAGCGGCCAGCTTCTGTGCCAGGGTTCCGCCAATATTGCCTGCTCCAAGTATGCCGATGTTCATGCTGTTTCTCCTGTAGTCCGTGTCGGCTGCTGATAGCCCTCGGCCATCAGGCGGCGTAGGCCCGCCAGAGAAGTGCCTTCCGTCCTATCCGCGCCTCTGACCCAGGCCACGGCGGCCACTCCCAGAAACAGGTCACGGCCTGTAAGGTCAGACCGGGCGTGTCCAGACTGCTGCGCGGCGCCGAGAAATTGCCCTGTGGTGTCTATCAGTTCGGTGCAGGGCCGGGTCAACGGGTTATCTGACTCGCTGGCCCGCGCCGCAGCCATCAGCGGTTCAGGCAGGCCGCTGAACGAACCCAGGTAATCCTCCAGGGCACTCAACCAGGTCTGAAGAGCCTCCAGAGGAGCTTCCAGTTGCTCAGCAGCCGTCTGGCGCTGAGCGAGTTCTTCTGAGCGGGTCTGTAGCACGGCGGCCAGCAGAGCCTCCCGAGTCGGGAAGTGGCGGTAGAGCGTGCCTGGGCCAATGCTTGCTTCCCTGGCAATGGCGTCAAGAGAGGTGTTCACCCCATGCTGCAAAAAGTGGCGCTGGGCCGTTTCCAGAATCAGGGCGCGGTTCCGCAGAACGTCAGCCCGGGGCTTACGCGTCGCTTCAGTGGTCAATGTCGTTCCTCCTTAGACTGTCTTGCAAAGTGGAGACTTCCTCCGTATCATCTTACCATGAACCGGAGAGATACTCCAGATAAGCAGATGATACTCGGGATGCACTTCGGCAACGGCTACGGCTCACAGCCGCACGCCTGGCGGATGCCGGGAGTGCCCAGGGGTGGAGCCACCGACTTTGATGCCCAGGTGCGCTACGCCCAGGCCGCCGAGCGGGGCAAGTTCGATTTCCTGTTCCTGCCCGACTTCCTGGGGCTGGACACTGACATTTCCCACCACCCTTCCATGCTGACGCTGGAGCCGCTGCTCACGCTGGCAGCGGTGGCGCGTGGGACTGAGCGCATCGGTCTGGTGACTACGGCGTCTACCACTTTCAACGAGCCGTACAACCTCGCCCGCATGTTCAAAACCCTGGACGTGATGAGCCACGGACGGATGGGCTGGAACGTGGTGCCGACTTCCGACCCCACCAGCGCGGCCAACTTCGGCAAAGCGCCCATGCAGCGCCAGGAAAAGTACGAACGCCTGCATGAAATGGTGCAGCTCGTACAGTCGCTGTGGGGCAGCTGGGGCGAGGACGCCTGGATTCATGACCCCGCAAGTGGCCGCTACGCCGACGCATCTAAGATTCAGCCCGTCAACTTGCAGGGCCGCCATGTGGCGACGCGGGGGCCGCTGCCCATTCCGCCTTCGGAGCAGGGACAGCCGGTCATCTTTCAGGCGGGCGGGGGAGACTACGGCCTGCAAGTGGCGGGGCAGTATGCCAGCGGCGTCATCGGCGCGACCTTCAGCATCGACGACGCCCGCGCCCAGCGGACAGCGCTGCGCCGCGCTGCTCAGGCGGCGGGACGCGACCCCGACGAAATCAAATTCTTCGCTGGCGTGATGCCCGCCCTGGGCGCGACCAAGCGTGAGGCGATTGACCGCCGCTTGCAACTGGGCCAGGACATCTTCCCCTCCCGCGTCCCTTACCTGGGGCAAATGCTGGGGTTGCGGCTTTCTGAAAGTCGCCTGGAAGAGCCATTGACTGAGCAGGAATTGCAAATGGCGCGGGCCAACCCGGGCGACCCCCGTTCCGCCACGGCGCTCAAGGTCGCCCGCGAAGGCTGGACGATTCGGGAAATCTTGGCGCACGGCGTCATCGACTACCATCCCACGCCCGTCGGCCCCGCCGAAGTGACCGCCGACCACATGCAGGAATGGTTCGAGGCAGGCGCGGTGGACGGCTTCTGGGTGTCTATCGACGTGTTCGAGGATGGTATAGACGCCTTCGTCGACGGCGTGATTCCGATTTTGCAGGAGCGTGGTCTGTTTCACACCGACTACGAGGGCACCACCCTGCGCGACCATCTGGGGGTGCCGCACCAGTACGGGCTGGATGCGCGGCTCGCTGGCGCTGAGGGGTGACTCTCAAAAGTTTCTCTATTCGTCCCGCATCTGGATGACGACTTTGCCCTTGGCCTTGCCGGATTCGGCATAAGCCAGGGCCTGCGCGGTCTGCTCAAACGGAAAAATGCGGTCTAGGTGTGGCCTGAGCGTGCCATTTTCCAGCAGGGGGGTCAGGCTTTCCAGCCTCCCGCCATCGGTGTGCATGAACCAGTAGCGGTAGTGGGCCTGCGCTTTTCTGGCCGCGGCGTTGGGTTTGGCCGACAGTGCCATAAACACAGGCCACAGCAAGGGGCTGAGTCCCCGTGATTTGGCCGTTTGTACATCCGGCCCATCCGAGATAGAGACCACCGTCGCCCCAGGGTTGACGGTCTGGAAACTCCGCAGCAGGTTCTCCATGCCGATGCCGTCCAGCACCGCGTCCATGCCGCGCACCACGTCCTCGAACTTCTGGGTGCGGTAATCCACCACGGTTTCGGCTCCCAGACCCTTCACGAAGTCGGTGTCCTTGCCGCTGACGGTGGTCGCCACCCGCAGGCCGAGGTGACGGGCCACCTGAATCGCCATGCTGCCCACCGCTCCAGCGCCACCGTGAATCAGCACCGATTGACCCGCCCTGAGCGGTGCGGCTTCGGTCAGGACTTGATGGGCGGTCAGCAGCACCATCGGCAGGGAAGCGGCTTCAGCGTGGGTCAGATTGGTCGGCTTGTGGGCCACGGCAGCTTCCGCCGTCACGATTTCCTGTGCAAACGTGCCGATTCGGTCATCCTGCACGCGGGAATACACGGCGTCTCCGACCTTGAAGCGGGTGACCTCGCGGCCCACCTCGCTGACCACGCCGGAGCAGTCGTTGCCCAGAATCAGCGGGAATGTGTAGGGCAGGATGACCTTCAGCGCCCCACTGCGAATACGCCAGTCCAGCGGGTTGACGCTGGCCGCGTGAATCTGAATCCGAACGTCCTTGGGGCCGAGCGGCGCAGGTGGGAACTCGCCCCACTCCATAACCTCGGGGCCGCCGTATTTGCTGATGTAAAACGCTTTGTTCATGCTTGCTCCTCTGCGTGTGGGCTGGCCGTGCGTTCGCTGCGGCGCTTGATGGCCTGATTCAATGTCTCGAAGGCGGGCAGCAGTTGACGGGTCAAGAGGGGACGCAGCAAGGGAGCGAGTGCGCCCTTGTAGTCCTCGCCGTGATGGAGCACAGTTTGGCCTCCGTACGTCGTGCTGAGCAGGAAAAAATGGTCGATGTCGAGCAGTCCCGGTAAGGGCAGGCCGCCCTGCCAGCGCAGTTCAAACCCCGGCTCGGCTTGCATCACGTTGGCCCTGAGCCGGATGCTTTGCCCTGCCGAGGGCTGAAGCACAAAGCGGATTGGCTCGCCGGGACGCAATGGGCCCGTCAATTCGGTGATGAGTGGATTCCACCCGGGATAGCTGGCGGTGTCGGTCAGCACAGCCCACACTTCTTCATGGGAAGCGGCGATGGTGGTGTCGGTGCGGAGAGTGAAGCGCTGGCGGGTGGCCCATGCGAGTCCGGCGATGCCGAATAGAAAGGTTCTTTTCTTCATCTCAGCGCCCCAGAAACTCGGCGGCGATGGGGGCAAACTCCGCGTGATACTGGAAGATGCCGCCGTGTCCTGAATTGGGGTAAATGATGAGTTCACTGCCCCGGATGCGCCGGTGGAGGTCATGCGAAAGCGCCGTGGGCACCATCCGGTCATGGTCGCCATTGGCAATCAGGGTGGGTTGAGTGAGTTTGGACAGGTCGGCGGGGGCTGAACGTCCGTACCTCTGAATCGCCTTCAGCTGGGTTTGGAACCCTTTGACACTCATGGCCTTGTCGCGGTCAGTCTGACGCTCCTGAAGCCGCCCAATGAAGGCCCGGCCCGCTGCCCGGCCAACCGCGTCACGATTGAAAAACAGGTATTCCTTCGGGTCGCAGCGCCCTGCGCCAGCCCGCAGCATGTCCCAGTAGGTTGTCATCACTACCTTGTCAATGTCCCGTCCGCCGCGTGGCCCCGTGCCCGTCAGCACCATCTTCCGCACCAGCTCGGGGTGCTTGACCACCAAGTCCTGGGCAATGAATCCGCCCATGGAAAAGGTGAAAAGGTCGACTTTTTCAAAGCCGAGGGCCTGGATGAAGGTGTAAGCGTCGTCGGCCATCGCCTCGATGCTGCCCGGCACTTCGCCACTGGCTGAGCCGACCCCACGCTGATTGAAGGTGATGACGTGGCGAGTTCGGGCAATCGCGTCGACAATGCGCGGATCCCAGTTGTCCAGCGTGGCCGCCAGATGGACAAAAAAGACGACGGGAAGGCCGCCCCGTGGCCCCAGTTCACGGTAAGTGTAGGCAACGCCCCCTGCGCTGAGGGTCTTGGTCGGCGCTAGGGCGTAAGAAGTGTTGATGGGGAGGGGATTGGTCATGGTAGTAGGGGTTCTCCTGGGCAGGAGGAGTGGCCTGCTTACCAATATCTCCTCTCTTTGCTATTTTATATTATGAGTATCATACGAAATAAAAGGTGATATGTACTACTTTATCTTTGGTGTAAACGCCTCCAGCGCGGCTTCGCGGATTTCCTCGCAAAGTGCTGGGTCATTAACTGCCCTCGCCAGGATGAGTGACCCGACCATCGCGCTGACGGTGGACAGAGCTTTTTGCCGCGCCTCCGCTTGAGTCCGCTCAGGCATCTGGTGGGCCACAACTTCAATCATCTCCCTGATCCTGGCCGTCGCGGCTTGCCGGACTTCTGGAGCCTGACGGGGCATTTCTGACCCCAGAGCGGCGATAGGACAACCGTGTTCGATGTCTTTCAGATGCTCGCCAGATAAGTAGCTCTGAATCATGGCGGCGGCGGCCTGCTGGGGCGGTACGGAAGCGGCTACGCGACTAGACCAGGCCACCGTTTCTGTCCCCGCACGGTCGGCGGCGGCGGCCAGCAGGGCTTCCCTGGACGGGAAATGGGCGTAGAAGGTGCCGTGGGTGAGTCCGGCTTCCTTCATGATTTCGGACACGCTGGGGCCGCCGTACCCACTGCGCCGAATGGCGCGGGCGGCCGCTTCGACAATCCGTTCGCGGGCCGCCTGCTTTTCTGCCGCCCGCTGGGTTCCTTTGTACTCTCGCATGACAGACATCATACGAAATTGTCGGGTCAGCGTGCCGTGATTACGGAGTGCCTGTGCCGCTGGAAATCGAAAAATGTTGTGCGGTACGGCCACTCTCGTCTAGTGTTCGATTTCGCGCGAATCGGGTGGTGACCGCTTGGAGTAGTCCCGACACCTGTCACGAAATATCGAAATGAACCCTTTTGTTAAGCCTAAAGTTGTCAGGTTGGGTCATATCCACAATCACCGTTGCTGCTGAAATAGGTGATGTCGGTCAGATCAACTTCTTCTCCTTCAGGACCGAAGAGGAAAGGATTGATTTCCACTTCCATTTCTCTTCGGCCTTTGGAGAGAACGACGGGTTCTGTGGAGGTGGAGTGCTTGGTGAACTTCTACAGCCCCAGCACGCCCAGCGGAGCCGTCACCTGTAGTTCACGGCTAAACTTCTCCACCATCGCCCGCTCTTCTGGCGTCGCCACCGTGACTTTGCTGCTCAGGTCCGGCAGCGAGCCACTGCCCTGTGAGCGTGCCAGTTCACCCAGCACGCCGGCCAGGTCCACCTGCGGCAGGCCCAGCGCCAGGTTCACCTTTTGCCGGACAAAGGCGTAGCGCTCGCGGCTGAGGTTCTCGGCCACCAGGCCCCGTTCCAGCGCGGCGCGGGCGTCGGCCACCGAAGTGCCCAGGGCGCGCACGGCCTGCACGGCGGTCCAGGCGTTCACCGGCTCACCGGCCTGAATGTCCGCGTAAATCTGCTGAAGCTGCGGGAACGTGCCGCCCATGCTCGCCCTGACTTCACGGCGAATCCGCACAAACTTTTCCAGCTCGGCGCGGGTGAGCGGAGCCTGAAGGTCCTCGGCGCTGCCAGCGCGGGGCTGCGGCGCACTCGGGCTGCCGTTCAGGGTGGTGTCCAGCTGGCCGGTCAGATTCCCGATGGCGGGCTGCACAAATCCGAACCAGCCCACGCCCAGCGCGATGAGGGTGACGGCAATAGAACCGAAGCAGCCCAGGGCGCTGCACCCCAGTTGACGGATCATAAGAGAGTCTCCTGCATGGCCCCAGCATAGGGGGGAGGAGTGAGCTGAAAGCTAGAGCGCCGCCGCTGCCTGCCTCTGCGCTTTGATCCGCTCACGGTCGCGGGCCTTCAGCCAGCTCCAGAACAGCATGCAGGCCAGCAGCGCTTCGGCCAGGTCGCCCCAGTAATACATTCGCCGCGCCGCCGCTTCAATCACTTCGGGCGCTTGCCCAGTCCCGCGTGGGTACAGCCCCGCGAACATCAGCTTGCCCAGCACGGCATGCAGCGCAGCTCCTGCCAGCAGCGTGCCCAGCCGCCAGGCAAAAGGTGCCCGCAGCGGCGATGGGTCTACCCCGGCGACCACAGAGCTGTACAGAAACCCGGCAGCGATGATGTGGAAGTGCGCCAGCAGGTGCAGCCACCCGCTCTCCAGCATGGCGGCGTACAGCGGGGTGAGGTACAGCAGGTACATCCCGCCCACATTCAGCGTAAGGGCTACCAGCGGATGCATCAGCCAGCGCAGTGGCGCAGCGTGCAGCAGTCCGGTCAGTCGGCGGGCTGCTGACACCGGCAGGCTCCGCAGCAGCAGGGTGAGCGGCTGTCCTAGCACCAGGGCCAGCGGCGCGAACATGCCCAGCAGCATGTGCTGCGTCATGTGGACGCGCAGGTCGGCGTGCCCGGCAGCCATCAGGGCGGGGCTGAGGCCATAAGCCACGAGGAGAATGCCCAGCGCGAACATCAGGCTGCGGCCCAGCGGCCACTCGCGTCCCAGCTGCCGCTGCCGCCAGAGCAGGGCCGCGTAGACCACGCCGCCAATAAAGACCAGCAGGTAAAGCGGGGCCAGGCTGGGGTCGGGCAGGCCAGGGCCAGACCCTACGCCGTGACTGGTGTGCCCAGCCCCCATCACTGCGGTTGGTGCGCCGCCGGGTCAGCCAGGCCGCGCCGCCACAGCGTCACGCCGGTCAGCAGCAGGGCCAGGGCCACCACGTTCCAGGTCAGGTCATAGGGCAGAATCTCCACGCCGTAGCGAATCTGGTGGATTGCCAGCACCTTGTGGTTGATGGTGCCGTCCCAAAGTTGAAAAGCTCCCATGCCGGTCACGACACCAGCCGCCAGCATCCGGCCCGAAAAGGCGCGGGCTTGCAGCATGTCTGCCGTCATAAAGGCCCCTGCGATCAGGGCAATCATCTGCGCAGCGTGAAAAACGCCGTCGCTGAACAGGCCCACCTTGGGGGTCGATTTGTCATAGAAGTGGTGCCAGGCGAGCAGCTGGTGCAGTCCAATCTCGTCGATGGCGGCCACCAGGCCGATGCCCAGCAGGACACCAATCCAGGCGTTGCGGCTGAGTTGCGCTGGGGTCAGGGTCGGGCTGGGCTGAGCTGAAGCAGCGGAAACGGTCATACAACCTCCAGGGGCGGAAAGGCAGCAAAAGGGGCAGCGTGGCAAACATGCTCGGGGGGCACCTTTACTCTGACAGGCTGACGCCCGCCAAACCCTGAAGTATTCGACATAGGTGAGGGAGCTGACTGGCAGGCGGGCACCGGGCCGCGGACTGAGAAACGCCGCAGAAGGTCAGCCTCTGCGCCGAGTGGCGGCGTCTGGGGAGTGCCACACGAGCAGCGCCCGGCCCTGATCCAAGCGGGCTTGTACTTCGCCGCTTGCCGCCTCGTTGCCCGCTGCCTCATTACTCAGCGTCCAGCCGCTGCCAAGGGGAATGTCGGCGCAGTCCAGCGGCCAGCGCACGCCGAGCAGGGTCAGCCCGCGCAGTTCACTGACCGCCACCACGCTGAGGACAGTGTGTGGAACCAGCTTCAGGCTCAGGTCTTGGCCCGCAATGAGTGGGCGGGCGTGTTCGTTGCCGCTGGTCAGCCAGATGTCCATCCCTTCTTCGGCCAGTCGCAGCGCTCCCAGCAACAGCGCCGCCGTGTGATCAAAGCGCCCCCCAAACGCCCCCACAAAGACCAGCCGGGTGCAGCCTGCTGCCAGCGCCAGGGCTGCCGCCAGCTCGCCGTCGGTCTGATCCTTGGCCGCCGGATGAACCTCACGCGGCGCGTCCAGCTCAGTACCACTGGAAGAGTCGAAGTCACCCACCCAGCGGTCTACTTGGAGGCCCAGGGCCAGGGCGTGCCGGGCTCCTCCATCGGCGGCCACCACCAGGTCGGGTGTGGGCAGCCAGCTCAGGTCAGCGGGCAGGGTCAGGCGGCCTGCCACCAGGATGAAGGCGGTCTTGGGGTCAGGGCTGCCCGTCATCGGCCTGCCCGTGATTGGGCTTCTACCGGTCCCCGGTCATCCGGCACTTGCAGCACACCCGCTTCATCCACCTGCACCGAGAGCTGCCCACCTTTTATCAGGCCATGTTCACGCGGGCTGAGGTGCAGCCGCAGTGGTCCCAGCGGATGATCTACCGTCACCTCGCTGCCGCTGTCAGTCAGGACCTGTGCGGTGATGTGGTAGGAGTCGCCTGCACCCAGGCGCACCGCCTGTTCGGGCACCACCCGTGCGGTTCCATTCGGTCCTTTGAAGATGTTGGCATGTCCCAGAAAAGCCGCCACCCAGGCCGTTGCAGGCCGGGCAAACAGGTCTGGCCCGGGGCCCACCTGCACAAGCTGTCCGGCCCGCATCACCCCCACACGCCCAGCCACCGCCAGGGCTTCGCGCTGGTCGTGGGTGACCAGCAGCGCGGCTGAGCGGGTCTGGGCCAGCAGCGATTTCAACTCGCCGCGCAATTCGTGGCGCAGTTTTTCGTCTAGGTTGCTCAGCGGCTCGTCCAGCAGCAGTAGCCCGCTGCCGGTGGCCAGGGCACGGGCCAGGGCCACTCGCTGCTGTTGCCCGCCGCTCAGCTGATCGGGGCGGCGATGTTCCAGCCCCGACAGGTCCACTAGGGCCAGCGCTTCACGGGCGCGGCGCTCGGCCTCGGCGCGGGGGGCGCGGCGCATCCGGGGACCGTAGGCCACGTTGCCCAGCACACTGAGGTGCGGAAACAGCGCATAGTCCTGAAACACCATGCCTATATCCCGCGCTTCGGGGGGCAGGCCCGTCATTTCCCGGCCCTCCATCATGATCTGACCGCTGTCTGGGCGTTCCAGGCCCGCCACGCAGCGCAGCACGGTGCTTTTGCCGCAGCCGCTCGGTCCCAGCAGCGCCAGAGTCTCGCCAGCGGCCACGTCCAGGCTGAAATCCTGTACGGCCACCGTCCGCCCATAGTGCTTGCTGAGTCGCTGAATGCTGAGGGCGGTTGGAGCAGTTGTGGGACTGGACATCTCCCGTCTATTGTGACCCATGACTCTTCAGCCTGACCAGCACACGGCCCTGCTCCTCGTGGATATTCAGGAGGGTTTCCGCTCTGTGCAGTGGGGCCAGCGCAACAACCCCCAGGCCGAAGCTCAGGCGGCGCGGCTGCTGGCCCGCTGGCGCGAGCGGGGCTGGCCGGTCATTCATATTCAGCACCTGTCGAATGAGCCCGATTCGCCGCTGAAAAAGGGCAGTGCGGGCGCAGCGTTTCAGGCGGCGGTGCAGCCTCTGCCGGGGGAGACAGTCCTGACCAAATCGGTCAATAGTGCCTTTATCGGCACGGGCCTGGAAGAACTCCTGCATGACCAGGGCCTGACGGGGCTGGTTATTGCGGGCCTGACCACAGACCACTGTGTCAGCACGACCACCCGCATGGCGGGCAACCTGGGCTTCCAGACCTGGCTGGTGGGCGACGCTACGGCGACGTTTGGCAAGGTGGATGCTCAGGGCCGAGCTTTTGACGCCGAAACCTTGCACCAGGCCCACCTCGCCAGCCTGCACGGTGAGTTTGCCCGGGTGGTGCAGACTGAGGAGCTGCTGCGGGACTAACCGGATTTACGTCACTTCGCCCTCGCCGCCGTCCAGCAGCCAGAAGCTCAGCAGGGCCAGGGCCAGCAGGATGGTCGCCAGGGCGCAGGCTTCGCCCAGGTTGCGTTCGCCGGGGCGGCCCAGGCGCTCGTACAGTCCCACACTGAGGGTGGCCCATTCCGGGCGGGTCAGGACCAGCGTGGCCCCGAACTCGCCCAGCACCGTTGCCAGTGACAGGGCCATGCCGCCGCGCAGGGCAGGCAGGGTCAGCGGCAGTGTGACCGTGCGCCAGCTCTGTACCCCACTGGCCCCCAGGGTGCGGGCGGCTTCTAGCGTGTGCGGTGGCAGTGCCCGCAGCGCTGGCAGCAGCGAGCGTGTGACCAGTGGGTAGGCCAGCAGCACATAGGCCGCCACCAGCATGGGCAGGGTCGCGGCCTGGCGCGGATAGGCCAGCAGGTAGCCCACCGCCAATGACACTGGCGAGACCATCAGCGGCAGCATGGACAGCAGGTCCAGCAGCCGTGAGCGGGCCAGATAAGCGCCCAGCGCGTGCAGCCCACCCAGCAGCGTGGCCCCGGCCAGCGCCCATAGCCCAAAGCGCAGGGTGTTGCCCAGCTCGCGCCCGGTCTGCGGGTCACTGACAACCGCTTGCCAGTAGCTCAGGGTCGGCCCCGCTGCGCCCAGCACACTGCGGGCCACCACGGCCAGCAGCGGCGCGAAACACAGTGTCAGGACCAGCGCCATCAGGCCCAGGCCCAGCCAGAGCGGTGCCCCAGCCGCACGTGGCAGCGTGTAGGCCGGGGTGCCCTGCCCGCGTCCGGTCAGGTTCACATACACCCAGGTCGCGGCCAGTGTCAGCGCCAACTGGCCCACAATCAGGGCGCTGGCCTCGCCCAGCCGCAGCTGGTAGGCAGTCAGGGTATAGATTTCCACTTCTAGTGTGGCGTACCGCGCCCCACCCAGGATCAGCGGTAGCCCGAAGCTGAGCGCCGAGTAGAGGAAGGTCAAAATGGTTCCGGCTGCAATGCCTGGCAGCGCCAGCGGCAGGCCCACGCTCAGCGCCGAGCGCCAGCCGGAGGCCCCCAGCGTGCGGGCCGCTCCCAGCAGCGAAGGTGAGACCCGCGAAAAGCCGCCGTGGCTGAGCCGAATCATTACCGGCAGATTGAAAAAGAGGTTGCCCAGCAGAATCAGCAGTGGCCCATCACTGACTTGAAAGGGGAGTGCCCCATTCAGCCAGCCTTGCGGTCCCAGCAGGGCATTGAGGCCCAGCACCGCCACCAGGACTGGCGTCACGAAGGGCAGTAGCAACAGCCGCAGCAGAAGTTGACCCCCAGGCAGCCGGTAACGTGACAGCAGATAGGCGAGCGGCACGCCCAGCGCAGCAGCCAGCGCAGCGGTCAGCCCAGCCTGGGTCAACGTCCAGGCCAGCCGCCCCTGAAAGTAGGGCTGCGTCCACACGTCCAGCTGAATGCCGCCGGCCAGCAGGGTACGCCCCAGCGGCAGGGCCAGCAGCAGCGCCAGAAAGGCGAGTGAAGGCAGGGCGACCAGCCAGCCGGCGGGAGCAGTTCGCCTCACTTCCGCTGAACGTTCTCCACCCAGGCATCTATCAGTGCCTGCGGGTTCTCCGTCAGCTCAGCCCCAACGGGTGCCAGCTCGGTGGTTTCGGCCAGGGCAAAGACCGGGTCTAGCGGCGTCTCTGCAGCGGCGGGGTACACCCACATGTTGGTGGGAATATCCCGCTGCACCTCGGGGCTCAGCATCCAGTCCAAAAAGGCCCGCGCGGCAGCTTCGTTGCCAGTGCTTTTCAGGATGCCCACGCCCTCAAGTTGCAAGTAAGACGTTCCCGGAATAAAGAGGTTGCCCGTCGGCGCTTCGCTGGGCAGTTTGGCGGGGTCGTAGCCCTCGGCGTAGAACACCTCGGCGGCGGGGCTGGAGCCGTAGCTCAGCACCAGCGGATACTGTCCGCCTGAGCGCGTAAATTCGGTGTTGTAAGCGTCACTCCAGCCGCCCACGATTTTCATGCCGTTTTGCTCGGCTTCGTTCCACCAGGCCCAGGCCCCCTGCTCGCCCAGCTCGTTTACGGTGGCCAGCAGGAAAGCCAGCCCCGGCGAGGACGTGGCCGGTGAGGGCACCACCAGGCGGCTGGCATAGTCTTTGCCCTTCAGTTCGTCCAGGGTTTGGGGCAGTGGCAGGCCGGTCTTGGCCCAGGCTGCGCGGTCATAGTTCAGGGCGACCACGCCGTAGTCCACGGTGTTGAGCAGGCCACTTTCATCCAGGCGGTAGTCTGCCGGTACGCCGCTCAGGGCGGGGCTGCGGTAGGGCAGCAGCAGGTCTTCGGCGCGGGCACGGGGCAGCATGGAATTGTCCAGGCCATAGACCACGTCGGCCAGCGGAGCTTGCTTGGTCAGAATCAGGCGGCTCAGCATCTGCCCAGCGTCCCCAGCTTTGATCAGTTCGACGTTGACCCCGGTGGTCTTCTCGAATCCTTCCAGCAGTCCCTCACTCAGCGCAAAGGAATCGTGCGTGATGACTTTCAGGGTGCCGCCGATTTTGTCGGTGTTGCTGGCGGGTGTGGCTGAGCTGGCGCTAGCCGTCCCCGCCGCACTGCTTACTTGTGCGGCTGAGGCCTGCCCGCTCTGTGCCTGCTGATTCTGTGGCTGAGTCTCCGTCTGCGGTTTGGGCGCAGTGCAGGCGCTCAGGCTCAGGAGTGCGGTCAGGGTCAAAGCGGGCTTCAGGGCAGAGTTTAGATTCATGTGGCATGCTCCTCCGGTCTGTAGCGCAGGAGCAGTGCGGGTAGGGCCTGGGCCGGTGGCCGCATCGCTTCCTCCGCTGGCACGACCCAGTTCAGGTTCAAAGGGTGTCTCTCAGCCTGCCGGCCTCTGTGCGGACCAGGCAGGCACCCCTGCGACGTTCCGCATGAGCATAGCAAACCGGTTCCTGAGCTACGGCACTTGACCAAGTCCGGTCCTGAGAGTTGGACACGCGCTACGGTGCGCCATGACTTCGCCTCTGCTGCTTGTTTGCACCACTGTGCAGGACGCTCAGGGCTGGTGCTGCCGGCTCGGTGCTGCGGTGCCCGCGTGGCCGATGGACTGTGGAATCTCCCAGGTGGACCCATGCAGCCAGGTGAAGACCCGCGCGACGTGGCTGCCCGCGAAGTGCTGGAGGAAGTCGGCCTGAAGCTGGAGCCGACGGAGCTTCGAGGTTTGGGCACCTGCTTCTTCAACTGAGTATCAGAGGAGGATGATTCGCGTGTTCGGGGAGCATCCTTCTTCTTTCATGCCCGGCTGTCTGCGCGGATAGGCTGCAAAGGAGTCCACCCCCTCGACAAGACCGACGCCGTGCAATGGGCTGATCCAGCGCGGCTGCGGCCCGGTTGTCTGCCCTGGCTCCCGGAAGCCTTACGCCTGCATCTCTTGCAAGATGTGCGGATGACCCAGCAACTGGAAGCCTCGGAGGCGGAGCACTGGACTGTGCTGGACGGAGCAAGTGGTCCGCTCCAGTGAGTGCCCGCGACCTGTGATTAGGTGTGTGTGCGCTATGCGGGATTTCAGTGTGCCTAAAGGCAAATTCATAAATACAGGTTCTGTAAACCCGCCCTTGAATAAATCTACAGTTTTCACTCAACAAGCTCCCAGGCAGGTGAGGCAGACTACTCAGCGTAACGGAGCGGGAATCACACTTGCCCGCGAGTTTTCCCGTCACGACTTCAAGTATCTGGAGGTACTTCTTATGACTATGATTAATGACCAGCTGGTGCGTTTGTCCGACCTGAGCCGCGATGAGCAAATGACTTTCTTCAACGACAGCGATGTCTTCAACCCCATCGGCGCTACCGCTTACGGCGCCGGCGGCGAGAAGATCGGCAGCGTGCGTGATGCGCTGGTCGTGGCCAACACCGGCGGTATCCGTTTCCTGATCGTGGACGCTGGCGGCTGGTTCAGCAGCAAGGAAGTGCTGGTGCCCGTGGGCCACGCCCGCATCGACGACAGTGGCGTGTACTTCGACAGCCTGACCAAAGACCAAGTGGGCAGCATGCAGGAGTACCGCTACGGCGAAACCTACACCGAAGACCAGTTCGTGCAGGACGAGCGCGTGCTGCGCGGCAACATGGACGAAGCCCAGTACCGTCAGCAGGCTTACGCCACCCCTGACCGTCTGCAACTGCTCGAAGAGCGCCTGACTGTCAACAAAGAGCGCTTCAAGGCTGGCACCGTCAGCATCGGCAAGCACGTGGAAACCCGTCAGGAGCAAGTTGAAGTTCCCCTACAGCGTGAAGAAGTGGTGATCACCCGTCACGAAGTGGCCGATGGCCGCGCCGTTGACGCCCGCCTGGGTGAAGGCCACCAGACCATGCAAGTGGACCTGGAAGCCGAGCGCGCCAACATTGGCAAGGAAACCTTCGTCACCGAAGAAATCGAAATCGGCAAGCGTGCCGTGACCGAAACCCAGACCGTGACCGAGACCGTGGGCCGCGAAGTGCTGGACGTGAACCGCGACGGCCAGATCGATGTTGACAGCGATCTGGACCGCCGTTCCTAAGCACCGTTCTTAAGCAATTTCAGCCGAGAAAGGGCGGGTCTAACCCGCCTTTTTTCGTCGCTTGATTCGGACTCGGTTCGAATTCGATTCAGGAAGGAGAAGACATGACCGACAATCTAAAACCCGGTGAACGGCATCTGGAGGCGGTAGGGGACCAGGGCACTCTGGATATAGAGCGTGACCTGCGCACTGAAGCGGCAGGGCTGCTGGCTGGTCAGAGTGACCGACTGGTGCTGTATGAGGAGCGTGCCCGCGTGGACGTGGTCCGTGAGTCGCGTGGCGTAGTCACCGTCCGCAAGGTGGTGACCGAGCGCGAGGAGATGGTGCCGGTGACCCTGCGTTCGGAATACCTGGAGATCGTGGTGAATGAGGGCGCTGGCCGCGTGCGCATGGGCGATCAGGAATTGCAACCGGGCCAAACCTATCAAGTTGAGCTGACCACGGAGCGGGCAAGCATCCAAAAGGAGCTGGTGCCTCTCAGTGAAGTGTCCTTTGAGAAGCGTGCTGTATCTGAAGCGGTGCAGCAGACCGTGACGCTGCGCCGTGAAGTGCTGGACATTGAAGACCCCCAGAATCTGGTGGCCAACCGCAGCGAACTGGAAGGCGGACTGCGCTAAGTTGGCGTTTGCCCTACAGGCTCCCAGGCCCTGCCTGCGGAGCCTTTTGTTGTAGGCGTCCCGTCTGCCGCCTATCATGGCCCCATGTCTTCTGAGCGGCCTATGGCCCACGAGCTGGGCACTGCCGACTTGCAGCCCACAGCCGACGGTTCACTGACGCTGCGCAGTCACCGCTTCGGGCAGACTTACGGCTCGGCGCATGGCGCTGAAACCCAGGCGCGGCACGTGTTTGTTGGAGGCACAGGCGTGGCAGTTCAGCGACGTGCACGCGTGCTGGAGATTGGATTTGGGGTGGGCCAGAACCTGCGGAGCACCCTGGTCGTGTGTGACAGGCGTCCCCTGGACTACCTGGCCTACGAGTACGACCCGGTGCCTGCCGAAGTGCTGGTGCAGCTTTCAGGCGGCGCGAGTGGCAATGGAGCCGGAGCCAATCACCCTGTCTGGCAGGAACTGATGCTGGCCTGGCCCCCGCCGGTGGGCGGAGAGCTGACCATCGGGGTGCAGGAACAGCGCTTGCGGGTCCGCTGCCTAGACGTGCTGAGCGCCGAGCTGCCACAAGGCTGGGCCACTACCGTCTATCTGGACGGATTTTCCCCGGAAGCCAACCCTGAACTGTGGTCGGATGAGTTTCTGCTGCGGGTTGCCGGGGCGTTGGCCCCAGGGGGTGTGCTGGCAACCTATTCGGCGGCTGGACGGGTACGCCGCGCCCTGGTGGCAGCTGGGCTTGACGTGGAAAAACGTCCCGGTCCGCCCGGAAAACGTGAATTCCTGCGGGCAGAGAAGCCTGTGGACAGGCCGTGATGGGCCACCTGCTGGTGGTAGGCGGCGGGATCGCTGGCGCTTCGGTGGCCTACTGGGCGGCGCAGGCGGGCTGGCAGGTCACGGTGGTAGACGCAGGACGGGCCACGGCGAGCCACGTTCCTTCGGCGCTCCTCAATCCGGTGCGTGGGCAATCCGGCAAGGTGCCGCCCCGCGCCTCCGAAGGCCTGGCCCTGACCTGGGCGCTGGTACAGGGCCTGACGGCGCAGGGGCACGACATTCCGCACGGTCAAACTGGGGTGCTGCGGCCAGTCCCTGACGCTGCTGTCCAGTCCCGCTTTCAGCGCCATCTGGGTGACCTGCCGCATGAGTGGTGGACGCCCGAGCAGGCCAGAGAACTGAGGCCCGGTTGGCATGCGGCGCTGTATCTGCCGCAGGGTGGCTGGCTAGATGGCGCTGCTCTGTGCCGGGGGCTGCTGGCTGCTTCTGGTGCCGCTCTGGTGGCTGCTGAAGTGCAGCAGGTCAGTCGCGAAGGTGCCCAGCTGGTGGGTGGCCGGGCGCTGTTCGCTGACCGGGTGGTGTGGTGCGGGGGCAGTTTGGGGGCTGGGCAGCGGACGCAGGGGCAGGGAGCGGCCAGCCAGAGTCACCGCGCAGGCACGCTGCTGACTCTGGCCGGGTCGCCGGGGCCGCGCCCGCTCAGCTTTGGGGCTTACCTGGCCCCGGCGGCGCAGGGTGGCGTGCTGGGGGCCACCTTCGAGCGCCCTGCGGCTGAATGGCAGCCCCCGCAGTTCCCGCTTTCGTCGCTGGACTGGCTGCTGGACAAGGGGCAGCGGCTGCGGCCCCTGGCCGGGCTGGACGTGACGGGCCGTTGGAGCGGCACCCGCCTGAGTGGACTGCGTGCCGGGCCGGTGGCCCCCAGCGAGTGGGAACTGAGCGGTCTGGGCAGTAAGGGCTACCTGCTGGGGCCACTGCTGGCCCGCGAACTGATGGGCCGCCTGTCTGCCGAACCCGTCTAGCGCGTCTAGTTTATGGAAAAGATGGGCTCTTGGTGCGGTGACGTGGGCCAGACAGAGGAGCCCTCAAGGCTTGGCCCTGGCCGAAGCGGGCATTCGTCCCAGTCCATTACAATAGAGAGCAATGTTGGATTCACTCTGTCCAGTTCCCGGCTGCACCCCGCAGGAGTACCTATGCTGATTGCCGCCCTGCTGTCTTGGTTCCTGACTGGGCTGTTTATTCAGCAGTCCAAAAAGCGCGGCTGGGGTCAGCCGATTCGTGCCGACGGTCCCCAGAGTCACCTAGCCAAGGAAGGGACGCCCACCGCTGGCGGCGTGGTCTTTACGCTGGTCACGCTGCTGGTGTGGCTGGTGCTGTTCCTGACCGGCCAGGGCGGTGACATGCGTGAAGCCCTGCTGGTGCTGGCTGCCCTGGGTATGGGCCTGATAGGCGGTCTGGACGATTGGTTCAAGATTCAGTCGCGCATGAAGGGCAGCGGAAAAAAAGAGCTGCTGGCCCGCGAGAAGTTCCCACTGCAAATCCTGATGGCCCTGATTTTTTCCTATCTGGCGGCTCCCTATGCCAGCCATGAGCTGGTGCCTTCGCTGGGGCTGATAGGAGACGTGCTGCTGTACACCTTCGTGATGGTCGGGGCAGTCAACGCCTTCAACTTTACCGATGGGCTGGACGGCCTGCTGGCCGGGGTCGCCATCATTGTGCTGCTGCCTTTTGTGGCCGTGTCGCCGGTCAGTGCGTTGCTGGTCGCTGCCTTGCTGGGGTTCCTGTGGTTCAACGTGCATCCTGCCAAAGTGTTTATGGGCGACATGGGCTCGCACGCCATCGGGGCGATTGCGGCGGGGGCGTACATCCTCTACGGCGATGTCTGGCTGCTGCCGATTGCGGCCATCATTCCGGTAGCTGCCGTGCTGAGCGTGGTGATTCAGGTGATTTCGTTCAAGACCCGTGGCACCCGCGTCTTCAAGATGTCGCCTATTCAGCATCATTTTGAGCTGAGCGGCTGGCCTGAGACCCAGGTAACGCAGCGGTTCTGGGTGATAACCGGGCTGGCGACGGCGCTGGTCTGGTATCTGCTGGGTGGGCGACCCTAAACCAGCGGCCAGGCCGTCAGCTGTAGACGGAAGCCGTAGCTCCCCGCCGGATGGCGGGGGTTTTTGTTGGGCCTGGCTGGAGAGGGGGCCAGGTAAGATTGAGCCCATGACTTCGCCGCACACCGACTGGGCTGCCAGGCTCCACCGCGCCGCTGCTGTGCGGGCCGGGGTGGCCGCCCAGGACACGACCTTTTACCGCTTGCTGCATACCACCGAGACCGGCGGGCTGTGTAGCCTGGACCGAATCGGCGCGGTAGGCGTACTCAGCCTGTACCGCGAGCTGAGCGCGGCGCAGGAAGCGGCGCTGCTAGAGGCGGTGCGCCCTCCGCTGGACGCTTTGAGGCTAGAGACGCTCTATCTCAAGCGCCGACCTGAAGTGGCCAGTCACCGGGCCAATACCGAGCGCGACTGGCTGGCCCCGCAGGAGCCAGTATGGGGCCAGCCAGTGCCGCAGCTGACCGCCACCGAGCGCGGCGTGCCGTTTCTGTTTCGGCCTGGGGGGGACCTCAGTGTGGGCCTGTTTGCGGATGCCCGGCCCATGCGTGAGTGGGTGCAGGCACATGCGGCGGGCCTGCGGGTGCTGAACACCTTCGCCTATACCTGCGGCTTTGGCCTGAGCGCGGCTCTGGGAGGGGCACTCAGTGTCAAGAACGTGGACCTGTCGCGCCGGGTGCTGGCCTGGGGACAGGAGAACTACGCCCTGAGCGGCCTGGATGCCCCGGACGGGGACTTTCTCTACGGCGACGTGTTCGATTGGCTGCGGCGGCTGCACCGACGCGGTGACCGCTTTGACCTGCTGATTCTGGACCCGCCCAGCTTTGCAAGGCGCGGGCGGCAGACCTGGCGCGCCGAAAAAGATTACGCGGCACTGGCACAGGCAGCCGCAGCTTTGCTGGCCCCAGGCGGGCAACTGCTGGCGATGACCAATCATGCGGGCCTGAGCGAGCGGGCCTTCGGGCGGCAGGTCGCGCAGGGGGTGGAAGGGGCTGGACGCCGCACCGCTGGCCCAGTGAAGCCGCTGGGTCCAGGCGCCGATTTTCCGGGGGCCACACACCTCAAAGCGGGGGTTTGGCGCTTGGCCTAAATGCTGGGGCAGCGGTGTGGGCCGGGCCGCCCGACTTTGGCCGCTGTGCTACCTTGTGGGCACCAGAAATTCGGGTATTTTAGACCCAGTCCAAAATCTATCCGCCCTTGACCGGCGGATTCGTTGTTGTTCCGGCCTGCCGGGGTGCTGGCCCGGCCTGGCTTCCCGCCCTTCCAGCAGAGGTGTCCATGATTGATTTTTCGCTGACCGATGAACAAAAGCAGCTGCAACAGCTGGCGCGTGACTTTGCCCGCAAAGAAATCATGCCTGTGGCCGAAGAATATGACCGCCGTGAGGAGCTGCCCTGGCAAGTGGTCGAAAAAGCCCATGAGGTCGGTCTGCTGAATGTCACTGTGCCTGAGCATGCCGGTGGCCTGGGTCTGGGCATGGTGGACGAGTGCCTGATTGGTGAGGAGCTGGCGTATGGCTGCATGGGCATCTTTACCATCCTGATGGCGTCCGAGCTGGGCATCACGCCGATTCTGGTGGGCGGCACCGAGGAGCAGCAAAAGCGCTTCCTGGGCCCGCTGGTCGAGAAGCCCGCCCTGGCTGCTTTTGCGCTGTCGGAACCCAACAACGGCTCCGATGCGGCTGGGATGCACACCACCGCCGTGCTGGACGGTGACGAGTGGGTGATCAACGGCACCAAGATGTGGATTTCCAACGGGGGCGAAGCCGAAATCACGGTGGTCTTTGCCACCACCGAGCGTGGCGGCGGACACAAGGCAACGGTGGCGTTGGTGGTGCCCAAGGACGCGCCGGGCTTTTCGTACAACAAGATCAAGCACAAGATGGGCCAGCGCGCCTCGCTCACCTCTGAGCTGGTGTTCGAAAACGTGCGTGTGCCCAAAGAGAACCAGCTGGGCGGCCTGGGCGACGGCTTCAAGATTGCTATGAAGACGCTCGACAAGACCCGCATTCCCGTGGCTGCTGGTTCAGTGGGGGTCGCCCGCCGCGCTTTGGATGAGTCGGTCAAATACTCCAAGGAGCGCGAGGCGTTCGGCAAGCCCATTTCCAGCTTTCAGGCCCTGCAATTCAAGATGGCCGACATGGCGGTAGGCATTGAAACGGGCCGCCTGATGTATCTCAAGGCTGCTTGGCTGGTGGACCAGGGCCTGCCGCACGGCTACGAGTCGGCCATCGCCAAAGCGTACTGCTCGGATATGGCTTTTGACGCTGCCAATGAGGCCATTCAGATTCACGGCGGCTACGGCTACGTGGGCGAATACCCAGTAGAAAAGCTGCTGCGCGACGTTAAGCTGAACCAGATTTACGAGGGCACCAACGAAATCCAGCGCGTGGTGATCAGCCGCCACCTGCTGAGAGACTGAGACTGGCCCGGACACCGCCCGCAGCCCAGATTGTGAAAGGACGGGGCCTGTGACAAAATGCAGCCCATCTTGTCCATCTCTGCCCCCGTTCGTGCGTGTCCGGGCTCCAGCCTGCACCCTTAGACCAGAGACTGCGCTGGGCAGGTGCCAGAACTGAGCTGACTCCACTGGCGGAGAAGGACTTTGCCCCACGGCAAAAAAGGAGAAACCGCGTGACCAACACCAAGCAGATCAAGCTGACCAAAGAAGGCTACGAGCGACTGGAAAAAGCGCTTGCCCAGGAACAGGAGCGGCTGACCGAGGCCACCCGCATCGTGCAGGAGCAGATGGAGAACTCCACCGACTCCGAAGACACCGGCCTGGAAGACGCCAAGCGTGAAAAGCGCCAGGTGGAAGCCCGCATTGAGGAGCTGGAAGACACCCTGGCCCGCGCCACGGTGATTGAAGGTGCCAGCGAAGATGGAGCCGTCAACCTGGGAGCCACCGTCATCCTGAGCAACGAAACCGCCAAAAAGGAAATGACTGTCAAAGTGGTCAGTGCGGCGGAAGCCAGCGTGCGCGGAGGCGACAAGACCCCCCGCATCAGCGATGACAGCCCAGTGGGCCGCGAACTGATGGGCCGGCGCGAAGGCGAGGCTTTCGTGGTGAATCTGGAAGGCGGCAAGCAGGTCAAGTACAAAGTGAAGGCCGTCAGCTACTAACTTTTTTTGCAAGTAGGGTGCGGCGCAGTGATAGGCTAGCCCCTGGTGGCTGCCGCTCAGAGGAAAGGGCAGAAGGTGTGGAACCAGTTTCCCCGCCTTCTGCCCTTTCCTCTGTCCTGAATCCTTTTTGCTTGGCCCTTTTCTGGCGGCCATATCCTTTAGACTTCTAGCCATGTCAGATGAAGGCCAGCAGCCCGCTCCACAAACCAGCACCCCCGAATCCAGCGCCCCCGACTACAGCCAGCTCCACGAGCAGACGGTCAGCCGCCTGAATAACCTCGCCGCCCAGGTGGAAGCGGGGTTTGAATCACATCCCTACAGCTACGACCAGAGCCACCACAGCCGCGACGTGCTGGCCGCGCACCCCGCCCAGAACGCAGAAGGCAAGTGGGAGCCGGGCCAGGAGTGGCGGGAGGAAAGCTACTCGCTGGCCGGGCGGATCACCCTGCTGCGTCACATGGGCAAGGCCGCTTTTGCTGAGCTGCAAGACGAGTGGGGTAGCCTGCAAGTCTTTTTCTCCAAGAGTGATCTGGAAAGCTTTGCCGCCACCAAAAAGATTGACTTAGGGGACATCATCGGTGTCAGGGGCTATCCCTTCGTGACCAAGACCGGGCAGCTGACCCTGCACGTGACCGAGTGGCAACCGCTGGTCAAGAGCCTGCACCCGCTCCCCACCAAAAAGGGCGGCTTGCAGGACGAAGAATTGCGTGCCCGCCGCCGCTACCTCGACCTGATCGTGAATCCGGAGCGCCGCAGCGCCTTCCGTACCCGCAGTCAGGCGATTCGCTACATTCGCAATTTTCTGGACAGTCAGGGCTTTATGGAAGTGGAAGGCCCGACCTTGCAGGTGGTGCCCGGCGGCACTGAGGCCACGCCTTTTACCACCCATCACAAGGCGCTGGGCCATGAGTTCAGCCTGCGTATCAGCCTGGAGCTGTACCTCAAGCGGCTGCTGGTGGGCGGTTTCGAGCGGGTCTACGAGATTGGCCGCAACTACCGCAACGAGGGCATTGACCGCACCCACAACCCCGAATTCACCATGCTGGAAGCCTACTTCGCGTATGGCGACTACGAGGACATGATGGCGCTGGTGGAGCAGATGCTCAACGGGCTAGTCAAGGAAGTGACCGGCGGCAGCGAGAAAATCACCTATCAGGGCCGCGACTTGGACTTCAGCCTGCCCTTCAAGCGCCTGGATTTTGTGACGGCGCTGCGGGAAAAAGCGGGTCTGGATTTTGACCCGTTGGACCTGGAGCAGCTGCGGGCCTGGGCCGACGAGCGGCACCCCGAACTGCGGAAAGTCCCCTCCTACAAGCTGCTGGACAAGCTGAGCGGCGAGTACATCGAGCCGGAGTTGCAGGACCCGACCTTCCTGGTCAACATGCCGCTGGTGATCAGCCCGCTGGTTAAGAAGCACCGGGAGCGCCCTGGCCTGAGCGAGCGGGCCGACCTGTTTGTGGGCGGCTTTGAGCTGGCCCCCATCTACTCCGAGCTGAACGACGCCCTGGACCAGCGCGCCCGCTTTGAGGCGCAGACGGCCCGCCGCGAGGCCGGCGATGACGAAGCCCACCAGCAGGACGAGGACTTCCTGCTGGCGCTGGAATACGGCATGCCGCCCACCGCGGGCATGGGCATGGGCATGGACCGCCTGGCCATGCTGCTGACCGACTCCGACTCTATTCGCGACGTGCTGCTTTTCCCACTGCTGCGCCCGGAAGCGGGCAAGCCGGCAGCGCAGGTGGAACCGGAGCAGGCTGAAGGGGAGAATTAAAAGCCTGCCTCTGCCGATTTTCCCGGTCCCCCTCTCGAGCCTGCTGAGGCTTCTGAGGGGGCTTTTGCTGCTGTGCATTCGGCCTAGACTGACCCTATGCCAAGGGGGGGATTCCGGTGAAGCGAGTGGTCGCTGGCCTTCCGCCAGAGCGCCGTCCATTCCAGTTTTTTGGGTGGGTGGCGCTGCTGTCAGTGCCGTTTTATCTGCTGGGCTGGCTGGCCCCTGAGCTGAAGCGTTGGATGCCAGTTCAGTTCCCGATCAGTGCGCTGATGGTCGTGGCTCCGCTCTTTGCTGCGGGCCTGCTGACCTGGCGCAGCGAAGGGCAGACTGGTGTGCGCCGCCTTCTGTCACGCACGTTCGATGCAAAGCGCGTACAGCACAAAGGCTGGCTTCTGGTGGCATTCGGATCATGCCGTTGGTGACGTTGGTTGCCTTCATGCTTCAGCGTAAGCTGGGCCAGACCTTACCACCTGCAGAACCCATCTGGCCGGCAGTGATTTTCTATATCGCCGTGTATGTGCTGGCTGCCGCCGCAGAAGAAGTGGGCTGGACCGGCTACGCCCTGGAGCCGTTGCGGCAGCGTTATGGTCTCCTTGGGGCCGGGTTGCTGCTGGGCGCAGTGTGGTGGTTGTGGCATGCCCTTCCCTTCCTGATGATGGGGCATGGTCCAGCCTTGATGTTCTGGACTGCGGTTGGCACGGTGGCTCACCGGGTCTTGATGACCCTGCTGTACGACCGGACCAATGGCGGTGTGCCCAGTGCTGTCATCTATCACACGATGATCAACGTGACCTACTCGCTGTATCCAGTGCAGGGATCGCATTACGACTACCGCATCGTTGGGGTGCTCCTTGTGCTGCTCTGCTCGCTGGGGGCACTGCTTCCCCGGCAAAACCATGTGCCGGTCAGGGGCGTACCCAGCTGAAACTGGGGCCGCGATTTGCCGACATAGGGGCAGAAAATCCAGGAGCTACTTCGGCTTCCTGCCGGCTGGGGTATCCTCTGAGACAACCCACAACTCAGTTTTCCCGGAAGCTGGCCGCCGCAGCGCTGTATTTGCGCGGTTCTCTCCCTTCCGGCCACAAGGAGATGACATGACCACACTTGACCGCCAGCCCGACCCTGCTTCCACCAGTCCCCGGCCCGCACATGGCCGCCTGCGCTTTGTAACGGCGGCCAGCCTGTTCGATGGACACGACGCCAGCATCAACATCATGCGGCGGATTTTGCAGGCCCAGGGCGCGGAAGTGATTCACCTGGCCCACAACCGCAGCGTGGATGAAGTCGTGAACACGGCCATTCAGGAGGACGCCCACGGCATTGCCGTCAGCAGCTATCAGGGCGGACATGTGGAGTATTTCCGGTACATGCGTCAGCTGCTGGAGGAGCGCGGTGCGGAGCACATTCAGGTATTTGGCGGGGGCGGCGGCGTGATTGTGCCCGCAGAAATCCGTGAGTTGCAGGAGGCAGGCGTGATCATCTACTCGCCGGAAGACGGCCAGCGCCTGGGCCTGGTGGGCATGATTGAGGATGTGATGCGCCGCGCCGCCGCTGCACAGCGCCCGCCGACCCCACCGCTGGAGGCTCTGGAGCAGGGCGGTGTCCGTGAACTGGCCCGCTTTATCTCCGCGCTGGAAGACGGCACCCTGCCCGCCGAGGAGCGCGGGCATCTGCTGACCCAGGCGGCCAGCATCCACACGCCCGTGCTGGGCATCACCGGCACCGGGGGCGCGGGCAAGTCCAGCCTGACCGACGAGCTGATTTCGCGCATTCGGCTGGACCAGCATGACAGCAAGCGGGTGGCGGTCATCTCTATTGACCCGTCGCGCCGCCGCTCGGGTGGGGCGCTGCTGGGTGACCGCATCCGCATGAACGCCATTGACACGCCGCAGGTCTATATGCGCTCACTGGCGACCCGTGAAGCGGGCAGCGAGATCAGCGCCGCGCTGCCGGACGTGATTGCGGCCTGCAAAGTGGCTGGCTTTGACCTGATTATCGTGGAGACGTCGGGCATCGGGCAGGGCGACGCGGCCATCACGCCGCATGTGGACCTCAGCCTGTATGTGATGACGCCGGAATTCGGCGCGGCCAGCCAGCTGGAAAAGATTGACATGCTCGACTTTGCCGACCTGGTCGCCATCAACAAGTTTGACCGCCGGGGCGCGCAGGACGCCGTGCGGGACGTGGGCAAGCAGTTGCAGCGCAACCGCGAAGCCTGGGACCGAATGCCCGCTGACATGCCGGTGTACGGCACGCAGGCCAGCCTGTTCAACGATGATGGTGTGACCGCGCTTTATTTCGGCGTCAAGGAGGCGCTGGCGGAGCGCGGCCACAGCTGGCCCGAAGGCAAGCTGACCCGCCCGGACGGCAAGGCCAGCACCCGCACCCACGAGATTGTCCCGGCCAGCCGCGCCCGCTACCTGGCCGAGATCGCCGAGACGGTGCGCGGCTACCACGCCGATACCGAGGCCCAGGCGACCCTGGCCCGCGAGGTACAGGACCTCCGCCACGCCCAGGAGCTGAGCGGCGCGGACCTCGGCTCTCAGATTGCCGAGCGCGAGGGGCGGCTGAGTGCAGAGAGCCGTGAGTTGCTGGGCGGCTGGCCCCAGACCCAGGACAACTACGCGGGCGACGAGATGGTGACCCAGGTGCGCGGGCGCGAGATTCGCACCGAGCTGACCACCGTCAGCCTGAGCGGGCTGCACATTCCCAAAGTGGCCTTGCCGCGCCTGTCGGACCACGGCGACCTGCTGCGCTTCCTGCGCTCGGAAAACCTGCCGGGCCGCTTCCCCTTTACGGCGGGCGTGTTTCCGTTCAAGCGCGAGGGCGAAGACCCCACCCGGATGTTCGCGGGCGAGGGCGACGCGGCCCGCACCAACCGCCGCTTCCGGCTGATTTCCGAAGGCATGCCGGCCAAGCGGCTGAGCACCGCCTTCGATTCGGTCACGCTGTACGGCCAGGACCCCGACCTCCGCCCCGACATCTACGGCAAGGTGGGCACCAGCGGCGTGAGCATCGCCACCCTAGACGACATGCGGGTGCTGTTTGACGGCTTTGATCTGAGCGATCCCAGCACTTCGGTCAGCATGACCATCAACGGCCCCGCCCCCACCATCCTGGCGATGTATCTGAATGTGGCAATTGAAAAGGACGCCACCAAGTTTGCCGAGCGCGAGGGCCGTGAGCCTACCGAGCAGGAGCGCGCCGAACTGCGGGCCGAGACGCTGCGGCAGGTGCGCGGCACCGTACAGGCCGACATTCTCAAGGAAGACCAGGGCCAGAACACCTGTATTTTTAGCACCGAATTCAGTCTCAAGGTGATGGGTGACATCCAGGAATACTTCGTTCACAACGAGGTCCGCAACTTCTACTCGGTCAGCATCAGCGGGTATCACATCGCGGAGGCCGGGGCCAACCCGATTACGCAGCTGGCTTTTACGCTCGCCAACGGCTTTACCTACGTGGAAAGCTACCTGGCGCGTGGCATGGCGATTGATGATTTTGCGCCCAACCTCAGTTTCTTCTTTTCCAACGGCATGGACCCGGAATACTCGGTGATGGGCCGCGTGGCGCGCCGCATCTGGGCCGTGGCGATGCGCGAGAAGTACGGGGCCGCCGAGCGCAGCCAGAAGCTGAAATACCACATTCAGACCTCGGGCCGCTCGCTGCACGCGCAGGAGATGGACTTTAACGATATCCGCACCACCTTGCAGGCGCTGATTGCCATCTACGACAACACCAACTCGCTGCACACCAACGCCTACGACGAAGCGATTACGACCCCCAGTCCCGAGAGCGTGCGCCGGGCACTGGCGATTCAGTTGATCATCAACCGCGAGTGGGGCGCCGCCAAGAACCAGAACCCCAACCAGGGCAGCTTCTTCTTTGAGCAGCTTACTGACATGGTCGAAGAAGCGGTGCTGGCCGAATTCGAGCGCCTCTCCGAGCGCGGCGGCGTGCTGGGGGCGATGGAAACCGGCTACCAGCGCGGGCGCATTCAGGAAGAATCCATGCTGTACGAGCACCGCAAGCATGACGGCACCCTGCCCATCATCGGGGTGAACACGTTCCTGAACCCCAACCCCGCCGAGGCCCCCGAGCTGGAGCTGGCACGCGGCACCGAAGAGGAGAAGCAGGCTGCACTGGCCCGCCTGCAAGCTTTCCAGGCCCAGCACTCTGCTGAGGCTCCCGCCATGCTGGAGCGACTCCAACAGGCCGTGCTGGAAGGCGAGAACGTGTTCGCCGTGCTGATGGACGCGGTGCGGGTGTGCTCGCTGGGCCAAATTACGAACGCGCTGTTTGAGGTGGGCGGCCAGTACCGCCGCAACATGTGACGCGGCTGGGAGAGGACTGGGTGCCGTGCGGTGGAGCGCGGCCAGGTCTTGCCCATCTGGTGGGGCAAAAATGCTTTAGGCTGGGAGGTGGATGTTGAGAACGACTGCTCTGTTCCTTGCCGCTTTGCTGACTCTGGCCGCCTGTGCGCCGCAGCCGGAGCCTCAGGCGACCTCGCAGCCTCAGGTGGAAGCCGCGCCGATACCGGCGGCACCTGGAGCTGAGCCTTCTCAGGAGGCCCAGGCCACTGGGCCAGCTGAAGCGGTGGCCGCTGCACCCCTGGCCGAGCCGGAAGTGGCCCCACCTCCCGCCCCCAAGACCGAGCGGGTAGAAGGGAACCTCACCTGCACGGCGCGGCTGGCCCACCAGTCGGTCAGTGGCAACGTGGTGGTGCCCACCGGGGCCAACTGCCAACTGTTCGAGAGCGCGGTGGACGGCAGCGTGGTGCTAGAGCGCGGCTCGGCGATCACCCTCTCGGCCACGCAGGTCGGCGGCAGCGTACAGGGCGAAGAAGTCTACGACCTGGTGATCGAGGGTGGCCGGGTCAAGGGGAGCGTGTCACTTAAGGCTGGCCAGACCGCCCGCGTGACTGACGCGGCGGTGGATGGCAACCTGGAATTCAGTGCTCAGCAGGGCAATGTGGACGTATCGGGCAACCGGGTGGGCGGCAACCTCCGCTGCGAAGGCAACGCGGGCGTGAGCGGCCAGAACAACGAAGTGAAGGGCAATCGCACCGGCCAGTGCGCCGGGCTGTAAAGACTGCCTCTACTGTGAAGCGTCCCCAGCCGGTGATGGCGGGGGCGCTTTTGATGTCTTGCTGGCTGCTTGTGCTGAATGTTTACTCATGAGTGCAGGCGTCTATTCAGTAGCCAGTTGAGTTGAACACATGGCTTTATGCTGATAAATCCGGGGAATTATCAGTTGACGGAAAATTCTATCCTATTGAAAATGGTCGGCGGTTTTGATTCGGCAAAATCTTGAGTCGATGTTTCCAGAGGCCTGGGTTCTATTGAATGAACCAGTGAATTGACCTGCTCCGCGCTAAGGTAATACTTTCCTCTGAGGCCGGAGACAATTACAAGCACCGTTCCTTTGTAGGTCTCTCCAGGCTTGAGCGGCTGGGCGGCTTTAAATTCGGTTGTGCAGCCGTAGTGTGCGGCATTGGGTGACGTCACGTCTTTGCCGGTAGTCGAATCAGAAAACGTTGAGATATAAGGACAGTCAAATACATCTGCTCTCTGTATCACCTCATCGCCTACGTTTGTATAACTTAGATAAATGGGATAGGTGTTTCTAAGATAAACTCCCTGAGGATATTTCAACGCTATCGCCATATCTTTTATAGTGGCGGTCTGGGTTGTCATGTTGCCCCATACGCCGAAGGCCCACCCAATGAAGGCACAGGTAACAATAAATAGGAGAAATCTCACTGATTGGATGTCATTCACCTCCCTGCTCAGCCAACGCTGTCCATCGTATGGATGCCGCAGTATATGCAAGTAGGGTGAGGAGGCGTGATGGTATATCCACGCCTCCTCGCCCCTTATTAGATGACCTCTAGGCCTGTGCGGGGAGCAGGTAACCTGCAGTCACCTCGCGGTACTCCTGCACCTGCTGGCGCTGCCAGGCTTCGTCGCGTCCCAGCTCCTCGGCCAGCACTGCGGCCACGCGGGGGGCCGCCTCCATGCTGGCGCGGGCATCCAGCAGTTGCGCACGCAGGCGGCGGGCCAGCACGTCTTCTACAGTGCGGGCACTTTCGGTGCGGGCGGCCCAGCGCACTTCGGCCTCGGTGTAGGGGAGAGCCGGGTGCAGCTGTCGGTCAGCGCCGGGAAGCGCCTGGATGCGCCACGCGTCGGTGCCGTACACCTTCCAGTGATCCGGCTGCTCCTCGTCGCTCCAGCCGTGCAGGTGCAGGGCCTGGGTGGTGCTGACGCGGCCCGGCAGGCCCGCCACCTTTTCAGCCTTGTTCACGGTGTCTTCGCCCATGCGGCGGTAGGTGGTCCACTTGCCGCCGGTTAGCGTGACCAGACCACCGTCGGAGATCACCACCGTGTGGTCGCGGCTGATGGCTTTGGTGTCGCTGGCGTCGGCGGGCCTCACCAGCGGGCGCAGGCCCACATACACGCTCTTTACATCGTCACGGGTAGGCGCTGGGCTCATGTACCGGCCAGCTGTCCGAAGAATAAAGTCGATTTCTTCGGGCAGCGGGCGCGGCTCAAAGGACGTGTCGGGCACGGCGGTATCAGTGGTGCCGATCACCACATGGTCATGCCACGGCACCGCAAACAGCACCCGCCCATCGTCGGTGCGGGGAATCATGATGGCGCTGTTGCCCGGCAGGAACTTCTTATCCACCACCACATGCACGCCCTGGCTCGGCGAAAGCATGGCTTTGATCGCAGGGTCTTCCATCCGGCGGACATCGTCCACCCACACGCCGGTGGCGTTCACCACGACTTTGGCGCGGGCTTCGTACTCCTGGCCGGTTTCGTCGTCACGGAAACGCACACCACTGACCCGGCTTCCGTCCTTGAGCAGACCAGTCACAGGAGCGTGGTTCAGCGCCGTGCCGCCGAAATCTTCCAACGTGCGCAGCAGCGTGATCGCCAGCCGGGCGTCGTCGAACTGGCCGTCAAAGTACAGGATGCCGCCGGTCAGGCCCTCTTCCTGCAAGGTGGGAATGCGGTGTAGCGCGGCCTTCTGATCGAGGTAGCGCGAGCTGCCCAGATTCAGTTTGCCGGCCAGCAGGTCGTACATTTTCAGGCCGATGCCGTAAAAGGGCGCAGACCACCAGGTGTAGCCGGGCACCACGAATTCCAGGTCACGGACCAGGTGCGGGGCATTTTTGCGCAGCAGCCCGCGCTCGTGCAGGGCCTCGCGCACCAGGCTCACGTTGCCCTGAGCGAGGTAACGCACGCCGCCGTGTACCAGCTTGGTGGAGCGGCTGGAGGTGCCCTTGGCGTAGTCGTGGCCTTCAAGCAGCAGCACCGAGTGGCCACGGGTGGCGGCTTCGACCGCTGTGCCCAGGCCCGAAGCGCCGCCGCCCACCACGATGAAGTCCCACTCGCGGGGCTGGGTCGCCGCCTGGAGTTGAAGGGTGCGGGGGTCGGAAAGTCGCTGGCTCATATCAGGGGTCATATCGGAACGTCCTTTCGAGAAAGAGAGATATGGAGAGGTTTGAACATATGTTCGCACATGATGAACATCTTTTCAAAGGCATTCCGCTTCACTTTGCCGTGTGCCTCACCTCATGGGGGCTGGGTCAGTGTGAAAAAGTCCCGGTGTGCGAAAGTCTCTGCGCAGGGGTAGGCTCCAAAAAAAGAAAGGAAGCGGGGCCACCTGCTGGCCGCTCCGCTTCCTGCGCCGAGGTGAGGCCGCTTAGGCTTCGGTCTGGACCCAGCCCCGGCTGCGCTCCACCGCGCGCCGCCACTCGGCCATACGCGACTGGCGCTCGTCCGCCGACATTTGCGGCTCGAACACTTTGTCCACGGCCCAGCCCTGCTCAATGGCGTCAGTGCTGTCCCAGTAGTCCACGGCCAGGCCTGCCAGGTAAGCCGCGCCCAGGGCAGTGGTTTCAGTGATTTTGGGCCGCACCACCGGCACGCCCAGCAGGTCGGCCTGGAACTGCATCATCAGGTTGTTGCGGCTGGCTCCGCCGTCCACACGCAGTTCCTTGAGTTCCAGTCCCGAGTCGCTCTGCATGGCTTCAAGCAGTTCCGCCGACTGAAAAGCCACCGCTTCGAGCGCGGCGCGGGCAATGTGTGCCCCACCAGTGCCACGGGTCAGGCCCACCAGGGTGCCGCGTGCGTACGGGTCCCAGTAGGGTGCGCCCAGACCGGTAAAAGCCGGGACCAGATACACGCCGCCGGTACCGGGCACGCTGGCGGCCAGCTGCTCGACTTCTTCGCTGGAGCGGATGATGCCCAGGCCGTCACGCAGCCACTGCACCACGGCCCCGCCGATAAAGACGCTGCCTTCCAGCGCGTAGGTGCGCTCGCCGCCCAACTGCCAGCCCACCGTGGTGAGCAGCTGGTTCTGGCTGGGCACCGCTTCGCCCTCGGTGTTCATCAGCATGAAGCAGCCGGTGCCGTAGGTGTTTTTCGCCATGCCACGTTCCAAGCAGGCCTGACCGAAGGTGGCCGCCTGCTGGTCCCCCGCGATGCCCGCAATCGGGATACGGCTCCCGAACAGCCCTTCGGCGGTTTCGCCGTACACCTCGCTGGAGTTGCGGACTTCGGGCAGCATGGAGCGCGGCACGCCCAGCAGCGCGAGCAGTTCGTCGTCCCAGTCGCCGGTATGGATGTTGTACAGCAGCGTGCGGCTGGCGTTGGACGCGTCGGTGATGTGCAGCTCACCTGCGGTGAGGTTGTAAATCAGCCAGGAATCTACCGTGCCGAAGGCCAGCGTACCTGCCTCAGCTGCTTCACGGGCACCGGGCACGTTGTCCAGAATCCACTTGACTTTGGTGCCGCTGAAATAGGCATCCAGCAGCAGGCCGGTTTTCTCGCGAATGACCGCGTCTTTGCCTTCGGCGCGCAGGCGGTCACACAGTTCGGCGGTGCGGCGGTCTTGCCACACGATGGCCCGGTAAATCGGCTGTCCGGTTGTCCGGTCCCAGACCACGGTGGTTTCGCGCTGATTGGTAATCCCGATGGCTGCAATGTTGCTGGCGCGCAGGCCAGCGCGGGTGACGGCTTCTTGGGCCACGCCGCTTTGGGTGCTCCAGATCTCTTCGGCGTCGTGCTCGACCCAGCCGGACTGCGGAAAGTGCTGCTCGAACTCGCGCTGGGCGACGGCCATGATGTGGCCCTGGCGGTTAAAGACGATGGCGCGGCTGGAGGTGGTGCCCTGGTCAAGTGCCAGGATGTACTTGTTCTGGTTGGTCATGAAAAAGCTCCTTGCGGGCTGGAAAGCCGGGAAAAGACCTACTGGGGGCCAGCGTTGGGGCTGGGGTCCGCGCCCTGCTGCGCGCGGGTGTCGGCCATGTTGGCCTGCGCCAGCGGGCGGCCAATGCCCCAGTCGTAGATAAAGGCACCCAGCACACTGCCGACCAATGGTCCCAGGATGGGGATGGTCCAGATGCTCAGGTCTTCAAAGCCGTTGTTCTGGAAGCCGGCCACCGCCGCAAACAGGCGCGGTCCCAGGTCGCGGGCGGGGTTGATGGCGTAGCCGTTCATGGCACCGAAGCTCATGCCGATGGCCATCACGACCATCGCCACAGCCAGCGGCCCCCAGGAAGCCCCGTCTTTGTTGTTCAGCTTGTCGCCGATGGCCAGGATCAGGCCCATCAGCAGGGCGGTGCCCACCACCTGATCCACGAAGCCGGGCCAGAAGCCAGGGTGCGCCGGGAAAGTCGCAAAGACGCCCGCCGTATTGGAGAGCGTGGGATCAGCCACAGCCCACTGTGCGTGGTACACGGCGTACACGATGGCCGCGCCCACGAAAGCCCCCAGCAGCTGCGCCAGCGAGTAGGGCAGCACTTTGGACCAGGGAAAGCGCCCAGTGGCCGCCAGGCCCACGGTCACGGCGGGGTTCAGGTGCGCCCCGCTGATGGTGCCCGACACGAAAATGCCCATCAGCACGGCAAAGCCCCAGCCCAAAGTGATGTTGGTATAGCCCCCGTTGACCACAGCGCCAGGCAGCTCAGGGTTGGCGAACAGCACCACCATCGCCACCACACCGACCCCAAACAGGATCAGGACCATGGTGCCCAGGAACTCGGCGATACATTCCTGCATCAGCGTAAATTTCATAGTTCTCCTTCCCGGCCTGCGGCAGCTGCCAGCCCTATGCCCTCAGCGTACTCCGGCTCGGATTGATTTCTCGGTGCCTGTATCGTGAAGGAGTCCTGAACAGTTGTCAAGCTTTCGTGAGCAGATGTTCAATTTTCGCGGGGCAAACGTCCTTTGCGGCGCTTCGCCACCGGGCAGCTGCCCCAAGAAGGGGACTGAGCGGGGAAGGAGCCTCTATGCTGAAAGGCCATGATTGCCTCTACACAGACTGCCCTGGCCGTTCAGGTGGCCCGGCTGTATTACCACCAGGGGCTGACCACGGGCGAGATTGCCGCTGAGCTGGGCCTGTCACGCCCCAAGGTGAGCCGCCTGCTGTCGTTTGCCCGCGAAAGTGGACTGGTCGAAATCCGTATTCACGATCCTGCCGCGCACCCGCAGTCGCTGGCAGGGCAGTTGCAGGAGCACTTTCCGGGGGTGCAGGTGCAGGTGGCTCCAGTGCCGCCAGGCAGCGCCGAAGACGACTGGCTGCCCCGCGTGGCGCAGGCCACCGCCGCCCTGCTCGACAGCCTGCTGCGTCCCGGCATGACGGTGGGCCTGGCCTGGGGCAACACGGTGGACGCCGTCTCACATGCGCTGACCCCGCGCAGGCTGAGCGGACTGGACTTTGTGCAGCTCAACGGCAGCGCCAACATTCAGGAACTGGTCAGCGGCTTCGTGACCGATACGGTGACCCGCTTTGCCCGCAATTACGGCGGACGCGCTCACCTTTTTCCAGTGCCCACCTTCTTTGACGACCCCCACACCAAGGAAATGATGTGGCAAGAGCGCTCGGTGCGGCAGGTGCTGGACTTGCAGGCCCGCGCTGACCTGCTGCTGTACTCGGTGGGCAGCCCGGCAGCCGAGCGGCCCAGTCATGTGTATACCGCCGGGTCGCTGGATGGGGACGACCAAGCTGAGTTGGACCGGTTGGGCGTGGTGGGTGATATTGCCACCGTTTTTTTCCGTGCTGACGGGTCCTGGGAGGGGCTGCCCATCAACGCGCGGGCCAGTGGGCCGGACCTGTCGTTGCTGGCGGCCCACCCGCAGTCGGTGTGCGTGGTCAGCGGGCGGGGCAAGGTGCCCGCGCTTCATGCGGCCCTGCGCGGCGGGCTGATGAAGCGCCTGATCGTGGACGAACCGACCGCCCTGGCCTTGCTGGAACACATGGCCGCGCCAGACGTCTGAAGGCCGCTGAGCCGTGCTGGAGAAGGGCTTAGAGGAAGCCTAGAGGACTTTGGGCATGTCGCGCCCTGTGGCGGCTTCAGCGGCAGCCGCAGCGAGGTCGGCCCCGCCCGCAGCGCTCACGGCGGCCAGCACCGCACCTTCCACAAGGGGGGCCTGGGCAATCTGCGCCCGCGTGCGCTGCTCGGGGGAAAGCAGTTCCAGCGCCAGAGCGGCGTTCATGGCGGCGCTGCCCAGGTCCAGCAGAATCAGGGCCGCGTCGTCCGGCACCTGCAACGCGTCTTCCAGGGCAGCGTGAATGCGCGGTGCCGAGGTGCCCAGCTCGCCTTCCTCGGTGCCGCCCGCGGCTATCAGGCGCACGCCCCCGCCGCCCATCTGCCCGGCCAGTTCGCACACACCCTCGGCAATCTGGGCACTGTGCGACACGATGACCAGATGCACGGTCATGCCGGGCCTCCTGCTGATTCGGCCAGCGCCTGAAACAGCAGGGCGCTGCTGGCCGCGCCTGGGTCGATATGGCCGCGTGCGCGCTCACCCAAATAGCTGGCCCGGCCTTTGCGTGCGATCAGGTCTGCTGTGGCGTTCCGGCCCTGCGCTGCGGCTTGAGCGGCAGCCTGGAGGTCGCCGCCGCTGTCCAGGGCGTCCAGGGCGGGTTGCCAGGCGTCAAGCATGGTCTTGTCGCCCGGCTCCGCGCCGCCGCGCTGCTTCAGTCCATCGTAACCAGCGTGAAGGGCGGCCCGCAGATCTTCGGCACTCCACTCGGCAGCCTGGGGCTGCACGCCCGCTGCCCGCAAAAAAGCCGTGCCGTACAGCGGCCCACTGGCCCCACCCACCTTGGAGATAAAGCTCATGGCAGCGGCTTTGAAGACGGCTGCCGGGGTGTCGGCGCTGGCGATGGCTTCGGCAGCGGCCTGTGCCCCGCGCTGCATCCCGCTGCCGTGGTCGGCGTCCCCGATAGCGGCGTCCAGCTCGGTCAGCTCGGCAGCGTGGCTGTCTATCAGTTCCCGGAAGCGCTCAAACAGGGCTTTGGCCTGCTCGGTGGTCAGTCCGCTCATCTCCGACATCTCAGGCCCCCCAGCGCAGCGCGGCGGTATGGACTGGGGCGTCCCACAGGCGCAGCATTTCGTCATCGGCCCGCAGCACGCTCAGGCTTAGGCCCTGCATGTCCAGACTGGTCACAAAGTTGCCGACCAGGTGACGCGCCACGCGCAGGCCGCGCTCTTCCAGCAGCCCCACGGCTCGGCGGTGGGCAATGTACAGCTCCAGCTGCGGCGTGCCGCCCATGCCGTTGGTCAGCAGAATCACCGATTCGTTTTCCGCCAGTGGCAAGTCGTTCAGAATCGGCTCTAGCAAGGCCTCCACCAGTTCGTCGGCAGGGCGCAGGGGGAGGCGCTCACGGCCCGGTTCGCCGTGAATGCCGATGCCCAGCTCATATTCACCGTCGGGGAGGGTGAAGTTGGGCTTTCCCGCAGCCGGAACGGTGGCCCCGCTCAGCGCCAGACCCATGCTCCGCACGTTGGCAATTACCCGCTCAGCGATGGCCTTGACCGCTTCCAGCGACTGGCCTTCTTCGGCGGCGGCTCCGGCGATTTTTTCCAGCAGCACGGTCCCTGCCACGCCCCGGCGTCCGGCGGTCCAGGTGCTGTCCTGCACGGCCACATCGTCGTCAATGGTCACGCTCTCTACCCGCAGCCCTTCGGCCTGCGCCAGTTCAGCGGCCAGCTCGAAGTTCATCACGTCGCCGGTGTAGTTCTTAATGATCAGCAGCACGCCCGCCTCTCCGCCCACCTCCTTGGCGGCGGCCAGCATCTGGTCGGGCACCGGGCTGGTAAAGACTTCACCGGGGCAAGCGGCGGCCAGCATCCCCCGCCCCACAAAGCCGGAGTGCAGCGGCTCGTGCCCGCTGCCGCCTCCCGAAATCAGGGCCACGCCCGCTGGCTTCTCACGCCGGGCGATAAACAGCGGCTCTGGATGCAGCGTGACCAGGTCGGCATGGGCCAGCGCAAAACCTTCGCAGGCTTCGCGGACCACGTTCTGGGGGGCATTGATGATTTTTTTCATGTGGCTTGCTCCTTGGGTGGGGGGGCGCAGAGGACGCAGGCCCCGGAACTGTGCCGGGGGGCCGAACAGGTTGGTATGAGACAGTCCCATTCTAGGGGGCCGCGTTATCCTGGCCCCCATGACCGCGCCCCAGCCCACTCTGGCCCAGCCACCTGCCCGCGCCCACGACCTGCTGCGCGAGTTGTGGGGCTACGATTCTTTTCGCTGGCGCCAGGGCGAAATCGTGGCGCGCCTGGCAGCGGGCGGTGACGCGCTGGTGCTGATGCCTACCGGCGGCGGCAAAAGCCTGTGCTACCAGCTGCCCTCGCTGCTGCGGCCCGGCGTGGGCGTGGTGGTCAGTCCCCTCATCGCGCTGATGCAGGACCAGGTGGACACCCTGCGGCAACTGGGCATCCGGGCGGCGTTTCTCAATTCCAGCCTGAGCGCTGAAGGCGTGCGCGAGGTGGAAGCGGCGCTGCGCGGCGGCGAGTTGGTCCTGCTGTATGTGGCTCCAGAGCGCCTGCTGATGGAGAGCACCCTGCGGCTGCTGGAGGGGGTAGAGGTGGCCCTGTTCGCCATTGATGAGGCGCACTGCGTGAGCCAGTGGGGCCACGATTTCCGGCCTGAATATCAGGGGTTGGGCGTGCTGGCGGGCCGCTTTCCAGATGTGCCGCGCATTGCCCTGACCGCCACCGCCGATGACCGCACCCGCGCCGACATCGTAAGCGTGCTGGGGCTGGAAGGCGCGCCGCAGTTCATCGCCAGCTTTGACCGGCCCAATATTCAGTACCGGATTGCCGGTAAGGACAGCGGCAAGAAACAGCTGCTGGACTTTATTCGCGCCGAACATGCTGGGGACGCGGGCATCGTGTACTGCCTGTCGCGCAAGTCGGTAGAGGACACCGCGCAGTTTCTGAGCGAGAGTGGTGTCCCGGCGCTGGCCTACCATGCTGGTCTGGACCACGCCCAGCGGCAGCAGGCCCAGGAGCGCTTCTTGCGTGAAGAGGGGCTGGTGGTGGTTGCCACCGTCGCCTTTGGCATGGGCATAGACAAGCCGGATGTGCGCTTTGTGGCCCATCTGGACCTGCCCAAGAGCATGGAAGGCTACTACCAGGAAACGGGCCGCGCAGGCCGTGACGGCGAACCGAGCACCGCCTGGATGGTGTATGGCCTGGGCGACGTGGTGAACCTGCGCCGCATGCTGGCGGGAAGCACCGCGCCCGAATGGGTGCAGCGCATTGAGGGAGCCAAGCTGGACGCCTTGCTGGCCTACTGCGAGAGCACGGCCTGCCGCCGCGAAAGCCTGCTGGCCTATTTTGGGCAGAACTATCAGGGGCCGTGCGGCAACTGCGACAACTGCATCAGCCCTCCCCAGGTCCGCGAGATGACCCGCGAGGCGCAGATGGCCCTGAGCGCCGCTGTCCGCACCGGCAACCGCTACGGCGCAGCGCACCTGACCGACGTGCTGCTGGGCCGCGAGACCGACAAAGTGCGGCAGTGGGGCCACCACGCCCTGCCCACCTTTGGCGTGGGGGCAGACCACGACGAGCGCACCTGGCGTGGGGTCCTGCGGCAGATGGTCAGCCTGGGCTATCTGGAAGCGGGCGAGCACTATGGCCTGAGTGCAACCCCTAAAAGCCGCGAACTGCTGAGCGGTGAAGTGCCGTTCCTGCTGCGCGAAGAAGTGCTGCGCCCGGCGAGCTTGGGCGCCCGCAAGGCCAGAGCTTCGGCCCCCAGCGACCTGCCCGTCAGCGCTCAGCCCGCCTTTGAGGCCCTGCGCGAGTGGCGCTCCCAGGAGGCCAAGGCTCAGGGCATGCCCGCCTACATCATCTTCGACAACAAGACGTTGGCGGCCATCGCTGCACTGCGCCCCAGCTCGCTGGCAACCCTGGGCACGGTGAGCGGCGTAGGGGCCAAAAAGCTGGAACAGTACGGCGAGGCGGTGCTGGAAGTGCTGAGCGGAGTGAAGTGAGAGATTCTCCCAGGAAGAGACAGCAAGAGAAGGGCAGAGTTCCTGAGCTTGCCTCTATCGGAGGCCGCTCAGAACTTTCCAACATCAGTCCGCATGAGCTTTGGTGCGGTCCCTTAGCGGAACACCACGGTCCTGTGCCCATTCAGCAGCACGCGGTGCTCGGCGTGCCAGGTCACGGCCTGGGCCAGCACGCGGCGCTCCACGTCCTGCCCTTGCTGCACCATCGCCGCCACCGAGTCGGCGTGGGTGATCCGGGTCACGTCCTGTTCAATGATCGGGCCTTCGTCCAGGTCGGCGGTCACGTAGTGGGCGGTGGCGCCCATCAGCTTGACGCCGCGTGCGTAGGCCTGTGCGTAGGGCCGCGCCCCCTTGAACGACGGCAGAAACGAGTGATGGATGTTGATAATGCGCCCGGACATCCGCTCACACAGCGTGTCCGACAGAATCTGCATGTAGCGGGCCAACACCACCAGTTCCACGTTCTCACGCTCGACCAGGTCCAGCAGCGCAGCTTCGGCACCGGCTTTGGTCTCAGGCGTGACTGGCAAGTGAACAAACGGCACCCCATAGAACTCGGCCAGGGGAGCCAGGTCGGCATGGTTGCCCACTACGGCCACGATGTCCAGCGGCAGGTGGCGTGAGCGCTGGCGGAACAGCAGGTCCGACAGGCAGTGCCCCTCTTTGGACACCATAATCACCGTGCGAATGGGGCGGCCCCGGCGGTCCAGCGTCCAGGACATCCCAAACTCTGCCCCCAGAGCCGCCATCCGCTCCCGGAAAACAGATTCGCCGCCGGGCAAGTCGGCTTCCACCCGCATGAAAAAGAGCCCGGTGTCAGTATCCCCGAACTGCTGCGACTGGATGATGTTGCCCCCGGCTCCGGCAATGGCTCCACTGACGGCGTGGACAATGCCGGGCCGGTCCACGCACGACAGCGTCAGAATGAAGGGATGGGTGTCAGCAGGCAGGCGGTCCAGGGCAGACATCCGGGCAGTGTAGCGCCTGCTACAGCCCGCAGGCCCTGGAGAGCAGCACGCCGATCTCGTCGCGGCTCATGCGGCGGCCATAGAGCCGCAGTGTGGGCGGCAGCGTGCCTGCCCCGTCCGCTGCGGGCCTGAACACGAACTCAGGCCGCACAATCAGTTCACGCCCGGCGGTCAGCGCCAGCACAAAGTCGGTGTGCAGGGCGTAGTGGGCATTCAGCTCTTCCCGCAGCGGTGCGGGGTCGCCACCCAGGAAAGCCAGCACCGCCGGGTGCGGCACAAAGTCGTGCTCCAGCTCGCGCTGCAAGCGGGCGCTGTCCAGCAGGAAACCGGCCCCCGGCACCGTGTACCCGCTGATGCGCCGCCGGCAGGTGTCCGGGTCGTCGCCGCGCACCAGGCCCACCGTGCGCCCCGCTGCCCCGGCCCCGCGCAGGTAGCGCCAGAAGGTGCCCAGGCTGGAATAGTTCGCCAGGCCCAGATAGCCGCCGGGCTTGGCGGCCAGGGGCTTTTTGGGAAGGCTGGCGGTCACGGCGCGGCGTCCTCAGCCGTCGCTCGGGGTGCGCTTTTTGGGCTTGGTCGCCGCAAAAGCAGTCAGCCGCGCCAGCAGTTCGGGCGGGGTGTTGGTCAGCAGTTTGCCTGCGCTGGGGTTGCGGTCTGCAAAGTCGTCCACCCGGTCCATCAGCTCCCCGAACAGTTCCTCGGGCATGTTCAGCGCGGGGCTCAGGCGCACCGTGCGCTTGCTGCTCAGGCTGAGGTTGGCGATCACGCCGCTTCTGTGCAGTTCGCGCATGGCGAGAATGGCGGTGGCTTCGTAGGCCAGCTCTTTGACGGCGCCGGGCAGCGGCAGCGTGCCCACCACCGGATGAAACTGCATCGCCAGCAGCAGGCCCTGGCCGCGCACGTCTTGCAGCAGGCCGGGGTAGCGGCCCTTGATGCGGTTCAGGCGCTCCAGGCCCTGTGCGCCCAGCTGGCGCGAGCGCTCCGGCAGGTTCTGCTCGACCAGCAGTTCCAGCGAGCGCAGGCCCACCGCCATGCTGAGCGCCCCGCCGCCAAAGGTGTTGGAGTGGCGCTTGGAGCTCAGGCCGCCCAGCATTTTCTTGTAGATGCCGTGCCGGGCGATGGTGGCCCCCACAGCGCTCAGGCCGCCGCCCAGCGGCTTGGCGAGGGTGATGATGTCCGGGTCCAGGCCCTGCGCCGCCGACTCGAACCAGTGACCGGTGCGGCCCAGTCCAGTCTGGATTTCATCGGCAATGCAGATGATGCCGTGCTCGCGGCACAGCTCCCCGATGCCGGGCAGAAACTCGGCGGGGGGAATAATCACGCCGCCCTCGCCCTGAATCGGCTCGACGATGATGGCGGCCACATTCTTGGGGCCGACCCGCCGCAGGAGCGTGCGCAATGCTTCGAGGTCACCGTAGGGGCTGTGCAGCGCTCCGGGCACCAGTGGCCGGAAGATGTCCTGATATTCGGGGTTGGGCGTCAGGCTCAGGCTGCCGTAGGTTTTGCCGTGATAGGCCCCCCGGAACGAAATGAAGTAGCTGGCACTTGGCCGCGACGCCTTGGCGAATTTCAGCGCGCCTTCCACCGCTTCGGTGCCCGACGAACAGAAGAAGACCTGGCTGTCCTTGTGGCTCGGCAGCTGCGAAGCCAGCAGGGCCACCAGATTGGCCCCCAGCGCGGCCCGCCAGGGGCTCACGCTCTGCTGCGGCAGGGTCATGGCCCGGTTTTTTTGCATGAACTCGGTCATGAAGCCGGTCAGGTCCGGGTGCATTTCACCAAACGGGGTCGCGGCGTAGCTGGCAGCCATAATCAGGCGTTCGCCGTTCACGTCCTGAAGTTCCCAGGGGCTCAGGCGGCTGAACGGTCCGGCCACGCCGAGCAGGTCGAGGCCGTACAGCAATTCTTCGTTGCCGTATTTCAGGTCCATAGCGCGGGCTTGCCCGGCGGTGAAGCGTTCGCTCAGGACGTCCTCAGCGCGGATGAGTGTGGGAAGAGCAGACATGCTCCGGAGTCTAGCGCGGCAGGCGGCGGCGCAAGGGGGCGGGCAAAGCCAGAGCGCTGTCCTGGACTTCTGGCATGAACGCTGCCGACAGACACCACCTGGCGTGCTGCGTACAGTTGGCAGAGCAGGCGCTGAACACGGGCAACGACCCTTTCGGCTCGCTGCTGGTGTCGGAAGATGGCCGCGTGCTGGCCTCGGACCACAACCGCGTTGCTTCCGGGGACGCGACTCGGCATCCAGAGCTGGCGCTGGTGCGCTGGGCCGCATCGTCTTCGCCAGTTCAGCGGCGCAGCTCGCGCAGTGGCAGGAGGAGTTCGGGCAGCCGCCGTCTCGGGTCAGGCCTCTGGCCATCAGGGAGGTGCTCTCTGCCGCCAATGTGGACGGCCCTGACAAGAGCCTTAGCGCCCGCGTGCGCGAACTGCACCGTGGCCCGCTGATAGTCCTACACTGGCCTTATGAAACTGGTCCGAATCCATCACGCTGGCGCTCCTCGCTGGGGGCGCCTAGAAGGCGAAACGGTACACCTGCTGGCGGGCACCCTCAAAGAAGGCAACTTCACGGACGCGGGCGAGACGGTGCCTCTTGACCGCGCCGCGCTGCTTCCTCCGGCGGAACCCAGCAAAATCGTGTGTGTGGGCCGCAACTACGCCGACCACATCCGCGAGATGGGCCATGCTGGCCCAGGCGGGGCCGATCTGCCGCTGGAACCCGGCATCTTCCTCAAAGGCCCCAACGCCCTGGCCGAGCCCGGCGGCGCGGTGGAATACCCGGCCTGGACCGAGAACTTTCACTTTGAGGGCGAACTGGCCCTGGTGATTGGGCAGCGGGCCAAGAACCTGAGCGCCCCCGAAGCGCTGGGCGCGGTGCTGGGCTACACCTGCGGCCTGGACCTGACCGCCCGCGACAAGCAGCGTGAGGACTTGCAGTGGTTCCGTGCCAAAGCGGCGGACCGCTTTTGCCCGCTGGGGCCCTGGCTGGAAACCGAGCTGACCCCCACTGACCTGCACATTCAGACCCGGGTGAACGGGGCCGTCAAGCAAGAAAGCCGCACCTCACACATGATTTTTGATCCGGTGCAGGTGCTGGTGTACGTGAGCCGCTACGTCACCCTGGAACCTGGCGATGTGGTGCTGACCGGCACTCCAGAGGGCGTCGGCCCGCTGGAGCGCGGCGATCAGGTCGAGGTAGAAGTCGAGGGCATCGGCGTGCTGCATACGCGCATCATTTGAGTGCTGCTCAAGCTGAGGTTGCTCAAGGGCGCTGGTCCAGCACCGAGCGCAGTTTGGCCGCCAGCGCCGCATAGAACACCGGGCGCTGCAAATAGGCCAAGTGGTCGCCGCGCACGTGGCCTGGCAGTGGAAAGGGCGCGTCGTGAGCGCTGGGAATCACCCCTTCAGTGCGGAAGCTGAGCAGGTCCGAGTAGCTCCACACGTTCCAGAGGTAGCCCAGGTGGTCGCTGAGGGTGCGCTCTGGCGCGGGTGTCCCTGGCGGCAAGCTGTCTTCGAGCATCAGGCCCAGTTCCTTGAACATTCCCAGTTGGCTGCCCACGGCGCACCACAGGTCTACCCGCAGGTCGGCCAGGTCCGGCTGCGCGGGGAGCAGGCTGCTCAGTACGTCATATACCAGCTGACAGCCCAGACTGTGGCTGACGATCACCAGCGGTTCGTCGGTGGCCTGCGCCTGGATGTGCGCCCGGCGCAGCGCCGCCAGGATGCGCTGCGGCACCGGTCCTGGCTGCTGCGGCGTGCCCCGCTGGGTCAGGTAGGTCAGGGCGTCGCCCAGAAAGATAGGCACGAAGTCTTCCAGTGGGCGGCGGACCTGCCCCATAAGGCGCTGAAGCTGCCGCCGCCGCTGCACCTGAAGCGCCGTGGGCAGCAAGGTGGGCTGAAAGGCGTGTCCCTGGGTTCTGGCTTTGGCCGCTGCCAGCAGCACTTCGCCCTGCATCTCTGCCTCCAGGGAAGCTGCCAGCAGCCGGACATTTTCGTCGCTGGCCGTGTAGGCAGCCGCCTCAATGGTGGCGGGCCACAGCTCGGCGGGGGTTGAAGGGAGCAGCGAGTCTTCTATCCACTGCGCCAGCTGGGCGACTGGGACGTCCAGCGGACGCTCCAAGTGAGGCAACTCGGCGTGAACAGCGCCCCGGAAGCGCCCACCGCTCGTGTAGTGCGCGCCCAGGTCGCCCCAGTAGAGCCACTCCAGTGCCGCTGCCTGCGGGGCCTCCGGGCGCATCACCGGGGCCACGTGCTCGCGCAGCAGCGCCTCGATGGCCCGCCACTCGACCCCCTGGGTCACCTGCTGCAAGGTGGCCCAGTCCGGTTCGTTGCCCTCGCGGACCGCAACGCCATGCACGAAAATCAGCGGCATAGCTCGCAGTCTAGAGCCTGCCCCGCTTTACGGAACGTCCCGCAGTTCTGCGCCAGGGCAGGAGGAATGCAGCTGAACGTGCCCTCAGCCGCTTGGCCTTGCGGATTGCTGAGGCTCGCGCTCAGAAGGTGCCCGCTGAACAGCGGATGGGGCGCAGTGGCGGCTAGACTGAGGAATGTCGCAAGCTCTGCTGCTGCCGGGTGTTCCCGGCCACCGGAAAGGAAGCCGATGACCCACAACCGTTACGATGACCGCGCCCGTCTGGTGTTCCACTACGCCCGCGAGGAAGGCAACCGCCTGGGGCACGCCATGGTCGGCCCCGAACACCTGCTGCTGGGCCTGATGCGCGAGGGCGGCAGTGCCTACGGCGTGCTGAGCGAATTTGGCGTGACGCTGGAATCGCTGCGCGAACGGGTTGAAGACATCATCGGGCGTGGGGAAGGGTCCCGCCTGAACGACGCTCCCGCGATCACTCCCCGCGCCCGGCGCGTGATGGAGCTGGCCGCAGCTGAAGCCCGGGAACTGGGGGCCGCCGTGACCTCCACCGAGCACCTGCTGCTGGGGATCTTGCGCGAGGGCGACGGGGTGGCGTACCGCATCTTGCAGGAAATCAGCAAAGACCCTGACACCATCCGCTGGCGGATTTTGGAGCAGGGCGAAAAGAGAAAGCCGGACCCCGCTTCGCTGCCCACGCCCATGCTCGATGAATTTGGCCGCGACCTCACCCGCATGGCGAAGGCGGGCCGCCTTGACCCGGTGATCGGGCGATCGGACGAAATCCGCCGCGTGACCCAGATTCTGACCCGCCGCGCCAAGAACAACCCGGTGCTGATCGGGGACCCCGGCGTGGGCAAGACGGCCATTGTGGAGGGCCTGGCGCTGGCGATTGCAGCGGGCAAGGTGCCCCCGGCGCTCCAGGACAAGCGTGTGGTGAGCCTGGACCTGAGCGGCGTGGTGGCGGGCACCAAGTACCGGGGCGAGTTTGAGGAGCGTCTGCGCCAGATTATCGAGGAGCTGCGGGCCAGCCGGGTGGTGGCATTCATTGACGAAATGCATACCCTGGTGGGCGCGGGTGGCTCGGAGGGCACCCTGGACGCGGCCAACATCATGAAGCCAGCCCTGTCACGCGGCGAGATTCAGGTCATCGGCGCGACCACCACCAGCGAGTACCACCGCTATATCGAAAAGGACGCGGCGCTGGAGCGGCGCTTTCAGCCGGTGATCGTGCTAGAGCCCAGCCCCGCCGAGACGCTGGAAATCCTGCGCGGGATTCGGCCCGCCTACGAGGAGCACCACAGTGTGCGCCTGCCCGACGCGGTGTTGGAACTGTCTATCCGCATGGGCGAGCGCAGCCTGCCAGGGCGTAATTTCCCCGACAAAGCGATTGACCTGCTGGACGAAGCCGCCAGCCGCGTGAACCTCAACCTCAGCCTGGAACTGCCGGTGGCTCTGGATGAGGACGGGCAGCCGTTCGTGACCCGCGAAGACCTGGAAAGCGTGCTGAACTCGATGGGCGGCGTGTACTCCGATGGCGGAGCCGCCGACCTGGCCGACCTGGAAGGGGTGCTGGGCGAGCAGGTGTACGGCCAGCCCGACGCCGTGCGTGCCCTGGCCTCGGCGCTGCGGCGGGCCCGCCTGGGCCTGGGCGGCCGCAACCGGGTGTCGGCCAGCTTCCTGTTTGCCGGGCCAAGTGGTGTGGGCAAAACCCACCTTGCCAAAGCCCTGGCGCGGACCCTGTTTGGCTCGGAGCGTTCGCTCATTCGGCTGGATATGAGCGAGTATCAGGAGCCGCACAGCGTGAGCAAACTGATCGGGTCGCCCCCCGGCTACGTCGGCCATGAACAGGGTGGCCGCCTGACCGAAGCGGTGCGCCGCCAGCCCTTCAGCGTGATTCTGCTCGACGAAATCGAGAAGGCCCACCCCGACGTGTACAACGCCTTTTTGCAGGTCTTTGAAGATGGCCGCCTGACCGACGGACAGGGCCGCACGGTGGATTTCCGCCGCACCATCGTCATCATGACCTCCAACACCGGCTTCAACATCAACCCTACCGTGGGCTTTAGCCCGGTACAGGCCGATTCCAATGCACCGCTGCGGCACATCTTTACACCGGAATTTCTGGACCGCCTGGACGATGTGATCAAGTTCCGTCCGCTGGGCGAGGCCGAACTGGAGCGGGTGGCCGGGCAGCTGCTGGCCGAGATGGCCGAGGAGCTGGGCAGCCGCGATATCGCCGTGACCTTTGCGCCTGAGGTGGCCCCCTGGCTGGTGGGCAAATTGAAGGCCCGCAGCCACAAGCACGCCCTGGGCAGCAGCCGGCAACTGCGCACGCTGCTGCGCGAGGAGCTGGAAGACCCGCTCGCGCTGAAATTGATGTCCGCTGCCCCTGACGCGGGTGGCTGGCGCGTGGTGCTGGGCGAGGCGGGCGAGGGCCTGGAATTCCGCCGCGACAAGCGGGTCAAGGGCAAGACGCAGATTCTGGCCTAGACCGACAGAAAAAGGCGAGCAGCAGGCTGTGAAGGCAATTTTCCGTCACAGCCTGCTGCCCTATGCTCTCTATTCCCCGCGTCCCAACTCATGCCCGCGCCGGGTGGCCGCTTCCACGGCGTCCATCACGCTGGCGCGGAAGCCGGAGCGTTCCAGCGCCCGGATGCCCGCGATGGTGGTGCCGCCGGGGCTGCACACCTCATCCTTGAGGAGGGCGGGATGGGGCCGTGCGGCCAGCAGCTCGCCGCTGGACACCAGCAGTTTCTGGGCCAGTTCGTTGGCCAGGGGCCGGGGCAAGCCCATCCGCACGCCGCCGTCGGCCAGGGCTTCAGCAAAGACAGCGGTGTAGGCCAGGCCGCTGGCGCTCATGCCAGTAAAGGTATCGAACAGCGCTTCGGGAATGTCGTAGGTGTCGCCCACCGCGCCGAACAGCCCCCGTGCAAAGGCCAGGTCACCGGCAGCTTCGGCGCCCGGAGTGGCGGTGAGCGCCGTCTGCGAGCGGCCAATGGTGGCGGCCAGACTGGGCATGGCCCGCACCACCCGCTCGCTGCCCAGGCGCTGGCATAGGGCTCCGGTGGTCACACCCGCCAGCGTGCTGATGTAGCCACCAGGGTGCCCGCCTGCCCACTCGGCCACCTCCTCAAAAGCCCCCGGCTGCACGCACAGCAGGATGTACTCGGCGTCTGCCAGGTCGGCGCGCCCAATGACCGCTGCCCCGAAGCGCTCCGCCGCCCGCTCCGTGTTCTGCGGGTCGCGGCCCAGCAACCCCACGTCCTGTGCGGCCAGCACGCCCCGCGAGAGCATGCCCGCCAGCAGGGCGCTGCCCAGTTTGCCGGTGCCGATCATTGCCAGTTTCATGGGGGGCAGTATACGGGGGGGCACTCAGCGCTGGCCGGAGGATTCTTTTGCCGGGCCGCTGAGCCGCTAGCATAGGCGGATGTTCAAAAGCTTTGATGGATTTACCGATGACTATGGCCGCATCACCGCCTGGCCCTCTGACAAGCGCACCCAGCACCAGATGGCGATTCTGGACCACCTGACCGGCCTGTTCGAGTCGGGCCGCATCTACTCGCCTGACGAAGTAAGCCAGATTCTGCGCGACCATGCCGACGAGAGCCTGGAAGAGACGCTGCTGACCGAGCTGCTGGACGGCGATTATCTGACCCGTGATGAGCGTGGGCTGTGGCGTGCCGACAGCCGCCCGACTGGGGCCAACACGCCCACGCGGGAAGAGTAATGGCGCGCAGCCGGACACAGTACCTCTGCCAGAGCTGCGGCTACATTTCGGCCAAGCCGCTGGGCCGCTGTCCCAACTGCCAGGCCTGGAACTCATTTGAGGAGCAAGAAGAAAAACCGGCGGGGGGCAGTCGCTCTGGCCTGGGCGGGGCGTACGGCGGCATCAAGGGCGGCAAGATCACGGCCCTGAGTAGCGTAGGCCGGCGCGAGGAGCCGCGCACTTCCAGCGGTATTCCCGAACTGGACCGCGTGCTGGGCGGCGGGCTGGTGGCGGGCGGCGTGACCCTGATCGGGGGCGAACCGGGCATCGGCAAGTCCACGTTGCTGCTGCAAGTGGCCGACCAGATTGCGCGGGGCGGCGGCACCGTGCTGTATGTGGCCGGTGAAGAGTCGCTAGAGCAGATTCGCCTGCGGGCGGACCGGCTGGGCGTGACCGGAGAGATTCAGCTGACCCGCGACACCCGCGCTGAGCACGTGGCGGCGCTGATGGAAGAACACAAGCCCGCGCTGTGCATCGTGGACTCGATTCAGACGGTGGTGGCCGAGGGCGACGGCGTGAGCGGCGGCATCGCCCAGGTGCGCGAAGGCACCGCCATCCTGACCCGCGCCGCCAAAGAGACCGGCACCGCCACCGTGCTGGTCGGCCACGTCACCAAAGAAGGCACAGTGGCCGGTCCCAAAGTGATCGAGCACATCGTAGATACCACTGTGTTTCTGGAATCGGTGGGGGCCTTCCGGCTGCTGCGGAGCGTGAAGAACCGCTTCGGGCAGGCAGGCGAGCTGGGGGTGTTCGAGATGCGCGGTGAGGGCCTGATGGCGGTGGAAAATCCCAGCGCTGCTTTCCTGGCCGAGCGTCCCGTGGGCGTGCCGGGCAGCGTGGTGGCTGCCACGATTGACGGGCAGCGGCCCATGCTGCTGGAAGTGCAGGCCCTGGCAGCCAAGACGCCTTTTCCTAACCCGCGCCGCGTGGTGGTGGGCCTGGATCCACGCCGGGTGGATGTGGTCCTGGCCGTACTGGAGCGGCGACTCGACCTCACGCTGGGCGGGCTGGACATCTACGTGAACCTGGCGGGCGGCCTGAAGGTGGCCGATCCAGGTCTGGACCTGGCCGCCGCGCTGGCGGTGTACTCGGCAGTCGTAGGCCGTCCCCTGGCCGAGAATGTGGCGGTGTTCGGTGAAGTGGGTCTGGCTGGCGAGGTGCGCTCCACCACAGCCAGCCTGCGCCGTGCTGAGGAAGCCCGCCGAGCTGGGTACAAGCGCCTGATTGTGCCGCCGGGCCTGGACGGTGTCAGTGGCATTCGCAGCGTAGAAGAGGCGGTGGGCTTGGCCTGGAAAAAGCAGGCGTCTGCTTAAGCGGAGTGCATTGAAAGGAGAAGGGGCAGGGCTGAGAATCTTCCCAGCCCTGCCCCCATGCTGGTTGCCGCTGAGACAGCTTAGCCGCGCAGCTCGTCCAGGTCTTCATCCTCCAGGGTGCGTCCAGCGTCTGGCGTGGGGGTTTCGGGGTGCGCCTCGCCGCTGCCCTGGCTGCTCAGCAGGGTGCTGGCGACCACCAGTGCGCCGCCCAGCAGCCCACGCGGCCCGATCTTCTCGCCAATCAGCAGAAAGCTGAAGATACTGGCGCTGACCGGCTCCAGCGAGTAGATCAGGCTGGCGACGGGGGCGCTCACGAAGCGCTGGCCGACAGTCTGAAGCAGCGTGGTCAGCGCCGTGGCCAGAACGCCCAGATACAGCAGCGGCCCCCAGGCCAGCGTCCAGGCCGCCGCGCCGCTGGCTGCGGGCAGAGGAGCCGACCCACTCAGCAGGGTCCAGACCCAGCCCAGGACCGCCACCCACACCACCTGCGCCAGCGTGAAGGGCAGCGCCGGGTGCCGCCCGGCCATGCCTTCCAGCGCAATGATGAACCCGGCGTAGGTGACGGCACACCCGACGGCCCAGGCGTCGCCTATGTTCAGCGAGCCGCCTTCCCACGACAGCAGGCCCAGGCCGCCCAGTGCCAATGGCAGCGCCAGCCACACCGCAGCCGGAAGCTTGCGGCCCTGTACGGCGGCCAGCCACAGTGGCACCAGCACCACACTCAGCGCCGTAAAAAAGGCGGTGCGGTTGGCGGTTGTGGTTTGTAGGGCCACGGTTTGGGTGCCGTAGCTCGCCAGCAGCCAGCTGCTCAGGATGGCGGCGTCGCGCCACAGCGGCACCGTCCAGGGCCGACGTGCGGCATATTTGCGGCGGCGGCGCTGCATTTGCCAGAGGGTGGCCGGAGCCAGGACCGCTGCCGCCACCGTAAAGCGCCAGGCGACCATGGCGGCAGGGTCCAGCTGCGCGCCCAGGGTCTTGATGACCGCGAAGGTGCTGCCCCAGATCAGGGTGACCAGGCCCAGCATCGCTATGCCGCGCAGGGCTGGCGTGGCAAGAAAGGACGCGGCGTTGGGGGCGTCTGGCGTAGGGGAGGAAGTCGCCGTCATGCGCGGCCTTTGCCAAGCTTGCTGAGCGTTGGCGACACCAGAAAGCCGGGAGCCGCGATCAACCCCGGCAAATGGTGGTCTTCCTGGAAGGCTTTAGGAATCCTGATGTTGACCAGCCTGGCGGGAGCCTGATCAGAGGCCGTATGGCCCAGCCGCGCTGAGCCCGGCACCGGCCCCCAGAACCCAACCTGAAGCACCTCCATGTCAGGCTTCCTTTCGCAGCAAGATGCTCTTGAGGTACAGGCTTTCGGGCACGCTTAGCAGGTGCGGGTGATCGGCAGGCTGGTAGGTGATGTCCACCACTTCCGCGCCGCAGCCCGCAGCCCCGGCGGCCACGCGGGCGCTGTCCAGCAGGTCGTTGACGCCGATGTAGTGGGCACAGGTGCTGATCAGCAGGTGTCCGCCGGGGTTCAGCATGTCCAGCACCTGTGCCGCGCCGTCGGTAAAGATTTTTTTGGCACGCGGCAGGTCGTCGCGGCGCTTGGCAAGGGTGGGCGGGTCAAACACGGCGGCGTCAAAGCGGCGTTTTTCCTTTTGCAGGGCGCTCAGTGCTTCCAGTGCGTCGCCCCAGCGCACCCCCACGCTGACGCCGTTACGGCGGGCCACGCTTTCCAGCGTCGCCAGTGCCACGTTGTCCTTGTCAATCGCTGTCGCTCCTGCGCCTGCCTTGGCAGCGTGCAGGCTAAAGGAGCCGGTGTACGAGTACACGTCCAGAAAGTGCTGGCCCGGCTCTATCAGCGAGCGCATCAGCCGGCGGTTGTCGCGCTGGTCCAGAAAAAAGCCAGTCTTCTGGGCTTCTAGGGGCCGGAAAAACAGGGTCAGGTCGTCCTCGAAGAACTCCACCGTGCCCGGCAGTTCGCCCCACAGCGCTCCGCTGGTCAGCTCCAGGCCCTCTTTGCGCCGCTCGCCGGTATCGCTGCGCTCAAAGGCAGCGCTGGCTCCAGTCACTGTTTGCAGGGCTTTCAGAATTGGCTCGCGGTGACGCTCCACGCCCGCGTTGCGCAGCTGCACGCTCAGCACGTCCCCGAACTGGTCGGCCACCACGCCCGGTAGCCCGTCGGCTTCAGCGTGCAGCACGCGCAGGGCATCGGTGCCGTGAATGCGCCCGGCGCGGCGCTGCAGGGCTTCTTCTATGCGCCGGCGGTAAAAAGCGGCGTTGATGTCCTCATCCTGCCAGGTCAGCAGCCGCAGCGGGGTCGCGCCTCCCTCATTCCAGTAGCCGCGCCCCACAAAAGAGCCGTCGGGGCCGCGTACCGTGACCACCTCGCCCGGTTCCAGGCCAGTGGGAGCGTCCTGAATATCTTTGCTGTGGCCGAACGGGTAGCGTCCGGCAATGCGGCGCACGGCCTGCGGCGTAAGGGTCACGGCGGGGCCAGCGGCGGAGGCTTTGTGGCCCCGGAGTTGGCCCACCTGGGGCGGATTGCGGCGGGAGGAAGGGGGACGAGTCATAACGGACAGTCTAGGGCAGGGCTCTGGGGAGCGAGAGGCGGGCGCTGAGTCGCGTGGCTCTTGCGTGCAAAGCCGTCGCCTTAGGACCTCTGAGCGGGCTCCCAAAGCCAGCAGCTTCGGTGGCAACTTCGTACACAGGCAGCTGTGGTATTTCATTCCAGCCCTTTCACGGCCCATCCGGTACTCACCGCGTTGGGTCCTGTGTCAGAGGTCTGACTCTGCTCAGCCTCTGCCGCAATCCCGCCGCTGTCAGCATCACGCCCAGCAGACCCAGGGCCAGCGTGACGGCAGCCATCACACCGCCCCCGTAAGCAGCTCCCAGCGGGAGGCCCAGTGCGGCCACCCACTTGGCGAGGGTAAACAGCTGACCGTTGACCGCCAGATAAGCCCCGCGGCCCTCGGCGGGCATCAAGTCGGCCAGTTGGCTTTGGCGGGTGGGGACATACATCAGTTCGCCCAGGGTCAGCACTACGGTGGCGGCCAGCAGCGCCTTGAGCGACACCGAGTAGGCCAGCACTGCAAAGCCTGCTGCGAACAGCACGAACCCCAGGTACATGGTGCGGAGCTGGGGTTGCTTCGTGACCCAGGCGGTCACAGGTGCGGTGAGCAGCACCACCAGCGCCGTATTGAGCGCGGTGAGCAGGCTGAGGGCGCGGACTCCATCTACTGGTTGGCCCAGCAGGGTGAGCGGCACGAACGACTGCGCCAGGTGCACGGCGGCCCAGTTGCTGCGCGAAAATTCGATGCTCAGAATGGCGATGCCACCTGCCGTAAAGAGCAGAAATGCCGGGTCACGCGCCACTGCCGCATACGAGCGCAGCAGCGGCCTTAGCCCAAGCTGCGAGCGGACCGCCTGCCCACTTTGGCCCGCCCGCGTTTCGGTCAGAAACCGCCACGACACGAACAAAATCACCAGGGACATCCCCAGCAGCAGCGCAAGCAGCAGCGCGAAGTGGTCGCGGTACAGCCAGCCGCCCAGCAGTGTGCCCACCAACAAACTAGCGTTGATGGCCCAGTAGTTCACGGCGTACATAAAAGCGCGGCTTTCTTCAGTAGAGACGTCGACCAGCATGGCCTCGGAAGCGGGGTTAACCAGCCCACCAGCGATATTGTTCAGACAGACGGCGGCGAAGGTCAGGTACGGGTAAATGTGGTCCACGTTCGCCAGCAGCAGCACGCCAAATGACACCACCTTGAGCGATTCGCCCAGCAGCAGCGTGCGGCGGCGGCCCCACAGGTCGGCCAGGTGTCCGCCGTACAGCCCCGCTGCGAATTGCACAGCCACCAGCGCTGCCAGCAAGAGTCCGGCGACGCCAGCGCCCAGGTGCTCGGCAAAATAGACCGCCAGCAGTGGGAAAATGGCCCCGCCCACCAGCCGCGCCAAAAAAGACGTGATGATGCGGATTTTGATGTTGGGGTGGAGCGTCTGCCACATGCCCGGCAGTATGCGCCGGGACAAAAGGTGGTAAAAAGTCCCAAGCGATGGCCCATTTGTCCTCTTTTCTGCCTGTCTGGCTTTGGCCTACGCCTGATTGGCAGTGGCTCTCTCTGCGTGAGGCGTTGGTGCGTGAGCAGAGCGATGAATTGCAGCTGCGCGTGCGAATGGCCGACGTCGCTGCGCTTTGGGGATGCAGCCCCAAAACAGCGCGCCGCACCTTGCAGCGGTGGCAGGCGCAGGGCCGCTGCCGGTACGAAGCTGGGCAGGGACGCGGGCAGTGGTCGCGGCTCACCTTTGCTGAGTTGGCCGAACCGCAGGTGCGTGCTCTGGCGGCAGCGCTGGCGGGCGCAGGGCGGCTGGATGAATGGAGCCGGCTCAATACGCTGGGGTTTCCCGCTCCCTGGACCCGTCCGCCGGAAGTGCAGCGGCTGTTCGGGCTGCACCACGGTGAAGAGGGTCAGGACCGTCTGCGCTTGCTGGTCACCCGCCCCCTGACCAGTCTGAACCCGCTGAACAGCTGGGTCACGCTGGAGTCCTGGCTGCTGCATCAGGTGTTTGATGGGCTGACGGCGCAGTCTCCCGAATCAGGGCCACCGCGTCCGGCCCTGGCCCACCACTGGGCGGCAGACGCGGTGGGCCTGACCTGGCACTTTTATCTGCGGAAAGGTGTGCGGTTTCATCACGGCGAGCGCCTGACGGCTGAGCATGTGATCAGGACGCTGGAACGCGTCCAGGCGCATGCGGCGTGGAGCCTGCCCAGTCTGCGTGAGGCACTGGCGCTGGATGACTACACTGTGCAGCTGCGCTTGGCTGCTCCTGACCCGCTGCTGCCGCGCCGCATGGCCCAAACGCCGCTGCTGATCCAGCCGCATGAGCCGGTGTCTGCGCCCCCAGCAGGCGGACTGCCAGAGCTGAGCGGCACCGGAGCTTTCCGCTGTCAGGCCTTTACAGGTGGCCTCCGGTTGCAGGCGTTTGACGACCACTGGGCAGGCCGCCCCCTGCTGGATGAGGCGGAGTTCTACTTTGCGCCGCCGTCAGCGCGGGGTGGCCGCATGGAACTGCGGGGGGCCGACCCCGCTGCCGCGCAGCCGCATCTGGCGGTAGAGAAGGGCGTACAGTTTCTGATTTGGAACAGTCGCAGGCCCGCTGCACATGAGCTGGCCCTGCGGCAAGCCGTCGCCGAATTGCATGACATCCGCGCCTTCTGGTCGGAGATGGGCTGGCCTGCTCAGCCCCTGGCGAGTAGCTTTTATCCAGAGTTTTCCGCCCAGCGGCCTGCACCTGTGCGCTCCTTACAGCGGGCGCGGGCCTGGCTGGAAAGGGTGCCGCGCCCGCTTCCTCCACTGACGCTCTATGCCCTCCCATTCCCGGACGCCTGGGCCGAGGCGCAGTGGCTGGTGGCACGGGCGCAGTCGCTGGGGCTGGAGATTCAGGTCAGGCGCTTGCGGCTGGAAGATGACTGCGAGCTGGAAAGTCAGGCGGACCTCGTCCTGATGGGAGAGGTTGGCGGGGCAGATACCGGGCTGTCATTCTGGACGGCGCTGCACTCGCCCAAGTTACTCTTTCGCCGTTTGCTGCCCCCTGGGCTCCTGCGTGAAGTGGAGCACATCCTTGGGGGGGTGGGTCAACCGGAAGCGGACGAACCCGCCCTGATTGCGGCGGCAGAGCGGGCCCTACAAGTTTCGGGTTGGGTGAATCTGACGCATCACCGGGTCAAGGAAGTGAGCCTCAGCGCGGGCTTGAGCGGCGTGGCCCCCGACCTTTACGGGCGCGTAGGACTCAGGGGATTATGGGTCAACCGCTGGCCCGTGAAGTAGTTCAGGGTCGCCTCTTTCCTTTAGCTCGAAGGTCCAGACTCTACGCGCCTGTGCTTTGGGGGCTGCGCTGATGCACCGTGAAGGTGGCTGGTATCTGGGCAGGTAGGGCCAATGGGCAGGTAGGGCCAAAAGACGCCCTACCACCCCGCCCGTGCATAAGGCTGCGGCAATGCCGGGACCATGCCGAACTCGCGGGCTGCCCGCTGCGGCCAGTGGGGGTCGCGCAGCAGGGCGCGGCCCAGCGCCACCCAGTCGGCCATGCCTTCTTGCAGCACCTGCTCGGCCTGCATCGGCGTCTCAATCAGGCCCACGGTCATCACCTCCAGCTCGGGCGCGGCCTGCTTGATGGCCTGCGCAAACGGCACCTGATACAGCGGCTCTACGGCAATGCTCTGCCGGGGGTCCAGGCCGCCGCTGCTCACGTCCAGCACGTCTACGCCCTCAAAGCGCAGGATTTTGGCCAGCTCGGTAGACTGTGCGAGGTCCCAGCCGCCTTCCACCCAGTCGGTGGCGCTGATCCGGACCAGCAGTGGCAGGTGCTCTGGCCACACTTCACGCACCGCCCGGACCACGTTCAGCAGCAAGCGGGTGCGGTTCTCGAAGCTGCCGCCGTACTCGTCGGTGCGGGCGTTGCTGAGCGGCGACAGGAACTGGTGGAGCAGGTAGCCGTGCGCCGCATGGATTTCCACCGCGTCAAATCCGGCCACCTCGGCGCGGCGGGCCGCAGCCGCGAAGGCGGCGGGCGTAGCGGCAATTTCTTCAGGGGTCATCTCGCGGGGCTGCGGGTAGTGCTCGCTGTAGGCAGCGGCGCTGGGCGCAATCACCTGCCAGCCTCCCCGCTCCTCCGACACGGCCCCCTGCCCGTCGCCGGGGCGGTGGGTGGACGCCTTGCGCCCGGCATGGGCCAACTGCACACCGATTTTGGCTCCGTGGCGGTGCGCGAAATCGGTGATGTGGCCCAGCGGCAAGGTCTGGTCGTCGGACCACAGACCCAGGTCGTAGGCGCTGATGCGGCCTTCTGGGCTGACGGCGGTGGCCTCCAGCAGAATCAGGCCTGCGCCACCCAGCGCGAACGAGCCGTAGTGAACAAGGTGAAAGTCGTTTGCCAGTCCATTTTGGGCCTGGTACATGCACATGGGCGAGACAGCAATGCGGTTGGCCAGGTCCAGGCTTTTCATGCGGGCGCTCTGGAGCAGCGTAGGCGTCACCACCGGGTCTTCGGAGCGGTGCTGGGGATGGGTGGGAATCGTCATGGCGTTCAGTCTAGGGTGGGGGGCAAGCGTGACAAAACTGAGCATTTTAGGAATGCCTTGTGGCTTATGCTGTCGCCCTATGTCAGAGCTTTCCGTGTCAGACCCCCAGGCCGCCGCTGGCCGCCAGCAAAGCGCCGAGCAGGTGCGTGAGTTCTTCGCCGGGCACCGCACCGTGCGCCAGTACCGCACCGAGGCGGGCCAGCCCATTCCTCTGCCCCAGGAGCACTTGGACGCCGTGCTGTACGCGGCGCAGCGTGCCCCCACCCACTCCACTTCGCAGCTGTACTCCATCGTGCAGCTTGTAGACCCTGGCGTGCGTGCCCGCATGGCGGAGCTGACCGGCAACGCGCACATCGCTGCGGCGGGCGCGGCCTTCGTGCTGTGCGCCGACATCCACCGCACCGCACAGATTCTGCGGCTGGACGGGGTAGAGCCCGGAGCCTGGCCCGACGTGGCCAATCATTTCGCGGTGGGTGACGCCGTGATGGCCGGCCAGAACCTGCTGACCGCTGCCGAAATGCTGGGCTACCAGGGCTGCTGGATTGGCGGCGTGCTGAACCACTTGAGCGAAATCGTGGAGCTGCTGGACCTGCCTGCTGGCGTGCTGCCGTTCTCGGCGCTCACGGTGGGTCTGAGTGCCGAAGACACTCCCTACCGCCCCCGCTTGGAGCGAGACACGGTGGTGCACCAGGACCGCTACCGCCAGCCGGACGAGGCCGAACTGCGCCGCAACATTGAGCAGATGAATCCCATCGCGGCGCGGGGCGGCCAGCCGGGCGACTGGGCGCGCCTGCTCAAGATGTACTGGGGCGCGGGCGGTGCGATGGAGGCGCGCGAAGCTGGCCTGAGCACAGTCAAGGAGCGTCAGGGCCTGAAGTAGCTGTGTCTGGGGCTGTGGCAAGAGAGTGGTCCGGGGCAGCCCCCGCCAGCGGCCAGCACTCCTGCACGGCATAAGCCCCGCCCGGCCCTGGTTTGCGCAGCAGCGCAAGGTGGTCGGCAGTCCAGCTGAGGCCGGGCAAGTCCGCCAGTTCGGCCTCAGCGGCGGCGCGTAGTCGGGGCAGGTCCACGCCTCGCCGCCCCAACGCCAGCGAGAGGTGCGGCTGCATGGCGGCCCCCTCATATCCGAAGCGCCCACTGGGCCGGACCGCGTCCAACAGGGCCAGATGCAGCGCTACAGCACCGGGACTCCTCACCGGGAGGTAGAGGGCCTGCCCGCGTGGAAAAAGCTCCGGACCGCCGAAAGTAAGCATGACCGGCGCACTCTGGGCCGCCACCGCCTGAGCTGCTGGTATCCAGCTCCGCTCTAGTCCCAGTCCGCTGCGGGCCTTGACGGTGATATGTGGTGTGGCGGCAGCGTCCCGTACGCCGTGCTGCTCTCGCCACACTTGCACCCGCTCGGTCACGTCCGGCGGGGGCAGCAGCGCCAGCAGGAAGCTGGGGCCATCGCTCACCGCTTAGTCCTGCGGGCGGCTGGCGTTTTGCAGCAGCATGGCGTCACCCAGCGAATAGAAGCGGTAGCCCTCATCCAGCGCCGCCGCGTAGGCCGCCTGGATGCGCTCTATCCCTGCGAACGCCGCCACGAGCAGCATCAGGGTGGACCCCGGCAGGTGCAGGTTGGTGATCAGCAGGTCCGGCACCTGCACCTGCTGGCCCGGCGTGATGAAAATCCGGGTGTCGCCTTCGCCGCTCTGTACCTCGCCGCGCTCATCCACGCTGCTTTCCAGTGCCCGCACGGTGGTCGTGCCCACCGCCACGACCCGCCGCCCTTCATTCCGGGCCGCATTGATCGCCGCTGCCGTCTCGGGGGAGATGTGATACCTCTCGGCGTGCATGACGTGTTCGGACACCGCGCCCTGAATCGGCTTGAAGGTGCCGGCCCCGACGTGCAGCGTGATGGCATGTTGCTCTACACCCATCTGCTGCAAAGTGGCCAGCAGCTCTGGCGTGAAGTGCAGCCCGGCGGTGGGGGCCGCCACCGAGCCGTTCTCGCGGGCGTACACCGTCTGGTAGCGCTCACGCCAGACCGTATCGTCTTCGCCTGCCTGGATATAAGGCGGCAGCGGCAGCCGCCCGATATCGTCCAGATAGGGTTTGATGTCGTGGTCAAAGCGCAGCAGCCGCGCCCCATCCTCCTGCACGCCCACCACTTCGGCGCGGTGCTGCACGCCGCCGGGTGCCCCCAGCCACAGCTCGTTCCCGGCGCGGCGGGCGGGCTTCAGGTAGGCGCTCCACACGTTATTTTCTTCTTCGCGCAGCAGCAGCACTTCTATCTGCCCGCCGCCCAGGCCATTCACCACTGGCTTGTAGGCCAGCACGCGGGCGGGAATCACCCGGCTCTGATTAAAGACCAGCACGTCTCCTGCCCGCAGCAGCCCCGGCAAGTCGCGGAAAATGTGGTGCTGCACGGCTCCGGCAGGCGGCACTCCCATCAGCCGCGCAGCGTCACGCGGCTCGGCCCCGGTCTGGGCGATACGGTCTGGCGGCAGCTCGAAGTGCAGGGCGGCCAGCGCGTCGTCAGGGTTCTGGCTGCTGGGGCTCCCGCTGCTGGCGTGCTGGCTCATTCTTCCTCGGCACCTGCGTCGGGCGTTTCGGCCTTGCGGCGAGCGGGCATCAGTGCGCCGCTCAGGTCGGGCAGGTGGGTGAATTTGTCGGCGGCGTCAATCAGCTTCTGGGCGGTGTGTTCGCGGAAGGCCAGCACCTCGACCCGCTTGCCGCGCTCCTGAAGCACCTCCACGATGTCGGTAAAGTCGCCGTCGCCGCTGCCCAGCACCACGATGTCCAGGTGATCCATCAGCCGCACCATGTCGGCCACCATGCCCATGTCCCAGTTGCCTTCATAGATGGGCCGCCCGGAGTCGTTCGTAAAGTGCAGGGTCAGGTTCATGCGCCGCACTTTGTAGCCCAGCGTGGACAGCTTGTAGATAAAAGGCCGGGCGGTGCTTTCGTTCTCGCGCTCCACCGTGTAGGCGATGGCGTGAACCAGCTCGCGGCCATCTGCGCCAGCATGCAGCAGTGTCTCAAAATTCACGGTGCGCTCCAGCAGGTCGCGGGCCGAGTGATAGAGGTTCTGGGTGTCAATAAAAATGCCCACGCGGGGCTTTGGGGTAATGAACTGCATTGTCGGTTCTCCTGTTGTGGGGTGACCGGCCTAAAAATGAAAAAATGGGGCCAGCTCAGCGCTCAGCCTAGCGCATCTGCCGCTGTGGGCGCAGAGCAGAAGCGGAAAACATGCAAAGGAAGACACTCCTCGCCGGAGTGGGCGGGGATGTCTTCATAGCAGTTGGCGTGCTGCTCCTGTGGGCTGCTCCGGCCTTAGCGGGCCTGACGCCACAGGTCCCCGAGCACCTGCTGGACAGCGGCGGTCTGCTCCCACTGCGGCAGGCCATCGGTGCCCGCAATCCGCACGGCGGCCACGTTGCGCTTGGCGGCGAACTCCGGCAGACGGTCAAAGGAGACAAAGGCATCTTGGTCGTACAGCACAGCGGTCGGTACGGTCAGGCGGCTGTAGATCGAGTCATAGGCGTCCGGGGTGAAGAGGGTGCCACTCACGAAGTACAGCGGAGCATGTACCGCGCCGGGCTGACGGCTGGTTTCCCAGGCGTACTGCACCACTTCTTCGGGCACGGGGCCACGGAAGCTCTTGCCCAGGAAATACTGAATGCTGGGACGGCTGCGAATCAGGCCATAAAGTGGGCCTTCAAAGCGGCTGAGACGCTCGTAGGTCTGTTCGGAGCGCCCGTCTTCGCGTGATTCCTGGCTGCCGCCGCGTGACTTGCCCAGGCCGCTGGGGCTGAGCAGGGCCAGGCTGCGGATGCGCGGTTCTTCCAGCGCGGCGCGGGCGGCGAACTCGCTGCCCAGCGACAAGGCCACCACGTCCACGTCGCTGTCAAGTTGGTCCACCAGGGCCAGCAGCGCCTGGGTCATCAGCTCGGCGCTGTAGCGGGTGTCGGGGCGGTCACTCTGGCCGAAGCCGGGCCATTCCAGCGAGTACACCGGGCGCTTGCCAGCGTAGGCGTCCCACAGCGGCTTCATCTCGTAGGAGCTGGCAGCGGCGTTGACCGAGTGCGTAAGTACCAGTGGGCGGCCCTCGCCGCTGTCGCTGGCGTAATAGCGCACCGTGCCGAAGCCAGGCAGCTCCAGCGAGCGCAGTTCACCGCCTACAGCGGGGCGTAGGCTGGCAGCGGCCTGCAGTGCTTGGGCTTGGGCAGTCTGAGCCTGGCTGGCTGTGGGCGCACGGGTCACCTGCACCGACTGGGCGGCAGCACTGCCGAGCAGCGCCAGGGCCAGCACGGCGGGAACAATATTCAGCAGCTTTTCATTGGCTTTCTTTTCTCTACGGTTCATTACAGACCTCCTGTAGTCAAAACCATATTAGTCAGTTCTGACTATTCTAGAATGAGTGGGTGACCAAGCTTTCTTCAGACCGGCTGCCGGATGACGAGCGGACCCTGCTGCTGCTGGGGCTGCTGACCGAACAGGACCGGCACGGCTACGAGATTAATGACTTTATTGAGCGCAATCTGGAAGCGGTGATTCGGCTCAAAAAGGCCACGGCCTATCAGTTGCTGGCCCGGCTGGAGGAGCATGGCCTGATTGAGAGCCGCGCTGAGGCTCAGGGCCAGCGCCCCACGCGGCGGGTCTTCCGGCTGACCGAAGCGGGCCGGGCACACTTCCAGCACCTGCTGTTGGGGCACCTCCCCCGCACCGAAGCGCTGATCCCCGAAGGCAACGTGCCGGTAATGTTCTCTGAGCATCTGCCCCCGGCAGTGGTGCTGGCGGCGCTGCGTGAGCGGCTGGCGGGGGCAGAAGAGCAGCTGGCAGCGGCGCAGGCGGCGTCGGAACGTTCGCCCTGTACGTCCAGCGTTGGGCTGGCACTGGAGCGCATCCTGTGGCTGTCCCGCGCAGACCGCGACTGGCTGCGGGCGGCGGTGGCGCGGCTAGAACGAGAGCTGGACACAGCGGCGGTGCGCTGAGCCGGATGAGGCCGTTATGATGGCCCTCATGACACAACCAAGCTCCGCCGACCTTGCCGCCCTGCTGGACCGTGACTCGGCCCAGGCTGAACTGTTCGACCTGCTGCGAATTCCTTCGGTCAGCTCCGACTCTGGCCGCAAAGAGGCGATGGGCCGCACCGCCGAGTACCTGCGGGCCAAGCTGGCGGCCCTGGGCTTTAGCGCCCGCGTGGACGAGACGCCAGGGCACCCCGTGGTGTACGCCGAGCGCCTGGACGCCCCTGGCAAGCCCACGGTGCTGGTGTACGGCCACTACGACGTGCAGCCCGAAGACCCGGTGGAGGAGTGGGTCAGCCCGCCCTTTGAGCCAGAGGTGCGTGAAGGCCGCATCTACGCACGCGGGGCCACCGATGACAAGGGCCAGGCCTACGCCCACGTGCGCGGCGCAGAACTGCTGCTCGCGCAGGGCGACTTGCCGGTCAACCTTAAGTTCCTGCTGGAAGGCGAGGAAGAAATCGGCAGCCCCAACCTGGAGCCCTACCTGGAAGCCCACCGGGACGAGTTGGGGTGCGATGTGATCGTGATCTCTGACGGCAGCCGCTTTGCGAAGGACGTGCCCACTGTGACCTACGGCCTGCGCGGGATTGCCTATGTGGACGTGTTGGTCCAGGGTGCGGCCCGCGACCTGCACTCCGGGTCGTACGGCGGCGCGGCGCCCAACCCCATCAATGCGCTGTGTGAAATCATCGCCCAGCTCAAGGACGAACAGGGCCGCATCACCATTCCCGGCTTCTACGACTCGGTAGAGCCCCTGACCGAAGAGGAACGTCAGATGTGGGCCGAGCTGCCACACTCGGACGAGGAATTTGCTGGCAGCATCGGTGCGTCGGCGCTGCCCGGTGAAGAGGGCTACAGCACGCTTGAGCGCATCTGGGGTCGGCCCACGCTGGACGTGAACGGCATCTGGGGCGGGTTTCAGGGCGAGGGCAGCAAGACCGTGATCGCCGCCAAGGCCGGAGCCAAAGTGTCGTGCCGCCTGGTGCCTGGTCAGGACCCGGACGACATCCTGCGCCGCATGCAGGAGTACATCCCCACGCTGGCCCCCGCAGGCGTCCAGGTAGAAGTGCGGGCCTCGCACGGCGGGCAGCCGGTCAAGTTTGACCTGGGCAGCCCCTTTATCAAAGCCGCTGACCGCGCCCTAGAGCGCGTCTATGGCCGCCCCGCCGCCTTTGGCCGTACCGGGGGCAGCATTCCCATCGTGGCCGACTTTGCCCGCATTCTGGGGGCGCCGGTGCTGCTGGTGGACCTGGGCGTGAACGAGGACGGCCTGCACAGTCCCAACGAGAGCTTCTCGCAAGAAGACTACTTTAACGGCATCCTGACCAGTGCCTATCTGATGCAGGAAATCGCCGCAGCGGGCAAAAGCGAGTGAGCGAGCAGGAGCGGGGCGGGCTGCCGCGCCTGGGCTTCTTGGCCTCGCATGGCGGCAGCGGGGCGCGGGCCATCGCTCAGGCGTGTGCGGCGGGTGAGCTGTCTGCGCTGCCGGTGGCGCTGGCCAGCAACAATAGCGCGTCATCGGCCCTGGCCTGGGCGCGGGCTGAGGGGCTGGCCGCCGCGCACCTCAGCAGCGCCCGCTTCCCGGACCCGGCGGCACTGGACCGGGCTGTCCTGGCCTTTTTGCAGGAGCAGCGGGTGGATGTGCTGGTGCTGAGCGGCTATATGAAGGTGCTGGGACCGCAGGTGCTGGCGGCTTACGAGGGCCGCGTCCTGAACATTCACCCCAGTTTGCTCCCTCTTCACGGTGGGCCTGGTATGTATGGGGACCGGGTTCACGCCGCTGTCATCGCGGCGGGCGAGCGCGAATCAGGGGCCACGGTTCACCTCGTTACGGCTGGAGTGGACGAAGGCCCTGTACTGGCACAGAGCCGGGTGCCGGTGCTGCTCACCGATTCGGTTGAGGGGCTGCGTGCCCGCGTGCAGGCCACCGAAGGGCCGCTTTATGTGCGGGCGCTGCGGGAGTTTCTATCTGCGCCATAAGCTCCATGACCTTCGCGAGTGGACGGGAGCGCTGACCTATACGCAGCACCTCGTCCATTTGGCCCCTTCCTGATGGTGGATTTCACCGCTCACCGCGTCCGGCAGCCGCTCACCGTGGATTTCGGCGGCGAAGCGCTGCGGCTCTTTGACCACGGCTGGCGCTGGATTTGGGCGCATCCGTTAGAGGCTCCGCCGGGAGTGGTCGGCGATGCCCTGACGGTGCTCTTGGACGCGGCGGGGCAACCGCTGGAGCTGTACGTGGACATTCACCAGAGCGGCGGCTGGGATGAGGCCGCTGGCCTGCCCTGGATAGATGACCTGTATTTGGATGTCGCGGGGCTGTTCGGCCCTGGCTGGCAACCCCGGCATTTGCTGCTGCTGGATGAAGACGAGCTGGCAGGCGCGGTGGCGCGGGGTGAACTGACAGGGGCGCAGTCGGCGGCCATTGGCCGTCAGGCGGACCGGGTGACAGGAGCACTGAAGGCTGGAAATTACGGTCCTTTGTGCGCGGTGCAGGACTATTTGCAATCCGGGGCAGCTTTGAGCTAAGCTGCTTGCCGCTGGATCGGTGTCCGAGTGGTTGAAGGAGCACGCCTGGAAAGCGTGTATAGGGGCAACTCTATCGAGGGTTCGAATCCCTCCCGTTCCGCCAAAAGCCAGACAGAAAGCCGTGGCCGCCCTGAGAGGGGCGGTTTTCTGCTGCGTCTGAGAGCATGGAAAGAAAACGCCGCAAAGAAGGCACTGAAGATAAGGCGCTGAAAAAAGGGGGTCCAACACTTCCCCCTGAATGGCGCGGCGACAACATGCCCTGCACAGCGGAGGTGTGCTCAGAGGTGCTGCGGAAGTCATATTACCTGGAGGACTATGGCCCTGGCCTCTATTTGGGAGAGTCCTGCGGACCGTGGACCGCCTGCACGCGCCACGCGCTCCACAGCGGCAGCAGCGCCAGCACGCCAGCGGCAGCGGCCAATGCGGGGAATCCGGCCCGCGCCATCAGCAGGCCGCCCAGCAGGGTGCCCAGCGCCGAGGCGGCAAAAGCCAGCGAGTCGCTGGGGCCCTGCGCCGCTGGAAAGCGGGCCAGCACCTTGGATGAGGTGAGCGAAATCAGGTTCCAGCCCAGGCCCAGCACGAACATGCTGAGCAGCAGCCCGGCGTGACTGCCCGACACCGAAGTGGCCGCAGCCAGCACGAGCAGCGCCCCACCCGTCACAAAGCCGAAGCGCAGGCCCAGGCGGTCAATCAAGGGGCCAGTCAGCAGACCGAAGGCGAACATGCCCGCGATATGGCCCGAAATCAGCTCCGCGATAGAGCCGTGGTCTAGCCCCATGTGGTGGGCCCGCAGTGGAGTCAGGCTCATGAGCGTGACCATGATGGCCTGCGCGGCAGCAAAGGCAGCGGCGGTACTCTTGACGCCGGGCACGGCCAGGGCGGCGGCCAGTGAGGGGCTGGCGGGGGCAGTCTCACTGGCCGGTGCGGCAGCCGGGGACAGCTGTCGCACCGGCTGCCACATGGCAATCAGGCCAGCGGCCAGGCCCAGCAAGCCTGCCCCCACCAGCCAGCCGGTGATTTCCTCGCCGGTGCCCAGCCGCTGGCCCAGGGCGGTGATCTGCGACCCAAAGCCGGTCATGACCCATGAGCCCAGCACGCTCATCAGCATCAGGATGCCCAGCGCCAGGCCGCGCACTGCCCTAGGCACGCTTTCGGCGGCGGCGTAGCGGGCCTGCTGAAAGCCGCCCTGCGCTGCCCCTAGCGTGGCTGCACCCACCAGAAATAGGGGTGTCAGGCCCTGGCGGGCACCCAGAAAGCCCAGTACCCCGCCCACTGTGCCCAGGACAAACGCGCTCGCCAGCCCCAGCCGCCGGCCCCGGCGCAGCATCAGCGCGCCGAAGAAGGCCGCTGACAGCGCCGCCGACACGCTGATCAGGGTGGCGGGCAGGCCACTGAGGTGCTCACTGCCCAGGTTCGACATCACCAGCGAGGCCAGAATGGTGCTGACCGTGGTGGCCCCAGTCGCCAGCGCCTGTGACAGATACAGCGGCCACAGCTGCGCGGCCAGGCGGGCAAAGTTAGGGGGGGCGGAGACAGGCGCAGAGGAGATGCTCACGCTGTCAATATGCCACCCCCGGATAGGGCATCTCCTGATAGGGCATACCCTGACAGCTCTGCCCCACGCCGTGTTATAGGGCTATGGGCCAGTTCCGTCACCCGGCAGTCACCTTACAGTCAGCGGCGGGTGATAGAACGCAGACTATGGACAAGCAAAAGAAACTGAACCATGTCCGATTCAACCTGGGCGGGCTACGCTGCGGGCTGCTGAGCGTGGCCCTGCTGGGTCTGGGAACGGCTGCTGCCCAGACGGCCCCCGCTTCCCTGGCCGGTGAATGGACCGTGGTAGGCCCGGACAGTCTTCTGGGCAAAGGAAATGCTGCCCCGTCCTTGACGCTGGATGGTCGCTCCGACCTGAGCGGCTTTGCGGGCTGCAATCGGCTCAGCGGGCGCTACGCTGCACGCGGCAGTGTCTTTCTTACTTCGGGGCTGGCCGTGACCCGGATGGCCTGTGACCCTCAGGCCATGCAGCTGGAAAGTGCCGTTTTGGACCGCTTGAACCGCGTGAACCGCTTTTCTCTGGACGGCGAGCTGCTCACCCTGAAAGGCAGCCAGGGTGACTTGTTGCTGCGCCGCTCTGGCCCGGCTTTGAATCTGGGGACGTCCCTAACTCCCGCCCCACAGGAGCCTTCCATGACCTTGCCGCCTTCTTCCGATCCTGCAACTCCCGCTGCTCTCAGTGCTGTTACGGGCGCTTGGCAGGTACGTTCGCTGACCGTGGGTGGGCAGTCGGTGCCGGTCCGTCCTGAGGCAGCCGTAGACCTGAAGCTGACCGGCGAAAAGCTGGAACTGTCAGGCACATTGGGCTGCAACCGGCTGCGGTCCACTGGACAGATGCAGCCGCAGACACCGGGCAGTGACTCGCCCGAGTGGCGCTTTATAGGGGTAGGTACGACCCGCATGGCCTGCGAGCCCGAACTGATGGCCGCTGAAACCCAACTGACCGAGTTTCTGCTGGGGGCGCTGCGCCTGGACCTGTCCGGTGACACACTCACCCTGCGCTCAGCGGGTGGCGAATTGGTGTTGGAACGTGCGGTGCCGCAGGCTGCGGCCGAGTGGGCTTCCAGCTACCAAGCAACGCAGCTGCGACTGGATGGGCAGGATGTGTCCTTGACTCTGCCCGTGACCTTCAGCTTCGAGCCTCAGGCGGACGGCACTCTGCAACTGAGCGGTGACGCCGGGTGCAACCGGCTGTTTGCCAGCGGTCAACCTTGGGAAGGCGGCTGGGCTTTCGATGGGCTAGGAGCCACCTTGATGGCCTGCCCCGATATGAGCGCCGAAAGCAGCGTGGGTGCGCTGCTGGGCGAATCCTTCAAGCTGTTCCGTGAAGGAAATACCCTGGCCCTGCGCTCGGAACGCGGCGAGTTGCAGTTGGCTCCGGCTTCTGAAGCCACTCAGCCCGCGCCTGCTGTGCAGCCAGCAGGTCAGTACACCCTGACCGAACTGCGCCGGGATGGACAGACGCTGGACCTGTCCGCTTTTGACCGTCCCGTGATCCTCAACTTTGCGCAAGATGCCCAGGGACAGCACACGCTGGGCGGCTCGGACGGCTGCAACACTTTTGGTGGCAGCTACGAGTGGGTGGCTGGTGGTGGGCTGCGCCTGCCGGAGCCTCCCCTGGGCACGTTGATGTTCTGCCCCAGCCTGGACACCATGCCCAGCCTGAGCGCCGCCCTGGCCGACTCGCCTGATATCACGCTGACGGGCGACCGCCTGACCCTGCGTCACGGCGATACCGAGTGGGTGTTCCAGCAGGACTGAGGCGGATTCCTCACACTCAAGTAGCGCTGAGCCGCCCTCTCCGGCCTTCTGAGCGGGGAGCGCGGCCCATTTGCCACCCAGCCAATGCTCTAGGCTGAAGCTTATGGCTGTTTCCGGCCCTGCCTCCTCCGCTCCTGTTCTTTCCAGTCCTGCCTTACCAGGCCAGCTGGCGCTGCCGACTGACCCGCCCGACCCGGCAGCGCTGGACACGGCCCTCGCAGGCAGTAGTGCGCTGCATGGACACCTGTGTCCCCGGCAGATTCTGGGCGCGCGCTCGGCGTTGCTGGCGGGGGCGCTGCTGGACCTGGACCTGCCGCGCACCGACAAGCGGCTGCTGGTGCTGGCCGAAACCGACGGCTGTTACGCCGATGGCCTTTCGGCGGCCAGTGGCTGCTGGCTGGGCCGGCGTACCCTGCGGCTGATGGACTATGGCCGGGTGGCGGCCACGTTTGTGGATACCCGCAGCGGGCGGGCCGTGCGCGTCTGGCCGCAGACCGACCTGCGTGAGCGGGTGCGCGCGGGCAAGCCAGAGGACCAAAAGCGTTATCAGGCGTATCTGGACGCTTACCGGGTCTGGCCTGACGCCGAGCTGCTCACGGCGCGGGAAGTGACGCTTCAATTTGACCTGGACGGCTTGCTGAGCCGTCACGGACAGCGTGCGGTGTGCAGCAGCTGTGGCGAGGAAATCATCAATGAGCGCTGGGTTCGCCGGGGCGAGCGGGTACTGTGTCCGGCCTGCCTTTCGGGCGCTTATTACGTGTAGGAGTAGCGTCTGGGAGCTGCCTTTAACCGAGTTGTAACTCCCTAAGCGCAGCATGGCCCCATGAATAGAGTCCTTCCTGCCCTGGGAATCACGGCGCTGCTGGCTGCTGGTGCTTACGGGGGCTATCAGTTTTCCGAACTGCGTGGCGAGCCAGCCCACGTGGTGCAGCTTGACCCTGCCGCCGACGCCGCTTCGGGTGTGACCACCGCCACTACGGCCCAGACCGCCTCCACGGGAACTGCACAGAATGCGCCCGTCCTGGCTGCCGAAACCAGCGCCCGCACCGAATCCGAGCAGAACACCGCCAGCGTGGTCAAATCCAGCTCCGACGGCTTGGTCTTTATCGAAACCACCAGCACGGTGCAGCCCAACTTGCAGCAGCAGATGCTGGAGCAGCTGTTTGGCGGGCAGGGTCAGGGTCAGCTGGCCCCGCAGCAAGCCCAGGGCCTGGGCAGCGGCTTTTTTGTGACCGAAAGCGGCGATATTCTCACCAACTACCACGTGGTGCAGGACGCCGACCAGATCACTGTGCGCCTGCACAACGACGCACGCTCTTATCCGGCGGAAGTGGTGGGCACGGCCCCTGACTATGACCTGGCCCTGATTCGCGCCAAGGAGCTGCCCAAAGACGAAATCCGCGCCCTGCCGCTGGGTGATGACAAAACGCTGGAAGTGGGCCTCAAGGCGATTGCGCTCGGTGCGCCGTTTGGACTGGATTTCAGCGTGTCGGAAGGCATCATCTCCAGCTTGGAACGCGAAGCGCCGGTGGGCGTGGGCGATGTCTTGCAGCCCGTGATCCAGACTGACGCTGCCATCAACCCCGGCAACTCCGGCGGCCCGCTGCTCAACTCGGCGGGGCAGGTGGTGGGCGTGAATACCCAAATTCTGACCGGCGGCATTGGCCAGAGCGCGGGTGTGGGCTTTGCCATTCCGGTCAGCACGGTCAAGCAATTGCTGCCCCAGCTGCAAAGCGGCGAGGAAATCAGGACGCCGGTCATGGGGATTTCTATGCTTGACCTGAGCAGTGCCAACCCTGAGATGCGCAAAGAGGCGGGCCTGCCCGAAACTGGTGTGCTGGTGACGCGGGTGTTTCCCAGCAGTCCTGCGGCGGCAGCTGGCCTCAAAGCCGCCGAAGCCGTGCGGCGTGATGACGGCAGCGTGATTCCCAATAGCGACGCCGACGTGATTACCGCTGTGGATGGACGGCAGGTCGAAAGCGCGGAAGATATCCGCACCGCCATGATTGGCAAGCAGGTGGGCGACTCCGTCCAGCTGACGGTCCAGCGCGGCAAGGAAACTTCGGAGCTGACCATCAAGCTGACTGACTTCCGCTTTGATTGAGCTTTGGTTTACCCTGAGCAGAGCCTAGGTGTGGCCGGGGCGAGACCGCCCTATACTCGGGCTCATGGAAATTTTGCAACTTTTGGCGGGTCAGATGCAGGCCCAGCAGGTCAGCCAGCGCGTGGGTGCCAGCCCCGAACAAACTCAGGACGCCCTCCAGGCCGCTGTACCTCTGCTGCTGGGTGCGCTCACCCGCAATGCCCAGCAGGGCCAGGCCGCCGCCATCGAGCAGGCGGTGGCCCAGCACGGCGAGCAGGAGCTTGAAGGTTTTGCCCGCGCAGGTCAGTTGCCAGACATGCAGGACGGTCAAGCGGCGCTGCAGCACATCTTCGGTGGGCAGCAGCAGGCCGCCGCCAATGCGGTAGGTCGCCGCTCGGGCATCGATCCCCAGCTGGCCCTACAGATTCTCAGCATTGCTGCGCCGCTGGTGCTCAGCTACCTGAACCGCCAGCGTCAGCAGGGCGGAGCTGAGCAGACTGCTGGCCTGCCCGGTGGCTTTCCTGGAGGTCTGCCAGGCGGTCTGGGCGGACAAACGGGCGCGGCTGCGCCGGTGGGCGGCGATATTACCTCGGTGCTGACCAGCGTGCTGGGTGGTTTGCTGGGCGGCGGGATGGCGGGCGGCCTGGGCCAACAGTCTTCTTTGCCGGGTCAGCCCCTGCCCGGTCAGACGGTCCCGGCCCAGACCCTGCCTGGCGGAGCCGCTGCGGGCAACCTCGGCGGTCTGCTGGGAACCCTGAACCGTGCTCTGGACCGCGATGGAGACGGCAGCGCTCTGGACGAGATGATGGACATGTTGGCCCGACGCCAACGCTGACCAGCGGCGCTTTGAGGGCATGACAAGAGGGAGTAGGCCACTGGTGCTGACTCCCTCTTGTCATGGTGCTGAGCTACGGACCCCTTTGAGCGTTTTCTCACATTCGCAGAAATGTCAGTTTGGCGTCAGCTTGGCTGCCATACTGATATTTACTATGCGCGTGGCTCTCTCGGTGCCCCGGGTTTCTCCCCCTAGAGGATGGCCTCAGGTGGCCGGTGCTTTTGTGGCCCTGCTGCTCGTGCTGGGGCTGCTGACAGCAGGCCTCACCCTCTGGCGACTGGACGGCACAGGCCCAAACTACAAGCCGCTGGACTTCGTGGCCTGGCGGTTGGTCAGCCCCGTCTCCGCGCCGCTGACCCATCCCCGCCGCGATATGGCCTATGCCGCTCAGGACTGGCTGGAAGCCAAGCACCCGGACCGCTCTGAGGTGTACAGCCTGCTGGGACCTGCTGACGCTTTTCCAGCGGCTTCGGCGGAGGCTTACCGGGTGGGGTGTGGCTTCACAGCGCACGGTTGCCAGACCGAGGACTGGCTGGTGGTGGAGTACGGCGCTGATGGCCGGGTGGTCAGCACCGCCTTTCAGCCGGCTGGGTATCTGCCGGCTGCCGCTCCCGATTAGAACGCCAGCAAGCTCGCGCCGGGGCAAGCGGGATGATTAGCGCCAGACAGCAGGGCATTGCCCCTTAGCACTGCTTCTGACGCCATCACGGGGCCTGGCTCCATCACTGTGGCCGCCTGCGCAGACACGCTAAGCTGCCAGTTATGCAGTCTTCTCTCTCCCATACCCCCGAACCCGGCACCTATTTGATTGAGAAGGTGGTGTCGGGCGGCCTGGGGCTGGCCCGCGATGAATCCGGCGTGGTGCTTATTCGCGGCGCACTTCCTGGCGAGCGGGTCCGCGCCGAAATCCGCAGCGGGAAGGGCGTACGCCAGGGCCGCGTGACCGAGGTGCTGGAGGCCAGCCCTGACCGGGTGAGCGGCTCCAATCTGCCCACGACTGACCTGGCCCACGCCCGCTATGAGGCGCAGCTGCGCTACAAGCGCGACTTTGTGGTTGAGGCGCTGACCCGTATCGGCAAGCTGAGTGGTCACCGGGTGGAGGAGACGGTGCCCAGCCCGGCGCAGACCGGCTACCGCAGCGGGGCGCAGTATCTGATCACGCCCCAGGGGCTGGCGTACCGTGAGCGCCGTGAGCACCGCCCCCGGCTGGTGGAACACGACCCTTTGATAGCCCCGTTCGTGGCCGACTTGCTGAACCGGCTGGACCCGCAGCTGCTGGCTCCAGCGGGTGAAATCGCCGTGCGCGGCTCCTTCTTGACTGGCGAAGTGGTGGCGGCCCTGATCGGTCCCGGCGAACCACGCGCCTACCTGCGGGCCGCCGACCACCTGATGGACGCCGGGGCCGTCGGGGTCAGTCTGGCTGCGCCTGCCGGCAAGCGTTTCAGCGCGGGCGTGCGCCTGATTGCCGGCGAAAGCACCGTGGCCGAGCGCTTTGGAGATGTGATTCTGCCGGTGAGCGCTGTGGGCTTTTCGCAGGTGAACCCAGCGGCGGCTGGCCTGGCTTATCTTCAGGTGGCCGAACTGGCCGGGCAGGGCACCCACGCGGCTGACCTGTATGGCGGGGCTGGAGCCATTGCCCGTCACCTGACCCGCAACTTTGAGCAGGTCACCGTGTTGGACAGCTCAGCTGAGGCCCTGAGCCGGGGCCGTCAAGCTGCGGGCGAGGCCGAAATCCGCAACATTACTTTCCAGCAGGGAGCTGCCGAAGAACTGGAGGAGCTCAGCGCCGAAGTCATTGTGGTGGACCCGCCCCGTGCTGGCCTGGACCCAGCCGTGCGGGCACATATTCAGGCTTCTACCGCTGACCGGCTGGTGTACGTATCGTGCGACCCAGCCACCTGGGCGCGTGATGTGGGCGACTTGGTGGGCCGGGGCTGGAAACTGGGCCGCGTGGTGCCGCACGATTTCTATCCGCAGACCAGCCACGTGGAAGTCGTCAGCGTGCTGGAGCGCTGAGCACCGGCGATTAAGCTGCCGTCAGCTGGGCATCATCAGGGCAACATCTGCCCCAGTGTGCCCAGCGTTACGTTGGAGGCATGAGACAAAAAGGTTGGGGGAGCTGGGGCGTGGCCCTGGTGCTAAGCGGAATTCTGGGGGCGGCACCAGCGGCTGCAGGCAGTGCAGAAGCGCAGGCTGCGGCGATAGCTGCGGGGGCCACTGTACAGGCGGCCCCGGCTGACCCAGCCGCCCTGGAGCGTCTGCTTGACCGCATGTCTGATGGCAACTATGTGCTGGGCAAGTTGCCTCCCGGAGTGGAGTTGCCGCTGCCTGCACGCACCGAAGTCATCGGCAGCCAGTTCAGTCCCCAGGGCAGCGATGCCGTGGTCTATTTGGACACTGTCCTCAACGCCGCCGCACTGAGAGAGTTTTACCTGGCTCAAAGTGGCTGGAAGCAGGGACAGCCCGGCTGGGGCGAGGAAGTAGGTGGCTTCGTGGCGGCGGAGGGGCTGGATGCCGCAGGACAGCCTCTGATCTTTTACCGCAGTGCGCCGGCCACTGTGATTCATCTGAATTTCAGCGGACCGGCGGACGCGCAGGGACGCCGCCCGCTGGTCGTGTGGTTCAGAAAAGGGGCTGACGCCGTGCGGCAGGTCAGTTCTCCCCGGCAGTCGGGAACGAGATTTGGCCTGCCCAACCTTCCCACCCTGCGGGCACCAGCAGGCGTGACGGTGGGCGGCGGTGGCAGCGGCAGCAGTGACCAGGACTGGAGTCAGTCCAGCAGCCTGCGCGGAGAGATCAAACTGCCTGCGCTGCACGAGCACTACGCCGCGCAGCTGAAGCAGCAGGGCTGGACCCGGGCCGGGGAGCTGGTGCAGGAGCGGTCCGCCACTTCACTGTGGACCCTGCCCGCCCGTGAGGGCCAGGGACCGCGTGAGCTGGTGCTGAATCTGGGCGCACGCTCCGGCGGGGAATTCTCGGGCTTCTTGTTGCTGCGCGAACTGAATCCCTGACCCGGCCCGTCGCTACGGTGTGCGGCGCTCGCTGGCCGCTACACTGGGCGCTGTGTTACGTCTCGCATTTTGGCTGACCGCGCTGCTGCTGCTCCCGCTGGGGCTGGGCCTGTACTGGCTGCCCCAGGAGACAGCCGACTTGCTGGGTGCTTCGCCGCTGTGGCTGGTGCGCGGCGCGGGCGCGCTGCTGACCGCCTGGAGTCTGGGCCTGCTGTACGCGGGCTACCGCACCGATCCCACAGGCCGGGTCAATCTGGTGTCTGGCAATCTGCTGCTGGCGGCCACGCTGGGGGCCGCTGCGCTGCGGCTGGATCTGCCCAGCGAAATCACCGTGTTGGCCCTGAGTGCGCTGCTGCTGGCTTTTGGATTGGTAGGTCTGCTGGCGCGCCCCCCGGCAGTAGCTGCCCAGCCTGCGTCTGTTCGGGACGCGGCTGTCCGCGACGAAGCGGTGCCTCATGACTGATTCGGGCGAACGCTTGCAGAAGGTGCTGGCCCGCGCTGGGGTGGCCTCGCGCCGCGCTGCCGAGGAGCTGATTGAGGCAGGCCGCGTAGAGGTCAATGGCATGCAGGCCAGTCTGGGTGTGCGCGTGCAGCCCGGTGACCGGGTGACGGTGGACGGTGAAGCCATCACGGCCCCGGCGCAGCACGTGACCTATATGCTGCACAAGCCAGCAGGATTCGTGACCAGTGCGCAGGATGAGTTGGGCCGCATGACTGTGCTGGACGCCATGCCAGCGGTTCCGGGCCTGCATCCGGTTGGCCGGCTCGACAAGGACTCCGAAGGGCTGCTGATCCTGACCACCGACGGCGACCTCACCATGCGGCTGACCCATCCCCGCTTCGAGCACGAGAAAGTGTACCGGGTGTGGTGTTATCCGGAGCCCGGCGAACGCGAACTGGCGGCGCTGCGGCGCGGCATAGAGCTGGAAGAAGGCTTTGCCCGCGCCGAGGTGGAGCCCGCTCTCGGCGGCGCTCTGGCCCTGCTGCGCGAGGGGCGCAAGCGGCAGGTGCGCCGCATGTTTGCAGAAGTGGGCTGCCCGGTAGACCGGCTGCTGCGCTACCGCGTGGGCGGCCTGTGGCTGGGCGACCTGGCTCCCGGCGAGTTCGCCCAGCTCAGTGAGCAACAGCTGGGCTGGCTGCTGCAGCCCGGCGCGGCCCAGCAGTCGCCGGAGCAGCAACAGCAAGAAGCGCTGACCCGCCGCTTATGGCTCTGACCCCCGCAGTCTGCTAAACTGTCCCGCCGGGAGACAGACGGCCGCGCTGCCACGCCCACCCGGGCGCAGGGCAGTGAGGAAAGTCTGGGCACCATAGGGCAAGGATGCCAGCTAACGGCTGGTCGGCGAGTCCAGCGCCCCTGCCGCACGCCTGCGGAGGGGAAAGCGGCGAAGCCGAAGGACAGTGCCACAGAAACAAGACGGCCCGCGGCCAGGTATGCCAGGCGTGGCAGGCCGCAGGTCAAGGTGAAACGGTGCGGTAAGAGCGCACCAGGTTCCCAGGAGACTGGGAGCGCTGGTAAACCCCATCCGGTGCAAGACCCGACAGAGCGTGAGGGCGGCCCGCCCGTTTGCAGCGCCAGGATGGTCGCTAGAGGTGTCTGGCAACAGGCATCCCAGAGAGATGGTCGTCCCTGCCTCAGGGCAGGACAGAACCCAGCTTATCGTCTCCCGGCAAAGGAGCGCTTCCCCTGTGGGCGGCGCTCCTTTCTACTTGAATGCTCTGGGTTCTGGTGGGAGGCAGACCAGCCAGCGTCGCTCGGCCTGGACCGCGCGCCCACCGTCCAGCCACAGCAGCGCTGCCCGCGTGCCGCTGCCGCACAGCACGGCGGCTTGCCCGAAGTCGCGGCCCAGCCTCGCCAGCTCGCCGGGGCCGATGTCCTGAAGAATGAAGGTCGGCTCCTGCCACTCGCCCTCGCCGTTGTGGCCCGCACGGAAGTGCTGCCCCAGCCGCCTCAGTTCTGCTTCCAGCGCCCGCTGACGCTGCTCGTTGTCCCGCCTGGCCCGACGGCTGCCCAGCTGGATTCCAGGCAGTCACGACGCCCCAGCGGCCCACTGCCCAGCTGGGAGCGGGGCCGGGACCGGGATGCTCACTCAACCAGGCCCGCTCGGCGGTGGTGCCATAGCTGCTGCTCAGGAAAGCTCGGCGCAGTTCAGGGTCGGGCCGGAAGATGGTGTCCCTCCTGCGGCAGGGGCAGGGTATCCACTTCGCCGCCCATCAGCTCGCGCAGCACGGCGGTGGCAAAGCTGCCACGCGGCAGGGCGAACTGCACCGCGTAACCGTCCGGGGTGGGGGTCAGCTGCGGCGCTTCCAGAAAAAAGATGCGGGTGAGCCGGGTGTCGCCCCGTAGTCCAGCGAGGGGGGCCGCAAAGTCCGCCGAGTCCAATCCCAGCTCATCCAGCGCTTCACGTTCCAGCAGGCTGCCCTCCGCCCGCAGCGGCTGACTTTTCTTGCCGAACAGGTTGCCCAGAGCACTCACCTCGCCCCGCGCGGCCCGCTCACTTTCGGCAGAGCTGTCCACCCAGAATTCACCACCGCTGTCATGCTTTTTGGCGCGGTCACCGGGCAGGAGGCCCGCGAACAGGCCGCGCTCCAGCCGCAGGCTGAGGTAAGCATTGAAGACCGCGCTTTGCAGCGCCGACACCAGAAAGCGCCGCAGGCGGGTGTCGCTCAGCGCCGACTCGCCGCGCAGCACCCGCACGCCCTCGGCGGCGTTGATGCCGCCCAGCCCGAAGCGCTGCGGCCCGAAGTAGTTGGGAATGCCCTGCGCCTGAAGCTCACTCAGCCGTGCCGCTGCCTGCTCCACCGTGCCGGGTGCGCCGCGCACTTCCACCCGGAAGCGGTTGCCACGCAGGTGCCCCAGCCCCAGCTTGTTGGGATGGCGGCCGGTGTCCAGAATCTCCACGCCGTCCAGTGCAAAGTGCGCCAGCCTTTTTTCGGCGGCGGCAGGCACCGAGACCCACTGCGTGGTCACGGCGTGGCGGTCCTTTTGGCCTGCGCTGCCGATGTCGCGGTCCTTCACGCGCAGCTGACGGGCCAGTTCGCGCAGCAGGTGGCCTGTGGTGTGACCTTCCTTGCGCAGGTGAATCATCAGGTGGTCGCCCTCACCGGCGGGCAGATACAGCGGCAACTCCTCGACCTGGAAGTCGGCCAGCTCGCGGCGCAGCTCCCCTCCGGTGCCTGCTTCAGTCGGCAGGCTGCCCAGCCGCGCCAGGGCGCTCCAGCGAAAGGTCAGCGGGTCGGATGTGGGCAAGGAAGTCGCCGGAGAAGTGGGGTCGGTCACGCCGCGTAGCTTAGAGCAGTTCTTGAGCGGCGCGGGCGGTGAGCGATGCGGTGGACTGGGGCCGGGGCTTGCCAAGCTGCTAGGCAGAGCAAAGGGGAAACAGGATGGACTTTGCGGGATGAAGCAGCTGGGAGAGGCGCAGCCGCGCAGCTGCTGTGGGATGAAGCGGAATCCGTATTAGACTGGCTGGCATGCCTACGGCGGAACTTCGCGCCTCCTTGTTCGCCCATCCTGCGGCCCACTCGCTCTCACCGGCTCTGCACCGCGCCGCACTGAAGGCCGTGGGTTGGAAGGGTGGCTACCGTGCCGAAGATGTGCTGCCCGCCGAATTGCCAGCCCGCGTGCAGGCGCTACGTGCGCGGGCGGCCAGCGCCGAAGTCCTGACGGGTGCCAACCTCAGCCTGCCGCACAAAGTGACGGTGATGCCGCTGCTCGACGGCCTGACTCCGGCTGCGGCGGCGGTGGGGGCAGTCAATACGCTCTTCTGGCAAGGGGGGCAGTTGATGGGCGACAACACCGATGCTCCCGGCCTGCGGGCCGCTCTGCTGGACGCTGGCTACTCGCCCGCTCCTGGCCTGCGGGCCGTGCTGCTGGGTGCCGGAGGAGCCGCCCGCGCCGCGCTGTGGGTGCTGCGCGAGTGGGGGATACCCACCCTGATGCTCAACCGCACCCCGGAGCGTGCCCAGGCCCTGGCCGCCGAGTGGGCGGTAGAGGGCTGGGACGTGCAGGCTGCCCAACCGGGGGGCGTGAACTGGGCTGAGGTGGGACTCATTCTGAACGCCAGCAGCGCGGGCCTGGACCGCCCAGACGAAACCCCGCTGGACCTGACCCCAGCGCAGTGGCGGGAGTTGCCGGGCAGCGCACTGGTTTATGACATGGTGTACCGGCCCGAACAGACCCGGCTGCGGCGTGACGCGGCGGCGCAGGGCGTACGCACTGAGGGCGGCCTGGGGATGTTGGCCCACCAAGCAGCGCTGGCCTTTGAGCGCTGGACGGGGCAGCAAGTGGACGCTGGAGTGCTGCTGACAGTGGCCCGCCGCGAGCTGAGCGGGGCGGGGGACCAGGCATGATGCCGCCCAGTACACCTCCTGCGAGTCGGAGGCCTGCTTTTTTGCAGTTCTCGCTGGCGACCCAGTTACTGATCCTGATTGTGCTGGTCACCTTGATTTCGGCGGTGGCTGTCCACACATACGTGCGCCAGCAGCAGATCACCGAAACCCAAAACCAGCTGGATTCCCACGCCAAAGTGCTGACGGACCGCCTCTCCGACTACGAGACGCTGCTGCTGTCCACCTATTCATTCCTCTACGCCGACAAGATGCCGGGTACTGACATCAATACTTTTGTGGCGGGAATGCATTTGGAGCAGTATTTTCCCAGTGTCCACAAGCTGGATATCCTGCGCTTTGAGGATGGGCAGTTGGCCGAGGCACCCCGTGAAATCGGTTCGCTGACCGTCAGTTCTGAAACCGGTCAGATGATTCAGCAGACGATTAATGCGGCGGTAGGCAGTGGCACCACCAGCATCACGTCCCCCTTTCACACTCAGGACCGCGCTTTGCTGGCGGAGGACCACCACTCACTGCTGATCGTCAAGCCCTGCCGGGTATCTGCCGAGACGGGCAAAGTGAACTGCGTGCTGTACGCGCTGATCAATGTGGAGCAGCTGATTCAGGAGGTAGAGCAGCTCTCGCCGGTGCCCAGCGGTCACGTACAGATTCTGCTGGACGGTCAGCCCCTGGACCATGGGCTGGACCTGGCCGAAGTCCAACCGCTGGCCCTGCTGGGCGGGACAGCGGCTCAGCAGGGGGCAGGCGGCGACCTGCTACAAGTGACGGTGCCGCGCTTGGGCCACAACTGGTCCTTGCAGGTGCGCGTACCGCAGCTGTCCGTGCAGGACCCGTCCACTCTGCTGGCCCCACTGGTGGTCATGATGGGGTTGCTGGCCGGTCTGCTCACGCACCGGCTGGTCAGTGATCAGTTGCGGCTCAACCGCCGTTTGCAGCAGGCCAACTCGGACCTGAGCGCGTCGCAGAGCTTCTTGGAGCAGTCACGGGCCGACTTCTCGGCCATTTTTCAGGCGATGGACGGCGGCGCGGCCTTTACCACGCCCGACGGCTTTGTGCGGATGATCAACCGGCGGTATCTGGACTTGCTGGGTCTGGAGTTCCGGGGTCTGGCCGGTGCCCACATGGATCAGGTGAGCGAACAAAGCGTGGTTAATGAACCCGGCAACCGCCAGGGGCTCTTTTCTGCTGAGGCTCCAGAGGAATACAGCGGAGTGGTGCGCCGCCTCCACGGTCCGGGCGGTCAGACCTTCTGGGGCGAGATGAGCCGTATCCGCGTGATTGGGCAGGGGCAGGAGCTGCTGGGTTACCTGCACATGCTGCGGGACGTGAGCGTCACCTTAGAAAGTCAGCAGCGCCTGCGTGACCAAGAGCAGCAGTCGCGGGCGGCGCTCGACGGGGTGCCGCATGTGCTGTGGATGTCCAACCGCCGGGGCCGACTCACCTACGCCAATCAGCAGTTCCGCAATCTGCTGAGCGGGCCGGTGGTGCGGGGGCAAGTTCACCCCGAGGACCGCTCAGCCTACGATGAGCTGTGGGAAAGGGCATATGCCAGCGGCCAGCAGCAGGAAACCGACCTGCGTCTGGCGCTGCGGACTCCTGAGGCTGTGTTTCTGCACGGTCAGGAGGCCTCGGCTCCGGCCCCTGGCTGGCGCTGGGTGTCGCTCAAGGTGGCTCCGCTCTACACCATCAGCGGCGAGGTGAACGAGTGGATTGCGGTGGCCACCGATGTTCATGCCCGCCTGATGGCTGAGCAGCTGGCGCTGGCCGAGCAGGACCACTACCGCATGGTGCTGAGTGGGATGCCGCAGCTCGTCTGGACGGTGGACGCCGACTGGAACGTGACCTATGTGAACGGGCGCTGGTACGACCTGCAGCCGGGCCTGCCTGCGCCGGTGAATCTCAGTGACCTGGCGTCGCCGGTTCATCCAGATGATCTGGACAGGTTCCACTGGGCTGTGGCCGAGGCGCGGCACCTGGCGCGGCCCCTGGAAGTCGAGCTTCAGATGGTGGGCCCTGATGGGCTGTACCGCACCTATGTGATCCGCGCCGTGCCGCTGCTGGGAGCAGGGGACAACGTGGTGGAGTGGGTGGGCACCACCACCGATGTGGATGATCAGGTCCGCGCCGAGTTCCGTTCGCGCCTGATGGTGCAGATTTCTGATGCGCTGTCGCCTGTCCCGGCAGCGGCGCAGGGCAGTGAGCTGCTGATTCAGCGCCGCAGTTATCAACACGCAGTCGAGTTGATGGCGGCTTCGCTGGGGTCTGCTGTGGCCCTTTGGCGTACCGACCTTTTGCCTGCCGAACCTGGCGCGGAAGACACGTCGCCGCGTTACCAGATTCATTGGATGGGTCAGAGTGCCAAAGACGAATATCCGCTGACGCCTGAGATGATGCAGACCATAGAAGAGCTGCTGCACCAGGGAATCAGCCGGCGGGAATCTTTCGTGAACCGTGACTCGGAGCTGCTCAGTGTGGTGGGAGCGGCTGAGTTCCTCTTAATACCGCTCTGGGGCCATGACGGCAGTCTGCGCGGCATGTTGGGACTGGCCTACTTGCGCCCGGTCCATTCCTACGACTTCGAGCTGGCCGAGCAGGTGGCGCAGCGCTTCGCCCTGGCTCTGGACAATGATGTTCTGCGCCAGCGGGCGGTGCTGGCCCAGACAGAGCTTCAGCAGCTCAACCGCTCACTGGAGCAGCGAGTGCGTGAGCGCACTCAGGAGCTGGGCGAGGCCAACCGTGAGCTGGAAGCCTTTAGTTACTCGGTCAGCCACGACCTGCGCACGCCGCTGCGGCACATGACAGGCTTTGGGGAACTGCTGCGCAAAAAGCTTCAGGCTGAAAACGAAGACCTCTCCAACCAGGCCGAGCGCTACCTGAACGTGATTTTGGAATCGGGCCAGCGCATGGGGCACCTAATTGACGATCTGCTAGAATTCTCGCGCACTGGCCGCGCCGAGCTGCGCCAGCAGCAGGTGGACCTCGGTGCCCTGATCACTGGAGTCTGGGAAGGGCTGCACCCCGACCGCGAGGGCCGCAGCGTGGCCCTGCAACTGGAGCCCTTGCCGCAGGTCTATGGCGACGAGCGGCTGCTGGCGCAGGTGTTTACCAACTTGCTGAGCAACGCCCTGAAATACTCGCGCACCCGCGATGAAGTGCTGATCCGGGTAGACAGCGTGCCGGACGGCGATGAATTGGCCGAAATCCGGGTGCATGACAATGGTGTGGGTTTTGATCCGCACTATACCGATAAACTGTTCGGTGTGTTTCAGCGACTTCACAACAATGACAAATTCGAGGGCACCGGCATCGGCCTGGCGAATGTGCGGCGGATTGTCCAGCGCCACGGGGGCCGGGTGTCGGCCCACGGTGAGCCGGGCGTGGGGGCCACTTTCAGCGTGAGCTTGCCGCTCCAGCCCCGTCCGGAACTGCCCGCGGCCCCGGCCTCAGCCGACATCGGGGACCAGGGATGACCCAGCCCGACGAACGCGTGCTGCGGGTGCTGCACCTCGAAGACAACGACCTGGACCACGAATTGGTGATTGAATCGCTGCGCGCCGATCTGCCCTGGCAGCTGGAAGTGCGCCGCGCCGAGGACGAGGCCGGGTTTCTGCACGAACTGGATACCTTTTGCCCTCAGCTGATCCTGAGTGACTACGCCCTGCCCAGCTACGATGGGTTGCGGGCCTTCCACGCTGCCGAAGCGCACGATCCTTTCTTGCCGTTCCTGATTGTGACGGGCGCGATGGGCGAGGAAATCGCGGTGGACACGCTGCGCCAGGGCGTGACCGATTACATCCTCAAGCAGCGGCTGGAGCGGCTGGCTCCCAGTGTGCGGCGCGCCATTGCCGAGTACGACTCGCTGCGCCGTCAGGAGATGGCCGAGCAGGCCGTGCGTGAGCTGAACCTGTCGCTCCAGCAGCGCCTGGAAGAAGTGGAGCGGCTGCGTGGGGTGGCCGAGGCGCAGCGTCAGCGGCTGGAAGTGCAGGCCCAGCAGCTGTCCGAGTCACTGGATATGCAGCGGACTTTCCTGGCCGAAACCAGCCACGAGCTACGTACTCCACTGACCGCCCTGTTGGGATATCTGCACCGTCAGGAGCGCGAGAAGGGGCCGTCGCAGACCCTGTCGGACGCCCGGCGTGTGGCCGAGAACATGACCCGCCTGGTCAACGACCTGCTGCAAATCTCGCGGGGCGAACTGGTCCAGGACGTCGAAATGCACTTTGTGAACCTGGACCGGCTGGTGGAGCAGGTGGGCCGCGACTTTCAGGTGCAGGCGCACTTGCTGGACCGCCCGCTGGAAGTGCTGGGCGACCCTGGTCGGCTGACGCAGGTGCTGGTCAACTTGGTGGGCAATGCGGTGCGGGTGTGTGGCACCCCTGACAAGGTGACGCTGGAAGCCCGCCGCACCGACGGCTTTGCTGAAGTGTGCATCGTTGACCGTGGGCCTGGCGTGCCCGACGACATCAAGCCGCGCATCTTCGACAAGTTCTACCGGGGCAAGGAAGCTGGATCGGCGGGCCTGGGCCTGACCATTGCCCAGCAGGTGGTGATTGGACACCACGGCCAGATTGATGTGATAGATACGCCCGGCGGCGGCGCCACCTTCCGCGTCCGCTTGCCGCTTCTCGAAGAAGAAGATGAGCTGTGGGAAGCGGACGAGCTGGGGGCGCAGGACTAGGTTGTGTCTGCAAACCTTCAAAGCCACTCCATCAGGCAGGCAATGGTCACCATGGCCTCGTAGTAACAGGCGCGTTTCTCAAAGCGGGTAGCAATTCTCCGAGACCTCTTGAGACGACCGACAAGGCGCTCAATGACATTCCGCTTTCGATATAGGCCACGGTCATACGACCGTGGCCTGTTGTGATCCCGTTTCGGAGGTACAACCAGACGAATGCCCCGTCTGCAACACAGTCGATGAGCTTTCTCTCCGCTGTAAGCACGATCTGCCAGGACGAAGGTAGGGCGGAGTCGAGGTCGGCCTCGACTTCGCCGCTTGATCTTGCCCACATCCAGGAGAGCCTCAAACATCAACATCTCGTGGCGTTGTCCTGCGGTCAGCAGGAAGGCCATTGGCCTTCCCTTCCCATCACACTTCAGGTGGATTTTTGTACTGAACCCACCTTGTGAGCGGCCAAGTGCTTTGTCTCCCCCCCTTTTTTTGCACCCGCAGCACTTTGATGAGCGCGAATGATGGTGCTATCGATCATCTGGATCTCCCAATCCACCTTGCTGGCATGGTCGGCGTGTTCTTGGACACGGGTGAGTAATTCAGCCCAGATCCCCTGTTGTTGCCAGCGGTAGAACCTGGAACTGACGGTCTTCCAGTTGCCATAGCGTTCTGGAAGGTCACGCCATGCACTTCCAGAACGCTTGACCCAGAGGATGCCATTCAAGACGGTCCGGTGATCCAGGGAAGGCCGACCTGTATGGGGCCGCTGTGGTGGGAGCAGTGGAGCCAATTGGCTCCACTGCTCGTCAGTCAATTCATAACGTCGAACCACACGTCATTTTAAGTCTTAGGACAGTTTGCAGACACACCCGCAGGACTAGAGCGGCTCACTTGCCATCAGCGCCGCTCTCTGCTGCGTAGCCTGGCAAGGCCAAATGGAGTGGAGAAGGATTCTTGACTCACTCCATGCTCTGCCGTTCTGCATCACAGTTCGTATCCGCCTCGCTCCACCAAGCAAACACTTGAGCTGTCAGATGCTCTAGAGCATTTGACATAAGAATATTCCAGGATAGGCGTGGGTCATCCAGGCGGAAATGTCTTG
>NZ_BNAL01000006.1 GCF_014653275.1 Deinococcus piscis
AGACCTGCTGACCCAGCCTTTTTGCCCACCAGGAGGGGCTGGAAGTGAAGTTGTCACCTACTGAGCGCGAGGCCTACCACCTGTTCGCTGGTCCGAAAATGTATATGCAGGCGCATGTCTACGGCAGTGATATGGAGGATCTGAATCCTGAGCAGGCTCTTGATGTGCAGCACCCTATTCCTGCGGATTATGGCCAGTCTCAACGTTTTGTGGGGTTTCCTCAGAAAGAGGGCATCACAGTGAGTGAATCTGTGATGGATCAGCACAGTGGCCTTATCTCCTACGTCACCGTGTCTGATCTGGCTGCTGAACCCTGGCGTGAAGTGGGACTGCGTGAGAAGGTCACCCTGCGGTTTCCCAAAGCCTATGCCTCCCGTGAGTTCTCTCCCACGTCGGTCACAGCTGTAGCCTCGGACGGCAGTACCTATGTGGCGATGTACACCCATATCACTGAGTACCAAGATCAGGCTCCAGGCATAGCAGGAATCACCAAAATCAAGAATGGCAATGTGGAGTGGCAGGTCTACTGGGATGAGCCCCAGGTGCTGAGATTAGAAGACATTGCTGCCAATGATCAGGGGGTTCACGTGCTGTTTAACCGCTCTATTCACCCTTCCTATCCCCGTCTGGAATCCACCATCTTGTCTTTGGATGCCAGCGGGCAGGTGACCGGCAACCGGGATATTCCCCTGGACGCTCTGCGGGATACCCTGACGCAGGTTGATCCTCTGGACCGGTATTACGTTCTTCCGCCTCTGACCAATCTCAAGGTGGACAATGCTGGCCGTCTGGCTGCGTTCAACCAAAATGCCATTCTCACTGGGACCGTGGGGCAGAGTTTGGAACATTCTTTTGTCCTCAATGACGGTTCGGCAGCGGGCAAAGGCTGGATACACGATGTGGTGTTCCAGGGGGACTATCTGTATGCCGAAGGCATGACGGGTGAGGCCCATTTCCTGCGGCCAATGGATTTCCAGTTGCGGTCACGCTGAGTGCGCTGACTCTAGACCGCTCCACTTGTCACGAAGGAGAATGCCATGAAGAAACTATTTGTTGCTGCGGCCACCTTGGGGTGTTCCCTGATGCTCGCTGCTTGCGGGTCCACGCCTCCTGCCACCGGTCCCGGTCCGGTTGATGCTGGGTCCAGACTGAGCGCAGGCGGATTCATCTTAGAAGGGCGGAAAAACTTCAGCTCTAACCGTGTCACCCTGCCCCAGCCCACAGCGGGGCAGATGCCAGCGCGTCTGGGGGCCCAGGCCCTGACCTCACCTCTACTCGAGTGGACAGGGCCGCAGCTATTCGGGTATAGCATCGCCGATATTGGCGTCAATGCGGGAGGTGATCTCTTTCTGGGACAGAGTGCCTTTGGTATGTACTGGGATGATGCCAACAGGACCTTGCCGCCGCACCTGCTGAAATTTACCTCTACCGGACAGAAGCTCGCTCTTCAGCGCTTCCCATTCGGCACCCAGGGCGGCAGCAATGCAGTTCTCGTGACCGAGGACGGTGCCAAAGAAGAGGTCTACCACCTTATCGACCCACGGGAACCATACTCAGAGGGGCCACAGGCGGAAATCTACGGTACGGATATGCAGAGGCTCAGCAACGGATCCGAAGAGCAGTTTTCGCTTCCCATACAGGGATTTCCAAGTGAAGTCGTCCCGGCCAAACAGGGAATAGCGACCCTACAAATCCTCAGGCCTGAGCAGGGCGGTGCGGGAGGAGTGGACGTCCGCGAACTGGCTTACCGCAGCTGGGGTGAAATAGGTCTGACCCAGCACTATGTCCTGCGCTCGCCAGCGGCTCTCAAGGATGGGACTGTCAGGGCACACCTGGCCTCTGCATCGGACGGCAGCCTCTACCTGCTGACCTCTGTGGATATCCCCAACGAAGAGTGTCATTCTTTCAGGAGTCATTATTTCTCCACCTTGGCTTGTCCCAGTGTTATGGGAGTCACCAAATTCGTGGATGGCGAGGCTGCCTGGCAGGTGTACTGGGAAAGCAGCTCGCCCCAATTGGCCCTGGACCTCTCCGCTTCGGTGCAGGGCGTCAGTATTCTCATGACATCTGGCCATGCACGCGGGGAGCCGTCGGCCACCAGCGCTCAGACGGTCCTGTCCTTCGGTCCGGATGGCTCGGTAAAAGGCAATATCACTTTGCCTATACAGCAGCTTCGCAGCCAGCTTGAGATTCCGGATAAGCCGGGTCTGGCCGATACCGAACGTGTGGTGAGTGCTCCCCTCAACCTGACGCAGGACAATGAGGGACACCTGCTCGCCTACAGCGACAACCTTATCTTGACGGGCACGGTGATGGACGGCTTTGTCCATCACTACCTTATGGATAGCAATGGTGTAGAGACCGCTGTGCCTTTGCCTGCCGAACGCGGATCTATCAATAAAGTTGTGATGCGTGGCGAGTACGTGTACGCCATAGGAACCACCAACAATAAGTTCGGTTCTCCCCAGCCGCCTCTGCTCAACAGCCCTGATGACCTGAACAGGAGCACGGTCCAGGAAAAGACGTTCCTCCTCCCCCTGGACTTTCAGTTGCGGTCACGTTCTGGCCGCAGCTAAGGCCTCTGGTCATGATGGTCCGGTCGCTGGAATGCGGCTGGACCATTTCTTATTGTTCGTCACTCCGCCGGGGCTGGGTATCCCGTTGCGCTCAGAGCCACTTTGCGGGCTGCGCCCCGTCTGGTTGGGGTATGGCTATAGGACCCAGACCAGGTTCCAGCTGGCCGAAAGTCTCTTGCAGACCTGGCCAGTCCTCTCGTGTAAAAGGCCGTGTGCTGCGGCCAGAGTCGCGCCCCCACTTTGCCCCGGCGAATGCTCTAAGCTGTCCCGCAGGTTCGCTGCGCCGGACCACATTTTGCCTTCCTTTACCGCCCAGTTTGCCCTGCACGGAGTGACCCCGCATGACCCAGACCCCTGCCCCCGACCTTTCCAGCATTTCCGATTATGCCAGCCTGCCGGAACACCGCTCCAGCGGCGTGCTGCTGCATCCGACCTCTTTGCCCGGTCCCTACGGCACGGGCGAACTGGGCCACGAAGCCCGGCAGTGGGTGGACTGGCTCCAGGAAGCGGGGCAGACCTACTGGCAGATTCTGCCGCTGGGGCCTACTGGGCACGGCAACAGCCCCTATCAGACGCTGGGGGCCTTTGCAGGCAATCCGCTCCTGATCAGCCTCAGTGAACTGCTGGGCAGTGGCCTGCTGAGCGCCGCCGACCTGCACGCCGCTCCACTGCACCCGGAGCGGGTGGATTTCGACGCGCAGACTGCCTGGCGCAGTGAGCTGCTGTGGACCGCTTACCGCCGCTTTCAGGCGGGTGAAGGCCCGGCGGAGCTGGCAGCAGAGTTCAGCGCCTACAAGGCCGCGCAGGCCCGCTGGCTGGACAACTACGCCCTGTTCCGGGCGCTCAAGGAAGTGCATGGAGGGGCTGCCTGGTTTCAGTGGGCAGCGGAGTACCGCCGCCGCGATCAGGCGGCACTGACCCGCTTTCAGCAAGATCACTTTGACGTGGTGGAACATATCCGCTTTATTCAGTTCCTGTTTGAGCGGCAGTGGCAGGCGCTGCGGGCCTACGCGGGCGAGCGAGGCGTGCAGATTGTGGGCGACCTGCCCATTTTCGTGGCGCTGGACTCGTCGGATGTTTGGGCGCACCAGGACCTGTTTGCGCTGGACGAGCAGGGCCAGCCCACCGTGCAAGCAGGTGTGCCACCCGACTACTTTGCTGCAGAAGGCCAGCTGTGGGGCAATCCGCTGTACCGCTGGGACCGCATGCAGGAGCAAGGCTTTGACTGGTGGGTGGCCCGTTTTGCGCGCAGCCGTGAGCTATACGACCTGATCCGGGTGGACCACTTCCGGGGCTTTGAAGCTTACTGGGAAGTGCCTTATCCCGCCGAGAACGCGATGGGAGGGCGCTGGGTACCGGCTCCGGGCCGCGAATTGCTGGCCGAGGTGCGCCGCCGCCTGGGCGACCTGCCCATCATCGCCGAGGACCTGGGCGTCATTACCCCCAAGGTGGAGGAGCTGCGCGATGAATTCGAGCTGCCGGGCATGGTGGTGCTGCAGTTCGCCTTTTCCGATGAGGATTTCTGGAACAGCCCCTTTTATCCGGCCAACATTGTCCGTAACCGGGTGGTGTACACCGGCACCCACGACAACGACACCACCCTGGGCTGGTGGCGCACGGCCAGCGACCTAGAAAAGCACCATTTCCGGTCCTTTACTGCTTCTGACCCCGCCGAAGACGAGGTGACCTGGCGGATGCTGGGCATCGCCTGGCACAGCCGCGCCCGCGTGGCCATAGCGCCGCTGCAAGACCTGCTGAACCTGGGCACTGATGCCCGCATGAACGTGCCGGGCAGCGCCACCGGGCACTGGGGCTGGCGGGCAGACGCCAGCGCGCTGACCCCAGAGCTGGCGGCACGCCTGCGCGAGCTAACCGAGGAATCTGGGCGACTGGCGGCCCAGGTTCAGGCCGCAGACTAAAGCCCACTGGTTCAGGGCGCTGGCGGGATGAAGCAGCGCCTTTGAGAAGGTCCTGAGTTGGGAGATCAGGACCGCTTTCTTGTGGCCGGTGCGGTGGTCTACTCTGGAGCCTATGCGCCTGCCGTTTGCCCGCCGATTTGCCCCCTACCTGTTCGGCTTTCTGACCGTACAGCGCCTGCTGGAACTGAAGGTCGCCCGCCGCAACGAAGCCTGGGCGCGGGCGCAGGGTGCGCAGGAATACGGCCAGGAGCATTACCCGGCTTTTTTCGTGCTGCACCCGAGTTGGATGCTCTTTACCTTGCTCGAAGGCCGCCAGAACCGGGGCCGGGTCAGCCTGCCCGCCCTGCTGCTGTTCGTGCTGGCGCAGCCGCTGCGCTACTGGGTGATTCGCACACTGGGCCGCTACTGGAACACCCGCATCCTGATCGTGCCGGGTGGGGAGCGGGTGCGGGGCGGGCCATTTCGCTACCTGAAGCATCCCAACTACGCCGTGGTAGCGCTAGAAATTGCCTCCGCGCCGCTGGCGGTGGGGGCCTGGCGCACCGCCCTGGCCTACAGCGTGGTGAACGCCGCGCTGCTGCTGCTTGTGCGCATTCCTGCCGAGGAAGCGGCGCTGCGTGAGTATGCCCGTGAGGCGTCCCAGGGCGGTAGACTGCCTGGCTGATGCCCCCCACCTCTGCCACTGCCCGAGTGTCTCAGCAGACGGCTGCCGTTGCCGTCGCAGTGACCGCGGGTCACTTTATCAATGACGCTTATGGAGCCATGCTCACCCCACTGCTGCCAGAACTGCAAAGCCGCTTTGCGGTGAGTACCGCCGCCGCCACCTTTCTGGTGAGTGCCCACAGTCTGACCGGCAGCGTGCTGCAACCGCTGCTGGGCGTGATCGGGGAGCGGGTGGACCGCCGCGTCACCGCCGCGCTAGGCCCGCTGCTGACTGCCGTGGGCCTGTGCTTTATGGGCTATGTGCCCTGGTTCGGGGCGTTGGTGTTGCTGGTGGCGGTGGCTGGGCTGGGCAGCGGCTTTTTCCATCCCAGCGGGGCCGCCTACATCGCCACCAACTCGCCGCGTGACAAGCGGGGCCTCTGGGCGTCCATCTTTAGCGCGGGGGGCACGGGTGGGGCCGCGCTGGGGCCGGTCTTTGCGGCTCAGGGGCTGGATACGCTGCCGTATTTTGCCGCGTTCGGTTTCCTGACCGCTGCGCTCACCTATGCCGTGACTCCGCCCGCAGCCCCGCCCGCCCGAAAAGCGATGCGCCTGGCCGACTACCTCGCCATTTTCCGTGGGCCGATTGTGCCGCTGTGGGGCATGGCGGTGCTGCGCTCGCTGGCGTCTATGGGCTACAACACCATGTTGCCGTTTATCCTGCTGGGCCGGGGCTTCAGCATGCGCGAGGTGGGGTTGGCACTCGGCCTGTACGCGGTGGCAAGTGCGGTGGGCGGCATCATAGGCGGGCGCATCAGTGACCGCGTGGGCCGGACGCCAGTGCTGCGGGCAGCTATCGGGGCCACCATTCCCTTTTTCATCATCCTGATTCTGAGTGACCCCGGCGACCTGTGGTTCTATCCACTCACGTTCCTGATGGGCGCGTTCGTGAATGCCAGCGTGCCGGTAGGCGTGGTCACGGCGCAGGAATACCAGCCGGGGCACGTGGCCATTGCCAGCTCCATCATGATGGGATTTTCCTGGGGGTTTGCGGGCCTGCTGATCTTTCTGGTGGGGGCGCTGGCTGACTTGACCACCCCCACTGCGGCGGCCATCGCTGCGATTTTGCTGCTGCTGCCCAGCGTGTGGCTGGCCTTCCGCTTGCCGGAGCCGGAGCGGGCGGAGCTGGTCTAGCCGTCAAGCGTGTCCTCCTGACTTCAAGAGGCCAGGGCCGCTGTTCGCTTGGATTCTGAGTTCTGGAGTTTGGGGCTAGGCCCTGACGCGCTCCGCGTCGCTGAAGCTGCTTTCCCCCGGCGAGGCCGAATCGGCCAAGCTGATTCGCTCACTGCGTCCGCCCAGCAGCCAGCCGAGGCCCAGGCCCGCCAGCATGAAAGGCAGCCATTCCAGCGACTGTGCGCGCAGGGGAAGAGTCTCTATCCAGGGCAAGCTCAGCCAGCCGTTGCCCTGGGCTGAAGTGAGCAAGCTGATCACAGTCACGGCAGCGACAGCCAATTGCCAGCCGAGGCGCGGCGTGGCGACAAAGCGGGCCAGCAAAATCAGCAGCATCACGCTGATGGTGATGGGATACAGGATGACCAGCACCGGCACACTCACGCTGATGATGGTGTTGAGCCCCTGGTTGGCAATCAGCAGGCTGAACAGTGTCAGGGCCATCACGGTGAGGCGGTAGTTCAGCTTGGGAAAGGTGTCCACCAGGTACTCGCCCACCGCCACCAGCAGGCCCACGGTGGTGGTCAGGCAGGCCAGCGTCACGATCAGGCCCAGCAGGGTGCGCCCAAAAGGGCCGAATGCCTCGTTGGCGATGGTGGTCAGCAGGTAGGTGCCCAGGTTGGTTCCGCCCGCCTGGAGTGAGTTCAGGGTGTCGCTGCTCAGCGGCATGTGGGCCCCGGTCCAGCCCAGCGCCATGTACACCAGCCCCAGAAAAAGAGCGGCAATCGCACCTGCTGTCGCCGTTTGCCGCAGCAGTGCGGGGCCAGAAGCTGCGCCTTTGCTCTGAATCGCTCCCAGCACCACCACCGAAAAAGCCACGGCGGCCAGGGCGTCAAGCGTCTGATACCCGGCGGTAAAGCCTGCGAAAAAGGCGTGTCCATCTGCGTAAGCGGCAGCGGGCGCGGCAGGGGTGTGGCCGCTGAGCAGCATAAAAGCCCGCACAATCAGCACCAGCAGCGACAGCAGCAGCGCGGGCGTCAGCCACTCGCCGATTCGGTCTACCATGCGTGAGGGATTCAGGCTGAGCCACAGGGCCAGCCCGAAATAGCCCAGTGTCCATAGCAGCAGTGACGTGCCGCCCGCATTGCCCAAAAAGGGCACCAGGGCCATTTGGTAGGCGGTGGCCCCGGTGCGGGGAATGGCGAACAGGGGGCCAATGGTGAGATAAATGGCCGTCAGGAACACCAGGCCAAAGGCAGGGTGAATCCGGCGCAGGGCCTCGGCGTAGCCGCCAGGGGCCAGCGCACCGACCACGATGCCCAGCAGCGGCAGGCCCACGCCGGTCAGCAGAAAGCCGAGCATGGCCGGAGCGTAGGCCGCGCCACTCTCGGAGCCCAGCTGCGGCGGGAAAATCAGGTTGCCTGCCCCGAAAAAGATGGCGAACAGCATAAACCCGACGGTGAGCGAAGTTCTGAGCATAGATAGAGTCCTGACGAGAGAAACTTGGAATGGGAGCTCATCCTCGAACGCTGATGAAGCTGGGACTGCGGGGACAGTGCAGTGGCAGGAAGTTAGTGGGAAGTGCTGCCCTGGCCCCCTCACATCTGTAGCCGGGCAGTGGCCATGTCCCCAGCAAGAAGCCAGTGGCCCTGCGGTCTACGCGCTGGCCAGACGCCAGAGCAGGGCCAGGGGGAGCAAGGGAGTTCAGGGCCAGCCAAACGTGACCCCCGGCCCTGCAATAGGCCGGAGGATACCCAATGCCAGCGCAGAAAACAACCACTGCGCCGGGCTTTATGCGCTTTGGAAACTGGAGAGGCTGGGGAAGATTTATGGATGTCAGGTGGGGATTGGCCTCAGCGCTCGCGGCGATACCAGCGGATCAGGGCATTGGTGGACGAGTCGTGGTGCAGGTCCTGCTCGCCGCTCAACTCCGGTGCGATTCTCTGCGCCAGTACTTTGCCCAGCTCTACGCCCCACTGGTCAAAGGAATTGATGTCCCAGACTGCGCCCTGCACAAAGACTTTGTGTTCGTACAGCGCAATCAGCGCACCCAGGCTGCGCGGGGTCAGGTCGCGGGCCAGCAGGGTAGAGGAGGGACGGTTGCCCGCAAAGGTCTTGTGTGGCACCAGCGTCTCAGGCACGCCGTCCCCGCGCACCTGCTGGGGCGTCTTGCCGAACGCCAGCGCCTCGCTCTGCGCGAAGACGTTCGCCATCAGCAGGTCCTGGTGGGTCTGGCCTTCGCCGGCAGGCAGCGGGGTCAGGCTGCGGGCAAACCCGATAAAGTCGCAGGGAATCAGCCGGGTGCCCTGGTGAATCAGCTGGTAAAAAGCGTGCTGACCATTGGTGCCCGCCTGCCCCCACACAATGGGGCCGGTGTCATAGCCGACCTCAGCGCCGCTCAGGGTCACGTGTTTGCCGTTGCTTTCCATGTCCAGCTGCTGCAAGTAGGCCGGAAAAGAGCGCAGATACTGCGAATAAGGCAGCACTGCCAGCGAGCAGGCCCCCAGGAAATTCTGGTTCCAAATGCCGGTCAGGGCCATCAGCACCGGCAGGTTCTGCTCCAGCGGCGCGGATGCAAAATGGCGGTCCATGTCGTGCATGCCGTCCAGGAATTCGCGGAAGTGCTCTGGGCCGATGGCAATGGTCAGGCTCAGGCCGATGGCGCTGTCCAGGCTGTAGCGTCCGCCCACCCAGTCCCAGAACTCGAACATATTGGCTGTGTCTATGCCGAATTGCCGCACTTCATCGGCGTTGGTGCTGACGGCCACGAAGTGCCGCGCCACCGCCGCCTCGTCCCCCAGGGCATCCAGCAGCCAGCGACGGGCAGTGTGGGCGTTGGTCATGGTCTCCAGGGTGGTAAAGGTCTTGCTGGAGACGATAAACAGGGTGCTGGCCGGGTCAAGGTCCCGCACTTTTTCGGCAAAGTCGCTGCCGTCCACGTTAGATACGAAGCGCACGGTCAGGTTCCGGTCACTGTAGTGTTCCAGCGCCTCGTACGCCATGACCGGCCCCAGGTCGCTGCCCCCAATCCCGATATTCACCACGGCGTGGATGGGCTCGCCAGTAAACCCGCGCCACTCGCCGGAGCGCACTTGCCGGGCAAAGTCGGCCATGCGGTCCAGCACCGCGTGAACCTGGGGCACCACATTCTGCCCATCCGCGCGGATATCGGCGTCACGGGGCGCACGCAGGGCGGTGTGTAGCACGGCGCGTCCTTCGGTCACGTTGATTTTTTCGCCGCGCAGCATGGCGTCCCGTCGCTCCTCCACACCGCACTCGCGGGCCAGGTCCAGCAGGGCGTTCAAGATGGCTCTGTCCAGGCGCTGCTTGGAGTAGTCCAGATACCAGCCCGCTCCCTCGGCAGCGTACTTCTGGCCGCGCTCCGGGTCGTCAGCGAACAGGTCACGCAGCGTCAGCTGGCGCTCGGCGGCCAGGGTCGTGAGGGCTTTCCAGGCGGCAGTGTCGGTGGGTTGCATAGGTCCAGCATAGTAGGGACGCGCTGATCCCATCTCAGGCTGAGAGAAGCCTTAAAGCAGTTCTCTACTCCGGAGCCCGGCAAGCTGGGTGCTGGGGGCGGGAAGAACCCTTCCGGGGCACGCCATTTTTGGCCTGATGGGCCGTGCCATTCCACAACTCGCTAAGCTGAGCAGACGGAAGATGACAGCGCTGGGCTACGGCACCTGCCTGACGGAAAGGTGGAGCCGGGCGAAAACCCTCAGGACGCGGCGGTGTGTGAAGCCTGGGAGGAAACTGGGATGCGCGTGCAAATCGTCAACTTTCTAAATACTCGTGCCTCCCGTCACCGGGACGGTGGCCTGATACTGCCTTCTGTCTGGTAGCCGAACCGCTTCCAGGTGAGGAGCTTCAGGCCGCGCACCTAAGCGAGGTCGCGGACGCCCGCTATTTCACCCGCGCCCAGGTGGCCGACCTCTGCGCATGGGGGGAGCTGCGGGCGTATACCACCCCGCTGTTCTAGGGTGAGGCCCTGGCGGCTCGGGCCTCGCTGGACCTTGCTCTCTTACTCCACGGGAGTCAGGTCAAAGTCCCACTCAAACGAGCGGCCCCAGGGCAGGTTGACCTGTTCCAGCCCGTATTGCCCGCCGAGGTTGAGCGGGAAATACTCGGCGGCCAGCTCCATTAGCTTGGCCTGGGCGGCGGGAGTATTCATCTCAGCTTCGGGAATGGCAGCGCGTAGGGCTGCCCGCAGGCGAGTGGAATAAATCAGGTCGTTGGCGTATTCGCGGGCCAGCAGGGCCTTTTGCCGCTCTGGATCTACGCCGTCTAAGGACAGCTTGGCGTGGGCCAGCGCCGAGCCGAGGTTGTTGCCAGGAGTGCCCCAGGCCGCCAGCGCGGTCAGGTTGGCGTCGCGCTTCAGGGTGCCCAGGTCTTGCCACAGTCGGGTGTTGCCCAGGTTGACCTTTTCTACGTCCACCACAGCTACGGGGCCACGGCGCAGCAGGGCCGAAATAGCAAGCGCGGCCTGGCGTGGGTCGCCGCCATTAAACACGTACACAGTCATGTCGGCGCTTTGGCCCTGCTGTGCCATGCGGAACCCTGCGGCTTCGGCATGGTTTTCTACGCTCTCGGTGAGCGGAATGCCCTCGTACTTGATGACTTCCTGGGCCAGTTTGGGGTCAGAGTACACGGCCTGAAGTGTCTTGGGCGCGGGCGACAGGGCGCGGGCACTGAGCAGGGCCAGCACCTCGTCGGCACCGGGGTAGACCCGCACATTGTTCGGGGCGACCTCGGCGGCAAACTGCGCCAACTTGGCCCCTTCAGCAGGAGCCGGGCTGCCGGGCAGGGCGTCGTCCCAGGCGATATGCAGCTCCTTAAACACCCCAGCGGCGGCCCAACGGGTCAGCAACTGGGCTGCCGCGTAGTTGCGCTCCCGGTCTACCGCGTCGGGATGGCGCGGAATGGTGATAAAGGCGTAGACCGGACGCCCGGTTTCGCGCTGCCACTCCCGCAGCGGCAGCAGTCGGCTGCGGACCCGCGCCGCCGAATCGGTGCTCTTGCGTGACTGAACCAGCCCGCCGTAAGCCAGGGCGTCCAGGGCCACGATCAGCGGCTCGTCAGCGGCTCCGGCTCCTTCGGTGCGCAGCCACTCCAGCAGCCGGGCCGGGTCTGCGCCTTGCTGCGCCGTGCCCAGCAGGTCACGCGGGACCACTTTGAGCGTGTCGCTCTTTAGGCCAGCAATTGCCGCAGGCAGGCGGCTGGTAGCAGGGCGCGAGTCCATCGGAATCAGTGTCTGGGCCTGGGCAGGTAGGGCGGCCAGCAGCAGGCCAGCACTCAGGGCCAGCGGAAATATACGGCTCATGTGTTCAGCTTAGGCGGCGCACATGATACCCATCTGAAGCAGCTCTCGCGGTTTAGTCCTTCTGTACGGTCGTTTGCTCGTCACGCAGCCAGAAGTTGCGTCCGGCGCTGTCCTGCATCCGCACGACCACCTGCACATTCTCGCCCGCCCGCAGACCCTGTGCAGGGCCCCGGCCTTCAATCACGCGGCAACCGGCACCGCAGCTGCTGGCGCGCCACTGGCCTGCCGCTTGCCAGACACCGCCCTGGGTGACCAGATACACCGAAAGCACATTCAGCGGCAGGGCGCTGGCCGAGCTCTGCACCTGCACGCGGGCGCTGAGTTCATTGCCGCTGAGCACCGGGCGGGCCTGAGCGCTCAGGGTGCGGCCTGCCAGGCTCAGGGTGGTGGGGGTACGCAGCAGTTCTCCTGCGCTCGGGCCTGCTTGGCTCACGCTGCCACAGGCGCTGAGGGGCAGAGCCAGAGCAGAGAGGAACAGGGCAGACTTGGCCTTCATGTGAAGCATCTTAGAGCAGTCTGGTTAAAACTCTCTGACAGAAGTCCTGCTTTATGAGAAGAAGGCTGGCCTGAACATCCGCAAGTGCGGCTTAATGCCCACTGGCTGGGCCTCCGTGCGCGTGGCCTTCATAATGGCCTCAATGATTGCCCCCCCTTTATTTGCCTCAATGATTCACCTTGACGCGCCGCTGGCCTTGCGCTCCTGTCCCCCTGCTCCTCCCGTCCCACTGGCGTTCTGGCGGGCTGTGTGGAGCTGGCTATGACCCCAGCTGAATCCCCTGAAGCTGGCCCTTCGCAGGCGGCGCTGGAAGCTGCCGTTCAGCGCTCAGCCGACACCTACGACGCTGTGATTATCGGGGCCGGACCGGCTGGACTGAACGCTGCGCTGGTCTTGGGCGGTGCCCGGCGGCGGGTGCTACTACTTGATGGCGGCCCGCCCCGCAATGCCCGCGCCCAGGCGGCCCACGGCGTCTTTACCCGCGACTGCACGCCGCCCACCGACCTCAAGCGTATTGGGCTAGAGCAGCTGGCCCCCTATGACGTGACCGTGCGCCCCGAAGCGGCGCGGCAGGTGCGCGAATTCAGGGAAGGCTTCGGCGTGCAGCTGGCCACCGAATGGGTGACGGCCCGCCGGGTGCTGTTTGCCAGTGGCGTACAGGACGTGCTGCCGCACATCAGCGGGCTCAAGGAGCGCTGGGGCCGCACAGTTCACCACTGCCCCTACTGCGACGGTTGGCCCAACCGGGAAGCGGCGCTGGCCGTGCTGGGCAGCCACCAGGAAGGGCACCACTTGGCGCTGAGTATGCAGAACTGGACCGACCACCTCACCCTGCTGACCGACGGCCCCGACGAGCTGACGCCCGAGCAGCGCCGTGACCTGGCACGGCTGAACATCACCCTGGACACCCGGCCTATCCTGCGGCTTTCGGGTGAAGACGCGCTGACGGTGCATTTCCACGGCGGGGACACACTGGCCCTGGAAGGCATGTTCCTCAATCCCACCCAGGGGCAGCGCAGCCACCTGCCCGCCGCCCTGGGCCTGGAAATGGACGCCAAAATGCGCGTGATGGTCAACGAACACGGCATGACCAGCCTGCGCGGCGTGTGGGCAGCGGGCGATATGACCGGCGCCCCGCAGTATGTGATGAGCGCGGCGGCCAGCGGCATGGTGGCGGCGGTGAGCCTTAATTCCACCCTGATTCACGAGGATGTGCGCGAGTTCGGCGCTGCTTTTCACGAGTCTCCGGATGAAGCCCCCGGCGTGGGCGAGGCGTAATGCTGTGTCGCTGGCGCTGGCTAAACCGTTCGGGGCAGGGCGGCAGGGCGGTCCAGCCGCCATTCTGGATAAGCTGACCGCATGACTCCTGAACCGTCCACGACCACCCGGCAGGCTTGGCAGCTGATCGAAGCGGGAGCCCATGACGACGCCGCCGAGCTGCTCGCCACTGACCCTTCCGAAGAAGCGCGAACTGCTCTGGGGTACGCCTACACCTTCACCGGACGCTTTGACGAAGCCCGCGCCGTGTACCGGGCGCTGTGGAAGGGAGCGCAGGGCCAGCCGGGAGCGCACCGCTTCCTGCACCAGCTGGGAATGGTGGAGCGGGAAGCGGGCGACCACGCTGCTGCACTGGCCCTGTTTGAGCAGGAGCAGAAGCTGATAGAGCGCGAGGGCCTGGGGGCCCTGGAACGCGCCGTCAACGGCTATGAGCTGGCCGTCTGCCGTCATGCTCTGGGACAGGAGCGCGAAGCCCACGCTGCCCTGGCCGCTGCTTTTGCCGAAGCAGTCACGGCGGACGACCCCACCACGCTGGGCTGCCTCTGGCGGGCGGCGGGTGATTTTGCCCAGACCGAAGACCGTGCTGAGGCGGCCCAGGACGCGTACACCAACGCCCGAAGCTGTTTTGAGCGGGCGGAGTATGCCGCTGCCGTGCAGGAGATAGACACCCGCCTGAGCGCGCTAGGCACGGCCACTCCCGAAGCGTGAAAGCCGCCTTGTTCGACCTGGACGGCACCCTGCACGACCGCACCGCCACGCTACGGCACTGGCTGCCAGGCCACCTGCGCCGCTTTGGGCTGCCGCCGGAGTACGCAGCCCGCTTTGCAGAATTGGACGATTTCGGCTACCGCTCCAAGCGGGAGGTGTTTCCGCAGTTGGTGCAGGAATTTGGCCTGGAATGTGACTCGCAGGTGCTCTTTGATGACTTTGGGGGACATGTCCAGCAGGCTGCTCCCATGCCTCATGCAGCCAACGTGCTACGCGAATTAAGGAAAAATGGTGTGGCGCTGGGATTGGTGACCAACGGTTGGCCGCAGCCGCAGCGGGCGGTCCTCGCCGCCTGCGGGCTGGCCGACTTCTTTGACGCGGTGGTGGTGAGCGGCGAAGTCGGGTTGGCCAAGCCTGACCCGCGCAGCTATCACCTCGCCCTGGACGCCCTGGGTATCGCCCCAGCCGCCGCCTGGTTTGTGGGCGATTCGCCCCGCAACGACATCTGGGGACCGCAGCAAGTGGGAATGCGGGCGGCCTGGCTCCCCACCGGCCACCCGCTGAGCGGCCAGCGCCCTGACGCCACTTTGTCTGACCTACGCGGCGTGCTGCACCTGCTTTAATATTCCCTGCATGCCCGTCTCCTGTAGGCCCAGTGCGCCCAACGACCCTGAACTCCTGCGCGACTTCACCCGGTTGGTGCCGGTGGGCCGCAGCCTGGACGGGGTGCTGTGGCTGGAAGTTGGGGTGGTGTCCTGGCCTACGCCCCACACGCCGCAGCTACACTGGGAGCCGCTGCAATCTCTGCCCGCCCACGCCAGTGCTCAGGCGGTGACACAGGCCCGGCACGCTGCGCTGCACGACCCGCGCTACTTTGCCCTGTGTGGGCGGTGCGGTCAGCGCCGTCCCCAGGGCTGGATGCATGACGGCGACCTGTGCCAGAGCTGCGCTGAGCGGTGGCTGGGCGTGGTTCACTGAGCCTGCCGGATAAGTTGCAACTCACATGCTGTCCAGACCGACACTGGGGCGCTCGCCTCACACCCCTCCTAGAAAGTGCTGACCCTGTGATCGAACCCCTGCCTGCCCTTCAGACCCTGCCAGAGCTGCGCGCCGCGCTGGCTGCCCATCCTTTGGCGCTGCTGCAAGCCCCCCCCGGTGCCGGCAAGTCCACCGCGCTGCCGCTGCATTTGCTGGATGAACCCTGGCTGGAGGGTCAGCAGGTGCTGCTGCTGCAACCGCGTCGGGTGGCTGTGCGCGGGGTGGCGGCGCGGCTGGCGGCCTCGCTGGGCGAGAGCGTAGGGGAGACGGTGGGCAGCCGGGTGCGCTTTGAATCACGGGTGTCGGCCCGCACCCGGCTAGAAGTCATCACCGAGGGGATCCTCACCCGGCGGCTTCAGCGCGACCCGGAGCTGTCCGGGGTGGGGTTGGTCATCCTTGACGAGTTTCACGAACGCAGCCTGAACGCTGACCTGGCACTCGCCCTGCTGCGTGAGGTGCAGGGGGCGCTGCGGGGCGACCTGCGCGTACTGCTGATGTCGGCCACCTTGGACGAGTCCTTGCCCGCCCGGTTGAATGCGCCACTGATTCGCTCTGAGGGGCGGGCCTACCCGGTTGAGCTGCGCTACGCTGCCCAGGAACCGGCGGGCCGCACTGGGCCAGCCGTGGCCGCTGCCGTGCGCCGCGCCCTGACTGAGGAGACGGGCGACGTGCTCGCCTTCTTGCCCGGCGTGGGCGAAATCCGCGAAGCCCAGGCCGCGCTGGCAGGCGTAGACGCCGCCGTGTATCCGCTACACGGCAATCTTCCCCCAGCCGAGCAAACCCGCGCCCTGCTGCCAGACAGCGGAGGACGCCGGCGGGTGATTCTGGCGACCTCCATTGCCGAAACGTCACTCACTATCGAGGGAGTGCGGGTGGTGGTGGACAGCGGCCAGCGCCGCTCTCAGGCGTATGATCCCGGCACTGGCCTAAGTGGGCTACGCACGGGCCGCGTGACCCGCGCCGAAGCCGAGCAGCGGGCCGGACGGGCTGGGCGAACTGGGCCGGGCGTGGCCTACCGCCTGTGGCCAGAGCGCACCCAGGCCCTGCTGGCCGCTGACCGCCCCCCTGAACTTCTGGCTGCCGACCTCGCCCCGCTGCGGCTAGAGCTGGCCGCCTGGGGCGTAACCGAACCGGGGGCCCTGGAGTGGTTGGACGTTCCACCGGCTCCTGCCTGGGCTGCTGCGGGCGAACTGCTGCGCGGCCTGGACGCGCTGGATAGCAGCGGGCGCATCACCCCAGCGGGACAGGCCTTGCTGCACTTTCCCACCCATCCCCGGCTGGCGCACCTGCTGGCTGCGGCCCCTGATCCGGCCCTGGCCGCCGACGTGGCTGCCCTGCTGGAAGAACGCGGTCCCCGCCAGGAGGGCGCTGACCTGACCGAACAGGTTAACCGGCTCCGGCAGGCCCGCGCAGCCGGGCGGCTGGAGGCCTGGGCCGGAGCCGAACGACTCTCGCAGCAGTGGCGTCGCCTGCTGGACACTGCCCCAGATGACCGTCCCGCTGACCCCTATGCAGTGGGCCGTCTGCTGGCTCTGGCCTACCCGGAGCGGGTGGCCCTGGCCCGTACAGAGGTGGCGCGCGCAGAGGTGGCCCGTGCAGAAGGTGCAGGCCGTTTCCTGCTGGCGGGTGGGCAAGGAGCCGAGCTGCCGCCCGGCGACGACCTGAGCCGTGAGCCCGCCCTGGCGGTGGCCCACCTGGACGGCGCGGCAGAAGGTAACCGCCGGGGGCCAGAAGGCCGCATTTTTCTGGCCGCCCCGCTGCACCGCCGTGACCTGCTGGCGGGCGCGGCCTGGGTGCCCCGCACCGAGTGGGACGCCCGCACTGGCCGCCTGCTGGCCCAGGAAGAACTGCGCCGGGGCGCACTGGTGCTGGACACCCGCCCGCTGCCGGTCAGCGACCCGGTGGCCGGAGCAGCAGCGGTGGCGGCGGCCGTTACTCGCGAAGGGCTGCACCTGCTTACCTTTTCCCCCGAAGCCCAGGCGCTCAGAAACCGGGTGCTCTCGCTGCGGGCGTGGCGCCCAGAAGAGGACTGGCCCGACCTGTCGGACACCGCCTTGCTGAATACCGCAGGGGAGTGGCTGGCTCCTTTCCTCGGCGGCATTCGCAGCCGCGAGACGCTGGCCCGCTTGGACCTGTTACCCGCCCTCCAAGCACAGTTGCCCTGGTCGCTGGCGTCACAGCTGGATGACTTGGCTCCCACCCACCTCACCGTGCCCAGCGGTTCGCGCATTCGGCTGGAATACAGCCCGGACGGTGGCCCACCTGTCCTGGCGGTCAAGTTGCAGGAGCTGTTCGGTCTGCAAGACACGCCCGCAGTGAACGCGGGCCGCACTCCAGTGCTGCTGCATCTGCTTTCGCCAGCCCGCCGCCCGGTTCAGGTGACGCAGGACCTGCGCTCGTTCTGGGCGAGTGGTTACTTCGAGGTGCGCAAGGACTTGCGGGGCCGCTATCCCAAGCATCCCTGGCCCGACGACCCGGCCAGCCACATTCCGACAGCCAAGACCAAGCGGGCGCTGGAGCGGGAGCGAAAGTAGCGGGTGATCTGGTTTGGGTTCCGGGGGCTGTAGGGCTGTATCCTTGCAAGATCAATCACCCCTCGCCGTCCATGCCGCGTCGCTGAGCCCGCTGACAGACTACGGCTTTTGCCGCTTCTCACGTAGGCTCTCAAACCACCGGCGGCGCCGTTGCCAGCGCAGGGTGTTGGCGCTGGGTTCCGGCTGCTCGCGGCTTTGGTTGGTCAGGGTCATCCCTGCGCTCGCTGTCATCACGGCGATGAGGGCCAGCCACTGCACTGGTGTCAGCGTTTCGCCTAGCAGCAGCAGTCCCGCAACAGCCGCAATTGCAGGTTCCAGGCTGCTCAGCACCCCAAACACTTTGGCGGGGATGAATTTCATCGCCTGCATTTCCAGGGTGTAGGGCACGGCGCTGCTGAGCAGGGCCACGCCCAGCCCTGCCAGCAGTACGCCCGGCGCGAACAGGCCTGTGCCCGCCCCGGCCAGCGCAAACGGCAGGGTGACGGCGGCGGCCACCCACATGCCCGTGGTCACGCTGAGGGTGCCCGACAGCTCGCGGCTCACCCGGCTGCCCGCCAGGATGTACAGCGCCCAGAAGAACCCGGCCAGCAGCGCAAAGCCGATGCCGACGGGGTCCAGGCCCTGCATGTCTCCGCGTGGGGCCATCAGGCCAATTCCGGCAGCGGCCAGCAGCACCCACAGAAAGTCAGCCGGGCGGCGTGACAGCAGCAGCGACAGCACCAGCGGCCCGGTAAATTCGATTGTGACCGCCACGCCCAGCGGCAGCCGGGCCAGCGCCGCATAAAAGGCCAGGTTCATCAGGCCCAGGGCCAGGCCGTAGGGCACGATCAGCCGCCACTGTGCCGGCGTGATACCGCGCCAGTTGGGCCGGAACAGCAGCGAAAGCAGCGCGGCGGCCAGCACCACCCGCAGGCCCGCCGTGCCCATCGGCCCGACCTGAGGGAACAGTCCCTTGGCAATCGCCGCGCCTCCCTGAATGGTCAGCATGCCGGCCAGCAGCATGAGCAGGGGAGGAAAGCGGGGCGGTGTCTGAGGGGTCATGGCCGCGATGCTAGAGCATTTGGACGCACTCGCCCACCGTAGGGCCGGGCAGTGACGCAGCCCGCTTGGTATAAGATGCGGGGCAGTGAAAGAGGCCATGCATGACTGATTCTCAGGGGCAGCCCCCCCAATCCCCTTCCGAGGCATATCCGCAGAGCGTGACTGGGGAGCGTCACCTTCAGGCCACCTCAGCCCGCCCCGCCGCCCGCAGCGGCCTGGCAAGGCTGTGGAAAGACTGGCTGGAGCCGGTGCTTTTTGCCCTGCTGATCACGCAGTTCATCGTCACGATGGTCAAGGTGGATGGGGTCAGCATGATGCCCAACCTGCGCGACGGCGAGCGCGTGATTGTGCCCAAATACGAGATGTGGCTCCACCGCCTGGGCGTGGGCGAGTTTGACCGCGGTGACATCGTCGTGTTCAAGCCGCCGCAGGCCGCTTCCGAAGTGGTCCCCACGCTGCGCCAGGACTTTTATGGGCTGTGGACCTACCGTCCGCATCTGGTCAAGCGCATTATCGGGGTAGAGGGGGACCGCATCCGCATTCAGGGCGGCGACGTGTGGATCAACGACAAGCCGCTGGATGCCAGCTTTACCACGGCTTACTGGCAGGAGCAGGGCTGCTGGGACCGGGACAGTGCCCTTGCCAATCAGGCCACCTCGGCGCAGCAGGGCGTGATGCCCGACCAGCTGGAGCTGACAGTGCCTGAGAACCACTATTTCGTGATGGGTGACAACCGCACCGTGAACGGCTCAGAGGACTCGCGGGCATTTGGCACTGTTCCGCTGAGCGATATTGCTGGCCGCGCCGCCTTTGTGGTGTGGCCGATTCAGCGTCCCGCCGAGCTGGGCTACGATTGCCAGAACAGCCGCGCCGGGCAGGCCAGCTCCGACAAAGAATCGGCGCTGCGGACTCTGCCGGCCCCCGCTGGCTTCACGGAGCTGAGTCGGCAGTTGGGCGAGTAGGTCACAGGCTGCCCCGTAGCCATAAATGCAGAGGCCACCGGCAAGAGTTCTTCTCCGGTGGCTCCATGTGTTGGATGGTCGGACCGCTTGGGCCTTACTCCAGCGCGGTGATGTCGGTCCACTCCTCGGTGATCTGATAGTCACCCGTTGCCACAAAATCAGCGGCCAGCCGCAGGGTTTCTTCGACCCAGCTGTAGTCGTTGCTGACCGTGACCACCGCAATAACTTCCCAGTCGTGGGCGTCCAGACCGTCCAGGCGGGCGGCAGTGACCGGAAAGCGCACCTTCAACTTCTCGACCACCGGTTTGACCAGTGACCGCTTTTCCTTGAGTGACCGCACCCAGGGCATTTCCAGCCGCAGGGTCAAGGTGCCCACGTATCCCAGGGTGCTCATTGCGCTACAGCATAGCGGTTTAGAGCATGCCGGCCAGGAAGCCCTGCGAGCGCACCTGCCGCACCAGGTCCATCACGGTGTAGCGGCTGGGGTCGTAGTGCACTTCAATCTGGCCGGTGTCGGGGGTCGCTTTGCTGATTCCGGGCAGCGCCAGCAGGTGCGCGGCCACGCGTTCTCCGGCTTCGCGGTCCATGCCGCGAACGCCCAGCAGGACTCGGGTGGGGTTCGTCATGGCCCGAGTATAGGGGGGCTGGCCTTGCGGGGTTCTGTCAAATGTGGGAGCCCCGCAATCCTGTTTAGATAGAGAACTCCGTTGAGCCAGGGAGCGCAGTCTCCTCGCGGCTGCCCAGGTAGCGCACGCCGTAGTCTCCCAGCCGGCGTATGTCGCCCAGGTCTGGAGCCAGCGGCCAGCGGCGGTGCGGCACGAAGTGAACCTCATAGACGGCGGTGTCATAGGCGCTCTTGAACAGGGCACGCAGCAAACCACTGTAAATTTCTGCCCGCAGAGCTTCGGGCAGGCCTGGGTCGGTGAGCAGCGTACGGACCAGCACAATCGGCTTGTCACCCTGCCACACACTCTGGGCCAGGACCATGCCAGCCAGGGCCCCTGCCCGCACCGCCGCAAAGGAATGGTCAGTGCGCTCATAGAACTTCAGCGCCCCCAGGCTGGTGCTCAGGCGGCCTTCACGCTCGCGCTCTGGCCGCTCTGCGAAACCGGGGTCCAGTTCGAGCTGGGCGGCCAAGTCCAATTCGGCCAGGGCCGCATAATCGTCGGGAAGCAGCGAGCGGTAGGCCGCAGCGGGCGCAGAATCGGTGGCAAGGTCGGTCATAGTGCCGAGCGTAATTCATCTGGCCCAGTCTGTGCCAGAGCGTGCCGCAGTCAGATGACAGTTTGTCAAATTTGAAAATGTGCTTATACTGAGTTCAAATAACTCATAAAAACCGTGCTCAGGCGTGTGTTCGGCCCTGCCCCCCCGCTGCACTGAAAAATGCCGCTGCGGCTGATGTCAGTGGCATTTTCCGAAAGGAAGAAAATGACCCAAGACCACGCTCAAACCTACCTGTCCCGCCCCTGGACCGCCCGCTATGAGCCTGGCGTGCCGCATGACTTTGTGGCGTCCAACCGGGTGTTGCCCGACTTGCTGCGTGACCATGCCCGCGACTACGGAGCGCGCCCCGCTGTGTCCTTTCTGGGAGCCACGCTGACCTACGCGCAGCTGTGGCGGCAGGTGCAGCAGCTGGCCACTGCCCTGCAAAAGTCAGGAGTGAAGCCGGGGGACCGGGTCGCGGTGATGCTGCCCAACCTGCCGCAGTTCGTGGTCTCCTTTTATGGGTCGCTGTTGGCAGGCGCAGTGGTGGTCAATACCAGCCCGCTGTATGTGGCCAGCGAGCTCAAGCATCAGCTGGTGGATTCCGGGGCCACCACCCTGATCATTTTGGATTCGCTGCTTCCGCGCTACTTTGATGTCCGTTTCGAGGTGCCGGTGGAGCGGGTGCTGGTGGCCCGCGTGCAGGACGCCTTGCCCTTTCCCAAGAACCTGCTGTATCCCATCAAGCAGCGGCTGGACGGCGATTATGTGCCGGTGCGCTGGACCGACAAGCTTTTGCCGCTCAAAGAGGTCATTGCTTCTCAGAAGCCTGCCCCAGCTCCCGTCACGCTGCACCCCGATGACACCGCGCTGCTTCAGTACACCGGCGGGACCACCGGCGTCCCCAAAGGGGCCATGCTGACCCACCGCAACCTGATGGCCAACGCTGAGCAGGCCTGGTCCTGGCTGAGTGACCTCAAGATGGGCGAGGAAATCGGACTGGGGGCCATTCCGTATTTCCATGTCTACGGCATGACCGCCTCTATGAACCTCAATATGCTGGGCGCAGGCCACACTGTCCTGATTCCCAATCCGCGTGACCTGGGGATGGTGCTGGCCGAAATTGACCGGGTCAAGCCTACGCTGTTTCCGGCGGTGCCCACGCTCTATAACGCCATCAACCACCATCCGGATACTCCCAAGCACGACCTGACTTCCATTCGGGCGTGCATCAGTGGCAGTGCGTCTTTGCCGCTGGAGACGGCCCGCGCCTTCAAGGAAATCACCCGTGGGGCCAACCTGGTCGAAGGCTACGGCCTGACTGAGGCCAGCCCGATTACCCATGTCAATCCCGTGATGAGTGAGCAGCGGGAAGGCTCCATTGGCCTGCCCCTGCCTGGCGCGGACGCCCTGATCATGGGCGAAGATGGGCAGCCCGCTGCTCTGGGTGAAGTGGGCGAGCTGTGGGTCAGCGGCCCGATGGTGATGAAAGGCTACTGGCAGCGCCCCGACGAAACGGCCAAAACGCTGCGCGAGTATGGCGGGCAGACTTGGCTACTGACCGGCGACATCGCCCGCATGGACGCAGACGGCTTTTTCTATATCGTGGACCGCAAAAAGGACCTGATTATCGCCAGTGGCTACAACATCTACCCCCGCGAGGTAGAAGAAGTGCTGTACGCCCACCCTGCCGTGCTGGAGGCGGCGGTGGTGGGCGTGCCTGACGAGTACCGGGGCGAGTCGGTTCACGCAGCTGTGGTGTTTAAGGAAGGTCAGAGCGCCAGTGAGGACGACCTGATTCAGTATTGCCGGCGGCACCTTAGCCCCTACAAAGCGCCGCGCTCGGTGGAAGTGCGCCAAGAACTGCCCAAGACAGCAGTGGGCAAAGTGCTGCGCCGCGAACTGCGCGATCAGACCCTCGCTGCCCGCGCCGAAGCGCAGGCACAGGTGCAGCCCGGCGAACCCCAGCAGTGATGTGATGGCTGCGGCAGGCGTGAAGAGTGCCGCCCAGAGTGCCGCTTTCCCGCCCCTCTAACCAGCCGCGCAGCATGGGAGGGTAAACTGCACTGAACAACTGCGCTGAAGCGCGGCGCTGCTGGAAAGCGGGCGGGCGGCCTGGCCGCGAACCTGCACAGGACTGAGCCTAGGGCGAGGTCCAGAGCAGCGAGACTCAGCGCACCGCAGCGACATGCAGGGCAGCGAAATAAGGGAGAACACACTTGATACTGTTGGGCAAATTTCTGAAATTCTTCTTTTCGTTGGTGCTGGCGTTGGTGCTGGCCGGGGCCGGGTTGGCAGGGGCTTTTGCCATGAAGTGGGCAGGCGAACTGCCCGACTACCGCGAGCTGGACAGCCTGACCCTGGGTGCGGAGACGCGCGTATTTTCGCGTGACGGCACTCCGCTGGGCAGCCTGATTCCCCGCATCGGGGAGCAGAAGGTCAGCCGCACGCTGGTGCGCCTGAACGAAATCAGCCCTTTTATGACTGCGGCGGTGATTTCCAACGAGGACCGGCGCTTTTTTGAGCACTACGGCCTGGACCCGTACGGCATCGCCCGGCAAGTGCAGCGCATCTCCCAGGGCAAGGACGTGCAGGGCGGCAGTACCCTCACCAACCAGCTGATCAAAAATACCCTGCTGTGGGAGGAGTTCGGCGGCGCAGTGACGGCTGACCGCAAGGCCAAAGAATGGATGCTCAGCGTGCAGGTCGAGCGCTCCTTTACCAAAGAAGAAGTGCTTCAGAATTATCTGAATGCCATCTACTGGGGCGACGGCGGCCCGGTGGAGCTGTACGGCGTGTATTCGGCAGCCCAGGCGTACTTCGGCAAAGCGCCGCGTGACCTGTCGCTGGCCGAGAGCGCCTACCTCACAGTGATTATTCCCAACCCAGCCAAGCGCTACAAAGATTTCGAGCAGTCGTACGGCCTGATGAAAGTGCTGCTCGGGCGGATGGAGCAAGACGGCTGGATCACCCCGCAGCAGCACCAAGCCGCGCTGGCCGAGAAGGTGCAGCCCAAGGGCTGGAAGGTGCAGTACGCCAGCCCCGGCGAAGTGGCGAGTGCTGAGCTGGTCGACGCCAAAGCCAAAGAGCTGCGTGACGTGACCACCAACCGCGCTCCACACTTCACCCAGCAAGTGGAGCAGGAGCTGATCAGTTTGCTGGGACGCGACAAGGTCTACGGCTCCGGGGGCCTGCGGGTGTACACCACCCTGGACATGAACGTGCAAAACGCGGTAGAGATTGCCAGCCGTGAGGCGCGGGGGCTGCCCTACGGCGCGACGCTGGGGGCCATCATCATGGACCCTTATAGCGGCCAGGTGCTGGGCATGATCGGCCAGAAAATCCGCGAGGGCGAGCCCGTGCCCGACTGGAACAATGCCGCGCAGGGCCAGCGGCAAATCGGTTCAACCATCAAGCCGCTGCTGTACACCGTGGGCCTGCAAAGTGGACTGCGGCAGGATCACCGTGAGGAAGACCGCCCGGTGTCGTTCCCGTGTGACACCTGTAGAGGTGGCGTGTATAGCCCGCAGAACTTTGAAGGGGCCACCACGTTCCGCAACATGACCATCCGCGAGGCGCTGGACCGCTCACTGAACCTCGTCACGGTGCGCCTGGCTGACCGGGTGGGCCTGGAGAAATTCTTCGGGAAGCTGGGTGAGCTGGGTATTCCGCCCAGCGACGGCACGGGACTGGCCGCCGCACTGGGTGCCATTGAGACCACGCCGGTCAATATGGCAGCGGCCTACGCTCCCTTTGTCAATGGCGGCGTGTACTACAAGCCGCGCTACATCACCAAAGTCACCACTGCACGCGGTGAAGTGCTCTACGACGCCAGCACCGAGAACATCAAGCCGGTGCGGGTCTGGTCGCCGCAAGTGGCTTACTTGGGCCTGGACATGATCCGGGGCGTGGTCAATGATCTCAAGTCCGAGCAGGGCGGTCTGGCCAGCGGGGCCAAATTCGGAGAGTGGTCCGTAGCGGGCAAGACCGGAACCAGTAACGGCCCCAAAGACCTGTGGTTTGTCGGCACCACGCCGCTGTATACCGGCGCTGTATGGGTCGGTAAGCAGGAGGGCGGTGACATGCCCATCAACTCCTACTCGGGCGTGATCAATACGCCCATCTGGAAGCGCATGATGGAAGTCGCCCACGCGGGCAAGACCAAGACCGAGTACCAGCAGCCGCCGGGCATTCTGTTCGCGGATCACCCGGATCAGCAGTGGATGCCCAAGGTCAAGTTCGCCTACATCGATCCCAGCTATCAGGACGCGGCCACCGACGTGGAAGGTCAGACCCTGCCTGCTCAGGGAGCCCGCTACACCGAGGCGGAGTGGTCACCTTCCGACCCCAACTCCACTGAGCTGGTGGGGCTTGACCAGCGCACTGGCAAGCTGGCGACTGAGTTCACCCCACCTGAGCAGGTGATTATGCGGCGCATCAATACGGCTGACCTGCCCTCCTACTCGCCGGACCTGCCCGCCGCTTCCGGGCAGAGTGCGCCGCCTGGACCGGCCACGGCCAGCAGCTCGGCCACCAGTCCCGCTGCGTCGGGCAGCGGTCAGTGAGCCCAGCCCAGGCCCAGGGGGAAGGAGTTTACGCCTTGCCGCGCCGCCTGGGGCTGACCGGCAGCATCGGCGCGGGCAAAAGTACCGTGGCGGCGCTGCTGCGTGAAGCGGGCCTCACCGTGATTGACGCCGATGCCCTGGCCCGGCAGGTGACTGCTGAACCGGCAGTGCTGGCCGAGCTGGCTGCCCTGTGGCCGGACGTGGTCAGCGGCCAGGGGGGGGCGACGCAGCTGGACCGCGCTGCCCTGGCCGCCCGCGTATTTGGCGACCCGACCCAACTGGCGCAGCTTGAAGCGCTGACCCATCCCCGGATCCGTACCGCTACAGCTGCGGCCCTGCGGGCGGCGGCAGAGCGCGGCGAAAGCTGGGTGGTCCAGGATATTCCGCTGCTGTTTGAAAAGGGCCTGGACGCGGGAATGGACGCCGTGTGGGTGGTGGACGCCCCCAGAGAGCTGCGCGTGCAGCGTCTGCTGGAGCGCAGTGGCCTGAGCCGCGAACAGGTGCTGGCCCGTGAAGCAGCGCAGTGGTCTCCAGAGCGCAAGCGGGCCAGGGCCGACACCGTGATTGAGAATACGGGCACGCTGGAGGAACTGCGGGCGCAGGTCAGCCGCGAGCTGGGTGCGCTACAGGCCGGGATACCGGCAAAGTCCTGATGGGACGGAGCACCCTCCCAGGCAGCAAATGTTCAGTAGAAGGTCTTTTAGTGTAGCAGTCGCTGGGTCGGCGCACCGTACGCTGGCCTGTTTCCTGAAAGTTTATGCGTCTCTATACTGTGGCCTTGAATTTTGCTGGCTCTGCGGAGCCGGGCAATTTCAAAAGTGAAGCTGGTCTGCTGCCTCTTCCTGCATTGAAGAGGCCGGCCCCGGCGAATGAAGAGGAGTCACCCATGGATAAAGATTTCAGTGTCATTTCCGCTTCCCGTCAGAACAATGTGCGTGACCTACCCTCACCTCGCCAGCTGATTGATGAGGTCTATGCCAGCGATGTGCTGACGTTGGATGACCTGCGCAGCCGCCTGAGCAAGCCGGTGTTTAAGAGCTTGCAGGCGACGTTTGAGCGTGGCGCAGACCTGGATGCGGGCATTGCCGACACCGTGGCGCTGGCGATGAAGAACTGGGCCATGGAGCGTGGGGCCAGCCATTACACCCACTGGTTCCAGCCAATGACCGGCTCTACTGCCGAGAAGCATGACTCCTTTCTCACGCCAGTGGGTGACGGCAAAGTCATTTCTACCTTTAGTGGCAGCGAACTGATTCAGGCAGAACCTGACGCCTCGTCTTTTCCTTCGGGCGGCCTGCGTGCCACTTTCGAGGCCCGTGGCTACACGGTGTGGGACCCGACCAGCCCGGCGTTTATCCTGCGCCACGCAGCGGGAGCCACGCTGTGCATTCCGGCTATTTTTGCCTCGTGGAACGGTGAAGCGCTGGACCAGAAAACTCCGCTGCTGCGCTCCAGTGAAGCGCTCAACCGCGCCGTGGTGCCCGCGCTGCAACTGTTCGGTGCTTCTGCTGGAACCCGCGTCGGCTCCACGCTGGGTGCGGAGCAGGAATACTTCCTGATTGATGAGCAGTTCTACTACCAGCGCCCCGACCTCGTCATGGCGGGCCGAACCCTGTTTGGAGCCAAGCCTCCGCGTGGGCAGGAGCTGGAAGACCACTATTTCGGCAACATCCCTGACCGGGTGCTGAACTTCATGAGTGATGTCGAGGCGCAGCTGTACGCCCTGGGTATCCCCGTCAAAACCCGTCACAAGGAAGTCGCGCCCGGCCAGTTCGAGCTGGCCCCGGTGTTCGAGGATTCCAATGTGGCTGCCGACCATCAGCAGCTGAGTATGCAGATTGTGCAGAGCACCGCGCGCCGCCACGGTCTGGTGGCCCTGCTGCACGAAAAACCCTTTTCCGGCATGAACGGCTCGGGCAAGCACTGCAACTGGAGCATGTCCACCAATGCCGGGGAAAACCTGTTCGAGCCTGGCGAAACCCCGCACGAGAACCTGCAATTTCTGTTCTTCTGCGCTGCCGCCATCAAAGCGGTGGACGATCACCAGGACTTGCTGCGTATCAGCGTGGCGAGTGCGAGCAACGATCACCGCCTGGGAGCACAGGAAGCGCCGCCCGCCATCATTTCGATGTTCTTCGGCAGTGAGCTAACCGAGATTTTCCAGCGCATTGAGAGCGGTGAGGGTGGGCGCGGCGAGAAAAAGGGCCTGCTGGGCATGGGCAGCGCCGTGCTGCCGAACATTCCCCGTCACGCTGGGGACCGCAACCGCACCAGTCCGTTTGCCTTTACGGGCAACAAGTTCGAGTTCCGCGCGCCCGGCTCCTCACAGAGCATTTCGCTGCCCATCACGGTGATGAACCTGATTATGGCAGACGGCGTAGCGCAGCTCACGGAGCGGCTGAGGGCCCACCTGGACGATGGGATGGACCTGGACAAAGCCGTGGGCGAGATTTTCCGGGAGGTCTACACGCAGCACAAGCGGGTGCTGTTCGACGGGGACGGCTACGATGAAGCCTGGCACCGGGAGGCCGAATTTGAGCGCGGCCTGCTGAACCTGCGGACCAGCCTGGACGCTTTTCCGCACCTGACCAGCCCCAAGAATGTAGAGTTGTTTGCCCGCCACGGCGTGCTGAATGAGCGCGAACTGGAAGCCCGGCAGGAAATCATGTTCGACATTTACTTCAAGACGGTAAACATCGAAGGTGAGCTGACCGAAACCATTGCCCAGACGGTGCTGCTTCCCGACACCCTGAACTACCTGCGTGACCTGTACGCCTCGGGCGAAAGCCGCGCTGTCAAAGCCCTGATTGCCGAGATGGAAGGCCTGACCGACGAACTGTATGAAGCTCTTCAGGAGCTGCGCCAGCAGAATGCAGAGCTGGGAGGCGAGGCCGCCCACGACAAAGCCTTCCATGTGCGTGACCGGGTGCTGCCCGCCATGCTGAAGGTGCGCCGCGTGGCTGACGGCCTGGAGCGCTTGGTGAGCGATGAGCGCTGGACGCTGCCCACCTACCGCCAGATGCTGTTCGTGAAGTAAGACGGCCTGGCGCGAACTCCGGCCTTGCTGGCCGGGGTTTTTTTGTTGGAGATGTCCTAAGATTGGAGTCTGTGTTTAACTTGATGAACAAATCCGCCGTGGCTGCCGCCGAGCTGGACGCTGGCCTTGCCAAACTGGGGCTGGACGGCACCCAGCATGTGCTGGCGCATGCATCGTTGCGGTCGTTCGGACGGCTAGAAGGCGGCGCACGCACCTTGGTGGATGTGCTGGCCGCCCGCACGGCCACCCTGGCCGCTCCGGCTTTTACTTACGCCACCATGCTGTACCGCCCCACCGACCCGGTTCACGCCCGCTTCACGCGGGACCGGCGGGTGAGCCGCGAGCTGGGACGGCTTCCGCAGGAAATGGTCGAGCGGGCAGCTGCGCAGCGTTCCTTTCATCCCACCCTGAGCTTTGTGGCGCTGGGGGAGCAGGCCGAGTACGTGACCCGGCGGCAGTCGCTGGGCCAGCCGTACGGGCCGGTGGGGGCGCTCTATGAACTGGGCGGTTACTCGCTGATGGTCGGCACCGACTGGGACAGCAACACGGCCATTCACTACGGCGAGTACCTGGCCGGGGTGCCGTACCTGAGCCGCTGGGCGGAGCTGAATGGAGCTGTGGCCGAGATGGCGTTTCCCAACTGCTCGGCGGATTTTGGCAACCTTGCGCCGTATGTCCACGACCTTGCCAGCGTGGTCCGGGTGGGGCAGTCTACGCTGCAACTGTACCCGCTGCGTGACCTGGTAGACCGCGCCGTGACCCTGCTTCAAGCGGATCCCAAAGCGCTGCTGTGCCGCTCGCGCTCCTGCCGCTGCCAGCAGGTGGGCGCACTGATTGACCGTGAGGGCCTGCGTCCCCGCGCTCACCAGGCCGAGCTGAACTGATCTGCCTTGAACCAGAGATGAAGCCACAGATGAAGTAAAAAAAAGAGAGGCTGCCACAGAGGTATTCCCGTGGCGGCCTCCTTTTTCCGTCCGGCGTTCAGCCTCGGCGGTGCGTCAGCATCTCTTCTAAGTGGACGACTTTGTGGCGGGGGCGGCCTGCAGCGCCGCCGCTCGCCTGCTCATGCTGGTCCAGCACCTGCCAGTCCTCAAAGGTGTAGACCGGAAGCTGGGCCAGCTGTGCGTCCAGTGCTTCGCGGCTTCCCGCGCGGGGAGGGAGGGCTCCGCTGCTCGCGTCCTGAAGGAGCAGGTTCACGGTGTCGGCAGCGCATTTGCGGTTGGTGCCAATCACACCGCTGGGGCCGCGTTTGATCCAGCCTGCTGTGTATTCGCCTGCGCCGCCAGTCACACGCCCGCCCTCGTTGGTGATGGTGCCTGCCCGCTCGTCAAAGGGCACGCCCGGCAGTGGCACGCCTTTGTAGCCCACCGAGCGCAGCACCAGCTGCACCGGAAGTTCTTCAAATTCGCCGGTGCCCTCTGCGCCCCCGCTTTCTGTCAGGCGGTTTTTCTCGACCCGGATGGCCCGTACGCGGCCCTGCTCATCGCCCAGGATTTCGGTGGGCGACACCAGAAAGCGGAAGTGGACCGTGCGCGGCACGTCCCGTGCCTCCAACTCGCCAAAGCCGCGCAGCACTTCCAGATTCTTTTTCACCACGTTGTCGGTGATGGCGGCTTCCTCGGCCTCGCTGACCTGTATTTCTTCGGGGCGCAGACGGACATTGGCGGCGTCCAACTCGCCAAATTCACGCAGTTCTTTGGTGGTGAACTTGGCCTGCGCCGGTCCCCGGCGGCCCATGACATACACGTCCCTCACGCCGCTGCCGCGCAGCATGTCCAGCGCGTGCCCGGCAATGTCAGAAGTGTGCAGCTCATCTGCCGTCTTGGCGAGGATGCGGCTCACGTCCAGGGCCACGTTGCCTACACCAATCACAGCCACGCCTTCCACCCGGCTGAGGTCCAGATTCCGCGTGGCGGCGTCGGGGTGGCCGTTGTACCAGGCCACGAACTCGGTGGCGCTGATTGAGCCCTCAAGGTCTTCGCCGGGAATGCCCAGGCGGCGGTCACTGCTGGCCCCCACTGCGTAGATGACTGCGTCGTAGTGTTCCAGCAACTGTTCGCGGCTCAGGTCGCGGCCAAGCTCCACATTGCCCAGGAAACGCACCCGGTCATCGTTCAGGGTCTTTTCAAACGCTTTGGTTACGCTCTTGATGGTCAGGTGGTCGGGGGCCACGCCGTAGCGCACTAGGCCGTAAGGGGTGGGCAGGCGGTCATAGATGTCCACCTCGGTGGGCACTTCGGTTTGCTTGATCAGACTCTCAGCCGAGTAGATACCGCTGGGGCCAGAGCCGATGACCGCCACCCGCAGCGGGCGTTCGGAGGTAAAGGGGGAATCTTGAGTCATACGGTCCAGTTTAACGGGTCGGGCGTGGTGCCCGCCGTGACGCTGGACCGGGTTCAGCGGCGGGGCGGTACAACGCAGCAATGAAAAAAGGGCAAAAGGGTCCACTTTGGATTCCCTCTGCCCTGTGGCTACCTTATTTGCCGTTGACTTCCTTATTTCTTCGCGGGGCGGCTGGGGCGCACTTCGACCCGGCTGGGCAGGGTGCGGCGCGGCATTTCCAGCAGGTCCACCGTCAGCTGGGCGATGTCTTCAGGCTGAATCTTCCAGGCGTCGGCCTCGCTGGGGGTGTGGCCGTTAAAGTAGGTCGCCACGCTGCCGGGCATGAACTGCGTCACCTTGATGTCGTCTTCGCGCAGGTCCAGCATCAGCACTTCGCTCAGGCCGTTCATGCCGAATTTGCTGGCGTTATAGGCCGCGCCGCCCGCAAAGGGATTTTTGCCCGCCAGGCTGGACAGCAAGAAGATGTAGCCGCCGCCGTTGTTGGCGCTCTGGGTCAGCGCAGGCAGCGCTGCTTTGACCGTGTAGAACGCACCGCTGAGGTTGGTGTCGAGCACGGTGTCCCAGTCCTCCACGCTCATGTCCTTGACGTTGGAGAAGTGGCCCACGCCCGCATTCACGAACAGCACGTCCAGCCCGCCAAAGGCACTCACATGCTCATCCACCGCTTGTTGCAGGGCTTTGGGGTCACGCACGTCGCACACCACCCCGCGCACGCTGCTTCCAATCTGCTCGGCGGCTCCAGTCACTTCTTGCTCATTGCGGCTGGTGATGGTCACCTGATAGCCCGCTCCGGCCAGCGCCTGCGCCACGGCGTAGCCGATGCCCTTGCTGGCTCCGGTCACGAATGCGCTTTTGCCTGTTCCAATGGATGTCTTGTTCATGTGCTGAGCCTAGCGCGGGGACTCGGGGCAAAGGGTGGGCAGGGGCAGAAAGGGCGAGACAGGGTGCGGCACAGAAAAACGCCCCCATAGGGGAGCGTGGCGGGTGGGCGCAGTGGAAGCGTCCTTGTGCTTCCGTCCTGCTGTCCTTACGGCAGCTGCTTGGCAAGCTGGTCGAAGATGTAGTTGGCGGCGTTGGCGCGGTGGTTGTACACCTCCAGCACGCCGAAGTTCTGCTGCACGTTGACCACCTGACCGCTCGGCAGCTTCAGGCTGAGGCCCGCCGAGAACTTGGCCCAGGGCAGCAGGGCACCCGGTGCAGTCAGGCTGGGCGTCACACGGATGGCTCCTGGGGTGGCCGGGTCGGTGGCGATGGTGGCCTTAGGGTAGCGGCGTTTGATGGCCCCAGCCGAGTCGGTGGCGAGGGCTTTGACCACCGTTTGATAGTCGCCCGCGCTGACCAGGCTGCGGTTGCCGCTGATCTGCGGGCTCAGGATGACGTAGGTGGCGGTGGCTGGGTTGATGCCGCCCCAGTTTGCGCCCTGGGCGTGGGCGGCGGGCAGAATCGACAGGGTGGCCAGGGCCACGGCAGACAGGGTCTTCTTCATGACCCCGAGTGTCGCATGCATAACCTGACGGGGTATGAAAGCCCGCTGAATCTGGCGATTTGCCGTTGCTGCCGGCACAGCGCGTTCCCATGCCAGGGCTTACCATAAGGAAATGCAAGAGTTGCTGACCACCATGCGCCGGCTGCGTGCCCCAGACGGTTGCCCCTGGGACCGCGAGCAGACCCACGAGTCGCTGCGGCCCTACCTGCTAGAAGAAGCGGCTGAGGCTGTGGATGCCGTAGCGCAGGGCCCTGCCGAGCTATGCAGCGAGCTGGGTGACGTGCTGCTGCAAGTGGCTTTTCACGCGGTCATTGCCGAGGAGGCAGGCACGTTCGGCTACGCGGACATTGAGCGCAGCATCGTGGACAAGATGGTCCGGCGTCATCCGCATGTGTTTGGGGGACACCCACAGCTGAACCAGGCGGGCGAGGTGCTGGGCGTGTGGGAGCAGGTCAAGCGCGAAGAACGTGGCGGGCGTGAGCCGACCCTGGCCGAGCAGATTCCAGCTGGCTTAGGAGCGCTGGAACGTGAGCGGCAGGTCCAGAAGAAAACCGGCGTGGCTGCCGGAAGCCGCGCCTCCCTGCTCCGTGCCATTGAGGAAGCCCCGGAGACGGCGGAGGGGATAGGCGCAGTCCTGGCCGCCGCTGTGGCCTGGGCGCGGGCGGCGGGCGTCAACCCTGAACTGGCGCTGCGGGACCACACGGCCCGCACGCTTCCCGGGGCCAGCCGTGACTGAGCGGGTGCCCGACCCGCTGGACGAATCGCTGCTGTACGACCCGGCTGCCGACCCCTGGGCCGCCTGGGTGGCCCGCCGCGCCCGGCAGGGGCTGGAGCTGCCCGAATTCCGCCGCGCCGCTGTGCTGGCCGCGTTGTCGCTGGAGCGGCCAGCACGGCTGCTGCTGACGGTGCGCTCGGCAGACCTGCCCACCCACCAGGGGCAGGTGGCTTTTGCGGGTGGCAAGCTGGAAGTGGGGGAGACGCCCACTCAAGCGGCGCTGCGGGAAGCCTGGGAAGAGGTGGGATTGCCTCCGCAGCAAGTGACCTTGCTGGGCGAGCTGGACGATGTGTTCACCCCGCTGGGCTTTCACGTGACCCCGGTGCTGGCCCGCTTCCAACCCCCAGCAAAATTTGCCCTGAGTGGCGAGGTGGACCGGCTGCTGCTGTGCACGCTGGACGAACTGCGTGCTACGGCGGCTCCGCCCACCACCCGCACCCTGCCGGATGGCCGCAGCTACCCCATGTACGAGTATTTTCCCCAGGGCGTACGCGTGTGGGGGATGACGGCCCGCATTCTGCACGACCTGCTGGAAGCGGGGGTGGAGTAGGGGAAGCCGCCCCCGCTTCGCCGGATGCTTTACGCTGGAAGGCATGCCCCAACTGATCTCTTACGACCCTGCCAAGCATGCTGACCTGCTGGTGGACTACTGCCTGTACGCCCAGCCCGGTGAGCGCCTCCAGATTGCCAGTTCCACTCTGGCGCTGCCGCTGATGCAGGAGCTGTACCGCGCCGTGCTGCGCCGGGGAGCGCGCCCGGTGCTAAACCTGGAATATCCCGGTCAGCTGGACGACTTCGCCGCGCTGGCCGCCGACGATATTCTGGATCAGGTTCACGACGCGGACGTGCAGAACATAGCCGGAATGGACGGCACCCTGCGCGTCAAAGCGCCGGAAGACCCAGCGGGCGGTGCCCCCAAGCGCCAGGCCCGCCTGATTGCCAGCGGGGCGCGGCTGGCGGCGGTGCGCTCACAGAAAAAGTGGAGCCTGACCCTGTACCCAACCGAGTTTGCAGCCAAGCAGGCCGGGATGGCCCTGCCTGAATTCGAGGATTTCGTGATGCGGGCGATGTTCCTGGACCGCGCCGACCCGGTGGCGGCCTGGGGCGAGGTGCGTGAGATGCAGGCCGGGCTGATTGAGCGCCTGCGTACCGCCGACCAGTTCCGCATCCAGAACGCGGGCACCGACCTGACCTTCTCGGTGAAGGGGCGCACCTGGGCCAACTCGGACGGACGGCGCAACATGCCCAGCGGCGAGGTCTTTACCGGCCCTATCGAGGACAGTGCCAACGGCTACGTGACCTTTAGTGTGCCCACCATCTACGGTGGGCAGTGGGTGCGCGGTGCCCGGCTGGAATTCAGGGACGGCGCAGTGGTAGACGCCCGCGCCGACGAGGGCGAGGACGTGTTGCTGGCCGCACTGGACACCGACCCCGGCGCGCGCCGCCTGGGCGAAATCGGCATCGGGTCCAACTTCGGGATTCAGCAGCCTACCGGCAATATTCTGTTTGACGAAAAGATGGGCGGCACGGTTCACCTGGCGCTGGGCCGCTCTTACCCTGAGACGGGCGGCGTGAACGAAAGCGGTATTCACTGGGACCTGATTACCGACCTGCGCCCGGCGGCGGGTGGCGGCACCCTGACCCTAGACGGCGAGGTATGGCAGCGAGACGGTCAGTTCGTCTGAGTGAGGCGTAAAGAGGCCGGGCCGCGAAGTTGTACTTGCGGCCCAGTCCTTTTGTGCTGACGGTGCCTAGTCTTCGCTGCCCGGCGCGGCAGTGTTCCGGCGGCGGGGTCGCTTGAGTGGGGCTGGGTCAGTGTTGGAAGTCGTGCTAGCAACCTTGGCGCGGCCTTTCGCCCCTGCTTGTGCGGGGGTTTGCGTGTCTGTGGCCTGCTTGCGGGTGCGGCGTGCGGGCTTGGCACTGGAGGCTGGGGTGTCCGGCAGTGGGGCGCTGTCTGGTTGCTCGTTCTCTGGCTCAGCTGCGGCGGTGCGGCGGCGGGCCGGGGTGGGCAAGGGTGCAGCTTCCGCGTCTTCGCTCCCTTGATCTCCGGCTTCCAGCGGGGCCAGCAGCGCGTCCAGGTCATCCTGGGTCAGCTGCACGGCACTGCTCAGGCCGCCGTCCAGCACCCCGCTGGCCAGGGCTGCCTTGCGGGCTTGCAGGTCCAGAATCCGCTCCTCTACGCTGCTAGCGGCAATCAGCTTGTAGACAAACACCGGTTGGTCCTGCCCGATGCGGTAAGCGCGGTCGGTGGCCTGCGCTTCGGCAGCGGGGTTCCACCAGGGGTCTATGTGAATCACGGTGTCGGCTGCCGTCAGGTTCAGGCCCACGCCCCCAGCCTTGAGGCTGATCAGGAACACTTCGGCCTCGCCACTCTGAAAGCGCTCGATGGCCTCGGCCCGCTTGCGGGTCTGCCCGGTCAGCTTGCTGTAGCGCAGGCCCAGCTCGCGTAGGTCCTCTTCCAACAGGCCCAGCAGGGAAGCGAACTGGCTGAAGATCAGCACCCGGTGCCCTTCCTCGACCAGCTGCGGCAGTTGCGAGCGCAGCCATTCGCGCTTGGCGTTGTGGCGCACCTGCTCGGCCACGCTCAGGCGCACCAGGCGGGGATCAGTGGCGGCCTGCCGGAGCTTCAGCAGCGCATCCAGCACGGTCACGCTGGAGCGGGCCAGGCCGCGCATCTCCAGTTCCTGGCGCACCCGCCCTTCCAGATTCAGGCGCACCGTTTCGTACAGGTCGCGCTGGTCGCCTTGCAGCTCCAGCCGCACGGTCACTTCGGTCTTGTCGGGCAGCTCGCGGGCCACCGAGCGCTTGTCACGCCGCAGCACGAAAGGCCGGATGCGGGCGGCCAGGGCACGTTGCCGCGCCGCGTCGCCACCTTTTTCGATGGGGGTGCGGTACAGCTGAGCGAACTGCCGCTCGCTGCCCAGCAGGCCCGGCATCAGGAAGTGAAACAGCGACCACAGCTCGCCCAGGTGGTTTTCCAGCGGGGTGCCGGTCAGGGCCAGCCGGTGCCGGGCGTCCAGTGCCCGTGCGGCGCGGGCGGCTGCGCTGCGCGGATTTTTGATGTTCTGCGCTTCGTCCAGAATGACCAGGTGAAACGGCTGCGCCCTGAGCTCTTCGATGTCGCGGGGAAGCAGGGCGTAGCTGGTCAGCACCAGGTCGTAGTCGGCCAGCGACCCAAAGTGGCGGTGACGGCCCGGGCCGTGGAGCGTCAGCACCCTCAGCTGAGGCGTGAACTTCGCAGCTTCCGAGCGCCAGTTGCCGAGCACCGAGGTGGGAGCCACCACCAAGCTGGGCAGATCGGCGCGGCCAGAGCGCTTTTCGGTGAGCAGGTGGGCCAGGGTTTGGACCGTTTTGCCCAGGCCCATATCGTCGGCCAGCACGCCGCCCAGCCCGTATTCGCGCAGGAATTGCAGCCAGCCCAAGCCCTGCCGCTGATAGGGCCGCAGCTTGGCCTGAAGGCCACGTGGGGCGCGGGCCGGGGCAATGCCTTCAAAGTTCTGAAGGCGCTGCCCCAGTTCCAGCAGGTCCTGGTGGCCCAGCCAGCGCAGGCCCAGGGCGCGGTCCAGCTCGGCCAGGCGGCCTGCGTCCAGCACCGACAGCCGCAGCGGCTCGCCCGAGCGTCCGCTTAGGTGCAGCTCGACCAGCACGCTGAGGATGTCACGCACCCGCGCTGCAGGCAGGGCCAGGGTGCGGCCACCGGGAAGTGCGGTCAGCAGCGGGCGGTCATCCGGCAGCGCTGCTAGTGTGGCCGGGTCCAGCAGCTCCGGCTGACGGTCCAGCAGTCCGGCCAGCAAGGGCAGCAGACTGTGGCGCTGCCCGCCCACCATGACCCCCAGTTCCAGATCAAACCAGCTGCCGCTGGCGTCCTCTTCGGCTGCGCCGTACCACTCTTCAATCTCGGCAAAGTGATAGGGGAAGGAGGCGGTGACGTCTACCCGGAAGCCCGACGCTTCCAACCGGGGACGCACCTCCTGCAAGAAGTGGTACCACTCCGCCGGGTCGGTCACGCTGTACAGGCAGCCCAGCTCGCCCAGTTCGGGCTGTGGCTGGGTGGCGGGCGGAAACAGCTTACTCAAGGGATGCAGGCCCGTGCCTGTCAGTTGGCGCTTGGCCTGGGCTTCGGCTTCGGGGTCGCGGCGGTAGAGCGTCTGGGCCGCACCCTGTGTGTCGTCCAGGCGCTGACCGGCGTACTCGTGATGGAGCGCCGCCACAGCCACGGGCTGCACCTGCCGGTGCTTGCCCCGGCCCGCCAGCACACCTGTTTCCAGGAGCGTCAGCACGGGTTGGTGCGCGGCCACTTCGGCATGCTCCTGCATGGCCTGCGGCAAGGGGAATTTGCCCGCCCGCTCGCCCAGCAGCTCCTGCATCTGCACAGCCATTAGGGTCCGGGTGGCGGCGGCCTGCTCAGGAGGCACCGGAGGCAGGGCGAGCAGCGCCGTTTCCACCTCGGCGGGCAGCAGGCTCACCACTTCGCCCAGCTGGCCGCTTTCCCGGTCCAGATACCAGCGGCTGTGCAGGCCGAACAATTGCTCGTCGCTCAGTCCGCTCGGCGCACGCAGCTCGAACTGCTGCACTCCGCCCCGGCGCTGGGCCCAGGCATAGCGCAGGGTGCGGGCCGGCCCGGGCGCCAGCGGCTGCGGGTCGCTGCCTACATGCAGTCGCCCCGTCGCCAGCAGGGCCGCCAGCAGGTGGTCGGTCAGCGGTTCGCGCCGCAGCAGCTGCACCGGCTGATCGTTGAGGGTGGCTGGGTCGCCGTATTCGCTCAGGCCGCGCAGCAACTCACGGTCACTGTCGGCACCCGGCGGAAGGGTCTCCAGCCAGCCGCGCCGCCACTCCAGGCTGCCTGCGGGCGGCAAGTCCAGCGGCTGCTCGGGCAGCAGCGTGCCGGAGCGGGCGTAGCGGGCCTGCTCCACGCCCACACTGACCAAAAAGGGGCCACCTTCGGGATCAGGAATCAGGTTCAGGCGGTAGCGCAGCGCCTGCCCACGCCGTGGCGTGTCGGGGCGGCGCAGGCCACGCAGCAAAGGGCCGTACTGCTCGGCGGCCCGTGCCCGCGAGACTCGCCCGCCTGCTGGGCGGGATTCGGCGGGGTGCAGGGCCTGGCCCGCCTGTTCGCTCGCCGCTTCTCCTGGTGCGCCGCTGCCTGCCCGCTTTTTCTTTTTCTTCTTGCGGCGGCTGGGCTCGGCGTCTTGGCTCTGGCTGCCGTGTGTGTCTGGGGCTGCGGAGACCGGCTCAGCGTCCTGCTGAGCGGCTCCTTGCTCCGCTTCGGCCTGCGCCAACGCCTGCTGCGCCCGGTCCAGCTGCTCACTGCCAAGCACCCGCGCCAGGTGTAGGCACAGCGCCTCACCGCACGAGCAGCGGCTATCCAGCAGCTGCCCGCCCGCGTCCAGCACAAAGCGCTGCGCGAACCAGCGTTTGCCCGCCCGCACGCGCGCATTGCCCTTGGTGCCCTGCGGGATGCGGCGCAGTTTCAGGCCCTTAATAGCCCCTTCAGGCAGGTCCTGCGCGGCGCTGAGCGTGGCCGGGTCAAACCCGCCGAGGTCCGGTGAACTAAGGTCAGGAACCGTCATTCGACGCGGGTCAGGTCCTTGGGCAGCGGCAGAAACTCGATTTCGGGGTGCTGCTCGGCGGTGTAGTCCAGGTCGTATTTGGACCGAAACAGCATCACCGGGCGGCCCTGGTCGTCTTCCATGCTGCGGGCAAAGCGGGCCACGCTGCCCTCGTCACCGGCCAACCAGCGCACCAGCGAGTAGCTCGTCACGCTCATTTCCACTTCCACCTTGTATTCCTCTTCCATGCGCGCCTGGAACACCTCGAATTGCAGCGGGCCCACGGCGCCCAGGAACGGCTCACGCGCCCCGTCGGTGGGATAAAACACCTGCACCACGCCTTCTTCGGCCAACTGGGTCAGCCCTTTCATAAAGGCCTTGCGCTTGCCCACGTCCTTCAGGTACACGCTGGCAAAAGTTTCGGGTGTAAAGCGTGGGAAGCTCGGCAGCGCCACTTTGCCGCTCACGCTCACCACGTCGCCAATCTGAAACACGCCGGGGTTGACCAGACCCACGATGTCGCCGGGATAGGCTTCTTCCACCTTTTCGCGGTCCTGGGCAAACAGGGTGTGGGCCTGCGACAGCCGCAGCTTGCGCCCTGTGCGTCCGTGAATCACGTCCATGCCCCGGTCAAACTCGCCCGACATCACCCGCATGTAGGCGGTGCGGTCGCGGTGGGCCTTGCTCATGTTGGCCTGCAATTTGAAGATAAATCCGGCAAATTCCTCGGTCGGCTCACGCATGCCCTGGTCGGTTTCTACCGGCCCCGGCGCAGGAGCCAGCTCCACGAAATTGCTCAGGAAGTGTTCTACCCCAAAGTTGTTCATGGCGCTGCCAAAGAACACCGGGGTCATTTCTCCGGCCAGGAAAGCGTCCAGGCTGAATTCGGGCAGGGCGCCTTCAATCAGCTCCACTGCTTCGGCCAGGGCGGCGGCCAGGTCAGCACCCACCAGCCCCGCCAGCTGCGGGTCATCCAGGCCAGCGGTCTGTACAGGTGCGCGGTGCTTGCCGCCCGACGTGCGCTCAAAGGCCAACACCCGCCCGGTCTGAAGGTCGTATACGCCCTTGAAATCGGGGCCGTCGCCAATTGGCCAGGTGAGCGGCACGGCGGTGATGCCCAGCGACTCTTCGACCTGGTTCAGCAGCTCGAAGGGGTCGAGCGCGGGGCGGTCCATCTTGTTCACGAAGGTCAGGATGGGAATGCCCCGGTTGCGGCACACCGCAAACAGCTTCTCGGTCTGCGCCTGAACGCCACGCGCCGCGTCCAGCACCATCAGCGCCGAGTCAGCGGCGGTCAGGGTGCGGTAGGTGTCTTCGCTGAAATCCTGGTGTCCTGGGGTGTCCAGCAGGTTGATGTGGCGGCCCTCGTACTCAAAGGTCAGCGCCGAGCTGGAAATGGAAATCCCGCGCTGCTGCTCGATGCTCATCCAGTCCGACTGGGTGTGCGAGCGGCCCTGCTTGGCAGTCACGCTGCCAGCTTCCTGAATCGCGCCCCCGTACAGCAGCAGCTTCTCGGTGATGGTGGTCTTGCCGGCGTCGGGGTGAGAAATGATGGCAAAGGTGCGGCGGCGGTCAATTTCGCCCTGCAACTGGGCGGATGGTGCTTGGGTCATGGGTACTCCTGGCGTCACGGCTCCGGCGCGCTTCCAGACGGGAAAGGCGGTCAGAGTGGGAAAGCTGATTGCTGCGGCGATATCCGGCCTTCCCTCTCCGCGCTGGACGCAGAAAGCTGGGGAAGGGCGGAACAAAGACTCCAGGCCAGGGGCTCAGGGTGGACCGGGGCGCGGCCAGCGTGGAGCGGCAGACATGCGGGCCATGATAGCAACTGGCGCAGGGGCGGAGGCCAAGAGGTGGAGGCCAGCAAGGAGAGCGCAGGAAAGGGAAAGCCCCTAGTCGCGCACGCTGTGCCCCGCTGCTCTCAGGGCGGCCATGGCCCCGGCCAGCTGAGCGCGGCTGACCAGTACATAGTCGGTGTCAAAGGTGCTCACCGCAAAAATGCCTATCTCGGCGTCCCGCAGCGGGTCCAGCACACTGCTCAGGATGCCGGTCAGGTCAAAGGGGAAAGGTCCTTCTAGCTTCAGCGCCGCCCAACCAGCCTGGGCCTGCACTCCGGCAGGCACCCCCTGCGCCGCGCACAGCACTGACAGTTCCTCGGCAGTGCGGCTGACCGTCCAGAACTCGCCCTCGGTGGCCCACGCGGGCAGCGGTTCGGCAGGGTTCAGGCGGCACACGGCATATTCGCCGCGCAGCAGGGTCAGGGTCAATTCGGGCATGATCTCAGTGTAGATAACGGTGGGGCCGGGGTACGCTGACCTCATGACCAACCCTGCTTCCCGCCCCCTCACCCTCATCACTGGCGCCACCGGCGGTATCGGCCGGGCCACCGCCTTTGCCCTGGCCCCCGACCACGACCTGATTCTGCAGGGCCGCAGCCGCGCCGCGCTGGAGGACTTGCAGCGTGAGGTGCAGCTCCAGCATCCCCACACGCGGACAGAGCTGCTGGAGCTGGACCTGCTGCGCCCCGATACCTTCGCCGCCGCCGCCGACCTGCGCCCCACCCATCTGGTCCACAACGCGGGCGTGGCCGAGCTGGGCGCAGTCGCCGAGCAGACCCACGACCGCTGGACCTGGACCCTGGCGGTCAATGTGGTCGCCCCCGCCGAGCTGACCCGGCTGCTGCTGCCCTCGGTGCAGGCGGCGCGGGGCACCATCGTCTTTATCAACTCGGGCGCGGGCCTGCGGGCGAATGCCGGCTGGGCCAGCTACGCGGCCAGCAAGCATGCGCTCAAGGCCCTGGCCGACGCCCTGCGCCAGGAAGTGGCCGACTCCGGGGTGCGGGTGGCCAGCCTGTACCCTGGCCGCACGGCCACGCCGATGCAGCAGGCCATTCGGGAGCAGGAGGAAGCCGCGTACGACCCCGCCGCCTTTATCCAGCCGGCTACCGTGGCCGACGTGGTGCGTTACGTGCTGGCCGCCCCGCGTGACGTGTCGCTGGACGACGTGGCTGTGCGCCCTGGCCCGCGCTGAAGCCTGCCCGACCTCTTCTTGGTCCGGCAACCCTGGTCCGGCCGCCCTGGGCTAAGCTGTGAGGCATGAATATTCTCGGCAAAGTGACGGTGCTGCCCAAGTTGCCGGCGGCCATCGGGCGGCTTTCGGAGCTGGCCTACAACCTCTACTGGAGCTGGGAACCCCGCGCCTGTGGCCTGTACCGCGACCTCGATCCAGACATCTGGGAAACCTACGGCCACAACCCGGTTCGCACCCTGCTGGAAGTGAGCAGCGAAAATATGGACCGCGCCGCCGCCGACCCCGAGTTCGTGCGCCGCTATGAGGCGGTCATGGCCGAATTCGATGCCTATATGGGCAAAAAAGACACCTGGGCCAGCCGCCACGCGCAGGCCCTGGGGCCAGTCGCCTACTTCAGCATGGAGTACGCCCTGCACGAGTCGCTGCCCATCTATTCGGGCGGTCTGGGCGTGCTGGCCGGCGACCACTGCAAGAGTGCGTCTGACCTGGGCTTGCCGTTTACCCCGGTGGGTCTGCTGTTCCACGACGGCTATTTCCGCCAGACCCTGGGCCGCGACGGCTGGCAGGAAGAAAAGTATGACCGCCTGGACCTGACCACCTTGCCCATTCGCCCCATTCGCACCCCCGAGCAAGACGAGCTGCGGATTTCGCTGGACATTGGTGGGCGCACGGTGGCCGCCCGCGTGTGGCAGCTGAACGTGGGCCGTATCCGCATGCTGCTGCTGGACACCGACGTGCCCGAAAATCACCCGGATGACCGCCTGCTCACCTCGCGGCTGTACGGCGGCGACCAGGAAATGCGGCTCAAGCAGTACATGCTGCTGGGCATCGGCGGGGTGCGGGCGCTGCGGGCGGCGGGCGCACCTGCTGAGGTCTGGCACATGAACGAGGGCCACGCGGGCCTGCTGAATCTGGAGCGCATCCGCGAGCGGGTTGAGCAGGGCCTGGACTTTCACACCGCCCATGAGCTCACGGCAGGCAGCACCCTCTTTACCACCCATACCCCGGTTCCTGCGGGCAACGACGCCTTCGCCTGGGACCTGATGGACCGCTACCTGGGGAGCTGGCCCGCGCAGCTGCATACCACCCGCGAGCATCTCTACTCGCTGGCCCAGAGCGAGGCGATGGAAGAGCACGGCCCGGCCTTCAACATGACCGTATTTGGCCTGCGCATGAGCCGCATGGCGAACGGGGTGTCCAAGTTGCACGGCCAGGTCAGCCGCGATATGTGGAAGGGGCTGTACCCCGGCCTGTATCCCGAAGAAGTCCCTATCGGCCACGTGACCAACGGGGCGCACAACCTCAGCTTTACCAGCCAGCGGATGCGCGACCTGCTGGGCACGGTGATGCCCGCAGACTGGACCGAGCGCCTGCACGAGCCGGAGCTGTGGCAAAACGTGGAGCAGCTGACCGGCGACCAGTTGGCCGACGTGCAACGCGAAATGAAAGCCGAAATGATTGCGTTCGTGCGGCACCATCAGCGTGAAATGCTGCTGCGCAACGGTGCCGGTGCCGCTGAACTGGGCTACACCGACACCCTGCTCAGCCCCGACGTGCTGACCATCGGCTTTGCCCGCCGCTTTGCCACCTACAAGCGGGCCACGCTGCTGCTGCGTGACCGCGAGCGCCTCAGCCGCATCGTGAACCACCCGGAGCGTCCGGTGCAGTTCGTCTTTGCGGGCAAGGCGCACCCCGCCGACAACCCCGGCAAGGCGCTGATTCAGGAAATCTACCGCGTCTCACAGCTGCCTGAATTCCGGGGCAAGATCGTGATTCTGGAAAATTACGATATGCATGTGGCCCGCCGTCTGGTGCAGGGGGTGGATGTCTGGATGAACAACCCCCGCCGCCCGCTGGAAGCCTCGGGGACCAGTGGCATGAAGGCGTCATTCAACGGTAGCCCTAATTTCAGTGTGCTGGACGGCTGGTGGGTCGAAGGCCACCTGGACGGCAACGCCAACGGCTGGCCGATTGGTGAAGAGCGCGAGTACGCCGACCAAGCGGTGCAGGACGATGCCGACGCCTTCAGCCTCTATCAGACACTCGAGCAGACCATCGTGCCGCTCTACTATGGCGAGCGGGACGGCGAGGCGGGTGGCTGGGCCGGAGTGGTCCGCAGCGCCATCGAATCGGTCAGCGCCCAGTTCTCGATGCAGCGCCAGGTGATTGATTACGTGCAGTGCTACTACTTGCCGCTCAGCGAGCGCCGCGCCCTGCTGGCTTCGGGCAGCAGCGGGCGGGCCCGCGAAATTGCGGAGTGGAAAGCTTGGATTGAGAACCAGTGGCCGCAGGTTTCGCTCAGCGCTACCCATCATCTGCCCACCACCGCCGAGCCGGGCGAGCAGGTCCAGATCACGGCCCAGGTCAACCCCGCCCGCATCGCCCCCGAGGAACTGCGGGCCGAAGTGGTGCTGCGCCGGGGCCACCGGGTCGAGCGCGTGCCGATGGACCGCCAGGAGGGCGGCGAGTACGCGGCCACCGTCTCGCTGGACCGCAGCGGCATGTACGAGGTGGGTGTGCGCCTGTATCCCCACTTGCCCGACCTCAGCCACGACTTTGAGCTGGGCCTGGTCAAGTGGGCTTAGCAGACTAGCCGAGCAACAGGGGCAAGCAGTTGGGAAGAACCCGCTGCTTGCCCTGCCTGCGTTGCAGCAATGATAGGAAGGCTCGCTGTTCATCGTCCGCCGTTACGACATCAGAGCAAGCACAGCCTCTGGAGCTTTGCGCGGGTTAAGAGTGCCCAAACAAACCGTCAAACACTCCCTGTCTCTGCATGCTCAAGTCCAGATGCGCTAGAACAGCAGCTCCACATCGTCCTGATCGTCTTGGCCGCTGAGCGGCAGGGCCAGTGTGAACTTGGACCCTCGGCCACGCTCGGACTCTACCCAGATGCGGCCCCCATGCTCCTCGGCGGCCAGCTTGCAAAATGCCAGCCCCATACCGGTGTCGAAGCGGCCATGTAGGGTCAGGCGCGATTGCTCGAAGGCAGCAAACAGCCGGGGGATGTCCTCGGCGGGAATGCCCTCGCCGTCGTCCGTGACGCTCAGCAGCAATTCATGACCACTCACTTGGGTCTCCAGTTGGATTGAGCCGCGCTGCGTGGTGTGCTTGAGTGCGTTGCTCAGCAGGTTGGCCAGTACCCGGCGCAGCATGGTGGGGTCAGCGCTCAGCGGCGACATGGGGGCCAGACCAATGCTGACTTGGCGGTCGCTCAGGCCCGCGCCCACATCGCCCAGCGACTGCTGCACAATTTGCTCCAAGTGATCGCGGCTGAGCAGCTCACGCTTGAGGTGCATCTTCCCGGCCTGAATCTTGCGCACGTCCAGCATGTTGAGCGACAGGTGCAGCAGGTGGCTGGTCTCGTCGCGGGCCACTTCCAGCAGGTCCTTGGCATCGGGCGGCAAGCGGGGGTCGTCGGCCACCACTTCCAGCAGGCCCAAGATGGCCGTGATCGGGTTTTTCAGGTCATGGACCAGCATGTGGACCAACTGGTCGCGTACCCGCTCCTCGCGCTCCCAGCCCTCCAGAGCACTTTCCACCTGCCGCAGCTGAAAGCGCAGCGCTTCTTGAGCCGTCGCTCGCCGCAGCAGGGCCTCGGCCTGAGCAGCCAGCAGGTGCGGTGGCGTACTCACCGGCAAGGTCACATCTGCTCCCGCTTCCAGCAGGGAAGGCCACTGGTCAGGGCGGTCCAGCAGCAGCCAGCTCGTTCCTTCAAGGCCATGATGCCGCCGCAGCAGGGGCAGCACCTCCGTCCAGTTGCCTGGCGCGGCCCCGCTCACGATCACCACTGCGCCGGGCCGGGTTTGTTCAGGCAGGCGCAGCAGCATCTCCACGTCGGTGACTGGCCGGACGCTCACGCCGATCAATTCGGCCTCTAGGCGGCTGGGCAGTTCAGGAGGCCCGCCCAGTACCAACAGCAGTTCGCCGGGGCCCGGAATCATACGGCTCCTTCTTCGGTGTTAGCGAACAAGGTATCCCTGCTCCCGGAAGCGGGTCAGCCACGGCTCGATCTCTGAAAGGGGCGTGTCGTGCTCCAGAGCGAACTCGGCGGGGCTGAGGCCGTGAACCAAAGACGTGATCAGCAGCAGCGGCAGGCCCTGACCAAACTCGGCCCGGAACTCGCCGTGGGCCGCCGTAATCGGACTGAGGACGTCCCGTCCGCGCAGGGTGGGCGCGTAGGTGGCATGAGCCCACCCTGCCAGATGCCGGGGAAGTACCAGCGGCTGTGGCGGTCCGCTCACCGGGAAAGCCGCCTCATAGGGCAAAGTGGCGTCCAGGGTAGCAATGGCCTCACCCTGGGCGTACAGTACTGCGCCGTCTGGACGAGCGTACACGCCACTAAAACTGGGGCTCAGCTCAAATTTCTGGGCTCCCGCGCCCAGGCCGCTCAGCAGCTCGGCATAAGTGGTCGGCAGCGGATAAGCATTCAGGCTCGCTCCGCCCTGGTAGGACAGAATCAGTTCGCCGAGCGCCTGTTGCCCCACGATGCTCTCAGTAGGTACATTTTTGCCGCTGTGTAGCCGGTCAGAAGCTGCAGCCACGGGCCGGCCCCGCAGCAGCAGGACCCAGACGCTGTGTCCCTCGGCCTGAGCGTGGAGGTAGCCGCTCCACCCCTGCACCTGCAAATGCGACAGATAAATGTACAGGTCGCAAAATTCAGTATTCAGCCCCAGCTGGCTGGGAGGCGTGTCCGGCAAAAAGCGGGCCAGAAAAGGCTGCACCTCCTGAAACCGGGGGCGCAGGCGCGGCAGCTCCGGGACGGCGGCGGACACTGGAACAGCCGCTTTGGCCGCTTCGCTGCGGCGGCTGGTGCGGGTGGCGCGTGGGGTGTCTCCTTCAGGCATGGGTCCTCTCCAGGGCGGCAGGCCGCCAATGTGGCTCAGTCTACCGTAAGGGGCAAGGCGCGTCAGGCTCAGTGAGTTTCAGGCTCAGTGGTGCTTGCCGCTGGCTGGCCCTGCACTAGCCCGCCGAGTGGCCGCAGGTGCTGGCGGTAGTGCTGGGCATTGGCCACGTAGCGGGAGGCATTCTCGAAGTGGCCTGCTGGACCGATCACCCGCGCCGGGACGCCGACAGCCACCATGCCATCAGGCACAGTGTCGCCCTCACGCAGTAGGGCACCCGCGCCCACCACTGCGCCCCGGCCCACCCGTGACCCGCTCAGCAGGGTGGCTCCCATGCCAATCAAGCTGCCCTGTGCACAGTGGGCTCCATGCACCATGGCCCCGTGTCCCACCGTCACGTCCTCTTCCAGGATGCAGGGATGGCCGCGTTCGGTGTGCAGCACTGCACCGTCCTGCACATTCGAGCGTGCGCCTACGCGCACAGGCTCGATATCTCCCCGCAGAACCGCACCAAACCACACCGAGCTTTCCTCGGCCAGCTCTACCGTGCCAATCACTGCCGCCGTAGGGGCCACGTAGGCACTGGGATGTAGCTGTGGGTGACGTTCGCCTAGGGCGTACAGCGGGCCAGAAGCAGAGCCACGGAGCCGTGCCCAGCGTTCCTCGGCCAGCCACAGCAGCTGGCGGTCTTCGGGGAAGCTCAGCCGCTGGGCGGCCTCCTGCACCTCATAAAACCCGCCGTCCCCAAAGGTGTCTTCCAGCTGCACTTCTGTGCTGTGGGCCTGCATGAGAAACCAGTCAATCATGCGCCGCTGCCCACGTGAATTGGTGTAGTGGGTGGGCGGCAGCCAAGCCAGTTCGGCAGCATGCACGCCCGTCTCTTCTAGGATTTCGCGCACTGCCGTTTGCGTGGGTGTCTCGCCGGGTTCCAGGTGGCCTTTGGGAAAGGTCCAGCCGCCCCCACGGTACTCCACCAGGAGGACATGCCCAGCAGCACTGAAGACAACGCCTCCAGCACCTGGCTGGATGTCTGAGGCAGAGGTGGCCGTCACGGCTTTGGTCATAGGACCAGTATAGATATGGCCAGTGCAGGCAGTCCTGGCTGCGTGGCTCCAGGCTGCCCGCCCTCAGCAGGGCACAGCATTCGGCACCTCAGGGGCCCGCACATAAAGCGGACCTTCACCATCTGACACCTTTGCTGGAGAGGCGTGCCATAATGTGACCGTCTGAGCACCAGCCAAGACAAGTGGTAGCTGTCCAGTGGGCAGATGCCGGCTGCGCTGCACAGATGCAAGGAGATGTATGCCTCAAGGACGAGTAAAATGGTTTAGCGTGGAAAAAGGGTATGGCTTCATTGAGCATCCCGGAAACCCCGATGTGTTCGTGCACTACAGCGCCATCCAGAGCGGCGGTTTCCGCAAGCTCAACGAAGGCGATGAAGTCGAGTTCGAAGTTGGCGATGGTCAGGGCGACCGTGGCCCCCAGGCCAAGAACGTGGTTGTGACCAACGCCGCTCCGGTGAGCGACCGCAACGAACGCTGGTAAGTTTTCAGCCCGTCGCTGAACCATTCGGCAAGCCCATCAGGGAAGCCATAATAATTTTGGTTGTAGTGACAGCCGCTTCCTTTTTAGGGGGCGGTTTTTTGGTTGCTGGGGGAGTGGCAGGGGCTACTTTTTGGCCTCACGACTTTCCAGTCGTTGCCGTGATGGCCTGTGGAGCCAGAGCCTAAAAAAGAGAGGGCCAGAGTGTCTCGACTGCCCTCTCCTGACTGCCCTCCACTGAATGTCAGCTGTGGGCTATAGCTGCGGGCTTCTCTTGGGCAGCGGCAGGCTGAGCGGTGGCGGGCAGTGTCACTACCAGGCCCTGTGCCTCGGCCCAGGTGCTGAACGCCTGGAGGCCAGCGCGGAACATCAGTGGGCGCTTTTCGCGTTTGCCCCACTTGCGCTTGCCTGCAGGCAGCTCGGGGTCTGGGACCAACGCCCAATTCACATTCATCGGCTGAAAGCCTTTCGGGTTGGCGCTGGCCAGATAATGCACCAGGCCGCCCAGCATGCTGCTCTGCGGCGGTGCGCTGGGCTCCAGCCCCTGCGCGAGCCGGGCAGCGTTCAGCCCGGCCAGCCAGCCAGTCGCAGCTGATTCCAAATATCCTTCGGTACCGGCCAGGACACCGGCCACGAACTTTTGCGGGTCGGCCTTCAGTTGCAGGGTTTCCCGCAGGACCTCCGGGGCGTTGAGGTAGGTGTTGCGGTGCATCACGCCGTAGCGGACGATTTCAGCTTGCTCCAGGCCTGGAATCAGCGCCACCAGTTCCTTCTGGTCACCCCACTTCAGCCCAGTCTGGAAGCCCACCAGTGACCACATCCGCCCCTCTGCGTCTTCTTGGCGCAGCTGCGCTACCGCGTACGGCCAGCGCCCGGTCCGTGGGTCGTCCAGGCCCTTGGGTGACATGGGGCCAAAGCGCGGCGTATCCGGTCCCCGGCGTGCAATTTCCTCAATGGGCATACAGCCTTCAAAAAATTCCAGCTTTTCCCAGTCGTGCGGCGTGTGGGTGCGGGCCGTTTCCAGCGCTCCAATGAAGCGCAGGTACTCTTCTTTGGTAAAAGGGCAGTTGATGTAATCGGCGCTCTGATCGTAGCGCCCAGCCCGCCAGGCCACGTTCATGTCAATGCTGCTGGCGTCCAGTACTGGAGCGGCAGCGTCATAAAAGCTCAGACGCTCGCTGCCGGTCAGGCGGGCGAGGTCTTCGGCCAGTGCATCGGAGGTAAGCGGCCCCGACGCAATCACGCAGATGCCTTCAGGCACACGCTCCAGCTCTTCTTCGACCACCGTGATGAGGGGGTGACGGCGCACCTGCTCGGTGACTGAGGCACTAAAGGCGTCACGGTCTACCGCCAGCGCATTGCCCGCAGGCACCCGGCTGCGGTCCGCTGTGCCCACGATGGTACCGCCCACCGAGCGCAGTTCGGCCTGGAGCATGCCCTTGGACTGCATTTCCCCCTCGCCGCCCAGACTGGTAGAGCAGACCAGTTCGGCAAAGTCGCCGGTGCGGTGGGCTGGAGTCATTTTGCGTGGGCGCATCTCGTACAGGCGTACACGCACCCCCTGTGCGGCGGCGCTCAGTGCAGCTTCGGACCCTGCCAGCCCAGCGCCAATTACAGTGATTTCAGGCATCGTCATCGTGCCAGTGTAGCGGGCAGGGGAGAGCCGAGCGGCTGCGGCATTCACCTTTGGTCCTGGCCGCGCCGGGTGACGGGGCTGTCATAGCGCCACTTCTACAGTGAGCAACGTGAGCATAAGGCAGGCCCCCGCACTGACGGCCCAGAGGACTGCCGGTGCGGGTCAGCCCCGCCCGGCTGTGCAGACCAGTTTGCGCTTTCAGATTACGGCGGTGATCGCGCTGCTGGCCTTTTTGCCGAATCTGGTCGTCACGGTTGTGGTGGGTCCCCGCTTGCCGGGCGTGACGCTGGCCGTGTGGATTGGGCTGGTGGCGCTGCTGTCGGGCATGATCGCCTGGCTGCTGAGCGGCGTCTTGCTGCGGCCACTGCTCCGGCTGCACGCGGAGGTGGAAGAGGGCGACTTCGGGGTGCTGCAAAGTGATGACCCTACCGAAATCCGGGCGCTGCGCGTGGCTTTTGCGGGGTTGCTGGCACGCTTGGGCACAGAACAGGGTCGCCGCAACGCCTTTATGGCCACCCTGGTGCATGACCTCAAAACTCCGCTGATCGCCACCGGCCACCTGGTTCACTCGCTCACCCACTTTGATCTGACACCGACACAAAAGGCCGAAATCAGTGACAATTTGCTGGCCGAAAATCGCCGCCTGCTGACCCTGGTCAGCCAGATGGCCGATGCCCACCGTTTTGAGCGTGACGATGTACGCCTGGACCCTCATCCGACGGACCTGCGCTCCTTGTTGGAGCGGGTGGCAGGACGCCAGACCGTCGCAGCCGACCACCAGCTGGCTTTGCAGGTGCAGGGTGCAGGACAGGCCGTGGTGGACGCCGCCGTCTTGGAACGCGCTGTGACCAACCTGACAGACAATGCCCTGCGCTACGCCCAGCACCGGGTGGTGTTGTCCGTGACGGCGCAAGGGTTGGAAATCTGCGACGACGGCCCTGGCCTGAGTGCGGCGCTGGACGATCTGGCGCAGCCGTTCAACAGTCAGCCTGCCCTGATTGCCGGGCAGCACTACACCGCGGGCACCGCGGGCCTGGGCCTGTTTATCGCCCGGCGAATTGCGGAGGCCCACGGGGGCTCGCTGAGCTACGCCCGCAGCGCTGCTCCCCACGCCCTCAGCATTTTTACCCTGCACCTGCCCGAAGTGGTGCTGGACGCGCCGGCGGCTGCGCCTGACCAGCCTGCGCCAGAAAGGAGCGCCCTATGACCGAACATTCCCGCATCTCCCACTTTGAGATCCTAGACCTGAAGCGCCGCCCTGGTGAGCGCATAGGTGAGCAGAGTTCTATACCGTCCGGCGCGCCCTCTCTGGCAGCTTTTACCCTCGTCATCGCGGACGACCATCCGCTGTTCCGCATGGGGCTCAAGTACGCCCTTTCCCATCAGGGCTTTGAGGTGGTGGCTGAGGTGGCCAGTGGGACAGAAGCCCTCAGGGCCTGCCGCGAACTGCGTCCGACGGCGGCCCTGCTGGATGTCAAGATGCCGGGCCTGACAGGGATCGAAGTCTGCCGTCAGCTGCGTGCCGAATGCCCCGAGGTGCTGAGCATCCTGATCACCACTTTTGCTGAGCCGGCCATTATTCAAGCGGCGCGGGAGGCGGGAGCCAGAGGCTACCTCTCCAAAGAAACCGATCCCCCGGCACTGGCCGAGCAGCTGCGGGCCATTATTCAGGATCCCACCCAGGACCGCTTGCCCCGCGTGGACGTGCCCCGGCTGACCCCGCGTGAGAGCGAGGTGCTCCCGCTGCTGGCCCAGGGCCTGAGCAACAAAGAAATTGCCCGCGAACTGGGAGTCAGCCCCGATACGATCAAGGACCATCTGGCGCGGATGTACGGCAAGCTGGATGCTTGTGACCGCACCGAGGCCGTCAGCCGTGCCCGGACCATCGGCTTGCTGGAGTAGGGCCAGCAAGCTGGGGGCTGGAACCTGGCAGCGCTCCGGCCCGTACTGGGAGCATGACACAGGATGAATTCCCGCAGGGCCGCGAAACAGCCTCACCTGATCAGGTTGCCAGCACCCGCTTGCAGGATTTTCTGCACCAGACCGCTGAGCGCGACAACCCCGGCGAGGTCTTCGAGCTCGAATCCCCCCGTATGCTCGAAGCCCATATCCAGGGCAGCATCTGGAGCAAGCTGGGCGCGATGGTGGCCTACAAGGGCAATCTCACCTTCCGTCGCGAGGGCATGCTGGCCGGGGGCATGATGAAGGCGCTCAAGCGTGCGGTAACCAGCGAAATGACCCCACTGACCCGGATTGAGGGTCAGGGCGTGTGCTACCTGGCAGACAGAGGCAGGCAAATCACCATTTTGCGGCTAGAAGACGACACCCTGAACGTGAACGGCAACGACCTGCTGGCCTTCGAGGAGAGTGTGGACTACGACATCACCATGCACCGCCGCATGGCGGGCTGGGCGAGCGGTGGCCTGTTCAGTGTGCGCCTGAGTGGGCGTGGTCTGGTCGCCCTGCTCAGCCAGGGGCAGCCGCTGACGCTGCCGGTGCGGCCCGGTGAGCCGGTCACGACGGACCCCAACGCCACTGTGGCCTGGAGCGCTGGCCTGAGCCCTGAGCTGCGCATGGATTTGTCGCTGAAAACCCTGCTGGGGCGCGGCGGTGGGGAAACATTTCAGATGGTGTTTGAAGGCAGCGGGTTCGTGGTGGTGCAGCCCAGCGAAGAGACGCCGGTGCTGATCAGCGGTTGAGCCGGAGGGAAGGTCAGCCAAAAGAGTGGAGCGGGTCTGCGTAGCGCAGCCGCTCCCTCAGGGGTCAGTTGCTCGCCCTTAGTCGGTGGCCGCTGCCTGGGCTGGGGTGCTTTCGCCAGCGCTGGCCGCGTGTGGGAAAGCGGCTTCCAGCTCGGCCAGGGAGCGCTCGGCGGTCATGGCGGCGCGGGTGCCGGTGCCCACGCTGGTCGCCAGCTGGCGGTACACCCAGTCGCTTACGTCACCGGCAGCGAACAGCATCGGCACGCTGGTGTAGATATCTTCGCGCACGTCCACGTAGCCGTCTTCCCGCAGCTTGACCGTGTCGCCCAGAAAGCCCGTGTTGGGGATATGTCCGATAAAGACAAAGACACCGTCCGTCTCCATCACGCTTTCTTCGCCGGTCTTCAGGTTTTTCAGGCGCACGCCCGTCACCTGCTCATCGCCCAGAATTTCTTCCACGGTGGTGTCCCAAATGAACCGCATCTTCTCGTTGGCAAAGACGCGGGCCTGGGCCGACTTGTTGGCGCGCAGGGTGTCGCGGCGGTGAATCAGCGTGACTTCGTCGGCGAACTTGGTCAGGAACAGCCCTTCTTCCACGGCTGCGTCGCCGCCGCCCACCACCACCACGCGCTTGCCACGGTAGAAAAAACCGTCACAGGTGGCGCAGGTGCTCATGCCCTTGCCCCAGAATTTCTCTTCACCGGGCACGCCCAGGCGGCGCGGCTCAGCGCCAGTGGTCAGGATCACCGACTTGCCCTGGTAGTTGCCCGCGAAGCCCTGCACGGTAAAAGGGTATTCCACGCCGCTGGCGTCGTGGTGAATGCTCTGCACCTCGTCCATCTCAATCACTGCACCGAACTTCTCGGCCTGCTGCACCATCCGCTGGCTCAGTTCCATGCCGCTGATGCCTTCGGGAAAGCCGGGGTAGTTCTCGACCTCTTCTGTCTGGGAAATCTGACCACCGGGCATGCCCCGTTCCAGCACCAGCGTCTTGAGTTCGCCCCGGCCCGTGTAGATGGCTGCTGTCAGCCCGGCAGGGCCGCCGCCCACGATAATTACGTCGTATTGCTGGGGTTGTTCCGTCATGGATTTAGGGTAGCACCCGGCCATGCGCTCCGCTTGGGCCAGTGCCACAAAGGGAGCCCGGCTTAATACAAACCTTCGGTTTGCGCCCGCGCTGCCTGATGCCCTGTTGCTGCGCTGGCCAGTCCCTACAATGGCCAGGTGATTGTTTATCTCTCAGGCACCGTGCGCGAAGTCCGTACCAGCAGTGCCGTCGTTCAAACCGGAGGACTGGGATACGAGGTCTTTTGCCCGCAGTCCACCCTGGCCCGCCTGAAACCTGGCGAAGGGGCCGAGCTGCATACCCGCTTCATCGTGCGCGAAGATGCCCAGCTGTTGTTTGGCTTTCAGGACACCGATAGCGCCCAGCTGTTCGATCTGGTGACCGGTGTCAGTGGTGTCGGTCCCAAGTTGGGCTTGGCCCTGCTGTCGGCCATGCCCGTCTCGACGTTGGCGCAGGGCATTCTGGACGGTGACGCAGGGCTGCTGTCGAGTGTCAGCGGCGTCGGCAAAAAGACCGCCGAGCGGCTGATTCTGGAAGTACAGAGCAAAGTGCCCGCTCACCTCGCCGCACCGTCCGGCAGCAAGCCTGTCAAGGTGACCACAGCTGGAGCCGACGCGATTGACGCCTTGCTGGCGCTGGGATTCCGCGAGCCGCAGGTCCGCACCGTCGTGGCAGGCTTGCTGGCCGACGACCCGGAACAGAGCACCGACGTCCTGATTCGTAAGAGTCTTGGACAGCTCCGCTAGCGCTGGTCCACGCCGCGCACCACCGACATCACAAGCAGCGACAGCACTTCCAGTCCGGAGTTGATACGCCGACTTCGGGCCTGCTCTTGGCTGCCGTCCAGACCATCACCCCACAGCAGTTTCTTAGTTCATGCCGAGGAAAAGCGAACAATGACGCAACGAGACACCAAAGATAGAGTTGATATTCAGGATCAACCCAGCGAAACCGGGCAGGACCAGGGAATTTCGGTCAATTCCGGCTCAAAGCGGCGCGGCCAGCTCACGGCGAACGAGCAAAAGGTCAGCTGGCTTGAACTGTTCTTCGACCTGATTTTCGTTACCTCGTTCGACCAGCTCGCCAAGCGCCTGGGTGATAGCTTCTCGCCCGAGAACGTATTTATCTTCTTGTTGATGTTCGCGGCGCTGTGGTCGGTGTGGGCTGGGAATACGCAGTTTGCCGCCCGCTTTGGCAATGATCACCGCATCTACCGCTGGGGCACTCTGGTGGAACTGCTGACCCTGGGCGTGCTGAGCCTGACCCTGCGCGGTGATCTGAGTGATGTCGGCTGGCTGTTTGCGGCGGCTTATGCGTTCAACCGCTTTACTCTGGTCGTCATGTATCTGCTGGTATCGCGCTCCGAGCCGGCCGCAGCCCGCTTCTCGCAGATTACGGCGGCGGGCCTTGGCCTCTCCGGGGTGCTGTGGCTGCTCAGTATCCCCAGCAGCGACACCCTGACTCTGGTGCTGTGGGGCCTGGCCCTATTGGTCACTGTGGGCACGCCCCTGGTGGCGCAGCGCTACCACCACAATGCCTTGCCGCACCACGAGCACCTGCCTGAGCGTGTGGGCCTCCTTCAGATCATCGCGCTGGGCGGCATTGTGACCGAGCTGGTCGCGGGTGGCCGCCAGCAGCAGCTGGCCTTGCTGGATCAGGCCCCCACTTTCCTGGCGCTGGTCACCTGCATCGCGCTGTTCCGGCTCTATTTTGATCAGTCGCGTGCCCTGCCGGTGCTGATGGCGAATTTGCAGTCGCGTGGTGGCACCCTGATGGCCTGGCTCTACGCCCATCTGCCGCTGACCATCGCCATCATGATGCTGGGGGTGGGTTTCGGGCACGGCATCGCCTATGAGGACGAGCACCATGACCAGCTGAACCTGAGCTTGGTGAGCTGGTCCCTGGCGGCTGTATTTGCCTCGCTTGGGCTGATTCGCTACGCGGCTTCGCGCCTGACCAGTGTGCCGTCGCTGGACCGTTCTATGGCGGCGTTGTTGCTGGGCCTGGCGGTCAGTCTGGGCCTGGCGGCCACCCATATAGATACGCTGATTTTGCACCTGGCGACAGCCGCTGTCACTGTGGTGATTGCCCTTGTGACGGCCAAAGACGCCGCAACCAAGCGTCTAAGCGCGGTGGAAGAGCGCATCTTGGAAGAACACGGCTCGGATGAATAGGTGCTGAAAAGCTGAAAGTCTCCCTAAAGTCGCCCCCGAACTATGGACGCCTACGCGCTCCGGCGGGGGCTTCGATATATGCTGGCCCCGCTATGCTGAGGCCATGTCCGCCGAGCCATCTGCCCAGTCTGCCCCCCAACCCGACCAGCCGCTGACCCACGCCGACTATTTGAGCCTGCGGGCCGAGCTGGAGCGCCACAACCGCGCCTACTACGAGCAGGACGACCCCGAAATCCCCGATGATGAGTACGACGCTCTGGCCCGCCAGGTCCGCGCTGCCGAAGCTGAGCATCCCGAGTGGGCGGCTGCGGGCAGTCCTACTGAAGCGGTTGGTGGGGCTGTCAGTGCGGCCTTTGAGTCGGTGGACCATCCCACGCCCATGACCAGTCTGGACAACGCCTTCGATGACGCCGAGCTGAGGGGCTGGCAGGAGCGGCTGGCCCGTTCGCTGAACGTGGACCCAGCCAGTGCGGACATGCCTGGCGCGCAGTTTCGCTACACCGGCGAGCTGAAAATTGACGGCCTGAGTGTGAACCTGTATTACCAGGATGGCAACTTGCAGTGGGCGGCCACACGCGGCAATGGCCGCACCGGCGAGAAGGTCACGGCGCAGGTGCTGACCATCGCTGGTATTCCGCAGCAGGTGCCGGGCCTGAGTGGTGAGCTGGAAGTGCGCGGCGAAGTCTACCTGTCCCGCGAGGATTTTGCAGCGTACAACGCCCGCGCCGAGGAACTGGGCGAATCTCTGCTCAAGAATCCCCGCAACGGTGCGGCGGGGGCGCTGCGCCAAAAGGACCCGGAACTGACCCGCCGCCGGGGACTCAAGGCCATCTTTTATTCGCTGGGCAAGCGCGACGGCGTACCGGCCCGCACCCAGTGGGAAGTGCTGCAATGGCTGCGGGCGCAGGGCTTCCCGACCAGTCCCTACTCGCGTCCACTGAGCAGTCTGGCTGAGGCGCTCGCCTACCACGCCGAGATGACTGCCGGGCGGGCTGAGTTGCCCTTCGACGCCGACGGAACAGTGATCAAGCTGGATGACCTGAGAATGCAGGAAGAAGCCGGATTTACCAGCCGGGCACCGCGCTGGGCTGTGGCCTACAAGTTCCCGGTGGAGGAAGTGGAGACGGTACTCGAAGACATCAGCGTGGGGGTGGGCCGCACCGGCAAGATCACCCCGCTGGCGCACCTGGCTCCGCGTCTGATTGAAGGCAGCACCGTCAGCCGGGCTACACTGCACAACGAAGATTTCGTGCGCGACCTGGACCTGCGGGTTGGGGATACGGTGGTGGTGCGCAAATCGGGCGGCGTGATTCCGCAGATTATGCGGGTGCTGGTAGACCGGCGGCCAGCGGACGCGCCGCCATTCGTCTTTCCGGCGGAGTGCCCCGAATGCCGCCACGCCCTGGTCCGCACCGAAGGGGATGCCAACACCTACTGCCCCAATCCGGCCTGCCCGGCGCAGCAGTTCGAGCGTCTGAGCTACTTTGTCAGCCGTGAAGCAATGGATATTCGCGGTGTGGGTGAGCAGTTGCTCCGTCAGCTCTTGGCACAGGAACTGGTGCGCGACGCCGCCGACCTCTATACCCTGAGTGCCGAGCAACTGGCCGGGCTGGAACGCAGCGGCGACAAAAAAGCCGCCAATATCCTGGCGCAACTCGAAGCGTCCAAGACCCAGCCGCTATGGCGGGTGATCAATGCCCTGGGCATTCAGCACGTGGGAGCCCGCGTCTCACAGGCCCTGGCAGCCGAGTTTGGTACGCTGGACCGCTTGCTGGCCGCCGACGTGGCTGCGGTGGCCGCCGTGCCAGGGCTGGGCGAGGTCATCGCAGAGAATCTGGTCGCAGCCCTTCAGGACGGGGCCATGCGTGACCTGCTTCAGCGCCTGGACGCTGCCGGTGTGCGCCCGCCTGCAACCGTGCAGGAGCGCGGCACGGCCCTGAGTGGCTTGAACTTCGTGATCACCGGCACTCTCAGCCAGCCCCGTGAGCACTACAAGGCGCTGTTGGAAGGGCAAGGTGCCCGTATCACCGGCAGCGTGACCGGCAAGACCAGTTACCTGCTGGCCGGAGAGGACGCTGGCTCCAAGTTGGACAAAGCGCAGCAGCTGGGTGTGCCGGTGCTGGATGAAGCTGGCCTGGAGGCGCTGCTTACTGCGCGCGGCGCCGAGAACCGCTAGGCTAACGTCATGGAGCTTACTGGTACAGGGCTGTACGGCCTGCCCAATTTCGTTTGGGCCATCATTTACGTACTGAATATCATCTGCTTGGTCCACGCCCTGGTCACGCGCAACTGGCTCTGGGCCGCCTTTTTGGCTTTTGGCGTCTTTATCTCGCAGGGGGGGCTCTTTGTGACCCTGTTCTATGCGTTTAGCGAACTGTTCCCGGCCCTGCGCGGCAGCGGCACCCGTACCCGACGGGCGGTTCAGCACACGGTCCAGACCGGGGTAGAAGCGGTCAAGCCATTAGAAACCAAGATTGCTGAGGCCCAAACGGCCTTGGACCGCAGTGACACCCTCGCCAACCGCAGCAGTCTGGCCCATCTGCTGACCCGCGCAGGTCGCCTAGATGAAGCTCAGGCGACCCTTCATCCTCTGCTGACCGGCATTTACCGCGATGACCCGGTGGTGCTGCTGACCAGTGCCCAATTGGATTTGGCCCAGGGACAGCCCGCTGTGGCTGAAAGCAAGCTGAGTCAGGTGGAATTGCAGACCTCGGCGGCCACCCGCACTCGGGCACTGACCCTACTTGCCGAAGCTCAGGCGCAGCAGGGCAATTTGGACGGTGCCGAGGCCCGCTATCAAGAAGCCATGCATGCTGCCACCACTGAGGAACCCCGTGCGCGCTACGCAGAGTTCCTGCTCAAGCAGGGCCGCGCCGAGCAGGCGCACGAAGTGCTGAACCGCCTACTTCAGATCGAAAATGAGGCCACGCCGCTCTACCGCCGTCAGGAGCGCGAGTGGTTTGAGTTGGCCGCCAAGCTGCGGCGTCAGCTACGGCGCTAAGGTCGGGGTACTGACCTGCTGCCGAGTTGCCGAGTTAAGGCGGGTAGGGCCTGAAAAGGAGCGTAGGTCTGCCCCCTCTATCTGCTCAACTAGACGCGGGGCTGGTGGTTCTGCTCAGGTATCCTTCATAGACAGTCTGTATCGCGTGAGCCCTTTAATAGCGTTCCGTTCTCTAGTGTCAGTTGCCCCGAGCCTTTGGCCTTGGCTTAGAGGAAAGCTGAGAGCCCAAATAAAAGCCCCCCGCCACTGTGGCAGGGGGCTTTGCACCTCGGTACTGTAGGCAGAACCTTACTTCAGTTCGACCTTAGCACCAGCAGCTTCGAGCTGCTCTTTGATCTTGTTGGCTTCGTCCTTGGAAGCGCCTTCCTTGATGGCACCGCCCTTTTCGGCCATGTCCTTGGCTTCTTTCAGGCCCAGGCCAGTGATGCCACGGATTTCCTTAATCACGTTGATCTTGCTGGAGCCAGCGTCCACCAGGATGACGTCGAATTCGTCTTTCTCTTCAGCAGCGGGAGCAGCAGCACCGCCAGCAGCGCCACCAGCAGCCACAACGGCTTCAACGCCCCAGGTTTCTTTCAGGCCGTCGATCAGGTCGGCGAGTTCCATGATGGTCAGTTGGCTGAGTTGGTCAATCAGAGCTTGTTTGTCGTATGCCATGTTCGTTTCCTCCAGGGAAGGGATTTTTAAGTATGAATGAGAGGGGAGAGGATGCTGGACTTACTCAGCAGCGGGGGCAGTGGCAGCGCTACCGCCATCGGTTTCCAGCTTGCCTTTGTAAGCTTCCAGCGTGCCGATAAAGGTTGCCAGGTGGGTGGACAGAACGCCCACCATTTCGGCTTGCAGGCTCTGCTTGCTGCCCAGGGTCGCCAGCTTGGTAATGACCTTGGTGTCCACGCGGTTGCCTTCAACAAAGCCACCCTTGAAAGCAGGGATACCGGCTTCATTGGTCTTGGCAATATCGCTGAGGGCTTTGGCGACGCCAGCGGGGTCTTCGCTGGCCAGCACCAGGGCGCTGGGTCCGGCGAGAATATCGGAGAAGTCCTGATCATTGCCTTGCAGGGCCAGGTGAATCAGGGTGTTCTTGGCCACGATCAGCTGGCCGCCCTTATCACGAATATCCTGACGCAGTTTGGACAGCTGTCCAGCGCTCAGACCCTGGTAGTCCACCAGGTAGAACGACTCCACGCCAGCGAGGCTCTGTTGCAGGTCACTCAGGCTTTTTTGATTGCGCTCATTGGCCATGTTGACCTCCTTCGCTTGGGATGTGCTGCTTAGCAGCTTGGGGTCCAGGTGCGGGCACCTGGCATCTCGGCGGGATATTTAAACCTGGCAAGGGTCCCCGCTGTCTACGGTGCCGAAATTGAAGAGGTGCTGTTCGCACCGGGGTGCCGTTAGGGCAAAAGTTAGGAGCTTAGTTCTGAGCAGCGCTCAGGCTCAGCTGAATGCTGGGGCCCATGGTGCTGGTCAGGTAAGCGCTGCGCAGGAACACGCCTTTAGCTGAGCCTGGCTTGGCCGCTTCCAGGGCCTGCACCAGCGCGGTGTAGTTGGCCGTCAGGGCGTCAGCACCGAAGCTGGCCTTGCCGATAGGAGCGTGGATCACGCCGGTCTTGTCGTTACGGAACTCAATGCGTCCGGTCTTGAGACCGCGCACCATTTCGTCCACGTTGGTGCCCACAGTGCCGCTCTTGGGGTTGGGCAGCAGACCACGGGGGCCGAGCAGACGGGCCAGCTTCTGGCCAATCTGGGCCATCATGTCAGGCGTCGCCACAACAGCGTCGAACTCCATAAAGCCGCCAGCAATGCGGTCAATCAGTTCTTCACTGCCTACCACATCAGCACCAGCAGCTTCGGCAGCGGCCACGTTCTCACCTTTGGTGATCACGGCCACTCGCACTTCACGGCCAGTGCCGTGAGGCAGGGCCACAGTGCCACGCACGCTTTGATCACTCTTGCGGGGGTCAATGCCCAGACGGAAGTGCACTTCCACGGTTTCGTCGAACTTGGCGTTCGCCAGTTCCTTGACCAGGTCAGCAGCTTCGGTGATGGGGTACTGACGGCTGCGGTCCACCTTTTCCTTCAGGGCGCGGTAACGCTTACCATGCTTAGGCATTGGGGCCTCCTTCGATGGTTACACCCATGGAGCGGGCGGTGCCAGCTACAGTGTTGGCAGCAGCCTCGACAGAGCCAGCATTCAGGTCGGGCATCTTGGTCTGGGCAATCTCCAGCACCTGGTCCCAGTTCAGCTTGCCCACTTTGTTCTTGTTGGGCTCGCCGCTTCCTTTCGCCAGGCCAGCGGCCTTGCGGATCAGGTAGCTCATGGGCGGGGTCTTGGTGATGAAAGTAAAGGAGCGGTCCGCGTAGATGGTGATCTCTACGGGAATAATCGCGTCACCTTTGTCGGCGGTCTGGGCGTTGAACGCCTTGGCGAACTCCATGATGTTCGCGCCGTACTGACCCAGGGCCGGACCCACGGGAGGGGCCGGCGTGGCCTTCCCTGCGGGGAGTTGCAACTTGACAATCCCTAAAACTTTTTTCATATCTCCTCCTTAGCTCCCCCGTGACGCACGCTCGTGTCTTTGGGGTGCTGGCGCTAAGTGCTGCAACCAGGCAGCAACTTTTACAGTATGCCAGTCCGGGGGGCTGGGTGCAAGAGCGCTGGCTTAGGCCAGCCCCCCTGCTTTTTGAGTCTGTGAGGTCGTGTAGGAACCTACAAATCCACACCGACTCCACTCATTCGGCAATTGAGAGCCTTACTTGCTGACTTGGGCAAAGTCTAGCTCAACGGGCGTTTCGCGCCCGAAGATGCTAACCAGCACCTTGACTTTGGCCTGCGGAGCATTGACCTCGCTGACCACGCCGTTAAAGTCAGCAAAAGGACCACTCTTGACCTTGACCAGATCGCCAGGCTTGAGGTCAATCTGCACTCTGGGCGCTTCTGGCTTGGGCACTGCACCCACGCCAACCGAAGCCAGCAGGCGCTGCACTTCGTCAGGCGACAGCGGCACCGGGTAGGTGGCCGTTCCCACAAAGCCAGTCACGCCGTTGGTGTTGCGCACCACTTCCCAGGATTCGCCCAGTTCGCCTGGAGCATCATCGTCCTCGATATCCATCTGCACGAAGACGTAGCCCGGGAACAGCTTGCGCTCTACAGTTTCCTTCTTGCCGCCGTCTTTTAGCTCCACGGCCTGCTCACTGGGCTGCAACACCTGAAAAATCTTGGTGCCCAGCATCCCCAGCTTGCGGGCGCGCTCCAGCAAGTGCTGCTGCACCCGGTCTTCCTGACCGATATAGGTATGGACCGCGTACCACTCAATACTCATAACAACACCGCCTGAATCAGGGTGGTGAAGAGCAAGTCCATCAGGTACACGATGAGGGTCAGCGCCACCAGAAACAGCAGCACTGCCTGCGTGCCTTCCCACACCTGTGCGCGGGTCGGCCAGCTGACGCGGCCAAGTTCCTCGCGCGATTCCCGTAGATACTGACTCAGATTCATTCACTCACCTCACGGAAAACCCGCCGGGCTACCCCAGCAGGTTGTTCCAATCAAACCTTTTTCTCTTTGAAGGTGACGTGCTTCTTGGCCACGGGATCATACTTGCGCAGTTCCAGCTTTTCCTGGGTGTTGCGGCGGTTCTTGGTGGTGGTGTAGTAAAAGCCCGTGCCAGCGGTGCTTTCCATCTTGATGATCATGCGGGGTCCGTCTTTAGCCATGATAAAACTCCTTTCGCAGCTTACCGGACCACTGCTGGTCGGCAAACTGCTCCCAGCAAGACAACCTCGTGTGGGCACCGAAGCGCCCCTGTGCGTCAGGCTGGTAAAATCCCGCCTGTCGGCGGGCTAACGCCCCAGTATAAAGCACTGCCTAGTGCTTGTCCACGCACAGGGGCGAGGCTCCTCACGGTGCCGCGCTGCCCGGCACTGTTACACTGACCCGCGTGAAAGCCGACGCCTCCCAGGACCTCCTCTCGCAGCTCAACGAACAGCAGGCCGCTGCCGCCGACCACTTTACCGGCCCTGCCCTGGTGATTGCCGGCGCGGGAAGTGGCAAAACCCGCACACTGATCTACCGCATCGCCCACTTGATAAACCACTACGGCGTGGACGCTGGCGAGATTCTGGCCGTCACGTTTACCAACAAAGCGGCGGCGGAGATGCGCGAGCGAGCCAGCCGCCTGGTGCCCGAAGCCGATAGGCTATGGATGAGCACCTTTCACTCGGCAGGTGTGCGGATTTTGCGGACTTACGGCGAACACATCGGCCTGAAGCGCGGGTTTGTCATCTACGACGACGATGACCAACTCGACATCCTCAAGCAGATTACCGGCGGGATGTCGGGCTTCGGTCCTGACACCAACCTGCGTGCGGTGCGCGGCTTGATTGACCGGGCCAAGAGCAATCTGGAAACACCTGCCCAGATGGAGCGCAGCGGCGAGCCGTATCTGGCAGGGATTCCGCGTGAACTGGCTGCCGAGGCTTACCGTCAGTACGAGTCGCGCAAGAAGGCGCAGAACGCGATTGATTTTGGCGATCTGATCACCGAGACGGTGCGGCTGTTTCAGGAAGTGCCTGCGGTGCTGGACAAGGTGCAGAGCCGCGCCCGCTTCATTCATGTAGATGAGTATCAGGACACCAACAAAGCCCAGTACGAGCTGACCCGGCTGCTGGCTTCACGTGACGGCAACCTGCTGGTGGTGGGTGACCCGGACCAGAGCATCTACCGCTTCCGTGGGGCGGATATTCAGAACATTCTGGATTTCCAAAAAGACTACCCAAGCGCCAAAGTATACCGCCTGGAAAGCAACTACCGCTCCAGCGCCAACGTGCTGACTGCCGCCAACCGCCTGATTGAGAATAACTCCGAGCGCCTGGAAAAGACGCTGCGGCCAGTCAAAGAGGGCGGGCACCCGGTGGCCTTTCACCGCGCTGCTGACCACCGGGGCGAGGGCGATTTCGTGGCCGATTGGCTGACCCGGCTGCACGGTGAGGGCCACGACTTTGTCGATATGGCCATCCTGTACCGCACCAACGCCCAGTCGCGTGTGATTGAAGAGTCGCTGCGGCGGGTGGGGATTCCGGCCCGTATCGTGGGCGGCGTGGGCTTCTATGACCGGCGTGAAATCAAGGACATTTTGTCGTATGCCCGCTTGGCCCTGAATCCAGCCGACGACGTGGCGCTGCGGCGGATTATCGGAAGGCCGCGCCGGGGTGTTGGCGACAGTTCACTGACTCGGCTGCTCGACTGGGCGCGGGCCAATGGGGTATCGGTGCTGGAAGCTTGTGCCCGCGCCGAGCAGGACGCCATCTTGGAGCGTGGGGCGAACAAGGCCACCGAGTTTGCCGCGCTGATGGCGGCCATGAGCGAAGCGGCGGACAACTACGAGCCGGCCCCCTTCCTGCGCTTCGTGATGGAAACCAGCGGTTATCTGGACATGCTGCGTCAGGAGGGAACAGAAGGCCAGACCCGGCTGGAAAACTTGGAAGAACTGATCAGCGCCGCCGAGGAATGGTCGCAGGACAATCATGGCACCATCGGAGATTTTCTGGATGACGCCGCACTGGTCGCCAGCGTGGACGACATGCGCGCTCAGCAGGAGAACAAGGGCGTGCCCGAAGACGCCGTGACCCTGATGACCCTGCACAATGCCAAGGGCCTGGAATTCCCGGTGGTCTTTATCGTGGGTGTAGAAGAGGGCCTGCTGCCCAGCCGCAACTCGCTGACTGAGCGCGGTGGCATTGAGGAGGAGCGGCGGCTGTTCTACGTGGGGATTACCCGTGCCATGGAGCGCCTGTTTCTGACAGCAGCCGAGAACCGCATGCAGTATGGCCGCACCAACCCTGCCGAGGACAGCCGTTTCCTCGAAGAAATCGGCCAGGACTTTGAAACGTGGAACGCTTTCGGGCAGCCGGTGGACTACCGCCAAAAAAGCTGGAAGGATTTCCGGCCCAGCAGTGTGCCGCAGACCCCGGCGGTCAAAAACACCAGTCCTCTCACAGGCGCAATGGCTTACCGGGGTGGCGAAAAGGTGCGGCATCCCAAGTTCGGGGAAGGGCAGGTGCTGGCGGTGGCTGGCGTCGGCGACAAGCAGGAGGTCACTGTTCACTTCTCGGGTGTGGGCAACAAGAAGTTGCTGGTCAAGTTTGCCAATTTGCAGCCTGTCTGAACATGACGGTGCTGATGTAGCCGCCGCGCTAGACTCGCCCTATGCCGTTCGTTATCGTGTCGGGTCTGTCGGGAAGTGGCAAGAGTTCTCTGCTCAGAACGTTGGAAGATTCCGGCTATCTGATCACCGATAACCTGCCGCCCGCGCTGTGGCTGCATATGTACGAGCTGGCGCGCGCCCAGGGCATTCAGGACGTGGCTGTCAGCGCCGACGCCCGGACACGCGCTTTTTTGCATGACTTGGACGACAGCTTCCGGGAGCTGTCCACAAAGGCGACGGACGTGCGGATGATTTTTCTGGAAGCGGCAGACGAGGTGCTGCTCAAGCGCTACAACCTGTCGCGGCGTGAGCATCCCTTGGGAGAGAATCTGCTGCTGGACTTCGCCCGTGAGCGTGCCTTGCTGGCTCCGCTGCGGGCTTTGGCCGATACCGTGATTGACACCACCGAACTGACTGTGCCGGAGCTGTCGCAGCGTATTGCTGGCCTGCTCAAGACGGACCGCCGCTTTGAACTCCGCCTGATGAGCTTTGGTTTCAAGCATGCGCCGCCCCGTGATGTGGACCTGGTGCTGGATGTGCGCAGTTTGCCCAATCCCTACTACGAGCCGGAACTGCGCCCGCTGACGGGGCTGGACTCCCATGTGGCTGAGCATGTCTTTGCCGATGAAGACGCCGAGGCATTTTATCAGCAGCTTAAAGAATTCGTGCGTACAGCGGCTGAGCGGGCCGAGCGTGCGGGCAGACATGGCTACTCGGTGGGCATAGGCTGCACAGGCGGGCAACACCGCTCCGTCGCTGTGACTGAGCGGCTGACGCGGGAGCTGACTGACCTGAACACCGAGCTGATTTTGCACCGTGACATGCCCAGCATCACCGAAGCGCCTCTGGGAGAGGGTGCAGGGGGAGCAACCGAATGAGGCAGCTGTGGCCGTCAGATGATCCTCAATCAGTGACTTCTCCACTGACTGAGGGTTCAGCTGACGCCGGGGCCACTGTGGGAAGGTTAGGACGCTTTCGCCGTTGGATGACACCGGGCCTTGGAATCAAGCGCTGGGTGTCACTTTTTATGCTGGCTTCTATTCTGGGAGCGCTCAGCCTGTTGGCGTTTGCCTGGATGGGACCGCTGCGGGGCGTTATCTCAGGAACGATCTATCAGCTTCAGCTGTGGCTTCTCCCCGGTGTTTCGCTGCCCTGGGTCTTGGGCTTGCTGCTGCTGTTTGCCGCGCTTGCGCTGGGTGCATACAGCATCTTGCAGATGAACCGCACCTTGCTGCGCGCTGCGGGCATGGAACCCAAGCACGCCGCCCAAGAAATCTATGTGCAGCACACCCTTGGTCGGGGACCACGGATTGTGGCGGTTGGTGGCGGGACTGGCCTATCCAACCTGCTGCGTGGTCTCAAGCAGCACAGCAACAACCTGACGGCTGTGGTGACCGTGGCCGATGATGGAGGCTCCAGTGGGCAACTGCGCCAGAGCCTGAACATGATTGCGCCCGGTGACCTGACCGATTGCTACGCGGCCCTGTCCAAGCACCCAGCCCTCAGCCAGTTGTTGCTGCACCGCTTTGGGCGTGGGGAGGGTCTAGAAGGCCATACGTTCGGCAACCTGTTGCTGGCCACCCTCAGTGAAGAGCGTGGTGGACTGGCCCCGGCGCTGGGTGACCTGCACGAAATTCTGCGAATGCAGGGCAAAGTGTACCCGGCCACCACCATGCCTACCACGCTGGTGGCGCAGCTAAGTGATGGCCGGACTGTGCGTGGAGAAAGCCGTTTGGCTGCAGAACTGGGCATGGCTACAGTCCAGCGTGTCAAGCTGGACCCACCCGAGTTGCCCGCGGTTCCGGAAGTCCTAGCTGCTATTGAGCAAGCAGAGCTGATTGTCTTGGGGCCTGGGAGCCTTTTTACCAGCATCTTGCCGGTGTTGCTGGTGCCGGAAGTGGGGGACGCTCTTCGCCGCACCTCGGCGCGCTTGGTTTATGTGGCAAGTCTAATGACTGAGCCTGGCGAGACGGACGGCCTCAGCCTCACCGATCACTTCCATATCATTACCCAGCACCTCGGGCGTTCTCCCGACTGGCTCCTGCTCAACAGCCAACCACTGGACCTTGCCATGTTGCAGCATTACGCCCATGAGGGCGCTGAACCCCTGTTTTTTGGGAGTGAAAGTCGCAAGTTGAGAGCGCGGCTGCGGTATGCGCCACTGCTTGATCTCTCAGCAGCCCCCTTGGTTAATCATGATTCTGTGCTGTTGGCCCAAGCTGTGCTCACCCTCTATGAAGAGGCAGTGGCTCAACGGCGTTAGTGATTATGTTCCTGCGGCCAAAAGAAAAAGCCCCCATTGCTGGGGGCCTTTTCAAAGTAGAGAGGCTTAGAAGAACAGTTTGACGCCAGCGCGTGCGCCGTAGCCAAAGCCGCCAGTGTTGCTGTCGGTGGAGCCAGCGGTCACACCAGTCACGCCCTGAGCCACGGTGGTGTTGCTGGAGAAGTAGTACTTGCCGTTGGCTTCAGCGAACAGACCCACGTTGGGGGTGACTTTGAAGTCAGCGCCGCCCAGCAGGTTGGCGTAGATGTCGGTGGCCGACTGCTGTGCAGTGGTGCCATCAGTGTTAGGACGGTCCTTACCGTAGACCACACCCACACCAGCGCCAGCGTAAGGCTGAACCAGACCCAGGTCGGTGCCCACGGTAGCGTTCACGTCGGCAGCGATGGCATTGTCACGTCCGGGGATGTACTCCACGTTCACGCGGCCACCCACAGGACCGTACAGGTTCTGTGCGCCAACGGTGCCCAGCAGGCTACCGCAGTAGTTCACACGGCCAGCGCCGTCAGCTGCGGGATCGTTCACGTCGGTGCGGGCGCTCACGAAGGGGCTCAGGCACTGGTAGTCGGTGTTACCAACGAACTGGCTGTTGATGGGGTAGTAGCCACCACCGATACCAGCGTACATGTTGCCAGCGGGGGTCACAGGGGTCACCACAGGGTCGCCGATCACAATGTCACCACCGGTGGTGGGAGCATCAGGAGCGGGGGTCACAGGAGCAGGAGCGGTGGTGGTGCCTTCCAGCTGAGCGATGCGGGCTTCCAGAGCGTCAATGCGGGCCACCAGAGCGCTGCTGTCGCCGGTGTCCATACCCTTGATGGCGGCTTCAATAGCGTCAATGCGGGCCTGTTGCTCAACGGTCAGGCGCTCCACGTCGGTCAGGCGGCTGCTGATAGCGGCCAGCTCAGTGCTGACTTCCTGCATACCACGGGTGATGACCAGCAGATCTTCGTCGCTGATGTCAGAGCCGCTCAGGGCACCGCTCTGCAGCAGACGGTGGAAGATCATGGCAGCCTGGTAACGGGTCAGGTTCTCGTTGCCACGGAAGGTGCCGTCGGGGAAGCCCTGGATCAGGCCAGCTTCAACGATGGCTTCAACGGCGTCACGGGCCCAGTGGCCAGCGGGAACATCGGTCAGCACCACGGAGCCGCTCACAGGAGCATTGGTGGCTGCGGGAGCAGTGGTGGTGGTGGGAGCAACATACTGGGTGTTGTCGGCATAGCCGCCACCAGCTTGGGCTCCAGCAACGCCAACGGTCATGGCCAGGGTGGCCGCAATAATAGATTTACGCATAATACTTTCTCCTTTGCACAGCTCGGCCAGGTGTACAGAACGCACATCTTGGACCGATCGGTGCCTAAGCAGTACCTTAGAGTTCAGCACTCACTGAAATGTGAGAGAAGAACTTATTCCCCTGAAGGGTTTAGGACCACTCAGTGCATGACACCGGCTAGGGTCTATCTCACTGCCCCTGCAGGATAGCATTGTCCTGATAAGAGGCAACACTTTTTTGCGCATTGCCCCTTAAGGTTCCCGTAGTGCTGGGTCACATTGAAGTCAGGCTGCCGAATCCTGGTCTGCCTAATATGTTCGGCAGGTGCCTTGTAGAGCAGTAAAACCGGGACCCGCCCTGGGTTGATGCTTCAAGCGAAAAAGACTCAAAGGTTCCAAAGTCGCCTATCTGGGCCAGATCCGAAAGCCATGAAGCTGCTGTCAGATGGACTCGCTGCCAGTGGCATACAACTGGTTGCCCCGGACTTCCAGGGCTATACGTGGCAAAGGCAACGTGGCCTGTCCGAAGACTGCCTCGCCAGCTTTGAGCGGGTCAAACACGGAATAGTGGCAAGGACAGCCCAGTTGTGGATGCTGCGCTTCTGCGGCGCGGTAGTTGTAGGCCAGGGCCAGCACTTCTGGGTCGCGGACCACCACTACGGGACAGCCCTGGTGTGTACAAAGCCGCGAGAAAGCGGCGAAGTGCTGCTCGCCAGCTGTGATTCCGCCGGGCACTGGCTGAGGCAAGCGCAGCAGTACAGCTGGCGTGCCCTGATAACTAAACTCCAGGCTGTCCCACTCGGTGGGCAAAGCACTAAGCTGGGCCACCTGCTGTGCCGGTCCCGCTATAAATGCAGGTTCGCCCGGCTTTTCTTTGCGCGTGAGGATACGCCCGGCGCGCAGGCCCAGCCAGCCAAATGTGCCGAGGGTACCCGCCACCGGCAAGGTCCACCAATAACTGAGCAGAGAACGCCGACTGAGACGGCGGTATCCCCGAGTAGAGCTGTGCAGGCCCTTGTCATCCTGGGCAGAGCTGTCTGGTCTACTCATGGCCGTTCCTGGACACTGCTTTGGCTGGCCGAGGCTTGACTGGCTGACTCTTGGCCGGATGCGCTCTGCCCCCCTGCGTTCTGGCCGGTCACATTGAGGCCGTTGCCGCTAAGACTGCCTGCGCTTTCATTGTTCATGCTGTTGCCTGTGTCGCTTGGCGCGCTGGATGGCGCTGTTGCAGATGCAGAAGCCCCCGCGCTGCCAGGTTGCCATTCTTGTAATAGATCAAGGAGGGCATTCAGGTCTGCGTCTTTCAGGTCGGGGAACGCTGGCATGCTGGCTCTCCCCTGAACAATGATTTGGGCGGCAGCGTCCCGCGTGAGGTTGGATTCCCGCAGAGAAGGCCCTAGCCCCCCATTGCCCGCCGGGCCGTGGCAGCTGGCGCAGCTGGCCGAATAGACCTCAAGTGCTGGGCTGGCCGAGTTCTGGGCGCTGCGAATGGAGCTGATGAGTTCGTCCGCGTCACGGCCCTGGGGGTCCAATTCGCGGTAGCGTTCCAGCGCGGCGAGTGCCTGCTCTTCTTCGCCAAATTTGACCAGGGCGTAGCCCAGGAGAAGCTGTGATTCGGGCTCGTCAGGGGCCAGGCTGGCGGCGGTCCGAATCAGGGCGAACGCTTGCCCAGCTTCCTGCTCACCCAGCGGCTGCCCACCCATGCTTTCGCGGTTGAGCAGCAGGGTGCCTAGCCGGCGCAGGGGCTGCGGCTGACGCGGGTCTAGCTTGAGCGACTCGGTATAGGCCCGCAGCGCCTCACCGTAGCTGCCCTGCTGAAAGGCGGCGTCACCCCAGGCGTTGTAGCTGGCGGCACTCTTGGCCGATTGGGCGGCGGACCGTAGGCCAGGGAGCTGCTGAGCGGCAGTGACCTGGCTGGCTTCGGCGGCGCCGATTCCTAGCTTTTGCCAGGCAGGGAATAAGGTCAGCGCCCCAGCCAGGGTCAGCGCCAGAGCTACGCCCCAGCCCGCGCGGGCCAAAGCTGCTGAGCGGCCCTGCGCTTGAGGTGGGGGTGGAGTCGCTGGAAGCTCATCCAGCTGGCGCAGGATGCGGGCGGCCCGCGCTTCTAGCGGCAGCCGGACTACGTCACCTGCATCGGTGTCGGGAATCTGGCGCAGCTGCGTATACAGGTCGTCACGCTGCGCTTCTAGAGCGGCCCGCTGCTCAGCCGGCGGATCAAGGACCGGGCGGGCATAGGGCAGCAAGACCAGGGCCAGCGCGGCGGCCAGCATCAGCCCCAGCAGCAGCATCAGCCCCAGGCTCATGCCGGGCCGCCTTTGGTACGGCTGGGAGTGCGCCGCGCCTCACGCTGTACCTGTTCGAGGTAAGGCTGCAAGTCGGGGTCCTGCGCCGGTTCAGTCCTACGCCCAGCATCGGCGGCTGGCTTGGAGTCGGTGGCTGGGACAGCCTGAGGTCGGCGGCCCAGCGTCTGTATTAGCCACCAGGCCCCCGCACCCAGCGCCAGGAGCGGACCTGCCCACAGCACCAAGTTGGCCCCCTGCTTGGGCGGGTCCAGCAGCACGAATTGCCCGTAGCGGGCGGCAAAATGGTCATAGATTTCGCGGTCACTCAGGCCCTGGGCCACCAGCCGCTCGACCTCGGCGCGCATTTCACGGCTGATGTCGTTGGAGCTTTCATTGATGGACTCACCCGTGCAGATGGGGCAGCGTAGGGTGTCTTGCAGCCGCTCGGCCTGGGCCTGTTGCTGCGCTGAAAGTGCCAGGGGCGCAGAGGCAAAGGCTGGGGTGCTTAGGCTCAGCAGGCCCACCAGCAGGGCGGACTGCACACGGGTCACAGCGGCTCCATGCCGATAGCTTGAAGGCCTACGTTGAGCCGCGTGCGGTCCAGGCCCCCTTTGTCCTTGTGGCGAATTACGCCGTCTTTGTCAATAAAAAAAGTTTCGGGGATCGCGCCTACGCCGTAGTTGATGGCGGTGTTCAGATTGTTGTCGCGCAAGTTGGGGTAGGCCAGGGCGTACTCACGGATAAAGTCGCGGGCGTTCTGCTCATTCTTTTCCTCGAACAGGATGCCCACCACGGCCAACCCGTCCGCTCCCTGCTGCTCGCTCAGTTCGCGGAACAGTGGCGCTTCCTCGCGGCAAGGTCCACACCACGACGCCCAGAAATTCAGCACCACTGGCCTTCCTTTCAGCTCACTCAGGCTGACCGGGGTACCGTCCAGACTGGTCAGCTGAAAGTCGGGCGCAGGCTTGCCCACCAGCGGACCGCCAGCCGTCTCGTTGCGGGTGGGGGAGAACAGCGCGGTGCCCAGCGCCGCTACCAGTCCGAAAGCCAGCAGGGGGGGCAGCCACTTTTTCCAGGTGGGGCCGGTGTCTGCCGTGGGCTGCGTGGGGGCGGAATGGGGAGAGGTCGGTTGGGTCATGGGGGTCCTTTCTGGGAGTCAAGTCAGTCGGTGGCAGGGGCTGGGTGTGCGGCGGGGGTGGTGCGCGGAGAATCGGCGAGCCGGGAACGGCGCGGCGAGAGCAGCGAAATCCCGGTGCCCAGCATCATCACGGCGGTGCCCCACCACAGCCAGGCGATCAGCGGGCTTTCGACCAGGCGCACGCTGGCCCACTGCCCGCCCTCGTCAAAAGCGGTCACGACCAGGTAGGTGTCACCAAAAAAGCCGTAGCGCACCGCTGGCGCAGGAAACGCCATGCTGCCTGCCTGCTGATAAAAGTTCATCCGGGCCTCAAACGGTTCGCCGTCAATGCGGACATCGGCAATCAGCGAGTGACCATCCGTACGCTGGACGCTGCGGGTGCCGGTCAGCTCCAGCTGTTCGTGTAGCAGCTGCTGCGGCTGGTTCAGATTCAGGGTGGTTTGCTCGTCCTGGCGGTATACCGTCGAGCACACGATGCCCAGTGCCACCATCACCAGGCCGATGTGGGCGATGTAAGCTCCGTAGCGCCGGGGCTGCGAGCGAATCAGCCCGCTGAGGCTTCCGCCCAGGCCAGCGGCGCGGCGTTCGTGGAGATGCCGGGCAGTCAGTAGGCCCAGGCCGACCAGATTGTAGGCGGCCAGCGCAGTGGTCGCCAGCACACCAGGGTGGCGCACGCCCAGCACGGCGGCCACCAGGGCGGCCACGCCACCGGCCATAAGCAGTGGCCGCAGCGCCCGCCAAAAGGACGCTCCCTCGGCCCGCCGCCAGGGAAGCAGGGGACCAATCCCCATCAGAAGCAGCAGGCCCAGACTGAGCGGCACCGCGAAAGCGTTGTAAAAGGGCGCGCCTACAGAGGTATCGCGGTGGCCCTGGGTGGCTTCGATCAGGGTAGGGAAGAGGGTGCCGAGCAGCACCATAAAGGCGAACACCAAAAACAGCCAGTTGCCCGCCAGGAACGCTCCTTCGCGGCTGACCAGGCCAGGGAGTTCGCCCTGGTCACGCAGCCGGGGAGCGCGCCAGGCGGCCAGCGCAATGCCTCCCAGCAGCAGCAGGGCCAGGAACCCGAAGAACACGCCGCCTACCGGGCCGCCTGCAAAAGCGTGGACGCTCTGTACGATGCCTGAGCGGTTTAGGAAGGTGCCCAGGACCGTGCTGGCGTAGGCCAGGACAATCAGCCAGACATTCCAGCCTTTCATCAGGCCGCGCCGCTCCTGAATCTGAATGGAGTGCAGAAAAGCGGTGGCCAGTAGCCAGGGAATAAATGAAGCGTTCTCGACTGGGTCCCAGGCCCAGTAGCCGCCCCAGCCCAGGGTTTCGTAACTCCACCAGCCGCCCGAGACGATGCCCAGGGTCAGGAAGCCCCAGGCCACCAGCGTCCAGCGGCGCACGGTGCTGACCCAGTGCTCCGACAGCCGCCCGGTGATCAGCGCCGCTACGGCGTAGGCAAACGGCACCGCCAATCCCACAAAGCCCAGATACAGCAAGACCGGGTGGACCGCCATCATCCAGTGGTTTTGGAGGGCAGGGTTGGGGCCAGCGCCCTCGGCAGGGATGGTCGCCAGCGGGGTAAAAGGACTGGCAATGGTGCTGCATACGCCCAGGAAAAACAGCAGGTTGAACAGCATGGTGCCCAGCACCCAGGGCCGCAGGGCGTCGCGCCGGGCGGTGCGGGTCAGGATGACCGCGTACAGCGCCAGCAGCCACAGCCACAGCATGATGGAGCCTTCCAGCGCTCCCCACAGCCCGGTAATCCGAATCCACAGCGGACTGGTGCTCATGGAGTGCTCGGCCACATAGCGCACGCTGAAATCGCTGCCGATCATGGCGGCCAGCAGCGCCCCGATACTGACGGTCACGAAGCCAAACACCGCCACCGTGGCCCGCGAAGCGCTCTGGGCCGCGCGGGGGTCGCCAGTCCGGCCACCCACCACGGCCTGCCACAGCCCGCCGATGCCGAACAGCAGCGCCAGCAAGAGGCTCAGTTGCCCCAGCAGCGCCAGCGGACTCTGGGAAAAGCTCAGGGCGTACCAGCTCAGCAGGTCCACTACTGACCGGCTCCCTCGCTGCCGCCCGTGCTGCTCTCACCCGATTCCAGCAGCACCTTGAGCTGGTCAATATCGGCCTGGGTTTCGGGAACCTTGTACTCCTCGGAGTGCTTGACGATAAGCTCGGTGGCCTGAAAGATAGTGCCATTTCCCGCCTCTTTGTCAAAGCGGCCACGTACGATGACCCCCTGGCCTTCTTTGAACATGTCGCTCACGGCCCCGGTGTACTGGACGGGATAGGTCACGCTGCCGTCGGTCAGATCAAAGCTCAGGTTCAGGGTCTGGGGGTCGTACTTGGCGTTTTGTACCAGACCGCCCAGGCGCAGCAGTCGGCCTTGCAGTTGGGCTTCGGCCTGCTGATACTCGCTGGGCGTCTTGAAGTATTCCAGGCTCTGGCCCAGTGACCCAAAAGCCAGCACCCCAGCCAGGGTCAGCAGGGCTCCTCCTCCCAGAATGGACGGCAGAGGGTTACGGCGGCGGCGGCGGGCACGCGGCAGTGGAGCAGGGGAGTTGAGGGGGTCGGTCATGGGGCTTGCCTCCGTTCAGACGCGGTCAGGTGGGCCTGGGCACGCTGCTCGCGCTCACGGGCCCACTGTCGCTCGGCTCTCAACCGTTGCCACAGCCACAGCAGATAGGCCGCCAGCAAACCAAAAGTCACGGCGTAGACAATCACCACATAGGTGACATATTCAGGATGATCCACGGGCCACCTCCAGATCGTGCGTGGCTTGGGCGGGGAGCTCGGCCATCAGTTCATCTTCTTCGCGGGCGTCTGCCAGAGCGGCAATCTTGGCGCGCACGCGCAGCAGGTACAGGTACATCAGCGTAAACGTCACCACGCCTGCCAGCAGAATCCAGCCATAGATGGGCGAGGCGGCAAAATCGGGGCTGCCCAGCAGCTTGAGGGTCTGCGTCTGGTGTACACCGCGCCACCACTCCACCGCCATATAGTTGACCGGCACGTAGAGGGTGCCCATCAGCCCGATCACGGCGGCCACGCGGGCGCGGCGGTCACGTTCGTCAATCAGGCTGCGAATCAGCAGGTAGCCGCCGTAAATGACCAGGCTCAGCGCAGTGGTGGTCAGCCGGGCGTCCCACACCCAGTAGGTGCCCCAAGTCGGCTTGGCCCACAGCATGCCGCCCACCAGGGTAGAAACGGTAAACAGCACACCCAGCTCGGCCGAAGCCAGCGCCAGCCGGTCGTACCGCAGGTTGCGCTTGAGCAGATACAGCAGCCCGAACAGCCCGGTGCCGAAATAGGCCAGGTAGCTGAGCCAGGCCGCCGGCACATGCACGAACAGCAGGCGGACCAGCACACCCTGATTCTGATCGGGCGGGGCCCCCAGGCCCAGATAGAGGGTCACCAACAGGCTGAGGGCCGTGGCCCAGCCCAGCAGCGGGGTCAGGCGGTCAGCGGGAGAAGAAGCAGAGGTATAGGTCATAGAGAAATTCCAATGTAGCCAAAGAACAATTGAGCCAGGGAGCAATGTAGCCAGAGGGCCATGTATCTAGAGAAAGTGCGGCCTAAAGACCTGTAGGAAGCGCCCAAGGAGGCTCAGGCGCAGTGGATGCAGGATGGCACTACCGGGTTAAAGCGTTGCGTGAAGCGTGGACGATGCCGAACAAGCAGCCGAGTGCAGGAGTCCTGCGTGTAGAATCCTGCCCCAGCAGACCACATGGCCGGGCTGAGCGGCAAGGAAAGGAGTCCCAATCTTCTACTTGAGCCAGTCCGTGCCCCGGAACCCTGGCTAAAGGCCCGGTTCAGAACGCCGCCCGGCAGCCTCCCTACACTGGGGAGATGACCCGCTCTCCTGTCCGGCCCCGTCCCGCTCCGCCTTCTTCGCCTGTCAAGCGGCCCCAGACGGTGTCGGCGGCGTTGGTCACGGCCCTGCTGATCGGGCTGATTTGGATTCAGGAATTCATAGATCAGCTGCTGCCCGGGCTGCGGCTGGACAATCTGGGCATCTGGCCGCGTGACTCGGGTAGCTGGTGGCACATCTTCACGGCTCCGTTCCTGCACGGCGGCTGGGGGCACCTGATCGCCAATACTGTCCCGCTGGCGACCCTGGCGTTTATGTCGGCGGTGCGCTCGGTGCAAAGGTTTCTGGCGGCCACCTTCATCATTACGCTGGTGGGTGGGGGGCTGATCTGGCTGCTGGCCCGTGGCGGGAGCGTCCACCTGGGGGCCAGCATTCTGATTTTCGGGTATTTCGCTTATCTGCTGGGAGTGGGTTGGTGGGAGCGTACCCCGGCGGCCATCGGGGTGGCAGTCATTGCGGCGGTGCTGTATGGGGGCATCTTGTGGGGTGTGCTGCCCACCGACCCGCGCATTTCCTTTGAGGGCCACCTCTTTGGCTTTATCGGCGGTTTGGTGGCGGCGGCGATGCTCCACCGGCCCCGGCCTCCGCGTTCGCTGGCTTGAGCAGGCGTGGTCAGTCCAGCGTGACCTGGCCGCCCGGCGTGGCGAAGGTGGCCCGCAGCTGCGGCTGCTGGGCCCAGCCTGCCCGGATGTCTGCACCCTGATTGTTGCCGGTCCAGTGCCGCAGGCGTTCTGGCTGTGGCCCTAGCAGGTCTAGCGTCTGCAGTGTGACGCCGCTGAGTGGCAAGGTGCCCGCAGGCGAGAGAGTCTCCCACGCAATCAGGCTGGGCTCTACGCCGCCGCCTGGGAGCGAACCGTCTGCCGGCACGGTCAGCTGCCAGCGAGCATGGCCGCGTTCCAGGGGGAGGGCCAGGGGATGGCCGCTCAGTGTGGGAACCGCAGCCACCCAGTGAATCAACCGGGGACGCTCAGCCAGCCGCGCCTGCATGGCGGGCATGTCCAGTTCAAACCAGCGGGGGCCAGTCGGTGCCGGTGCCGCCGGATCTATGGCGATGACTTCCAGGTAGCAGCGGCCTGAGCCGGGCAGGTCTAGGCCCAGTAGCCGGTTGTGGGTGCCGAAGCGGGGATGCTGGCCCCCCGGCTCCATCGGGACGCCTAGCCTCGCTTCTAGCCAGGCCTGAGCGCTGCCCAGGTCGCGGGCGGCGAAGACAAGATGGTCCAGGCTCCAGGTGGCGGGCGGCAGGGACAGTATGGGCATACGGCAAGCTAACGCAGGAGGATGTGCTGAGCACTGCACCCTGTGAAAATCCTCATCTGCGTGGAGGGGCGTGCTGCGCCTGACCTATGGTGAGAAGCAAGATGAAACTGTATACCAAGACCGGCGACAAGGGCGAAACCGGGCTCTATGGCACGGACCGGGTCAGCAAAGCGCACCCCCGCGTAGAGGCCTACGGCACGGTGGATGAGCTGAACAGCGTGCTGGGTGTGGTGCGTGCGGCGCTGCATGGGGAGGCTTCGGCCCGTGATGACCTGGACCGTGATTTGGAGTATCTGCAAAATGCGCTGTTTGACCTGGGCGCGGACCTGGCGACCCGCGCGGACAGCCGCTATCAGGCCAAGCTGGTGCGGATAGATGCTGAGGACGCGGCGACGTTGGAAGCGATGATTGACCGCTATCAGGTGGAGGCACCGCCCTTTACGGGCTTTGTGCATCCGGGTGGGACCCTGGCTGCCGCGCATTTGCAGGTCGCCCGAGCCGTGGCCCGCCGCGCTGAGCGTGAAGTGATTCGCCTGGGTGCGGAGGAGGAGTACAACTCTGCTGTGCAGATTTACCTCAACCGCCTGTCTGACCTGCTGTTTATCATGGCGCGTGCGCTGAATGCCCGCGCTGGGGTACCGGAAGAAGGCTGGCTGGTCGGTGGTCGGCGTTAGGGCAGCCCAGCGGAGGCCGGGCCTAGACTCGCTCGTTTAGACTGGCCGGTATGTCAAGCCAAGCTTCTGCCTTTCCGCTGCCGCTGGAACAAGACTTTCTGCACAAGCTGGCCAGCGCTGACCTGGTCCGGCCTGACCACTTGTTGGGGGCCCATCCGGTGATTCAGGGAGGGGTGCCGGGTGTGCGCTTTGCGGTGTGGGCCCCGCAGGCCCAGGGTATCCACGTGGTGGGCGACTTCAACGGCTGGCAGGAAGATCATTCCCTAGAGCGGCTGGATTACGGCTACTGGGGCACTTTCGTGCCGGGGGCGCAGGCCGGGCAGCTGTACAAGTTCCGCATTCAGGGAGCCGATGGCCGCACGGTGGACCGGATTGACCCCTACGCCCGCGCCTTTGAGGCCCCGCCCGCCACAGCCAGCGTCATCTGGACAGACGACTATCAGTGGCAGGACGCCGAGTGGATGGCGCGCCGCAGCGCCCGCCAGGATGGGCCAGTCAGCATCTACGAAGTGCATGTGGGCTCGTGGCGCTACGGTGACCAGGGCCAGCCGCTGGGCTACCGCGAGCTGGCGCATCAGCTGGCCGATTACGTACAGGACATGGGCTTTACCCATGTGGAGCTGATGGGCGCGATGGCGCATCCCTTTTACGGGTCGTGGGGCTATCAGGTGACTGGCTACTATGCTCCGGCAGCGCGTCAGGGCACACCGGAGGACTTCAAGTATCTGGTGGATTACCTGCACAGGCGCGGCATCGGGGTGATTCTGGACTGGGTACCGGGCCATTTCCCCACCGACGATCACGCCCTGGCGCACTACGACGGCGCCCCGCTGTACGAGTACGCCGACCCGCGCAAGGGCTTTCACTATGACTGGAACACCCACATCTTCGACTATGGCCGCAACGAAGTGGTGATGTTCCTGGTCGGTTCGGCGCTGAAGTGGCTGCAAGACTTTCACATTGACGGCCTGCGGGTGGACGCAGTGGCCTCCATGCTGTACCTGGATTTCTCGCGCACCGAGTGGATTCCCAATATTCACGGGGGGCGCGAGAACCTCGAAGCCATCGCTTTTCTGCGGCGGCTGAATGAAGTGGTGCACCACATGGCCCCCGGCTGCATGATGGTGGCCGAGGAAAGTACGGCATTTCCGGGCGTCACCCACCCCACGCCGCAGGGCCTGGGCTTTGACTACAAATGGGCGATGGGCTGGATGAACGATTCTCTGGCTTACTTGGAGCAAGACCCCCTATACCGCCGCTACGACCACCACAAAATTACCTTTTTTAACGTGTACCGCAGCACCGAGCACTTTGTCCTTGCCATCAGCCACGATGAGGTGGTTCATGGCAAGAAGCCGCTGGTGCTCAAGGCCCCCGGCGACTGGGAGCAGCAGCGGGCAGGTCTGCGGGCGTTTTATGCCTACATGTGGTCCACGCCCGGCAAGAAACTGCTGTTTATGGGCCAGGAGTTTGCCCACTCACAGGAATGGAACCATGACGTGGCATTGCCCTGGGACAAGGCGGTCTGGCCGGACCATGCGGGCGTGGCCGAGCTGGTGCGCGAGCTGAACCGCCTGTATACCGAGCGCCCCGATTGGTACGCGTCTGACACCCAGCCCGCCGGGCAACAGTGGCTGAGCGGTGACGACGCCGAAAACAGCGTGTACGTGTACCGCCGCCTGGACGAAACCACTGGCCGGTCCAGTGTCGTGATTCTCAACATGACCCCGGTGTACCGCAGGGACTACCATGTGCCGGTGCCGCAGGCAGGGGAATACCGCTATGTCCTGAACACTGATGAAGGCCGCTTCGGGGGCTGGAGCCATGAGGTGGGTGACCCCCGCGCCTGGGAAGAACCGCTGCTTGGTCAGCCTGCGCGGCTCTCGCTGAACCTGCCGCCGCTGAGTGCGCTGGTGCTGGAACCCAGCGGTGGGCAAGGCGAATAGGACGAAGGCATGGCGCAGAGTGAACCGCCGCCTCCCGCTCCTGACCTGCTGTGGCAACTGAGTTTTGTGTTGTTGCTGGCGGCAGGGCTGAGCCTGCTGTCGCCTCTGCTGGGTGGACCCATGCCGCCACTGGGCGCTGTGGCTGCCCTGCTGGGGCTGCGGCTGGCGCTTCAGGTGTGGCGGGCCGTGCAGTTTGGCGAGCGGCGGCAACTTCCCGCTCTGCTGCTGACTGCACTGCTGCTCGGCATGCTGTTTTGGCAAGCTGTTCCGCGGGGCTAATTTCCGTGCTTTGAGGTAAAAGTGTGACAGCTGTTCCCGTATGCTGGGCAGCATGCAGGTTCTGCTCGCACTGTTCGCACTGATTGTCGGAGGACTTTATTTCACGGTGGGGCTGCGGCTGGGGGCCGTCACGATGATGCCCACCCAGATGTACGCCGCCAAAAAAGAAGGTATTTACACCTTCCGCACCACTGAGCAGGGCAACCGGGTTGGGGTGTCGGGGACCTGCGTGGCCACCAAGGGCAGCGCCAACTTTTACATGCTGGGCGCAGACGGCACGGTGCAGCAGAGTGCCAGCTGTGTGCCCGGCCAGCCCTGGGCCATCAACCTGATGGCGGGCGGCCCTCCCGGGTTTTACCGGCTGAAGGTGGAGTACAACAACTTTACCGGCAAAATTGATCTCACCGAGGAGCGGGCAGGCGGCACCTACTAAGCAGCCGCCTACAGGCGGTCCATCTTCTCCCTGAACGTAGCGGGTAGAGCAGACCCCACAGGACGGAACAGAGCGTGGCCAAAATAGTGACGTGAAGAGTTTTCAGACACACTTTAGGGAATTTGCCCCTGACCGCGCCATTTGGTCTTCCAAAACCCACAGCAGCGAACGGTGCTCAAGGCGGCCTCTATGCGCCCGCTCCCTGCGGTGCGTCGGGGCGCTGGCGGCAGCGGGGCCCCGGCGGCGCGGCGCATGTCCAGCCGGGGGCGCTATGGTAGAGGCCAAATGCTGACTGTCGTAGAGCACCCCCTGATCAAGCACAAACTTTCTCTGATGCGTGACGAGCGCACCGGAGTCAAGGAATTCCGTGAGCTGGCTGGCGAACTCAGCCTGCTGCTGGCCTACGAAGCCATGCGCGACCTGGAAACTGTGCCGGTCCAGTTCTCCACGCCTGTGCAGAGCGGCGAATTCCCCATGCTCAGCGGCAAAAAGCTGGCGCTGGTGGCTATTTTGCGGGCTGGCCTCGTGATGACAGAAGCCATCACCGACCTGATTCCGGCAGCCAAAGTGGGGCATATCGGCATGTACCGCGACCCCGAAACGTTGCAGCCGGTGGCCTACTATTCCAAGCTGCCTGAGGATATCGGCAGCCGCCGGGTCTTCTTGACGGACCCGATGCTGGCGACGGGCGGCAGCGCGGTGGCCGCGATTGACAAGTTGAAGGAGATGGGCGCTGAGCGCATCACCCTGATGTGTATCCTGGCGGCCCCCGAAGGCGTCGCTGTGATTGAGCGGGCCCACCCTGACGTAGAAGTTGTGACCGCCGCTGTGGACGAGCGACTCAATGACCACGGCTACATCGTGCCTGGCCTGGGGGATGCGGGCGACAGGATTTACGGGACCAAGTAAGGAAGCGAATGATAGACACGTTGCAGGGCCTGGCCGCTGATCTGGGAATCGCCGAACCGTTTGGGCGCGGCTTTCTCAGTGTGCTTTTGACGTTTTTCACGGCGTTGGCCTTTACTTGGATGTTTATTCCGCGCCTGCTCAAGTTCGCCCTGGAAAAAGGCTGGGCGGACCAGCCCAACGAGCGGCGACTGAATGTCCGGCCCCTGCCCAACGCCGGGGGGCTGGCGATTTTTGCAGGCTTCGTGGTCAGTTTGGTGGTGGCCTGGGCCATGCGCCCCATCATCATTCAGGATGTCAATATTCAGGTGCTGGCCATCTTGCTGGGTGGGTCGTGGTTGGTGCTGGTGGGCTTTATTGACGATCAGTTCGGCCTCTCGCCGCTGGTGCGCTTGCTGGTACAGACGCTGGCCGCTGCCCTGCTGATGGTGAACGGCCTGATGATTGATTTCAACGCCATTCCTTTTCTGAGCGTGGTGCCGGAAAGCCTGAACGGTCCGCTGAGTGCGCTGGTCACCTGGCTGTGGGTGGTGGGCCTGACCAACGCAGTCAACCTGCTCGACGGCGTAGACGGCGTGGTCGGTGGGGTGGCTTTTGTCGCCAGCATGGTGCTGTTGGTCACGGCGGCGCAGTTCCCTGACCGGGCCGCTGCCGTGATTCTGCTGGCGGGCCTGGCGGGGTCTACGCTGGGCTACTTGCGTCACAACTTCAACCCCAGTCACATCATCATGGGGGACGCAGGCAGTACGCTGCTGGGCTTTACGCTGGCGGCGGTCAGCTTGCTGGGTACGGTCAAGGCCACCGCGTCGGCCAGTGTGCTGCTGCCGCTGCTGGTGCTGGCGCTGCCGATTGTGGACACCACCCAAGTGGTCGTGGGCCGCCTGGCCCGTGGCATCCGCAATCCGCTGGCGCACCCCGACAAGACCCACATTCACCACCGCGTGCTGGCCCGCACTGCCAGTGCCCGCAAGACGGCGCTGACCCTCTGGGCACTGTCGCTGGGCTTTGGCCTGCTGGGGATGGCGGCGCAGGGCGTGGACGCCGTGCCTATCGTGGTCACTGGCTTGGGGGTGGCCGGGCTGCTGGTGGCCGTGGCCTACACCCGCGTGCTGGCCCACCGGCGTGAACTGGGCCGCGCTGCTGAGCAGGCATCACAGGAGGAAGCATGAAACCTAGAATTGTCCTGGCCTTCGGCACTCGCCCTGAAGCCACCAAAATGGCCCCGGTGTACCGTGCTCTGCGTGAGCGCGGCGACCTTGAAGCACTGATTCTGTCGACGGGACAGCAGCGTGAAATGCTGGACAGTGCTATGGAGGTCTTTGGGCTGCGGGCCGACTTGGACCTCGAAGTGATGACGGACCGCCAGACCCTGGCCGGGCTGACTGGGCGCATCGTGCCGCAGGCCGGTGAAAAGTTGCGTGAATTGGGAGCCGATATGGTGCTCGTTCATGGAGACACGTCCACCAGTTTCTGCGTGGCGCTGAGTGCGTTCTATGAGGGGATTCCGGTGGGCCATGTGGAAGCGGGCCTGCGCTCGGGCGACCTGAGCGCGCCTTTTCCCGAAGAAGCCAACCGCCGCCTGACCGGCGTGCTGGCCGCGCTTGACTTTGCTCCGACGGCAGCCAGCCGCGCCAATTTGCTGCGTGAAGGCAAGTCGCCCGGCGGCATTTTTGTGACCGGGCAGACGGCGGTGGACGCCGTGCGCGAGGTGGCGGGCCGCCTGCCGCTGCGCCCCGAGTGGCAGGCCCTGCGCTCCGCTGGGCAGCGGCTGGTGACCGTGACCATGCACCGCCGCGAGAACCTGCCGCAGATGCGCGAGATGGCCGGGGCACTGGCAACCCTGGCCGGTGAATTTCCGGGGCATACCTTCATCTACCCGGTGCATCTGAATCCGGCAGTGCAAGAGGCGGTGCGCCCAGTGCTGGAAGGGCGGCCCAATTTCATCCTGACTGCGCCGCTGGACTATGCCGAGATGGCCCCCCTGATGGCGGCCAGTGACCTGCTGCTGACCGATTCCGGGGGGCTACAGGAAGAAGGCGCGGCGCTGGGCGTGCCGGTGGCCGTGCTGCGCGACGTGACCGAGCGCCCTGAGGGCCTGGAGGCCGGCGTGCTGCGGCTGGCTGGAACCGACCCGGCCCGTATCCTTGCGCTGGGCCGCGAACTGCTGGGTGGTGGACCCGCGCTGGAGGCCATGCGCCAGGCCGTGAACCCATACGGCGACGGACAGGCCGCTGGCCGCATCGCGCAGGCGGTGGCCTGGCACTTTGGGCTGGCTGAGCGCCCAGCCGACTGGAGTCTGTAGTGGCTGTCCCGCTGGCGGTGGTGCTTAACCGGACCGCAGGCGGGGGGAGGGCGGCCCGTGAATGGCCCCGGCTGCGCGGTGAGCTGCATGCCTGGGGCGTCTCTTACCGCCTGATTGACAGCGCTTCTCCGGCACAGGCACTGGCGGCTGTCTCCGCTTTGCCGCCCGGCTGGGCTGTGGCGACGGTGGGCGGCGACGGCACGGTGGCCTCGGTGCTGCCCGCAGTTATTGAGCAGCAGCGGCCTTTGCTGGTGCTGCCGTTTGGGACCGGCAACGACTTTGCGTCTACCCTTGGGCTGCGGGCTGGGCAATTCCGCGAGGCGTTGGCGGGTCTGGACGCTCCTGCCCGCCCGGTGGATGCGCTGCGGGTCAGTTACGGCGGTGGGCCACAGCCCGGAGGTCAGGCCTATTCACTCAACGGCGTGGGCATGGGCTTTGATGCGCAGCTGACCGCCAACCTGCCGCTGGCTCCGGCCTGGACGCAGGGGCCAGCGCGTTATCTCTGGGCAGCGCTCGCTACCTTGCGGGCCATGCAGCCACAGCCCTGCCGCGTTTTGCTGGACGGTGCCGAGCTGTACGGCGGCCCTGCCATGCTCTGCTCGGTGCTGAATGCCCGCTCGCTGGGTGGCGGCTTTCAGTTCAACCCGGACGCCAAGCTGACCGATGGCCGCCTGAATGTGGTGGTGGCTGGAGACGTGAGCCGCCGCCAGGTACCTCCTCTGATTGCCCAGGTCCGAATTGGAAAGCATGTTGGGCATCCCGCCGTGCGCTACGCCGCTGGGCAGGTGGCCGAGCTGCACTGGGAGCAGCCCGTGCAGCTGCATGTGGACGGCGACCTGAAAGGCGAGCAGGTGTGGCTGCGGGTGGAAGTGCTGCCAGGGGCGGTGGCGTTGCTGGGCTTTCCGGAGGAATAGTCACTGTTTGGATGTGGAAACAGGGTGGGACGAAGTGGCACAAACTACTAGGTTCACCCGGCTGGCACTACGATGAAGTGCTGTGCGTTTGACAGGGCAACGGTCACATGGTGTTGGAACGGTTGCCAGTGGAGCTGACGGGAAGTGTTTTTGCGTTGCCGCCCAAGAAATAAATTGCCCCCACTTGCTCCGGCTTTGGCCTGGGCGGGTGGGGGTTTTGGGGTTAGCTGTTGGAAAATGGGACCCTTACTGTGTTACCCCTTCACCACAATATTCAGAATCCGCCCCGGTACGTAGATCACCTTGACGCGCTCCTTGCCTTCCAGGTGCTTGGCGATTTCGGGATTGGCTTCGGCGGCGGCCAGGGCGTCTTCCTGGCTGGCAGCTTTGCTGATCTCAATCTGGCCACGCATTTTGCCGGTGACCTGCACGCCGATGGTCACGGTGTCCCGCACCGCTGCCGCCTCGTCTACCTGCGGCCAGGGCTGCGTATGGACACTGCCTGCACCGCCGCGCCCGGTCCAGATTTCTTCAGCGATGTGCGGTACAGCGGGAGCCAGCATCAGATTGAAGATGTTCAGGGCCTCGTCCCAGGCAGAAGTGCCGTACAGGTCGCTGCGGCCCGCCTTAACGAGCACGTTGGTCAGCTCCATCAGCGCGGCCACGATGGTATTGAAGCTCATGCGCTCAAAGTCGCCGTCTACTTTTTTCAGGGTGGAGTGCACCGCAAAGCGCAGGTCAGCCTCGGTCACGGTTTCGCGGGGGCCTTCGGGCTGTCCGCCAAAGAACAGCGTCCACACGCGGCCAAGCCATTTGGCCGGGCCGTTGATGCCCTGGGTGTCCCAGGGGCCGCCCAGCTCCCACGGTGCAATGAACATCAGGTAGGTCCGGACCGTATCGGCACCGTATTCGGCCACCAGGTCGTCGGGGTCCACCACGTTGCCGCGAGACTTGGACATTTTCTCGCCGTCTTCGCCCAGCACCATGCCCTGGTTGCGGACCCGGCGGAACGGCTCGTCATGGTCCACCAAGCCCATATCCTGCATCACTTTGGTCCAGAAGCGCGAGTACAGCAGGTGCAAAATGGCGTGCTCGATACCACCGGTATACAGGTCCACCGGCATCAGGCCCTTCTGGGCAGGGTCAAAAGGGCCGCCGTCATAGTGCGGCGACAGGTAGCGGTACATATACCAGCTGCTGTCCACAAAGGTGTCCATCGTGTCGGTGTCGCGCTCGGCAGGGCCGCCACACTCAGGGCAGGTGGTCTGCACCCATTCACGGTCCAGCTTCAGCGGGCTTTGGCCGGTGGGCGTGAATTCCACATCGTCGGGCAGGCGCACGGGCAAGTCGCTCTCAGGCACTGGCTGCGGGCCGCACTTCTCACAGTGAATGATGGGAATCGGCGTGCCCCAGTAGCGCTGGCGGCCCACCAGCCAGTCGCGCAGGCGGTAGGTGGTCTTGGCCCTGGCGATCCCGCGCCCCTCCAAGCGCCCAATCACCTCGGCAATGCTGGCCTTGCCGCCGGGCAGCCCGTCAAACTCGCCGGAGTTCACGATCACGCCTTCGCCGGTGTAGGGCTCGTCGCCGGTCACGTCCAGCGGCTCTGCCCCCTCGGCGCGGATCACTTCACGGATGGGCAACTCGAACTTCTTGGCAAAGGCGAAATCGCGCTCATCGTGTGCGGGCACGGCCATGATGGAGCCGGTGCCGTAAGTGACCAGCACGTAGTCGGCCACCCAGATGGGGAGCGGCTCGCCCGTGACCGGATGGGTGGCGTAGGAGCCGGTGAACACGCCCGTCTTTTCGCCTTCTTGCTGGCGCTCCACGTCGGTCTTGCGGCCAGCGGCGGCCACGTAGGCTTCTACTGCGCCGCGCTGCTCGGCAGTAGTCAGCTCCTTGACCTTGGCGTGCTCGGGGGCCAACACCATGAAGGTGGCTCCCATCAAGGTGTCGGGCCGGGTGGTGAACACGGTCTCGGGACCAGCGGGGGTGTCAAAGGTCACTTCTGCGCCCACCGATTTGCCGATCCAGTTCGTCTGCATCAACTGCACGCGCTCGGGCATGTCGGTTTCGCTGAAGTCCAGCAAGCGCTCGGCGTAGTCGGTGATTTTCAGATACCACTGGCTGAGGTTGCGCCGCTCTACCGGCGTGCCGCAGCGCTCACAGGCTCCGCCTACCACCTGCTCGTTGGCCAGCACCGTCTGGTCCTTGGGGCACCAGTTCACCAGGCCGCCTTTTTTGTAGGCCAGGCCGCGCTTGAAGAACTGCGTGAAGAACCACTGGTTCCAGCGGTAGTACTCCGGGTCAGATGTGGCAAAGGACCGGGTCCAGTCAATCATGGTGCCCATCCGCCCGAACTGGCCTTTCATGTGGGCAATGTTGTCGTAGGTCCAGCTACGTGGATTCACGCCGCGCTTGATGGCCGCGTTCTCGGCGGGCAGTCCAAACGAATCAAAGCCCATCGGGAACAGCACGTTGTGCCCGCGCATCCGCATCCAGCGGGCGTGCGCGTCGGGGGCCACGTTGGCGTACCAGTGCCCGATGTGCAGGTTGCCGCTCGGATAGGGAAACATGGTCAGGGCGTAGTGCTTTTCGCCCGCCGCCTGGGGGTCAAAGGTATACAGGCCGCTCGCCTGCCAGGCGTCTTGCCATTTTTGCTCGATGGCGTGGGGGTTGTAGCGCTCCGAACGGGGTTCTTGAATCTCTGGTTTGGTCATGGAAGTCTCCTGGGAAAAAGTGGGGATCAAAGAAAAGCCCCGCCTGCAATAACACAAGCGGGACCCGGCGGCGTAGCGGCGCTAGTCGCGGGGTCCCCTGGGGTCTAGAGCAGAGCGGGTCACCCGCCCAGTGTACGGCATCACGCCGCTGGGCGGCTACTCCTGGGCAGGAGCAGGAGCCTCGCTGTTGGGCTGCTCATCCACGGCTGGCGCTTGTGAAGCTGCCTGGGAGCTGTCTGATGAGCTGTCCACTTGCGCACTGCTGGCCTCGGCATTCTCGGCGCTGGCGTCTGCGGCCTCCTGGGCCTGCTGCACGGTGACCGGGTTGCCCACCGAGTAGCCGCCGGGCAGTTCTTCAGGAGGAAGGCCCCACATGGAGATGATGCCTGCGGACAGCTCCTGAAAGATGGGCGCGGCCAGCTGTGATCCCTGGAAGGTGCCGGAGTCTTCTTTGGCCCCGTGAACCATCACCGCAATGGTGATCCGCGGGTCCGCCGTCTGGCAAAATCCAGCGTAGGTGGAGTTGTACTGGCCCTTCATATAGCGTCCGTCGTCCCCGACCATCTGGGCGGTGCCGGTTTTGCCCGCGCAGGAGTAGCCGTTGATGCCTGCTGCGTGGCGGATACCTTCGAGCGCCGTTTGGAGCATCGGCTTGATTTGCCGGGCCTGCGGATTGCCCAGCACTTCGCGCCGCTCGCCACCTGCGCTGCCTTCAACCAGTTTGGGAGGGATGTACAGACCGTCGTTGGCCAGCACGTTGTAGGCGGCGGCCAGCTGCAAGGTGGTGCCGCTCATGCCCTGGCCGAAGCCGCTGGTGGTTTCGACCAGGTGATCCCACTTGCCCTCGGGCTGGAGGATGCCGGTCTGGGTGGGAATGGGCCCCAGGTCCACCTTTTTGCCGTACCCATAAGCCAGCAGGTAGTCGCGCAGCTTGGTGCCTGGCAGCGTCTCCACAATGTGCGAAATGCCCACGTTGCTGGAGTAGCGCAGCACGCCAGTGGTGGTCAACTTGGGCTCGTGGGGCACCGAGTCGCCGATGGTGCTGCCCGATGAGCGCTCACCCACGTAGCGCCGCATGGGCGTATCAAAGACCGTGCTGGGGGTGATGGTGCCTTCGTTTAGCGCTGCTGCCACCGTCAGACCCTTGATGGGCGAGCCCGGCTCGTACACGTCCATCAGCGGGCGGTTGAGCCAGTCGCTGGGCTGGTAATCACGCCAGTTGTTGGGGTCAAAGGGCGGGTAGCTGGCGGCGGCCAGAATGCGCCCGGTGCGGGTTTCCAGCACGATCACCGAGCCTGAGTCGCCCTCCGACTTGGGAATGCGCCGTGCCAGCGCCGCTTCGGCCTGGGCCTGGATGCGCGGATTGAGCGTCAGGGTGATGTCCTGCCCGCTTTCCAGCTGCGGGTTGTAGGCGTGCTCAATGCCTTCCAGACCTTCTTCGGTGCCCATCATGCCCACGACCTGACCGGCCAGTGGGCCCTGGGGGTAGATTCGCTTGCCGTCCACCGAACGGGCCAGGACAGTGCCGTCGGCAGCCAGGACGGCCCCGCGTGCCTGCACCACCGAGCGCGAAAGGCTGGTGGGTGCCGACCATTCGAGCTGCGCGTACCCCCAGGCCAGGCCCAGAAAAATCACTGCCGCGATGGTTTGGAGCAGGCGGGCGCGCCTTCTGATTTTTACTTCCATGCTGTGCCTCCCTGCTCCTGTAGCGCTGCTTGCGGCTGAGTGTTCGCGTGGGCCTTCATGGGGTGCCCTGCTGTTTGCCAGAGTTCTGATTTTGAGTACCAGAATCCTGAGTGCCAGAGTTCTGAGTGCCAGAATCCTGCGTGCGGGCAGCACCCCACTGCCAGCCCAGCTTCAGCGGCTGCTCGGTGGGCGTGACCGGCTTGGGAGCCTCCACGCCGCTCAGCTTGGCCGTGCGCTTGAGCGAATCGGCAAAGCGCAGCATGCCCTGCTCCTCCGCCCAGGCGGTGATGCGGCTGGCGTTGCCGAGGCTCTGCACCTCCAGCGAGAGTGTGTCCCGCTCCTTGACGAGTGCTTCTTGAGCAATCTGAGCCTCACGCAGTTCGGGGCGAATGGAAGCCGTCATGATCCGTAAGCCCACCAGCGCCAGACTGAGCAGCGCCCAGACCGCCAGCAGCCGCAGGGCCCAGCGCCGCCACAGCACTTCGTCGGTCCAGCGTGACCGGGCAGCGGACCGCTGGGGCAAAGCGTCTGACGCTGAAATCTGTTGGGCCGGTATGGGCGCAGGCATACGGCCCTCCTCAGCCACTTGGGTCTGCTGTTTTCCGGGGAGGGCGGTCATGCGTTCACCTCCGCAGGGGCAGCTACCACTTCCGCGACCCGCAGTTTGGCACTGCGTGAACGGGGATTGCTGGCCTGCTCCGCTTCGCTGGCGACGATAGGCCGTTTGGTCAGCGGAGTCAGCCTCCGACTGCCCAGCAAAAAGCGCTTGACGATCCGGTCTTCGAGCGAGTGAAACGAAATCACGCCCAGCCGTCCGCCGGGAGCGAGCAGGGCTTCGGCGGCCTGCAAGCCTTCACGGAGCGCGCCCAGTTCATCATTCACGGCAATGCGCAGGGCCTGAAAGGTCCGCCGCGCCGGGTGAATGCCCTTGGCAAAGCCGGGATACGCCCGCTTGATGATGTCGGCCAGCGCAGTGGTCGTCTCAATCGGCGCTTCCTGCCGGGCGGCCACGATGGCGCGGGCCAGCCGCCGCGAGTGCTTTTCTTCGCCGTATTCGTAGATCAGGGCGGCCAGCTCGGCTTCTTCCAGGTCATTAACCAGGTCGGCAGCACTCGGGCCACTCTGGCTCATGCGCATGTCGAGCGCCGCTTCGCTGTGGTACGAAAATCCCCGCTCTGCATCATCAAGCTGAAACGAACTGACACCGATGTCCAGCAGGATGCCGTCCACCTGCGTCACGCCAATGCCGGCCAGGAGTGCTTGCATATCCCGGAAGTTGCCGTGCACGGTGCTCAGGCCCGGCAGCCCTTCCGCCCCGACCCGCTCCAGGGCGTAGGGGTCTTGGTCTATGCCGATCACGGTAGCCCCGCGTGCCAGCAGCATTCGGGTGTGCCCAGCGCCGCCCAGTGTTCCGTCCACAATAACGCGCCCCGGCGCAGGAGCAAGGGCGTCCACCACCTCCTGCGGCAAGACGGGCAGGTGGCTGAGGGTTGGAGTGGTGGCGGTGGCATCCTGGGTCATATGGTCATCCGGTGGGGAAAAAGGGGCGAAAGTCAGACGGTCAATGTTTGGAGGAGGGCGGTGGGGGGAGCGGCGTCACTGAAGGTCTGGGCAATTGCGGCGTTCCAGCGCTCAGGGTTCCAGAGTTCCAGTCGGCCTGGGGCGCCGACCACCACCGCCTGACTGTCGAGCGCGGCAAATTGGCGCAGCGTAAGCGGCACACTGATGCGCGATTGCCCGTCCAGCCGGGTCTTGGCCGCTCCTGAGTAGAAGAACCGCACGAACGCCCGTGACCCGGCGTCGGTCAGAGGAAGCCCTTCAAGCTGTTCTTCCACCCGCCGCCAGCCGGCCAGCGGAAAGACATACAGGCAGCCTTCCATGCCGCGTGTCAGGATCAGGCCGTCCTCCACAAACTCGCGGAAAGGCGGTGGCATGACCAGCCGGCCTTTGTCATCAAGATTGTAGGGGTATTCGCCATACGGCATCCGCGTCTCTCCTCCGCCGGATTGGGCCAGCGCCCAAGCTGCCGACAGTGTAGCAATCCATTTCCCTGGATTACCACCATTTCCCACCAGACTCCCCCCAATCTGACCCAAAAAGGCCCGGATGCCCCACCCAGCTGGCCCAAATCTGCCCCTATCCGTCCATTTCTGGGCTTCATTCCCCCGGTGACGCGCCACCCAGCCGTGTCGTAAAGCAAATGGTGCTCTGCGGGAGCGCCTTCACTTCTTTTACTGTGCCAGCGTGGCTTTGACCCAGCGCAGGGTCAGGTCCAGGGCGGCGGGGTCCAAGGTGGTGGGAATGCTGGCGTACTCCTGCGGCAGACCGGTGCGGGCCGGTTGCAGCAGGTGATTGAGTCCGCTCAGCTCGTGGACCTCGCTGCCGGGGCCGCGCAGCAGCTCGCGCATGGGCTGTGCGCCAGCAGCGGGGGGCACCTGCAAATCACGCGAGCCGAACAGGGCCAGCGTGGGCACCTGGCTGCTGCGGAGGGCTGGACGCGGGTCGTAGGCCAGAAAGTCCTGCAAGTAAGGCGAGTGGACAAAGGCCCGTGAGTGTAGCCAGGCCTGTTCGATTTCGCTGCTGGAGAGTGGGCCCTGACCAGGGCTGACGCGGTGGTTCTGCAGGGACTGAGCTTGCAGGGCGGCGCGGGCTTCGGTTTCGCTGGCCCCCAGTCCCTGCGCCTGCAATTGGGCGCGCAGTTGCAAGTCCAGCAACTCGCGGCCCGGCACGGCGGGACTGCCCAGCAGCACCAAGAAAGCTGGAACAGGCCGCAGCCCCTGAGCGCCCAGGGCGGCCAGCGAGCCCCCTTCCGAGTGGCCGATTAGGCCCACTGCTTCTTGCCGGACCGAACCGTGCCCCCGTAGAAAGGTGACGGCCGCCTGCACGTCGCTGGCCAAGTCGCGGTAGTGAACGCTGTACAGGTCGCCATCGGAAGCGCCGGTGCCCCGGTCATCCAGCCGCAACACAGCCAAGCCCTGACGGGTCAGCTGGTCGGCGAGCACCAGGAAGGGCCGGTGTCCATGCAGGGTAGAGTCGCGGTCCTGCGGTCCACTGCCGCTGACCAGTAGGGCTGCGGGAAAAGGCCCTGGCCCCGGCGGGAGCGTCAGGGTGCCGCGCAGGGCGACAGCGTCAGCGCCCCATACAGTCACGTCTTGCGTGCGGTACGGCAAAGGAGTGCGCGGTTCCTGTGGGCGAGGGGGCAGGCTGACATTGCCTGGCCACAGCGTCAGCGGCGAGCTGAAGGCGCCCTGCCGGAAGGTGCCCCGCAGCACAGCCGTCTGGCCCTGTCCGCTGCGGGTCAGCTGGAGCTGCGGCTGTCCTGGCCAGTGCTTCAGCTGCACCGTCAGCGTGCTGGACGGATTGCCAGTCACCGGCACCGTCACGCCGCGAATCCCCTGGTCAGGCAACCAGAGTTCGGCGCTGTTGCCGCGCAGATTCAGGCCCACCGCCACCTCGCGGCCACGCTGAAACAGGCTGCCGTGCCAGGTATTCGCCCCGTGTGTGGTGCGTGCAGGCGTAGCTGGGCGCGGGTCAGAAGGAAGCGGGGGAATCTCAGCCTGGCTAACCGCAGTGGCTGGTAGGCTGAGGGCCAGGGCGGCCAGCAGAAAAAGCAGAACTCTGAACATGGTGGTGGGGGGCGTGCGCGGGGCGGGGATAAGCTGCTATTCCACACGCCTCTGCGCCGTTCGCTGGGTATTGTACCTGCTTCCCCTGATTCCCTGCTGACAGCATCTGGCTCAGGCTGCTAGGCGTGCCTGCCCCGCCTGGAGGTTGTGACTTCAGGTGCTCGGCTGCGCCAGGGCTCGGCTGATTCGCTCCAACGCCTCACGCAGTACCGGACGCGAGGTGGCGAAGTTCAGCCGCACAAAGCCCTGATACTGTCCGGCCTCCTGCGGCGCAGTGAAGGTGGTGCCGTCGTTCAGGGCCACGCCTTGTTGCACCAGATACTGCTGCATCCGCTGCGCTTCTGGATGGGCCCGCAGGTCCAGCCAGGCCAGATAGGTGGCTTCGGGCGTATGGCAACGCACCAACGGTTCGCCGTCCGCCCACTCACGGATCAGCTGGCGGTTGCCGTCCAGGTAGTCCAGCACCTCATCCAGCCAGGGCTGCGCGTGGGTCAGCGCCAGTTCCCAGGCACTCACGTTGAAAGGGTGAGGCTGTCCCAGCAGGCCGCCGACGGTGTCCTGAACCCGCGCCAACAGCTGCGGATTGCGGCTGATCATGGCCCCACAGCCGATACCGGCGATGTTGTAGCTCTTGCCAGGGCCGGTGAGCACCACAGTGCGCTCAGCGGCAGCGGGCAGCGAAGCGAAGGACTGAAAGGCCGGTGCGCCGGGATAGCGCAGGTCGGCGTGCAGCTCGTCCGAGCACACGGTCAGGTCATGGCGCTCGGCCACCTCGGCCAGACGGGTCAGCTCCTGTGGGGTCCAGACCCGCCCGCTGGGATTGTGGGGATGGCACAGCAGCAGCAGCCGGGTGTCTGGCGTGATGGCGGCTTCCAGGGCGTCCCAGTCAATTTGCCAGCTCTGCCCATCGTCGCGTAGAGGAGCACTGCGCCAGACTCGGCCCTGCGTCTGAACCGCCATATGGAACGGCGGATAGGTGGGTGTGAGGGCGACCACGCTTTCACCGGGTGCCGTAAAGGCCGCTACCGAGGCGTACAGGCCCGGCACCACCGCAGGCATCAGGCGGATATGGTCGCCGGTCAGGTCCGGGACGCCCTGCTCTTGCAGGCGGCGAATCAGCAAGGCTTTGAGCGGCACGGCGGCGCTGGTCACGTCGCTGTAGCCCAGCGGCACACCGAGCCGCTCGGTCAGGGCGCAGCGCAGCTCCTCGGAGATGGGCAGGTCCATGTCGGCAATCCACAGGGCCAGCGCTCCGGCAGGGTAGGTGTTCCACTTCAGACTGACCGGGTGACGGACGGCTTCTGCGGTCAGGTCATCGAAGCGGTGCGGCGCAGGAGCATGCACGGGAGATGTTGCCATACCTCATCATAAGTGGCAGGTACACTGGGGCGCATGATAGCGATTATTGGCGCAATGGACGAGGAGATCGGACTGCTGCGGGACCTGTTGGAAGAACGCACCGAGGAGACGCTGCTGGGCGTGACCCTGTACCGGGGCCTGCTGGAAGGGGTGCCGGTCTTGCTCACCCAGGGCGGCATCGGCAAGGTGAATGCGGCCAAGACGGCCACCGTGCTGCTGCTGCAGGGCGCGAGCAGCGTCATCTTTACGGGTGTGGCCGGTGGGGTACATCCCGCCATGAAGGTGGGCGATCTGGTGGTCAGCACAGACCTGATTCAGCACGATGTGGACGTGACCCCGCTGGGCTACGATCTCGGCACCATCCCTGGAGAACCTGCGAGCTGGGCCGCCGACGTACATCTGCGCGACCTGGCCCTGACGGCGGCTGGAGCAGTCAGCGCCGTGCAGGTCTACGAAGGCCGGGTGGCCAGCGGGGATCAGTTCATTGCGTCGCCCGAGGGCTCGGCCCGCTTGCAGGGCTACGGTGCCCACTGCGCCGAGATGGAAGGCGCGGCGGTGGCGCAGGTATGCGCTTCGGCAGGGGTGCCGTTCGTGGTGATTCGCGCCATCAGCGACACGGCGGACCACGACGCCAAAGTGGACTACCGCAGCTTTTTTCCGCAGGTAGCCCAGCATGCCGGGACCGTGGTGCGCGGCATGGTGCGCCGTTTGGGAGCCGAGCAGCGCTTTGCCCGTGGGGGCTGAGCGCATACAGGGGGCTGTGGCCTCAGGCGAAGCGGGCGAGCGCCCCCAGCTGGTGCTTGAACATCCCGACTTTTACGCCCTTTACAAGCCAGCTTTGTGGTTGACCCATCCGGTGCGGTCCCACGGCAGCAGCCGCGTGCCAGATGTGGTGAGCTACTGGCAGGGCCAGACGGGCGAGCCGGGCCTGGGGCCACCGCACCGGCTGGACCGTGAAACGTCGGGTCTGCTGCTGCTCAGCCGCGATGCCGAATCGGCGCGGCGCTTTTTCGTGCTGTTTGGTCAGCGCCTGGTGGCCAAAACCTATCTGGCCATCGTGCGCGGTGATCCTGGTTGGAGCGATTACGAGTTAGACGCCCCTCTGGGCGAGCTGGGCCTGGGCGGGGGCAACCGGGTCATCATGCGGCAGGGGGTGGTGCCGGATGGCCGCCCTGCGGTGACGGCGTTCCGGGTGCTGGAGCGCCGCGCCGGGCACGCCCTGATCGAAGCGCGGCCCCGGACTGGCCGCCTGCACCAGATTCGCGCCCACCTGTACCACCTGGGCCTGCCGCTGGTGGGTGACAAGATCTACGGCCCTGAGCGGGACGCCTTCTTGGAATTCCGCGAGACCGGCCAGACCCCGGAGCTGACCCGCCGCCTCGGCTTGCCACGTCAGGCCCTGCACGCGGCCAGCTTGCATTTTCCCTGGGACGGGGCACAGGTGCGGCTGCGTAGCCCACTTCCTGCCGATATGCAGCGCTTCTGGGACGGCCTGCCTTCCTCCCGGTGAAGCCAAGGCCGTTTGTAGCGCGGCAGGTGCCCTTTTCGCCTGCGGCCTTCTACTTTTCCCTGCCTTCTGCTCCCGGCCAGGGCCACTGCTACAATCCAAGCTGTGTCTAAGCCGACGATTCAGCTGATTCCTGCAACCGACCCTCAGGCCTACAACGATGTGGTGGCCACCATGCCCCTCAGCAGCCCCCTGCAAGGCTGGGGCTACGGCGAGGCGCGGCGGGTGCTGGGCCAGCAGCCCGAGCGCTACTTGCTTCAGCGCGGCGCAGAGACGGTGGGGGCGGTGCAGCTGATTCGCAAGCGGCTGATTCCCGGTTTTTCTACCCTGTATGCTCCGCGTGGCCCCGCAATTCTGGACACGGACCTGCTGCCGGAGTTCGGCCAGGCGGTGCAGGCGGTGCGCCGCCCCAGCGATACTCTGCTCAAGATCGAGCCGCCGCTGATGCTGCCTGCTGGCGAGGGTGATCAGAACATCCCCGCAGGGTTCGGTCCCTTTGAGCGCGCCGCCACCGAGCAGCCCGAGCACACCATTATCAAGCGGCTGGATGCGGGCGAAAAAGAGCTGTTCGCGGAGCTGCATTCTATGGCCCGCCGCAACGTCCGTGCCGCCGAGAAGCGCGGCGTAGAAGCGGGACGCAGCACCGACTTCGAGGGCTTCTGGGAAATCTTTACCGCCACCAACGAGCGGGCCAAGCTGGGCGCTTTTCCCCGCGCCTACTACGAAACGATGCTGCGCGAGGGCAACAAGTACGGCGGCGAAAGCTATCTGCTCCTCTCGCGTCACGAAGGCCGCGCTCTGGCCGGCGGCTTTTTCCTGGCTCTGGGCGACACCACCTGCTACCTGTACGGCGGCAGCGTGCGCGACGACCGCCCCACCGCCGACGGTTCGCCCCGCAAGGACGCCAAAGCCCCCGACGCTTTTTATTGGAACGCTCTGCTGGACGCCAAAAAGCACGGTTACCGGGTCTTTGACTTCTGGGGCATTCCCCGCGAGCTGGATGAATCCAAGCATTCCTACGGCGTATTCAAGATGAAGCTGAAATTTTCCGAGGAGCGCGTCTGGTTCCCGGCCTATGACTTGCCGCTCAACGCTGCGGCTCCGGCCATCGTGAAGGCCCTGCGCTGGCGCAAGACCCAGAACAACCTCCGCAAGCGTGGCACCGCTGACGACGTCCTCTGATACCGATTGCGGCTGAATCGCCAAGGATTTGAGCGTTCAAACCGAGGTCAACAGAAATCGCAAAAAACCCGCCTCCACTTCGGGGCGGGCTTTTTCCGGTGAGGTGACGTCGGCATTACTGGCAGAACAGGGACAGTCAACGCGCTACAGGTCAGTGCGCTACAGGTCAGTGCGCTACAGAAAGGCTCTATTGGCCGGGTTTCTCCATGAAGCTGATGGTATAGGTGCCTTTGCTCTCGGCGTTGTAGCTGCCTGCGGCCACAAAATACTCGCCGTCGCTGGGCACCTCGAAAGTCACCATGGAGTCCTGGCCGGTAAAGTCGTCGTTGCTGGCCAGCAGCTGTCCCTGAGCATCGAACAGGCCCAGCATCAGGTCAGGCTTGCCGCTTTCGTGTGCCAGAGTGTCAATGACCAGGGTTTGACCTGCGCGGGCGCTCAGGCGGAAGGTGTCCACATCGGTATTGGTGGCGAGGGTGGCTTCGTATGTCTCGCCCACAGCCGTACCCAGGGCTTTGCTCCAGTCCACGCCGCCAAAGGTATCGTTGGTCACGCGGCCAGCTTCGTTCTGTTCGGGGGCTTGGCCTTTCCAGCGGGTCAGGCCCACCAGATAGGTGTTGAACGCTCCGCCGACTCCTTCGTCGGTGATTTCGGCAAAGTACTGGCCGCTGGCGGGCACCCGGAAGGCCAGCGCCGCGTCACGCAGGCCGCTGCGGAAGCTGGCGTTGACAGCCAGCTCTTTGCCGCTGCCGTCCAGGACACGCACCTTGAGGTCGGGTGAGCCGAGCAGGGTCTGCGTGCCGATGAATGCGGTTTCACCAGCCTGGGCGCTGAAGCGGTACAGGTCGGTATCGCGCTCGCCCATCACGGCTTCGAGTCCCTGTCCGTAAGTGATGGCTGTGGCCTGGGCGGGCGTGTTGTTGGGCTCGTAGGGGTCGGCAGGCAAGGCCACGGCCAGCGGCACGCCCGCTTGGTCGCCCAGCGTGCGCCGCTCGCCGGGGCTCAGGCTGACGCTGGCCACGCTGCTACCAGGAGCGGTGCCCGTCAGGATGGGACGCGGACCGGAAGCAAACAGCTGATAGTCGCCTGCGTCAATCTCATAGAAGCTGGTGTGACCCGAGGGATAAACGAAAGCTCCCGCTGCCGACTGGCCGTACAGCAGTTGGTCTGGACGCCGCTCGGAGCCCTTGAGCGTTACGCCCACCAACGGAATGCCCACGCTGGGGTCTGACTGCGCCACAAAGCGCATATCCAGGCTGGCCCCCTTTTCGACGCGGTTGGAGGCGTCGTTCAGCGCCATGTCTACAGCGCGGTCAGCCCGCACCACGCCGTAGCCCAGGTCGGTGGTGTAGCCGCCTGTGGGGCTGTGGGCGGTGTCTTCCAGAATGTGCCGAACCTGAGCGGGGGTCAGGTTCACGCGGTTGATGGCCCCGGACGCGTCCTTTTCGGCGGCGGCAGCCAGCACCAGGGCCGCTGCACCCGCGGTGGCCGGCCCTGCAAACGAGGTGCCGTTTACGTAGGCGTAGGTGTTGTCGCTGGGGTCGTTGATGCGGCTGCGGGTGCCAGGCACCCAGATGTTTTCACCCGGCGCAGCCACGCTGAGGTGTCCACCCCGGTTGGAGAAAGTGGTGCGCGTATCAGTGGCCGTGGTGGCGGCCACCGAGATGACGCCCGGCACCCAAGCGCCGGAAGATGAGCCAGTGGTGGGCGTGTTGCCCGCCGAGGTCACAAAAACCACGCCATGTTGCAGCACATACTCAATGCCTTCGCGCAGAATCTGCGAGTAGTTGTCACCGCCAAACGAGTAGTTGACGATGTCCACGTAGCCGCTGCGGCCTGCGGGGGTGTCGGCGTCCCCAGCGTCGCCAGGAGCCAGGTTGTCAGGGCCGTTCACCGACCAGACGAAGGCTCTGGCTGAATCCCAGTAGGACGCGCCTGTGCCGCTGTGGGTAATCGTCACCGGCACAATGCTGGCGTCAGGGGCCACCCCTGCGCCGCCGATGCCGTTGTTGCCCACGGCGGCGGCTGTTCCGGCCACCCAGGTGCCGTGCTGGCCCATTCCGTCATGCGGGGTTGCCGGGGTGATCAACGTATTGTTGGGCGAATCGTAGCCTGGATAGGCGATGTTGGCGGCCAGGTCGGGGTGGTGGCGGTCAATGTCCTCATCGGCCACCGCAATACGGATGCCTTTACCGGTGGTGGTTTTCCAGGCCTCAGCCGCTTTCATGCTGCGCAGGAACCACTGGTAGCCGATTTCCGGGTCGTTCAGGCCGCCGTACACACTCTGAGCGCCCAGTGGCGACTGGCTTTCCAGCTGTACTGGCTTGGACGCGACGTAGTTGGGTTCGGCGTACCTGACGCCCGCCACGCCGCGCAGGAGCCCCGCTGCTTTTTCCAGGCTGCGGCCCTGCGGCACTTCTATCAGGACCGCGCCCAGCCGTTCATTGCGGTCCACCAAGCGGGCGTCCAGCGCCGTAAGAACAGCGTTGAGGTCGCCGCCTGCGTCCAGGCCCACAATGAGCTGGTGGGCGATGCGGTCACCGTCCAGTTCAGGGACTGCCTGACCGGGTGCAGTTGGAGTTGGCCCCGGTGCCGAGTGGAGCGGGGGAGTAGAGGTCTGGCCGCAGCTGGCCAGCAGCAGTGACAGGCCCAGGATTCCCGCAAAGTGCTGTCGGTGATTCATTGTGCTCCTCCAGTGACAAATTCATGGACCGGCCCAGATTTGGCCGCATAGACGTTGTACAGATTGAAGTAGTCGGCAGCCACCGCCAGGGCGTCACCCTCTGCGTTTATGGTGACCGAGGCGAGCTGCCATTCGTAGGCGTGATATGGCTGAAGCTGCGGCTGAGCAGCGGAGCCGTCGAAGTTGTACTCTGCACGCTCCTGATTCTCCATTTCCTCGCTGAGCCAGGCCACCGTGGCTCCTTCGGACTGCACGCGGTCCAGCACGATCACATTGCTGACGGTCAAGTCGCTGGCCCCCGTGCTGGTCCAGGTAAAGGTGGGCTTGAGGCTCACCAGGGTCTGCGCTTGGCTGGGCGAAACCAGGTTGACGGTGTAGCGGCCCAGAGGTGTGGTGTTGCCCATCTCGGAGTTGGCGGCCCCTGAGTCGCTCACGGCCCGGACCTTGTAGAACACTTCCCGGCCAGGGGTCAGCAACGGGCTGGTGTCACGCATCATGTAGCGGCCACTGGTGCCCGCTGCCACACGCTGAGGCGCAGCCGAGAAGACCTTGCTAAAGGTTTTGCCGTCAAAGGACCGCCACAGTTCAAAGGCGCGTGGCAGGTCTTTGCTCGGATAGCTGAAGGGCACGTCAACCCACAGGCTCGCGTCATCTGGCGCGGCCATGGGGGACAGGCCAGGCTGGTTGAGCGCCGAAGCCTTCAGGCCACTGAGCTGTTCTAGCAGTGCAGCGCGTACCTCAGGCTGCACACTCTGGGGCCCAAAGGTCAGGTTGTCAGCAAAGGTCACGGCCAAGGGATTCACATTTTGCGGGGCCAGCACCGCGTTGGTGTTCTTGGGCGACAACACATTGAGCGGCTGAATCAGGTGGACACGGTTGCCGTTCAGGTCGTAGGCGGTCACATGCAGGTTCACCTTGCCCTGATAGGCCGCCAGCTCGCTTGCGCTGAAGCTGAAAGACGTGACATCGCCGCGTGGGTCGCCGAAAAGGTTGCGGGTCAGGCCCGCGTTCAGATGCCCGCTGGTTCCACCGGCCACCTCGATACTCGCCACACCGGTCTTGAAGGTATTCATCTCCGGGTCGTCCACCTGCACCTTGACGGCGATGGTGATGTCTTCCCCGTAGGTATTGAGCACTTCGCCGGTTTCCAGGTCGTCCCAGTTGCCTGGTTCGGCGGGGTCACCGCGCAGCACGCTGAGGCTCATGCTGGGCGCTTTGGTGGTTGCTGCCGCATCAAAGGCAGGCCGCAGGATTTCCTCAATCTCGGTGGTTTCCGCCGTGTTCAGGCCCACCACTCGGGTGCTGGCGTGGCCCGCCTTGCTGATGGTGACTTCAGCCAGTCCTTTGGGGGCGCTGACGCTAAATAGGCCGTTGGCGTCTGTCTGTGCGGTGCCGCCGCCCTTTACGGTCACGGTGGCTCCGGCTACAGCTTCTTGCCCTCGGCCCTGCGCCACTGCGCCGCTCAGTGTGACCACTTCGGCAGGAGGAGGCGTTGTCGGAGGGGTCTGGGTGGGTGGTTTGGGCGAGCCACCACCACAGGCGCTGAGAGCGACGGCTCAGTACCTGACAGGTTGCCTTTCGGCCCCTCCTGGCGCAGGAAATGGAGTCCTCAAGAGGTCCAGGAAGAGCCTGAATTTCTCCCCGCCCCACCGCAGCGCACGGCTCAGCTCCTCATACCCGTACCTCGCCCTGCTGACCGCAGGGCGACCATGTGTTTTGACACTTATGGGTTGCTGTTCAGTCCGCCATTCACCCACACGCAGCATCCAGGTCAGGGCTAGGGTCAGCAGCCCAAACAAGTTCCCCACCCGCTCCGGGTTGGTCATGTGGGTTTGCTCCAGATTCAACCCTCTGGATTTCATGGCAGAGAAGGTGGTTTCGATGGCCCAGCGCTGCCTATAGATAGTGAGCGTGTCCCAGACGGATAAGTCTGAAGCGACAATGACCCGCTCTCCCTCTGGGGAGAGCGTCGCGACTACTCGCATCCAGCTGCCCTGAACCCAGGCCTTTTCAAACAGGGCTCGTGTTTGACAAGGCTCCAGTGACGCGAAACAGTCACGAGCATATTCACCGTCTACCACGGTATTGGCCCGAATACGAATGCATCTTTTGATCCCGC
>NZ_BNAL01000007.1 GCF_014653275.1 Deinococcus piscis
CCACACAAGACATTTCCGCCTGGATGACCCACGCCTATCCTGGAATATTCTTATGTCAAATGCTCTAAAGTCTGCCCACAGCACCTCGGGACCGAACATCCCAGCGCAATCCTTTGGAAGCTGAACCCGAACGGTTAACCTTTAACCCTGTCATGCAAACCTTGGGCATGCCTGCCGTGCGGTCCATTTCAGCTGATGACCTGCGCGAACCGGTCTATGAGTTCCGGTTTTTCTTCGAGTCTGGTACCCATATCTGCCTGTGGAGTGCCAATGAGAACGCCCGGCAGTGTTTCGACTATCCAGTATCCCTGCGCGACTTGATGTTGCCGCGTGACCTGACCCTCTGGGGAGAAGCCCTGATGGAACGTTGGGACGACGCTGTGGGGTGGTATGGACCGCCTATGCCCTGGAATGAAGGGGAAGAGGCGCACTTTCACGGCGAGGTCAGTAGGTTTCTGGATGCGCTGGAACGCGCTCTGGGCCGGGAATACCGCCTTATTCGGTGCGGTCCCTGGGCGGGAAGTTCCGGCTGACCGGCGAGTCAGCGTTCGGGACTGCCGGGGCAGCAGGCTCAGGCCACACCACTTCAAACGTTTCGCACTGCACCCGCTCGGCGTCGCCAAAAGGCCGGTCTGTCTGCTGACGGCCAAAAAATGTGCGGTGGGCGTCGCGCCACCAGTCCAGCGTCAGGTCGCCTTCGCCCTCTGCAGCGGCGAATTCGGCGGTCACTTGCAAAAATGGGACCTGCTCCACCTTGACCGTTCGGATGAGGGCACCCGGTTGACCCTGGCCGTCCAATACAATGGACAGCATCCCAGGGTAAATGCTGGGGTCGGCAGGCCAGCCGGTGGTGGCGACTTTCTGACCCGACAGGACCAGCGCCAGCAGCCGGTCTGCCATATCGGGCGAGTCACCAAACTGGAAGGCGTCAGGCAGCGTCTCTATGGTGGCGTCATAGGCGTGAACAAAGTCCCAGATTGCCTGCTCTGTGACTGTTTCGGGGCTTGACATGCTGGAAGTTTAACAGCGCCCGCCCGCCCGCCCGCTGGCCCAGATTCAGAAGAACCGCGTCACATCCCGCACCAGCACGAACGCCATCAGCAGCATGACGAACAAGAACCCGGCGGCGGTGACGCTCTGCTCCTGCTGAAAGGTGAGCGGGCGGCCCCGCAGCATCTCGATCAGGACCAGGGCGATGCGGCCACCGTCCAGGCCCGGAATAGGCAGCAGGTTGAAGACGGCCAGCGACAGGTTGAGCAGGGTGGCAATCTGGACCAGGGCCCAGCCGTTCAGTGCCGCTGCCTGACTGACCGTCTCGGTGATGCGGATGGGGCCGCCCACATCGTCGGTCTGCTCGCCCTTGAGGTTCAGACTGAGCATCTCGCCCAGCAGCCCCGCAAAGGAATTCACGACCAGCGGCACGGCCTCGGCGGTGGTTTGCAGTGAGCGGCCCAGGGCCTGCAGCACGCTTACCGGCTGGCTGCCCGGGCCGTAGCGAATGCCCAGCAGTTGCCGCTCACCATTGAGCGTTGGCGTCCAGTCGAAGGCCAGCTGGCGCTGCTCAGCCTCGCCGGTGCGCTGCACAGTCAGGGTATGCGGCCCGGCCTCGTTAAGCAGTTCGCCCAGCAGCAGGTAGCCGGGGCCAGTCTTGCCAGCAATCTCAGCCTGGTCGGGAATGTCCTGACCGTCGAGCGCCACAATGTCGTCGCCCACGCGCAGGCCCAGGCGCTCGGCGTGTGACCCTGCGATCACCTCGCCCACCCGGATGCGGTCATTGGCAGCCACGCCCAGGGCGCTGAAGGTGACGGTCATCAGGCCAATGGCCAGCAGCAGGTTGACCAGTGGCCCGGCCAACAACACCCCAATACGGCCCAGCGGGGGCAGCGCCGCAAAGCCGGTACTGGCATGCCTCAGTGTGCCGTCGGAGGCTTCTTCTGGGGCCATGCCGTCTATCTGCACGTATCCGCCAATCGGCAGCAGCGAGATGCGCCACTCGGTGCCGCGCCACTGTTTGCGCAGGAGCACTGGCCCCATGCCCACGCTGAACGAGTCCACCTTTACGCCCTGCTTGCGGGCTGCCCAGTAGTGGCCCAGCTCGTGCAGCGCTGTGATCACGCTCAGCAGCAGCAGCGTCCAGAGGATGCCCTGCGGGCTGAGGGCCGCCGCAATGGCCTGCATGGGGTTCATGGCTGCACCCTATCCGAAGTGCTGCACAGTTCCTGCGCCCGGCGGGTGGCCCAGTCCTGCACACCCTCCAGAGTGTCCCAATTCAGCGACTCCTGGGGGCACTCGTCCAGCACCTGCTCGATGACGCGGGGAATATCCAGAAACCCGATGTTTCCGGCCAGGAAGGCAGGCACGGCGACCTCATCAGCAGCGTTGAGGGCGGCGGGCAGCAGGCCCCCAGCCTCACCCGCACGGTAGGCCAGTGCCAGTGCGGGGAAGCGTGCCAGGTCGGGCGCGTGGAATTCCCACTGTCCTTCCAGCGGCCAGGCCAGATGTTCGGCTGCGCCTTCACCGCGCTGCGCTCCTACCACTTCGCCTGGCCGGGTCATGCCGCCCGCCGCCGCTGCCTCGGTGGCGTAGGCAATGGACAGCCGCATGTCGGTGGGGCCAAAGTTGGCACTGAGGTTGCCGTCGCGCCAGCGCACTGCCGCGTGCATGATGCTCTGTGGATGCACCACCACCCGCACCTGCGAGAGTGGCAGACCATAGAGTGCCGCGCACTCCATCACTTCCAGGCCCTTGTTGAGCAGCGTGGCGCTGTCCACCGTGATTTTCTGGCCCATGCTCCAGCTGGGGTGGTTCAGTGCCTGCTCAGGTGTCACCCCGCTCAGGTCAACAGGGCCGAGACGGAACGGCCCCCCCGACGCGGTCAGGATCAGCTCGGCCACGTCGCTGAGGCGTTCGCCCACCAAGCACTGGTAGATGCCGGTGTGCTCCGAGTCAATCGGCACCAGACTGCCGCCACCCTGCGCTGCCGCTGCCCAGATCAGGGGCGCGGCGGTAACCATCGCTTCCTTGGTCGCCAGCGCTACGGCCCGGCCCGCTTCCAGTGCAGCGCGGGTAGGGGAGAGGCCTGGCAGGCCCCCGATGGCGTTGACCACCACGTCGGCTTCACGGACGGCCAGCTCCTCCAGCGGCACCACTTCGGTCTGACCGAAGCGGGCTTTGGCCTGGGCGTAGCTCGCCTCGGCCACCGCCACGGCGGCGGGCTGCCACTCACGCACCTGGGCTTCCAGCAGGTCCAGGTTGCGTCCGCCTGCCAGTGCTTCCACCCGCCAGCCGCGCTGCCGCGCCACGTCGAGCGTCTGTGTGCCGATGCTGCCTGTACTGCCAAGAACCGTGAGCTTCACAGGGCCCATGATGCCGCATGCGGGTGAGGGGGCGCGGGAGGGTGGGAAAAAGATGGAACATCCCCGCCTGCACGGGGAAAACCGGTTCCGGCGTCGGCTCCGGCTCCGGTTCCACGGAACATCCCCGCCTGCACGGGGAAAACCGGGCGCTATGCGCCCTGGTGGCCCATTTCGGCGGAACATCCCCGCCTGCACGGGGAAAACCAAAAAGCTCTCCATTGGCTGAGAAGAGAGTTCGGAACATCCCCGCCTGCACGGGGAAAACGAATGCCGCGCCATTGCCGGGGATGAAGAGACCGGAACATCCCCGCCTGCACGGGGAAAACAACGTGGTCAAGGGGTGGCAAACCAGCGATGCCGGAACATCCCCGCCTGCACGGGGAAAACAACGTGGTCAAGGGGTGGCAAACCAGCGATGCCGGAACATCCCCGCCTGCACGGGGAAAACTGAATCCTGAGCGCATCCGGTTGCTGACCAAACGGAACATCCCCGCCTGCACGGGGAAAACTTTCCTGTTCTGGCAAACCACGGAGTACAAGTCGGAACATCCCCGCCTGCACGGGGAAAACATTGCCGGAAGTGCGGCCACTGCGCCGCCAAACGGAACATCCCCGCCTGCACGGGGAAAACGCCTCAGCGGCAGTGCGGTACGCCTCCAGGTGCGGAACATCCCCGCCTGCACGGGGAAAACCACATGACAGTGGACGGCGTGGAGGTGCCCACCGGAACATCCCCGCCTGCACGGGGAAAACGTGCCCAGGACGTAGCCGGTCCAGTAGAGGAGCGGAACATCCCCGCCTGCACGGGGAAAACCAACCGGATGCGCTCAGGATTCAGGAGTTGCACGGAACATCCCCGCCTGCACGGGGAAAACACCCAGCCCCCGTTCCGTTCAGGTTCGGGGGGCGGAACATCCCCGCCTGCACGGGGAAACCTGACCAACGGCAAGACCTTTGCAGGTTACGAGCGGAACATCCCCGCCTGCACGGGGAAAACTGACCAACGGCAAGACCTTTGCAGGTTACGAGCGGAACATCCCCGCCTGCACGGGGAAAACATTGGGGCCGGTTTCACGTCCACGGCCATTTTCGGAACATCCCCGCCTGCACGGGGAAAACATCGCCATAATTGGGAGTGCGGTCAGTGAAGTCGGAACATCCCCGCCTGCACGGGGAAAACGCGCGCCGTTCACGATTGGGGCCGGTTTCACGCGGAACATCCCCGCCTGCACGGGGAAAACCCCTGCATCCGACGCTGGGCCTTTAGCGCACCCGGAACATCCCCGCCTGCACGGGGAAAACGTTTGCTGGCCCCGTCGCAATAAACGCGATGGGGGAACATCCCCGCCTGCACGGGGAAAACTTCGGGAATCAGGGCGCAGATTGCATCCGCCTCGGAACATCCCCGCCTGCACGGGGAAAACGGCCGACGTTCCCCGCTCAGGCGAGAACTGCGCGGAACATCCCCGCCTGCACGGGGAAAACTCTGCCAGAGCGTCTGCACCAGGGTGAAGGCGCGGAACATCCCCGCCTGCACGGGGAAAACCGCCATAGCTACTCTCAACACCTGGGCTGCCGCGGAACATCCCCGCCTGCACGGGGAAAACGCCGCGCCCGCCTGCTGGTACTCACGGCCCCGCGGAACATCCCCGCCTGCACGGGGAAAACCATGTGACGGTAGAGGGCGATGGCGTGGAAAACGGAACATCCCCGCCTGCACGGGGAAAACCTCGCCGGAAATGCCCAGGATTTCCCAGGCTTCGGAACATCCCCGCCTGCACGGGGAAAACCCCATCTGGCAGGTCATAAACTCCATCACCGACGGAACATCCCCGCCTGCACGGGGAAAACCGGGCGTCAGCGATGCGCCCTTCCCGCGCCGCCGGAACATCCCCGCCTGCACGGGGAAAACCAGGCGGGTGCAGCGGGTCAGCAGCAGCACCGCGGAACATCCCCGCCTGCACGGGGAAAACCACCATCCAGCCGCCTCCCCCTGCGGGCGCAGCGGAACATCCCCGCCTGCACGGGGAAAACCTCTGGGTCGCGGTAATGTTCCCTGATGTAAGCGGAACATCCCCGCCTGCACGGGGAAAACCAGAACTCGGCGCGGGGGCTGCCCGGCGCGTGCGGAACATCCCCGCCTGCACGGGGAAAACAATGCGAGTAGTCCGCGCGACAGTCTGGAGTTCGGAACATCCCCGCCTGCACGGGGAAAACACGCAAATCATCAGCGCCCTGGGCATGACGGGCGGAACATCCCCGCCTGCACGGGGAAAACGACTGCGGTGGAGTGTAGTTACAAACCCGTGACGGAACATCCCCGCCTGCACGGGGAAAACGAGATTCTCAGGCATTGTCATAGGTCACGCTCCGGAACATCCCCGCCTGCACGGGGAAAACACTTCTCCTGTCATGCTTCTCAGCCTTGAGGGGCTGTTTGGTATCTTTGCACAGCCTAGATACAGATCACAATCTCTGCACCCTCTCGCTTAGTCGGTGACTGCGCCGCGCTCGGCACCGCTGACCAGCCGGGCGTATTTCGCCAGTACGCCCCGCGTGTAGTTGGGGGCAGGTTGCACCCATTCGCTGCGGCGGCGCTGCAATTCGGCGTCGTCCACATGCAGGTTCAGTTCCAGCTTCTCGGCGTCCAGCTCAATCGTGTCGCCTTCGTGGACCAGCGCAATCGGGCCGCCCACGTAGGCTTCCGGGGCCACGTGACCTACCACCAGCCCGAAGGTGCCGCCCGAAAAGCGCCCGTCGGTGATCAGGCCCACGCTGTCGCCCAGGCCCTTGCCGATGATGGCGGAGGTGGGCGAGAGCATTTCGCGCATGCCTGGGCCGCCTTTGGGGCCTTCGTAGCGAATCACAATCACATCGCCGGGCTGAATGCGGTCTTCCATGATGGCGGCCATGCACGCTTCCTCGCTGTCAAACACGCGGGCCGGGCCAGTGATCTTGATGCTCTTGAGGCCGCTGATTTTGGCGACGCTGCCGCTGGGGGCCAGGTTACCCTTCAGGATGGCCAGGTGCCCATCGGCATAGACCGGCTGGTCAAAGGGCCGAATCACGTCCTGGCCTGCGTCCGGCTCGTCGGGCACGTCCGCCAGATTCTCGGCCACGGTGCGCCCAGTCACGGTCAGGCAGTCGCCGTGCAGCAGCCCGGCCCTGAGCAGCATCTTCATCACGCGGGGAATGCCGCCCACGGCGTGCAGGTCGGTGGCCACGTACTGCCCGCTGGGCTTCAGGTCGCAGAACACCGGGGTGCGCTCCCGGATACGCTCAAAATCTTCCAGCGTCAGTTCCACCTGCATGGCGTGGGCAATCGCCATCAGGTGCAGCACGGCGTTGGTGCTGCCGCCCACCGCCATGATCACGGTAATCGCGTTCTCGAAGGCTTCTTTGGTCAGGATGTCGCGGGGGCGCAAATTCTGCTCAATCAGCTGAATCAAGGTGCGGCCCGACTCCGCTGCCGAGTCGGCTTTTTCGGCGTCCACAGCGCTCATGGTGCTCGAGTAAGGCAGGCTCATGCCCATCGCTTCAAAGGCGCTGCTCATGGTGTTGGCGGTGTACATGCCGCCGCATGAGCCGTTGCCGGGGCAGGCTTTGCGCTCAATTGCCTCGAAATCCTCGCGGCTCATCTTGCCTGCGCCGTAAGCCCCTACCGCCTCGAACACGCTCACGATGGTCAGGTCCTGACCGCCGTGGTGCCCCGGCTTGATGGTGCCGCCATACACAAAGATGGCCGGGATATTCAGCCGCGCAATGCCGATCATGGCACCGGGCATGTTCTTGTCGCAGCCACCCACCACAATCACCCCGTCGTGCGACTGCGCCCGTGACACGGCTTCAATTGAGTCGGCAATCACTTCGCGGCTGACCAGGCTGCACTTCATGCCCTCGCTGCCCATGCTGATGCCGTCGCTGACGGTAATGGTGCCGTACACCTGAGGCATTCCGCCCGCCGCCTGGATGGCCCCGGTGATGGCTCCGGCCAGCTCGCCCAGGCCGTTGTTGCACGGGGTGATGTTGCTCTGGGCGTGTGCTACCCCCACAATTGGCTTGCCGAAATCATCATCGCCGAAGCCGACGGCACGCAGCATGGCGCGGTTGGGAGCCTTTTCGTCGCCTTCAGTGACCTGATATGAGTTCCAGTTCAGTCTGCGGGTTGCGGGTGTCCCAGGGGTTTCGGTCTCCTGACCTTGTGTGGCGTTCGCTTGGTCCTTATCCATCTTCCCAGCATAGGGATTTCCGCACATGTGGCAAGGGGTTGACGCCCGGCAATGATGAGCGTAAAGTTGCTCCAACTATGTTGCTTACGGCTGTCATCGTACTAATTTCTGGTCCAGGGGAAAACTAGACCAGAAATCCTGGCGTCGTTTCTTCCCCCACCCCTCCCGGTGGGGGTTTTTAGTTTCCCTGAGCCATAGTTCTTCGCCCTGCCCCCTTTCGCCTCACCCTTTTTCTGGAGAGCCTGCCATGACCCCAACCCAAGATTCTCCCGATATTCGCTGGAGCGGTGCCGGTGCCCTGTGGGCCAGTCTGGAAGCCCACGGCGTCCACACCGTATTCGGCTATCCCGGCGGGGCCATCATGCCGGTGTACGACGCCCTGACCTTTTTTCCGCAGATTCGCCACATCCTGGGCCGCCACGAGCAGGGCTCTATCCACGCCGCCGAGGGCTGGGCCAAGGCCACCGGCCAACTGGGCGTGGTGCTGGCCACCTCCGGCCCCGGCGCGACCAATCTGGTCACTGGCCTGGCCGACGCCATGCTGGACAGCGTGCCGCTGCTGGCGATTACTGGCAATGTGGCCAGTCATCTCATCGGCACCGACGCTTTTCAGGAAGCCGACATCACCGGCATTACCCTGCCGGTCACCAAGCACAACTACATCGTCCGCAGCGCCGAAGATGTGCCCCGAGTGATTGCCGAGGCCATCCATATTGCCCGCAGTGGGCGGCCCGGTCCGGTGCTGGTGGACATCCCCAAAGATGTGCAGCTGGCTGCCTGCGAGTACCGCCCAGCGGACCTGCGGCCCCACCCGCCACTGCCCCCGCGTGAGCCGGAGCCAGCTGCTTTGGCGGCGGCGCTGGAGTTGCTGACTCAGGCCGAGCGCCCGGTAATGATGGTGGGCGGCGGGGCGCTGGACGCTGCTGCGGAGGTCACGGCGCTGGCCCACGCCTGGAACATTCCGGTCATCACCACCCTGATGGGCCTGGGGGCGTTTCCGGCCTCTGACCCGCTCTGGCTGGGGATGCCAGGCATGCACGGGAGTGTGGCGGCCAACCGCGCCATCAGCGAGGCGGACGTGCTGCTGGGCATCGGCCTGCGCTTTGATGACCGCGTGACTGGGCGGGTGCGCGACTTTGCTCCACGGGCCAGCATCATCCATGTGGACCTGGACGCTGCCGAGCTGGGCAAAATCGTGTCCACCCACTGCCCGGTCCGTGCAGACGCCGCGCAGGTGGCCCGCGCCCTGAAAGAGCAGGCACCGTCACAGATTCCGGAGCGTCCCGACTGGCTGGCTCAGCTGGAAGAGTGGAAGGGCCGGGGCCACCACCCCGAAGTCTGGGGAGCCGCGCAGGCGGTGCGGCAGGTCGTGGCCCGGCTCGGCCCGGATGACATTCTTAGCTCGGATGTGGGGCAGCACCAGATGCTGGCCGCGCAGCTGGCCCGCTTTGAGCGTCCGCGCCGCTGGCTGAACTCCGGCGGCCTGGGCACGATGGGCTTTGGCTTTCCGGCAGCCATCGGGGCCGCGCTGGCCGAGCCGGATGTGGTGAGCATGGTGATTGCCGGTGACGGCGGCTTTCAGATGACCGCGCAGGAGCTGGCAACCCTGAAGCACGCGGACATCCGCAACGTCAAAATCTGTATCATCAACAACTCGTATCTGGGAATGGTGCGCCAGTGGCAGGAGCTGTTTCACGGTGAGCGCTACTCAGAAGTGGAGCTGGGCCACTCCAACCCTGATTTTCTCAAGCTGGCCGACGCCTACGGGGTGCCGGGCTGGCGGGCCGAGGACAGCGCCAGTTTGGATGAAGCTCTGGAGGGCTGGCTGAACCATCCGGGGTCGGCGCTGCTGGAAGTGGTGGTGCCCAGTCAGCACCATGTGTTTCCGATGGTGCCTGCTGGGGCCTCGCTCTCCGAGATGCTGGAAACGGAGCCGGTGCGGGCTGGGGTGATGCAGACTGGAACGGTACAGGACAGCCCGGATGGTGTGGAAGCCCCCGGCGATGACATGGAAGCCGTGCCCATCATGGCGCTGGACGCCCAACGTGGAGGTGAGCGGTGAGCGGCGAACATCTTGTTTCGGCCCTGGTGCGCGATGAACCCCGCGTGCTGACCCGCATCACGGCGCTGTTTGGGCGGCGTGGCTACAACATCAAGAGCCTCAGCGTGGGGGCCACCGAAACTCCCGGTATCTCACGCATGACGTTTGTGGTGGGCGGGGAGCGCGGCGTGGTGGAGCAGGCCATGCGCCAGCTGCAAAAGCTGCACGATGTCCTGCAAATCATTGACCACAGCCAGGAAAAGTACGTGGATCGCGAGCTGGTACTGCTCAAAGTGCGTGTGGACAAGGACACCCGGCTGGAGGTCCGCCAGATGGCCGAAGATTTCCGCGCCCGCATTGTGGACGCTGGGCGTCAGGCGCTGATGTTTGAGGTCACTGGCGACGAAGGCAAAATCACGGCTTTTATTGAGCAGATGCGGCCCTTCGGGATTCTGGAAACCATGCGCACTGGCCGGGCCGCGCTGATTCGTGGTTCCAATGCCGATATCGCCAGCCACGTCTATGGCGGTGAGTCGCAGGCGCTGGCGGCGTTGGCTTCGGGCCTGAGCCCAGTGCCGCAGCCCCGTGAGGCCAGCAGCCGGGATGGGGGTGAGCAGTAGCCCCAGAGTCCCACTTGCCCCTTTCTGCCCCCGTTTTCACCCTTCGTTCCCTTTAAGGAGACCCACCATGACCGCAAAAATGTACTACGACGCCGACGTTTCCATGCAGCCCCTCGAAGGCAAAACGGTGGCCGTCATCGGCTACGGCAGCCAGGCCCATGCCCACGCCCAGAACATGCACAGCAGTGGTGTGAACGTGGTGATTGGCCTGCGCGAAGGTTCCGGTAGCCGCGCCAAAGCCGAGCAGGCGGGCCTCAGCGTCATGTCTATTGCGGAGGCCACCAAAGCCGCCGACGTGATTGCCCTGCTGATTCCCGATGAGGAGCAGGCCAAAGTGTACGAGGAGCAGATTGCCCCGCACCTGAGCGCGGGCAAGACCCTGCTATTCGGTCACGGCTTCAATGTCCACTTTAGCCGCATCACCCCGCCTGCCGATGTGGATGTGATTCTGGTGGCCCCCAAGGGCCCCGGCCACATGCTGCGCCGGGTGTACAAGGAAGGCGCGGGCATGCCCGGCATCTTCGCGGTGGGTCAGGACGCTTCGGGCCACGCCCAGGCCACGGCGCTGGCCTACGCCCGCGCCATCGGCTGCACCCGCGCCGGAGTGCTTGAAACCACGTTCAAGGAAGAGACCGAAACGGACCTGTTCGGTGAGCAGGCCGTGCTGTGTGGCGGCGTGACCGGCCTGATTCAAAGCGGCTTTGAAACATTGGTGGAAGCCGGGTATCAGCCTGAAATCGCCTATTTCGAGACGCTGCACGAGGTCAAGCTGATTGTGGACCTGATCTACGAAAAAGGCTTTGAAGGCATGCGCCACTCCATTTCCAACACGGCTGAATTCGGTGATTACGTGACTGGCCCCCGCATCGTGAATGCCCGCACCAAAGAGGAAATGAAGCAAGTTCTGGCCGACATTCAGAGCGGAGCGTTCGCGGACCGCTTTACCGCCGACTATCAGGGCGGCTTTAGCCACATGAACGAGCAGCGCGGCAAAATGCGCGAGCACCAGCTGGAGACGGTGGGCAAAGAGCTGCGCCGCAAGATGCCGTTTATCAATCAAGAAGAGCTGGAAGTCTGAGCGATTCTTCCGGGCGGAAGGCGCCGCGCAGCTGGCGCAGCCTTCCGCTTTTCTGTGTCTTTTACTTTGCCCACCATCCCTAGCTCTCTAAGGACGCCTATGACTGTTCTACCTTCAACTCCCACCCCTTTTGGCATGGACCTGGTCCGTGACGTGCTCAACAGCCGTGTGTACGACGTGGCCGTGCGGACGCCGCTGCAACATGCCCCCCGTCTCTCCGAGCGCCTGGGCCATCAGGTGTACTTCAAGCGCGAAGACCAGCAGCCGGTCTTTTCGTTCAAGCTGCGCGGTGCTTACAACCGCATGTCGCAGCTTTCCGAGGCCGAGCGGGCTGCAGGCGTCATTTGCGCTTCGGCAGGCAACCACGCGCAGGGCGTGGCCTACTCCGCGCAGCAGCTCGGTGTGCGGGCGGTCATTGTGATGCCGGTGACCACCCCCGACATCAAGGTGCGGGCCTGCCGTGACCGGGGAGCCGAAGTGATTCTCTATGGCGACTCGTTTAGTGACGCCGCTGCCCACGCCTTTGAGGTGCAGGTGCAGCGCGGACTGACCTTCATTCACCCCTTTGATGATCCTGCGGTGATTGCGGGTCAGGGCACGGTGGGGTTGGAACTGCTCTCACAGGTGCAGGACGGGGCTTACACGGTCTTTGTCCCGGTGGGCGGCGGCGGCCTGATTGCAGGCGTGGCCGCCTTTCTCAAGACGCTCAACCCGGCGGTGCGCATCGTAGGTGTGGAGCCTGAAGACAGCGCCGCGATGGGCCTAAGCGTCTGCGCTGGCGAGCGGGTCTGGCTGGAACAGGTGGGCCTCTTCGTGGACGGTGTGGCCGTCAAGCAGGTGGGCGAACATACCTTTGCCCTGTGCCGTGAATATGTGGACGAGTGGCTGACCGTAACCACCGATGAGGTGTGCGCGGCCATCAAAGACGTGTTCGACGACACCCGCTCCATCATGGAACCGGCGGGCGCGCTGGCGGTGGCTGGCCTCAAGCGTTACGCCCGGCAGCTGGAGGGCAAAGGCCAGACGCTGGTGGCGCTCACCTGCGGAGCCAACATGAACTTTGACCGTCTGCGCCATGTGGCCGAGCGGGCCGAGGTCGGCGAACAAAAAGAAGCTGTGCTGGCCGTGACCATTCCTGAGCAGCCCGGCGCGTTTGTACGGTTTTGCGAGGTGCTGGGGCCGCTGGCCGTGACCGAGTTCAATTACCGCTACGCGCCGCGCCAGCATGCCCGCATCTTTGTGGGGGTGCAGCTGCGGCAGCCCACAGACCGCGCCGCCATTGTGCAGCAGCTAGAGGAGGCAGGGTATCCGGTCCTGGACCTCACCGACGATGAGGTCGCCAAAGTGCATGTGCGTCATATGGTGGGTGGCCGCGCCCCCGAAGCCCTTCACGAGCGGCTTTATTCCTTCAACTTTCCCGAGCGGCCCGGTGCCCTGCTGGACTTTCTGCTGCGGCTGGGACAGGAGTGGAACATCAGCCTGTTTCACTACCGCAACCACGGCTCGGACTACGGGCGTGTGCTGGCCGGGATTCAGGTGCCGCCCCAGGACCTGCCGCGCTTCCATGAGTCGCTGGTGCAAGTGGGCTACGATTTCACCGAGCAGACCGCCAACCCGGCCTACCAGACCTTTTTGCAGTAGTGTTTTGGTCCCGCCTTTAGCCGCCCAGCAAGCTGATATGCAGATAAAGGTAGGTGGCCGGCACCGCAAACAGCAGGCTGTCCAGGCGGTCCAAAAAGCCGCCGTGGCCGGGCAGGCTGGTGCCGCTGTCCTTGGTCTTGAGGGCACGCTTGAGCAGGCTTTCGGCCAGGTCGCCCAGCTGCGAGGCACTGGCCACCAGTACGGCATACAAAAAGGCTTCTGCCGGGGTCCAGATGGGGTAAATGAACTCGGTCAGCACGGCAATCACCACAAAGCTAAACAGCAGCCCGCTGATGGCACCTTCTACTGTCTTGGCAGGGCTGATTTCAGGAGCCAGCTTGCGCCGCCCAAACGCGTACCCCCCAAAAAAGCCGCCGATGTCTGCCGCGAAGGTGGCCAGCAGCGGCAGCGCGAAGTACAGCAGGCCCAGCTCGGCGTCGGGGGTGTAGCGCAGCATCAGGAAGTAGCCCAGCAGCCAGGGGATATACAGCAGCCCGAACAGCGAGTAGACGATGCGCTCCAGTGGCCGCTCGCCAGGTTTGATGACCTCAAGCACCAGCAGGGAGCCCACCGCCATGGTCAGCACGACTTCGCGCCACGAGCCGCCTTCCCAGGGTGGACCCGGCAGCATCGGCAAGCTGGCGATCAGGAGGGCGCTGCCGAACACGGCCAGGGTGCCGCGCCGCACGTCAATATCGTTGTAGTCGAGCATTCGCACGTACTCGAACAAGCCCATCACTGACACCAGCAGCAGGGCGGGCAGCATGGCCCACCATCCCAGGTACACGACGGCGCTGACCACCAAAAAGCCGATGACGGCGGTGCTGACGCGGCTGCTTAGGGTTTCCAACAGGGGCCTCCGGGGAGAAATTCTGCCGGCGGCGCGGGGCAAGCTGGCAATCTTGGTCACTATAGCGGGTCGGTCCCAGGAGGTGGTCACCGGGCTGCACCGAGCACGCAAGGCGCACCGCCTTAAACGGAGCGCCAATTGAAAGGGACCACCAGTCAAAAGGAGCGCCCCAGCGTGACCGGGAAGCGCTCCTTTTGGTTGGCAGCAGGTTGGCTTGCGGCAAGGCCGTAGCGTCAGACTCAGCCCAGAATCTCAGCTTCCTTGCGGTCAAAGACCTCATCCACCTTTTTTACGTACTCGTCGGTGATTTTCTGCACTTCGGCTTCGGCGCGCTTGACCTCATCCTCGCCCATGTCGTCGAGCTTTTTGACCTCATCCAGCGCGGATTTGCGCACGTTGCGGATGCTGATGCGGGCTTCTTCGGCGTAGCCCTTGGCGTTCTTGACCATTTCCTTGCGGCGCTCTTCGGTCAGGGCAGGAATCGAAATGAAGATCATGTCCCCCTTGTTGTTGGGGTTCAGGCCCAGGTCCGAGTCGCGGATGGCTTTCTCGATGGGGTTCAGCGCGCCCCGGTCCCAGGGGGTCACAGTCAGGGTGCGGGCGTCGGGCGCGTTGATGCTGGCCACCTGGTCAATCGGCATGGTGGAGCCGAAATATTCCACCATGACTTTTTTCAGGATGCCGGGGTTGGCGCGGCCAGTCCGCAGCACGCTCAGGTTGCTTTCCAGCGCTTCAATGCTCTTGCCCATGCGTTCGCGGGCGTCCTTATAAATGCTGTTGATGTCGCTCATAAGTGCTCCTCCTCGGATCGAAGTAGGCTTCAGTGTAGCGCGGTGACTCCCAGTCTCAGTTCCCAGCGGGCGTACGGATCAGCGTGCCGACCCGCTCGCCTTCAAACAGGCGGCGCAGATTGCCTTCCTGGAAAATGTCGAACACCACGATGGGCAGCCCCTTGTCCATGCACAGGGTCAGGGCGGTGGCGTCCATCACGGCCAGGCGCTGCTCCACCACGTCCATGTGGGTGAGCGTGTCAAAGCGCACGGCGTCCGTGAACTTCTGCGGGTCTTTGTCGTATACGCCGTCCACTTTGTTTTTGGCCATCAGCACCACATCTGCGCCGACTTCCAGGGCGCGCAGGGTAGAGGTGGTATCGGTGGTGAAAAAGGGTGCCCCGTTGCCCCCGCCAAAAATAACCACGCGGTCTTTCTCGAGGTGGCGAATGGCCCGGCGGCGAATATACGGCTCGGCCACCGCCTGCATCTGGATGGCGCTCATCACACGGGTGGGCTTGCCAGCGGCTTCCATTGCGTCTTGCAGGGCCATCGCGTTCATCACGGTGCCCAGCATGCCGATGTAGTCGGCGGTGGCCGGGTCCATGCCTTTGCCGTTGCGGGCACCGCGCCATAGGTTGCCGCCGCCAATTACCACAGCCAGCTCGACCTGTGTGCCTTCCAGGGCGCTGATAATCAGCTGGGCCAGCTGCCGGGTGGTGTCAGGGTTGATGCCAAAGCCGCTGTCATCCGACAGGAACTCGCCGGAGAGTTTCAGCAAAACTCGTTTGAACATGGGTGTACCTCGCGTAAAAACGTAGGAGAAGGGGGCGTGAAGTGGTGAGGACCGAAGAACCCGGACAAGTGAGTAGGCACACCGCTGCGGTAGCCCATCAACAACCTATGGCCGTCAAAAAAAAGGCCCGGCAGCGCAGGCTGACCGGGTGGGGCGTCGGATGCTCGCCTGCCGTACAGGTCAGGGGTGGCGGGATGCCAGCCCCCTTCCAGGCTTACTTGCTGCCGACCTCGAAGCGGACGAACTTGGAAACGCTGGCTTCACCCAGGTACTTCGCCACGGTCAGCGAGTTGTCCTTGACGAACTTCTGCTCAGGCAGCACGCGCTCTTCGTAGAACTTGCCGATCTGGCCGCCCACGATTTTCTCGACCATGTTCTCAGGCTTGCCTTCGGCAATGGCCTTGTTGGTCAGCACTTCACGCTCTTTTTCGATGTCTTCGGCGTTGACTTCTTCGCGGGTCAGGTACTCGGGCTTCTCAGCGGCGATGTGCAGCGCCACGTCCTTGGCCTGCTCGGGAGTGCCGCCCTGAACATCGGCCAGCACGCCGATTTTGCCGTTGGAGTGGACATAACCGGCCAGGTTGTCGCCTTCCATGTAGGCCACACGGTTCAGCACAATGTTCTCGCCGATCTTGCCGGACAGGGCCGCCACAGCGTCGCCCACCTTCTCGCCGCTGTCCATCTGGAACTCGCGGAAGGTGTCCAGGTCGCTGGTGCCAGCCTTGAGGGCCGCCTGAGCCAGTCCCTCCACAGTGGCTTGGAAGTCAGCGTTGCGGGCCACGAAGTCGGTTTCGCTGTTCACTTCGACCATGGCGGCCTTGCCACCGTCTACCACAAAGCGGACCAGGCCCTCTTTGGCTTCACGGTCAGCTTTCTTGGCTGCTTTCACGATGCCGCGTTCACGCAGCAGCGCGACGGCTTTTTCTTCGTTGCCTTCGGCGTCGCTCAGCGCCTTTTTGACATCCATCATGCCAGCGCCGGTCATTTCACGCAGTTTCTTGATTGATTCCATCATAGTCGTGACCTCCTGAGGTCTGAAGTAAAGGCCAAAAGGACCTGCACAAGTTTAGCCGCTGCGGCTGCTGTGGGCCTTAGGCCAAAGGTTTGCCTTGCTCTTAGAGGCGCTGCTCTGAGGGGCACTCAAAGGCAGCGGCTCCCAAAAAAGGGGAGAGGCGCGTCCAGCGGCCACTCCCCTCCCAAGCGGGCTGTTTAGGAACGGCCCTGGGTGCTGGTGACCTGAGCGTTCTCCACGCTCTCACCGGCTTCAGCGGCTTCAATGTCGGCGTTGCTGTCTTCCACGCGCTCGCCTTCTTCGCCTTCGCCCTGCTCCACGTCTTCATCAGCGCCACGGGCTTCCACCAGCAGGTCGCCCACGCGGTGGGTGATCAGCTGAATCGAGCGGATGGCGTCGTCGTTGCCAGGCACGATGTAGTCAATGACATCGGGGTCGGAGTCGGTGTCGGCCAGGGCAATCACAGGGATGCCCAGCTTGTTGGCTTCCTTGACTGCGATGACTTCTTTGGTGGGGTCAATCACGAAGATGGCGTCGGGCAGACGGTTCATCTTGCGGATGCCGCCCACAAAGCGTTGGAGGCGGTCGCGCTCAGCGCCCAGCTGCACGCGCTCAGCCTTGGGACGGTCATTGATACGGCCCGACTCGAACAGCTCGTCCAGCTCATCCAGGCGCTCCACACGGGTGCGGATGGTGCGGTAGTTGGTGAGCATGCCGCCCAGCCAGCGGCTGGTCACGAAGGGCATGCCGGTGCGGCGAGCTTCCAGTTCCACGATTTCCTGGGCCTGCTTCTTGGTGCCCACGAACAGGATGGTGCCGCCCTTTTCAGCCAGGTCCTTGATGTAGTCAAAGGAGCGGTCCACCTGCTTGAGGGTCTTTTGCAGGTCAATGATAAAGATGCCGTTGCGCTCACCAAAGATGAACCGGCCAAATTTGGGGTTCCAGCGCTTGGTTTCGTGGCCGAAGTGCACGCCGGCTTCCAGCAGTTGCTTCATGCTGATGTAGGACATGGAGTCTCCTTAAGCGTTCATGGGAAAAATTTTGCCGTTGCCCGTGCCAGCTCCCACTGCGGGGCCCGCCTGGGGACGCAGTGATTTAGGGGCCAGTTCTTCAGCTGACGCTTGAGCAGCGTGAAGCAGGGGTCACGGGAGGCACCCAGCCGAGAAGTATAGCAGCCCGGGGGAGCAGAAGACGGAACGCTGGAAGCTTTCGCTCTGTGTGTCCTTCCAGCTGCTCCCTTGCTAGGGCCAGCGCCGCGCCCAGCCCCATTGTCCCTCTGCTACGCTGCTGCGCATGAGCCTGCGTATTCTGGGCGGCAGCGCCAAGGGCCGTCCACTGAGAGTTCCTGAGTCGGCCCGGCCCAGCGGGGCCCGCATTCGTAAAAGCCTGTTTGATCTGCTGCAAAGTCGCCGCCCCCCGGAGGGCAGCCGTCCGGTGGTGTTCGTGGACCTGCACGGGGGCAGCGGTGCGGTGGGACTGGAAGCAGCCAGCCGTGGCTACCGCGTCACGCTGGTCGAAAAGGACGGACGCAGTGTCAAGGCGCTGGAGCAAAACGCCCGTGACCTGGACCTGTGGCGCGAGGTCCGCATTCTCAAAGGGGACGCCGTGGCCCTGCTGGGCCGCTTAGAACAGGCCGACATCGTGTTCAGCGATCCACCCTACAAGCAGGACATTCCGCTGCTGATCCAGCAGATTCTGGCCAGCAGCATTCTGGCTCCTGAGGGCCTGTTGATCGCGCAGCATGACAAAGTGGTGACGCCGCCCGACGTGTCCGGCTTTGAGCGTGAAACGCGGCACTACGGCAGCAACAGCCTCAGCATCTACTGGCGGGCATCCGCTGATAGTCTGGACTCCGAATGAACGCCGTCTTTTCCGGTTCCTTTGATCCCATCACCAACGGCCATTTGGACGTACTGGAAAGGGCCAGCCGTATTTTTGACCAAGTCACCGTGACGGTGATGCACAACGCCCGCAAAAGTGGCCGGCATCTGTTTGATCTGCAGGAGCGCTTGGCGATTCTGCGTGAGGCGACGGCGCACCTTCCCAATGTCAGTGTGGACAGCTTTGACGGCCTGCTGGTGGACTACATGAAAAAGAGCGACCACGGCATTATCGTGCGTGGGCTGCGGGCGGTCAGCGACTATGAGTATGAGCTGCAGATTGCCCACCTCAACCGTGAAATCGGTGGTGTGGAAACCGTGTTTATCATGGCGGCAACCCACTGGAGCTATGTCAGTTCCAGCATGGTCAAGGAAGTTGCCAGCTACGGCGGACCGATTGACGCCATGGTCCCCCCAGCCAGTGCCCGTGCCCTGAAAGCGAAGTTTGCCGAGCAGGGCCGGCAGCCTGCGTCCTAACCAGCGGGTCTAGGCGGCTAGGTTGTGGCTGCATTGGTAAATGGTGCCCAGCTGCTGCGGTTCACTGTGACAGCAGAGCGCACCAAAAGAGGCAGGAAGTGAAAGGTGAATCAGGCCTGTTGAGGACACTGGATCCTTCAGGCCGATCTTTCCATTATACTTCTCTTCATGTCGATGTCAGACGCCACCACCAAGCCCTTTTTTCTGCTGCTGGTGGAAGACGAGCAAGCCGACGCTGAGCTGTTTCAAGAACTGCTCGGTGAGGTGGCGGCGCATACCAAAGTGATTCATATGGCCAATGGGCAAGAGGCGCTGGATTACCTCCAGCAGCTGGGCGAAGAACTGCCTGGTGAGCAGCCTCGCCTGCGCCCCAACCTGATTGTGCTGGACCTGAATATGCCTGTCATGAACGGCCACGCCTTTCTTGAGCATGCCAAAAAGGATGAGCGCCTGAGTGATATTCCGGTGCTGGTGCTGAGTACGTCCGACCACGCTGATGATGTGCAGCGTGCTTATCAGGCCCATGCCAGCGGCTACCTCGTCAAGCCGACTTCGTTTCAGGAGTACACCGAAATGCTGCGCCTGATGACCTCCTACTGGGGACAGGTCATGCGCTTGCCCCGCAGCAGCTGACGCGCACCTGTGCGCTGAGCTGTGACGTAGGGGTTGCTTTGGGGCCGCTGTTGCCAGAAAGGCCCGGCCCTGGCCCGTATTCTGTAGCGTATGGCCTTCCCTGACCTTCAGACTTTTATGAGGCTGCTGGATAGCCGCGGCGAGCTGCTGCGGGTGTCTGCTCCGGTATCGCGTGACCTGGAAATTACCGAGATTGCCGACCGCCTGGTCAAAAAAGGTGGCCCCGCAGTGCTGTTCGAGAACGTCATCGGCAGTGATTTCCCGCTGTTGATTGGCGCACTGGGTACGCGTGAGCGGGTGGCGCTGGCGTTGGGGGTAGCTGACCTGGATGACCTAGCCGCCAAAGTCAATCACCTGATTGACCTCAAGGGGCAAGGCGGAGTGCGGGGGCTGCTGGGCAACATTCCCAAGCTGGGCGACGCCATGAACCTGCCGCCCCGGCGCGTGCGCTCGGCCCCGGCGCAGGAAGTGGTCTGGCGCGGCGATGAGGTGGACCTTTCGCGCATCCCGGTGCTGAAGTGCTGGCCCGAGGACGGCGGCCCTTTTGTCACCCTGCCGCTGGTGATCACCCGCGACCCGGAAACCGGCGAGCGCAATATGGGCATGTACCGCATGCAGGTGATGAGCTGCAACACGACGGGGATGCACTGGCAGCGCCACAAGACCGGCACCCGCCACCTTGAGAAAGCCAAGGCACGCGGGGAGCGGCTGCCTGTCGCTGTGGCGCTGGGCGGCGACCCTGCCCTGATCTATGCCGCGACGGCTCCACTGCCGCCGATTCCTGGCCTGGACGAGTTTGCGCTGGCGGGTTATCTGCGCGGCCAGCGCTATCCAGTGGTCAGGGGCGTCACGGTGGACCTGGACGTGCCCGCCAACGCTGAATTTATTCTTGAGGGCTACGTGGACCCACAGGAGGAGTGGGTGGTCGAAGGACCGTTTGGCGACCACACCGGCTTTTATACGCTGCCTGACCTATACCCGCTGTTCCATGTGACCGCCGTGACCATGCGCCGTCAACCGGTGTATCCGGCCACCATCGTGGGCCGCCCGCCGATGGAAGACGCTTATCTGATTGAGGCCTCCGAGCGGCTGTTCCTCCCCGCCGCGCAGCTGATTATTCCTGAGATTGCCGATTATCACATGCCCCCGGCGGGTGTAGCGCACAACCTGGTCGTGGTCAGCATTCATAAGGAGTTCCCCGGTCAGGCGTACAAGGTCGCCAACGGCCTGTTTGGCCTGGGGCAGATGATGAATGCCAAGGTGATCGTGGTGGTTGACGCGGGCGTGCAGGTCAACGATATGGACGCCGTGTGGCGCGAGGTGGCCCAAAAGGCACAGCCGGGCCGCGACACCCTGACCACCCGTGGCCCGATTGACGTGCTGGACCACTCCAGCCGGGGCTGGGGCTACGGCGGCAAGCTGATTATCGACGCGACCACCAAGCGTCCCGAAGAAATCGGCTCTGGCGTCAGCAGCCGCGAGGATCAGGCGGACGATGTGGTGGCCGAAACCTTCCAGCCCCACGCCGCCGCCGATTTGCCCAGCTTTCCAGGCGTGAGGGGGCAGTGGCAAACCACGGACGGCTACTGGTACGTGGCCCTCGACAAGACCCAGGCTGGGCAGGCCCGCGCCCTGGCCGAAGCGTTCGCCGCTCATCCCGCAGTGTCCGGCATACGTCACCTGCTGATTTGTGACGAACAGACGGACGTGCGGGACCCCGGCGACGCGTGGTGGACGGTGCTCAACAACATTGACGCCGAGCGGGATGTCTGGGTGCTGGATACGCTTGGCGGCGGCAAGGTGCTCGCCTGGGACGGGGCCCGTAAATTGCCCGAAGAAGGTTTCGTGCGTGAGTGGCCGCCCAAAATCGTGATGGACCCTAAAGTGCAGGCGCGGGTAGAGCGCCTGTGGAATGTATACGGCCTGCCGGAACGCTGGCGCTAGGGCCAGGGCACAGCACTCACAGCTGTTTGATCATTTGCTGAATGGCTCCCAGGTGATAAGCCACGTGAGGACAGACAATATGCCCTGGCGTTCAGATGAGTCCATAGCCCCAAAACATAGGCAGGCTGCAAGGAGAGAGGAGAGGTAAAGCGTCACGACAAGACAGAAAGAAGCACCACAGGGCACAGGGCCTTTATGGTGCGGAGCCTTTGGTGGTGCTGGGGGTTGTGAATACGCTGAGAGAAAAGAAGTTGAGCTTAGAAGAAGCCGCCCCGCTTGCCACTCTTGCTCTGGCGGCCAAAGCGGCGGTTGGCCTGGTCCAAGATGGAGTCGAACATCTGTTCGCGTTTGCTGGGGCGGTACAGGCGTCCGCGCTTGGCTTTCTGGCTGTTGCGGTACTGACTCAGCAGTTCCAGGGCAATAGGAGCGATCACCATCAGGGCGCGGAGTTTGCTGGAGCGGCTGGTACGGGAAACATTCTTGAATCGGGCCATGCTTCTAGTGATAGCGGGTCGCGCCAGGGTTTGGCTGAGGCGGCACTTAGATTCTGCTATAATCCCCACTTGCGCCGCGTGGGCGAGGCTGACATCTGTTCTGACCTGCCCGACCGCCGGCTGAAAGTGAGGTGAATGAACAATGGCACAGTACGACCTGAACCTAATCCTGAACCCCAACATCAGCGCTGAGCAGGTGGAAACCGAAAAGGAATTCATCCAGCGCGCCGTGACCAACGCGGGTGGCGAGATCACCAACCTGGACGAACTCGGCAACCGCCGCCTGGCCTACGCGATCAACAAGACCCGCGAAGGCTACTACCTGATGTACACCATCACGATGGCCGGCAACCCTGAAAAGGACATCGCCAGCAACTTGCGTCTACGCGACAACGTGTACCGCGTGTTGGTGGTCAAGGACCGTCCCGAGTGGAAGACCAAGAAGAGCGCCTGAGCCCCTTCAAGGTCCATTCAGCAGGTTGACATCGTTATGTCATTGACATAATTGCTTGTCCACACTATGCTTCATTCACCCCCTCGCCGCAGCCCGGTTCCGGGCGCGCAGGCGAAAGACACAGGGGCAAATTCAGGGCCGCTAGCCTACAACAGACGAGTACTTGAAAGATCGCTAGCGACGTATAAGGAGAGATGATTATGGCCCGAGGAATGAATCACGTTTTTCTGATTGGTGCGCTGGCCCGTGACCCCGAACTGCGCTACACCCAAAGCGGACTGGCTGTCTTTGAAGCCACCGTGGCCGGTGAAGACCACATCGTGGGCAACGACGGCAAAGAGCGGCGACTGCCGTATTACCACCGCATTTCCATGCTGGGCAAGCCTGCCGAGTGGCAAGGCGAGCGCGGCTACCGCGCCGGTGACCCGGTGCTGGTCGAAGGCAGCTTGGAATACAACGCCTGGGATTCTCCCGAAGGCGGCAAACGCAGTATCGTGCGCGTCAAGGCGCTACGAATCGAGCAGCTGGCGGCCCAGGCCCCACTGAGCGAAGATGCGGGCGGTGGCGTGCGAATGGCCGGCGGTATGAACGAAGTGCTGGTGGTGGGTAACCTGACCCGCGAACCCGAACTGCGTTACACCCCTGGCGGCGACGCTGTGCTCAGCCTAGGTCTGGCCGTGAACGAAAACTGGACCGACCGCTCCGGCGAAAAGCAGGAGAAGGTGCACTGGATTGACGTGACCCTGTGGCGCGAACTGGCCGAAGCCATGCAGAACCTCAAAAAAGGTGATCCTGTACTGGTCAAAGGCCGCCTGATGAACGAGTCGTGGACCGACAAAGATGGCAACAAGCGCAGCAGTACCAAAGTAGAGGCGACGCGAGTCGAAGCCCTTTCCCGAGGTGCGGCCACTGGCAGCGCCGCAGCCACCCCCGCAGCACCCCGTCAGGCCACGGGCAGTGCAGCGTACTCGGCCCCCTTTGCAGGTGGAGCCGGCACGGGGAACCGTTCGGGGGGCTTAGATATTGATCAAGGCCTCAATGACATTCCGCCAGAAGAAGACGATATGCCGTTTTAACGGTAAGCCTGGGCCTTAAACCCAGGCACGAGCGAGAGCGAGTATCCGCTCTGGCGAAGGGCCGTCCCTGAGCCTCTTTACGCTCTGCTGCCGTTAGACCGGACACATTTAAAGGACCAACATGACCAAGCCTGACCGTAAACCGCGCGGCAAGGGCCCCAAGCGCCCCCGCAAGCCGAAGGTGGATCCGTTCTCCATCGGCGAACTGGAAATTACCGACTATAAAGACGTGAAGATGCTGCGCCGCTTCGTGAGCGACACTGGCAAAATCCTTCCCCGCCGCCGCACGGGCCTCTCGGCCAAGCACCAGCGCCGTATCTCGCAGACCATCAAGGTCGCGCGTCAGATGGCCCTGCTGCCTTACACCGAGAAGCTGGTCCGGAAGTAAGGAGCCCTGCTATGCAAGTGATTCTTCTTGAACCCGGCAAGCTGGGACAGACCGGCGAGATCGTGACCGTGAAGCCCGGCTATGCCCGCAACTTCCTGATTCCCCGTGGTATGGCTGTTCCGGCCAACACGGCCAACATGAAGTCGCTGGAAGCCCGTATCCGCAGCCGCCAGAAAGTCCTGGCCGAGGAGAAGGCCACTGCCGAAGACCTCGCCAGCCGCCTGGAAAACGTTGCCATTGAGCTGAGCGTACGCGCCGGCGAAGGCAAAGTGTACGGTGCTGTGACTTCCGGTGACGTGGCCGACGCCCTGGACCGTCTGGGCTTCGATGTGGACCGCCGCAAGATCGAAATGCCCAAGGCCGTCAAGGAAATTGGCGAGTACGACATCAGCTACAAGGCTCACCCTGAAGTGAGCATTCCCCTGAAGCTGGTCGTTCACGCTGAGAAGTAAGCTCTAGCATTGAATAAGAAAACCGCCCTTCGGGGCGGCTTTTTTGTGACTTGCAACTTTGTGGTCTACAACCTGGCCTACTCGCCTTCGCGCACAGTGCTCAGCAGTTCCTCGGCCACTTTGAGGGCAGCTGGCCCCAGCGGTGAGCGGGTGATGCCCAGCAGGGTGCTGAGCTTGTTTTGCCGCATGCCTGACAGGTGAGACCAGCGGGCAATATCGGTGCGGTGCAGGGCGTAGGTCTCGTCACGCAGGTAGCGTACGGCCCCGTCGTAATACCCTGCATTGAAGGCGGCGTGGGCCAGTTTTTCCTGTGGCAGCATCTTGAGGCCACGGGTGGCGAGCAGCGCGGCGCGGGCTTCGTCGCGTCCGCCAAAGCCGTACAACTGCTCAAGCAAATACACCGATTTGGGAAACTTCAGCCCGGCAGCGGCGCGCCAGGCGTGAGGCAGCCGCAGCTCAAACTCGGGCCAGAGCCCAGCGTGGGTCAGCAACGCTGGATAGAGGGCTTCGGTGGCCCAACGGCGGGCCTCGCCCAGCGCTGTGATCTGCTCGGCGGGCCCAGCTCCGGCTGTGCGGAAAGTCTGCTTGACGGCGGCCAGCTCCTCGCTGACAGTGCGCAGGGTTTCTTCGCGCCAGTCGGCTCGCCGCTCCTCGCTGAGGGTCCACAGTTGGCGCTGAATCCGGGCAAAATGGCCGGTGGGGTCGTACAGAGCCCGGCCCGCAGCGAGCAAACCGAGCGGGGCCTCGGCGCGAGCAGCTTCCCATTCGCGCCAGCGCTCCAGTTGCTCGTACGGAAAGCGCACCACCCGGATACCGCTCCGCAGATCATCCTGCGTGGTCTGCACACCGCGCTCAAAGACCAGATACGTCGGCACGCTTCCGGCCCAGGCATCGTCAGTATCAAAGCTGCCAGCCGCCGCCACTGCCCGCACGCGGCGGTCAGCAATGAGTTTTTCGGCTGTCTTTTCAGCCCGCTGTGCCAGTTCGTTCAAGGTGTTCTCTTTCTTCCCGCTGAGGTAGAGAGTGACGTTGCTAAGTCTCGCCTCTCACCTTCCAGATGGTCTCCAGACCAGTGTGCCACTCTAGCGGGTTCAGGGGACACGCACCGTTAAAAGAATGCTGAGAGTAGGTTGCTTCTCGCGCGCTTGACAAGGGCGAGTAAAGTGGGCCGTCATGCTTGGAGAGAGGGCAAAATGTTGGGTAGGACAGGAAATAAGGAGAGTGGCTTCAGGGCAGCGCTGAAGCGTCTGTTTCGGACTCTCCCCATATCAAGCAAAAAAATTAGGCGAGGCTGGTCGGCACCGCCTCGCCATCAACCCCTGAACAGCAAGTGGCTTAGCCGATCAGCACATCGCTGGTTTCGGGGTAGCGCACAGGTGGCGGCAATTCGCGCTGGGCAAAGGCCACCGCCAGGGTCAGCGGCCCGATGCGTCCCAGGAACATCAGGGCGATGATCACCATTTCCTGAGCGGGGTTCAGCAGAGCAGTGGCATTCATGCTTAGACCTACGGTTGCAAATGCACTGACCGCCTCAAAAACCAGCTGAATAAATTTCAGTTCGCTGCCCGTGTTGAACAGCAGCAGCAGCAAAATACCTGCGGCCAGCATCATCAGGCTGAGCAGGCCCACGCTCATGGCCCGCAGAATAATATCGGTGCCCAGCCGCCGGTCAAAAACCACGGCGTCCTTGCGCCCCCGAATCAGCGACCACGCGCTGACCACCATCACAAAGACGGTGTTGGTCTTGATGCCCCCAGCAGTCGAGCCGGAATTGCCCCCGATCAGCATCAGCAGCATGGAATAAAAAAGGCCAGCGAAGGTCATTTGCGCGTAATCCAGAGTATTGAATCCGGCGGTGCGTGGCGTGACTCCCTGGAACCAGGACGCCAGCAGCTTTTCGTGCAGTGGGAGGTTGCCCAGTGTGGCCGGATTGTTCCACTCCATCATCCCAAACAGCACCGGGGCGCTCAGCAGCAGGAAAAACATCATCGTGAGTGAAATGCGGGTGTTGGTGCTCAGCTGATTGCGGCGGTCACGCAGCCAGGCAATCACATTCATCTGCACCAAAAAGCCCATACCCCCCAGGATGATCAGCAGCGGAATGACCAGGTTGATCCAGGGGTCGCCTACCAAGCCGAGCAGGCCAGTGGGATAGAGGCTAAATCCGGCATTGTTGAAGGCGCTGACCGAGTGAAACAGCGCGAAATACAGCCCCCGCTCCAGTCCTTCACGGGGGATGAAGTCGGGAGCCAACAACAGAGCGCCGGCCAGCTCGATGGCCAGGGCACTCAGCACCACCGTGCGGACCAGCGCGGGCGCTTCGCCCAGGCGGGAAGCGTTGACCTGCTGGGCGGCGTTCAGGCGGCTGCGGACCCCCACCCGGCGGCGCAGCAGCAGCGCGGTCATGGTGCCCACCGTAATCAGCCCCAGTCCACCGAACTGCACCAGCAGCAGCAAGACCGCTTCACCGAACGGCGAAAAGGTGCTGCCGGGGTCCACCACGGCCAGGCCAGTCACGCACACGGCACTGGTCGCCATAAAGAACGCCTGCAAGAAGCTGACAGTCTGCCCCGCTTCATGACTCAGGGGTGACCACAGCAGCAAGGTGCCGGCCAAAATTGCCCCACCAAAGGTCAGGGCAATCAACTGGGCTGGGCTGAAGCGGCCAAGCCTCAGCTTGCGGAAGCGAAGAAAAAAGGCGCTGTTCATAGGGAGGATAGGGCCAGCGCCGGTCAGGCTCAGCACAAGCTGGCCTATTGTACTGTGCTGGACCCTCTAGCTGAACGCAGCGGGCTTGTAACGCTGCCGTACCCAGCCAGTGATAACAGAAGCCGGATGTGATAACAGAAGAAGGGAAGCCAGCCGGTCAGCCGCTGGAAAGGGCTGCCGGGGCCAAAGCCGGAATACCGGAAGCGAAGGGGAGAAGACATGGCACTGAACCGTGATGTGAGTACGCTGGGCCGCTTGCTGGGCCAGGTGCTGCGTGAGCAGGAGGGCGAAGCTTTCTTTGAGCTGGTTGAGCGGACCCGCGCCCTGGTGCGCGGCGTGCGTTCAGGAGGCGACCCTGCCGAACTGAATCAGCTGCTGCGCGGCCTGAGCCAAGCAGACGCCTCCAACCTGGCCCGGGCGTTCAGCTGGTACTTTCAGCTGGTCAATCTGGCCGAAGAGTATGAGCGGGTCCGCGCATTGCGTGAGCGTCAGGGTGTCCGTCCGCAGAGTTTGTTGCAGGCGGTTGAGGAGCTGCGCCGCCAGGGCCTCAGTGCGGATGAAGCCCGTGACCTCCTCTTTTCTCTACAGCTGGAACTGACCTTTACCGCCCACCCCACCGAGATGCGCCGGCGCACCGTCCGCCAGCATCTGGTAGAGGTGGCGGCGCAGATACCCCAGCTGGAAGAGACGGAAGCTCAGGAGCGGGTATTGGCCCATATTGAAGCCCTGTGGGGCACGCCAGAGCTGCGCCGGATCAAGCCCACGGTGGCCGATGAGGTCAAAGCTGGCCTGACCTATATCTCGTCTATTGCTCTGGCCTTGCCGGTGCTGGAGCGTGATCTGGCCCGCGCTTTTGAGACGGTGTACGGCGGTGATGGAGCCGCTGGTGTCTCGACCCAGCTGCCCCTGCGCTTCAGTTCGTGGATGGGGGGTGACCGCGACGGCAACCCCTTCGTGACGCCGCAGGCCACCCGCGCGGCGCTGACGCTGCACCGTGATCGGGCGCGCGAGTTGGTGGCGGCGGCCCTACGCCGCGCCTATGCAGACGTAAGCCAAGAGGACTTGGAGATCAGTGACGATGTGGAGGCCAAGGGGAATTTGAAGGCCGGTGCAGACCAGCCTACTTACCGCCGTGAGGTGCTGGCGCTGTTCCAGGCGGTGCAGCGCGGCGAGGCAGTGGACCTCTACGCCCGTCTCAGTGAGCTGTACGGCCAGCTGCTAAGAGATGGTCAGCGGCGCACTGCCGAGCAACTGCTGCTTCCCCCGCTGACCCTGGCCCGCATTTTCGGGCAGCACCTGGTCAGCTTGGACATCCGTGAGCATTCCGGCCAGACGGGCAAGGCTGTGGCCGAGCTGCTCCAGGCAGCCGGAGTGGTGGATGATTATCTGGCCCTGGACGAGGACGCCAAGCTGACGCTGCTCAGCAGCGAGTTGCGTTCGCGCCGCCCGCTGTGGCCAGCAGGGGAGCCTCTGACCGAGACGCTCGAAACGGCCATCGGGCCCATCCGTGAGGTGCAGGCGGCAGCACGTGAGGTTGGCCCAGCATCCTTCGGCCATTACGTGATTTCCATGTCCGAAAGTGTGAGTGACGTGCTTGAGCCATTGCTGCTGGCCCGCGAGGTGGGGTTCCGCGTCCTGCCGGTCCCGCTGTTTGAAACGCTGGATGACCTGGAGCGCGCCCCAGACATCGTGGCGCGGCTGCTGGCGCTGCCGGAGTACCGCACCCACCTGGGCGGGGATGTGCAGGAGATCATGCTGGGCTACTCGGATTCCAACAAGGACGCAGGGTTCCTGGCGGCCAACTGGGCGCTGCACGAGGCCCAGCGCCGAATCAGTGCGGTGTGCCGGGAAGCGGGCGTGCGCTGGCGCTTTTTTCACGGGCGCGGCACCTCTATCGGGCGTGGGGGCGGTCCGGCCAGCCGCGCCATTCTGGGCCAGCCCGCAGGGACCATTGACGCCGGACTACGCATCACTGAGCAGGGAGAAGCCCTGGCCGACAAGTACAGCCACCCGGTGCTGGCCCACCGCAACCTGGAGCAAGCGCTGTACGGCATGATTGTGGCCGCAGCTCGCCCGCCCCAGGACCCGCCCGCCGCCTGGATGGACGCCCTGGACCGGGCAGCCCACGCCGCAGCGACGGCCTACCGCGCCTTTGTCCACGACCCGGCCTTTTTGCCCTTTTTTGAGCATGTCACGCCCATCCATGAGATCAGCCGCCTGAACATCGCCAGCCGCCCGGTGCGCCGGCCCGGTAGCCCCACCCTGAGCAATCTGCGGGCCATTCCCTGGGTGATGAGTTGGACCCAAACCCGCGCCAATTTGCCCGGTTGGTATGGACTGAGCATTGGCCTACGTGAAATCGGGACCGAGCAAGCGCGGCAGATGTACGCCGAGTGGCCTTTTTTCCGCGCTGTGCTAGACAACGCCCAGATGAGCCTCGCCAAGACTGACCCCAGCATCTTCCGCGAGTATGCCGCGCTGGCCGGGACCGATACGTCCGAAATCCTGGCTGGCGCACAGGCGCTGGCCGCAGTGATTGAGGAGGCTTACTGCGATACCGCTGCCCTGGTCAGTGAGGTGGTGGGCGGCGAGCTGCTCTCGCAGGAGCCCCGGCTGGCCCAGAGCATCCTGCTGCGTAACCCCTATGTGGACCCTATTCACCGCATCCAGATTGAACTGCTGCGCCGCGCCCGCACCGAGGAAGGTGGCCTGGACCGCTACGAGCATGCGCTGATGCTGACCTTGCAGGGGATTTCGGCGGGAGTGCGCAACACCGGCTGACATCCTACGGGGCAGGAGTCAGGCGGTAGACTGCCCACCATGAAACTGGCCGAAGCCCTGATTCTCCGCACAGACTTGCAAAAGCGCCTGGCTCAGGTGGCCGCCCGCCTGGGCCAGAATGTGCTGGTGCAAGAAGGTGACGCTCCCGCCGAAGACCCGTCAGCGCTGCTGGCCGAACATGCCGAGCTGACCGCGCAGCTGGGGCGACTGATTCCCGCCATTCACCTGACCAACCTCACGACCCGGCTGGCCGATGGCCGCACGCTCACCCAGGCACTTACCGAGCGTGACCTGCTGGATGGACGCCTCAACCTGCTGCGCCAGACTGCCGAAAGTGCTTCGGTGCAGCAGCAGCGTTTCGGCGGCAGTGAAATCCGCTGGGTGTCTGCTGTGAATATCCCCGAGTTGCAGCGCCAGATTGACGCTCTTGCCAAGGTCCGCCGCGAGCTGGACACCGCCTTGCAGCAGGCCAACTGGCTGACCGACCTGCAAGAAGGCTAGGGGCTGCGCCCTATACTGCCCCTGTGGGCCAGCGCCCCAGCGGGCGAGGGCTAAGCCTGGCGGAGGTCAAGCCGCACTCATGCGACTGGGGGGACAGTCATCCTTTTACCGTTTTTCCCAGCACGGCGCACATCAGCACCTTTTTCTCTCACATTCACTTCCATAGCCCTGACGCTGACGCTGGCCCACAGCCCCTGCCATCCGGTGGGGGTTTTGCTGTGCCCAGGGCCGCTTCCATCTGGGGCCAGTGCCGCTCAGTTCCCCATATCCTCTTCGCCTTCTCCGTGTGCTTCGCGCAGCTTGCGCCAGCGCTCCTGCACGCGGCCTTCCCAGCCTTCGCTGCCGGGGCGGTACAGGTCCAGGCTGGCGCCCTCTGGCAGATAACCCTGTGCAAATGAGCCTGCCGGGTCGTCGAAGTAGTAAGCGTAGCCTTTGCCGTAGCCCTGGCCTTTCATCAGTTCGGTGGGAGCGTTACGCAGATGTAGCGGGACGGGAAGCGTTTCGCCCTCCTGCACGGCGCGGACAACCCGTTTCCAGGCGGTATAGACGCTGTTGCTCTTGGGAGCCAGAGCCAGGTAGACCACCGCCTGAGCCAGGGCCAGATCACCTTCCGGGCGGCCCAGGAATTCGGCCGTATCACGGGCGGCGACAGCCAGCCGCAGGGCCTGGGGATCGGCCAGACCCACGTCCTCAGCCGCAATCCGCACGATGCGCCGCGCCACGTACAGCGGGTCGGCTCCACCTTCCAACATCCGCGCCAGCCAGTACAGCGAAGCGTCCACATGGCTGCCCCGCACCGATTTGTGCAGCGCTGAAATCAGGTTGTAGAAGTCCTCGCCGCCCTTGTCCATGGCAGGCAGGTGTTTGCCGAAGGCCTCGGTCACGGCCTCTTCGGTCACAGGGTTGGCGAGGACTGCCGCCGCTTCCAGGGTGCCCAGCGCCCGCCGTCCGTCCCCGTCGGCCAAGCGGGCCAGCAGCTCCAGGGCTGCGGGTTCTATACTCACGCCTTCCAGCCCACGCGGGTCGGTTAGGGCCCGCGTTATCAGCGCCTGGATGTCATCCCGACTGAGCGGCTCCAGTACCAGTGTCCGCGCCCGTGAACGTAGCGCCGGGTTCACTTCAAAGCTGGGATTTTCGGTGGTTGCCCCGATCAGGGTGAGCAGACCCGACTCCACGTGCGGCAGCAGCGCGTCTTGCTGGGCTTTGTTGAAGCGGTGAATTTCATCCAGAAACAGCACGGTCTTTTGACCGCGTGCGCGCCGGGCCTGGGCTTCGACCACTGCTTCACGCACGTCCTTGACACCTGCGCTCACTGCTGAGAGCTGAATAAAGTGCGCGCCCACCTCTCCGGCCACCAGCCGGGCCAGCGTCGTTTTGCCCACCCCTGGTGGCCCCCACAAGATCAGGGACGGCAAGCGGCCCGACGCCAGCAAGCGGGTGAGCGGTTTGCCGCCTCCCAGCAGGTGGGTTTGCCCGACCACCTCGGCCACGGTATGGGGGCGCAGGCGTTCAGCCAGGGGAGCCGGTGGGTCAAACAGCGTCATCCTCTTACGCTACGGCAAGGGGCGCGGCATAGTAGCAAGCATGAATCTGAAAGAAATGGCCCAGCGTGAAGGTCTGCCCGCGTCAGTCACGGTTGAACGCGAGGAAACGCCCAGCGGCATCCTGATTCGCGCCTCACAGGGCGAGCGTGGCGCGGAAATTCTTATTACTCCTTCCGCTTGCAAGATGTACGGCGAAGGCCCCAGCATCAACGTGGCGCTAGACCGCCTCCGTCAGCTCATCAGCGGCGAAGGATTGCCAGTCAGCGAAGGCGGCAGCTGGCACCGTGAAGAACTGGCTGACTTCTAGAACATTTGAAAGATGCCTACCTTTCCGCAGGCGCACTGAATGTGGCACGGTGAGCACCTGGAGGAGGGCGTGATGCTGGGTGCTTCTGGCTGTTTCACCCCCGACCTTGCAAAGCTGCGCTGCCGAAAACAGCTCTCTGTCTCCCGCGTACCGTTTGCTTACGTCGGATAAAGTCACGTTTTCTTAACCGAACCTTTAATGTTTTGCCCTGAGCGAGCTCTGGGGCATTGCCACCACTGACATGCCTTGCCGGAAGCAGGCAGATCGGCTAGACTTTTACGTCGGTACGCACATTGCTGCGTAGCGTTGCCAGCAGGCGGGACACTGCCGCTCGGCGAGAATCAACCCAATGTGGGCCACAAAACCTAGAAGGCAGCTGCCTTTTCTGGCAAACCCGATCAAAGGGTCATTTTTGTGTGTGCCACCGCTTGGAGGAGAGTAATCATGGCAAAAGGTACGTTTGAACGCACCAAGCCCCACGTGAACGTGGGCACCATCGGACACGTTGACCACGGCAAGACCACCCTGACCGCGGCCATCACTTTCACCGCTGCTGCGATGGATGACACCGTCGAAACCCTGGCCTACGACCAGATCGACAAGGCCCCCGAAGAAAAGGCCCGTGGCATCACCATCAACACCAGCCACGTTGAATACAACACCGAAGGCCGTCACTACTCCCACGTGGACTGCCCCGGTCACGCTGACTACGTCAAAAACATGATCACCGGTGCTGCCCAGATGGACGGCGCGATCCTGGTCGTCAGCTCCGCTGACGGCCCCATGCCCCAGACCCGTGAGCACATCCTGCTCGCCCGTCAGGTCGGTGTGCCCTACATCGTTGTCTTCATGAACAAAGTGGACATGGTCGACGACGAAGAACTGCTCGAGCTGGTCGAAATGGAAGTTCGCGAGCTGCTCAGCAACTACGAATTCCCCGGCGACGATCTGCCCATCGTCAAGGGCAGCGCCCTCAAGGCCCTCGAAGCCTTGCAGGCCAACCCCAAGACCGCCCGCGGCGAAGACGAGTGGGTTGACCGTATCTGGGAACTGCTGGACGCCGTTGACTCCTACATCCCCACCCCTGAGCGTGACACCGACAAAGCCTTCCTGATGCCCGTCGAAGACGTGTTCACCATCACGGGTCGTGGCACTGTGGCGACGGGCCGCGTGGAACGCGGCATCGTGAAGGTCGGTGACGAAGTGGAAATCGTGGGTCTGACCGATACCAAGAAGACCACTGTGACCGGCGTGGAAATGCACCGCAAGCTGCTGGACAGCGGTATGGCCGGCGACAACGTGGGCGTGCTGCTGCGTGGCGTGAGCCGTGAAGACGTGGAACGTGGTCAGGTGCTGGCCAAGCCCGGTAGCATCACCCCCCACACCCAGTTCGAAGCCAGCGTGTACGTGCTGAGCAAGGACGAAGGTGGCCGTCACAGCGCTTTCTTCGGTGGATACCGTCCCCAGTTCTACTTCCGGACCACGGACGTGACCGGCGTGGTGGAACTGAAAGAAGGCGTGGAAATGGTGATGCCCGGCGATAACGTCGAATTCACCGTGGAGCTGATCAAACCCATCGCCATGGAAGAAGGCCTGCGCTTCGCGATCCGCGAAGGTGGCCGTACCGTCGGCGCTGGCGTTGTCACCAAGGTCATCAAGTAAGGAAGCGGTGTAGAGAATGGTAGCTCCCAAGATTCGTATCAAACTGCGCGGCTTTGACCACCGTGCGCTGGACCAGTCCGCCAGCAAGATCGTGGACACGGTTCGCCGCACCGGCGCAGACGTCAGTGGCCCTGTGCCCCTGCCCACCCGTATCCGCCGTTTCACTGTGCTGCGTAGTCCTTTTAAGTACAAAGACTCCCGCGAGCACTTCGAAATCCGCACCCACAACCGCCTGGTGGACATCAAGAACCCCACCAAAAAGACCATTGATAGCCTGATGACTTTGGACCTGCCCACCGGCGTGGACATTGAAATCAAGACTGTTGGAGGCGGCGCATGAAAGGCATCCTCGGCACCAAGATTGGCATGACGCAAATCTGGAAAGATGACCGCGCTGTGCCCGTAACTGTGATTCTGGCTGGTCCTTGCCCTGTTGTGCAGCGCAAGACCAACGAAGTGGACGGCTATGAAGCCGTGCAGATCGGCTTCGGCGACCGCAAGGAAAAAGGCCTGAACAAGCCTCAGCTGGGTCACCTGAAAAAAGGTGACATCAGCCCCGTGCGTTACCTGCGCGAGTTCCGTGACTTCAGCCCCGAGGGCGACGAAGTGCGCGTGGATGTGTTTGGTGAAGGCGAGAAGATTGACGTGACTGGCACCAGCAAGGGTAAAGGCTTCCAAGGCGTGATGAAGCGCTGGAACTTTGCCGGTGGTCCTGCCAGCCACGGTGCTAAGAAATGGCACCGCCGTCCCGGTTCGATCGGTCAGCGTAAGACCCCTGGCCGCGTGTATAAAGGCAAGAAGATGGCCGGCCACATGGGTGACGAGCGCGTCACTGTCCAGAACCTGGAAGTGGTGGAAGTGCGCCCCGACGAGAACCTGATCCTGGTCAAGGGCGCAGTGCCTGGAGCCAATGGCGGCCTGGTGATCCTGCGCGGTGCCGTTAAGGGAGGCCAGTAATGGCTCAGATTCAAGTTGTTGGTAAAAATGGTGGCCGCTCTATCGAGCTGGAACTGCCAGAAGTAAACCCTCATGTGCTGCACGAAGTCGTGACCTGGCAGCTGGCTGGCCGCCGCCGCGGCACCGCCAGCACCAAGACCCGCGCCCAAGTGGCCCGCACTGGCCGCAAGATGTACTCCCAAAAGGGTACTGGTAACGCGCGTCACGGTGACCGGACTGTGCCGACCTTCGTAGGTGGTGGCGTGGCCTTTGGACCCAAGCCCCGTGACTACAGCTACACCCTGCCCCGCAAGGTGCGTCAGCTGGGTCTGGCTATGGCCCTGGCAGACCGTCAGGCCGCTGGCATGCTGACCGCTGTGGATGGCTATGACCTGGACGGCAAAACCAAGAGCTTTGTGAAGTGGGCCAAGGACAATGGCATGGACGGCACCGAAAAAGTGCTGATCGTCACCGATGACGAGAATGTCCTGCGCAGTGCCCGCAACGTGTCCTGGGTGACTGCCCTGCCGGTGGCTGGACTGAACACCTACGACATCCTGCGTCATGACCGCCTGGTGATTGACGCTGTCGCTCTGGAGCCTGCTCAGGAACTGCAAGAGGAGGCCCAGCAGTGAGCCACTACGACATTATTCAGGCCCCTGTGGTCAGTGAAAAGGCTTTTGCTGGCATGGAAAAGGGCGTGTATTCGTTCTGGGTGTCCCCCAAGGCCACCAAGCCCGAAATCCGTGACGCCATCCAAAAGGCGTTCGGTGTGCAGGTGACTGGAATCAGCACCATGAACGTGCGCGGCAAGCGCAAGCGTGTGGGCCGCTTTATGGGCCAGCGCAATGACCGTAAGAAGGCCGTGGTTCGTCTCGCCGATGGCCAGAAGATCGAAGCCCTCGAAGGACTGGTCTAAGGAGATTTAGCATGGCTATTAAGAAGTACCGTCCCTATACCCCCAGTCGCCGTCAGATGACCACGGCTGACTTTTCGGGTCTGACCAAGAAGCGTCCCGAAAAGGCCCTGACCGAGCCCCTGCACAAGACCGGTGGCCGCAACAACCGTGGCCGGATCACCAGCCGTTTTATCGGTGGTGGACACAAGCGTCTGTACCGCATTATTGACTTCAAGCGCCGTGACAAAGCAGGCGTGAGCGCCAGTGTGGCTGCGATTGAGTACGATCCCAACCGCAGTGCCCGTATTGCTCTGCTGCACTACGCCGATGGCGTTAAGCGTTACATCCTGGCTCCCGAAGGCATGAAGGTCGGCCAGAAGGTCAACGCTGGCCCCGAAGCCGAACCCAAGCTGGGCAATGCCCTGCCCCTGCGCTTTGTGCCTGTGGGTGCTGTGGTTCACGCTGTGGAACTGGTACCTGGCAAAGGTGCACAGATGGCCCGCAGCGCTGGTACCAGCGTGCAGGTTCAGGGCAAGGAAGGCGATTACGTCATCCTGCGTCTGCCTAGCGGCGAACTGCGCCGCGTTCACTCGGAGTGCTACGCCACCATCGGTGCTGTGGGCAATGCCGAGCACAAGAACATCGTTCTGGGTAAAGCTGGACGCAGCCGTTGGCTGGGCCGCAAGCCCCACCAACGCGGTAGCGCCATGAACCCGGTGGACCACCCTCACGGTGGTGGTGAAGGCCGCACCAGCGCAGGCCGCGTGCCTGTCAGCCCCTGGGGCCAGCCTGCCAAGGGTCTGAAGACCCGCCGCAAGCGCAAGAACAGCGACCGTTTCATCATCAGCCGCCGTAAGGGCCGCAAGTAAAGGAGGGTAGAGAATGCCCCGTAGCCTCAAAAAAGGCCCGTTCGTGGATGATCACCTCCTGAAAAAGGTGGACGCCCAGAACGAGCGCAAGGACAAGAAAGTCATCAAGACCTGGAGCCGCCGCTCGACCATTGTGCCCGAAATGATCGGTCACACCATTGCGGTACACAACGGCAAACAGCACACCCCGGTGTTTGTGAACGAGCAAATGATCGGTCACAAGCTGGGCGAGTTCGCTCCGACCCGTAACTACCGTGGTCACGGTGCCGATAAGAATGCCAAAGGGAGCAAGAGGAAATGACCGCTACCCAGACCGCAGAATTCCGCAACAAGAAGCAGCGCAAGCAGGAGCACAAGCTGCGTAAGCCCGGCTTTGCCCGCGCCAAGTATGTGCGCATGAGCCCCCGCAAAGTGCGCCTGGTCGTAGACCTGATTCGTGGCAAGTCCGTCCGTGACGCCGAAGACATCCTGCGCTTCTTGCCCCATATCGCCAGTGAGCCCATCAGCAAGGTGCTGAACTCGGCCAAGGCCAACGCCCTGCACAATGACGACATGCTGGAAGACCAGCTGTTCATCAAAGAAGCGTACGTGGACGCTGGCCCGACCCTGAAGCGTCTGATTCCCCGGGCCCGCGGCGCCGCCAACATCATCCGCAAGCGCACCAGCCACATCACCATCGTGGTCGGCGAAAAAGGAGCCAACTAATGGGTAATAAAATCAACCCCAACGGCTTCCGCCTCGGCGTGACCCGTGGCTGGAACAGCCGCTGGTATGCCGGCAAAAAGAACTACAGCCAGATGCTGCGCGAAGACGAAAAGATTCGTCAGCTGGTGCACAAAGAGTTGCAGGCTGCCGGTATTGCCCGCATCGAAATTGAGCGTGCTGGTCAGCAGATCAATGTGATCATTAGCGCGGCCAAGCCCGGTATCGTGATCGGTAAGGGCGGCGAGAGCATCAAGGCCATCCGCCAGCAGATCGAAAACATGGTGGAAGCTGGAACCGTGGCTGTAAACGTCGCTGAAATTCCCAATCCCAACACCAGTGCTCCTCTGGTGGCCCTGCGTATCGCTGAGCAGATCGAACGCCGCTTTGCCTTTCGCCGCGCTATGAAACAGGCCGCTCAGCGTGTGATGGAGTCGGGTGCCCGTGGCTGCAAAGTGATTCTGTCTGGCCGTCTGGGCGGTGCCGAGCAGGCCCGTACTGAGAAGGTGCTGGAAGGCCGCGTGCCCCTGCACACCCTCCGCGCCGACATTGACTATGGCACCGCAACCGCCAGCACAACGTATGGACAGCTGGGCATCAAGGTTCTGGTGTTCAATGGTGAAGTGATTGGTGGCCGCACTGAGGGAACTCAGAGCCGCTCTGCCCGTCCAGCAAACACCGAAGAAGGTGGCGAACGCCGCAGCCGTGGTGAGCGTCCCGCTGGTGGTCGCCGCCGTCCCACTGCCCGCCGCCGTCAAGGAGGACCCAATGCTGCTTCCTAAGCGCACCAAGTACCGTAAGCAGTTCCGTGGCCGCATGCGCGGTGAAGCCAAAGGCGGCGATTATGTGGCCTTCGGGGACTATGGCTTGGTGGCCATGGAACCCGGTTGGATCCGCTCCAACCACATTGAAGCCTGCCGTATCGTGATGAGCCGTCACTTCCGCCGTGGCGGTAAGATCTACATCCGAATTTTCCCCGATAAGCCCGTCACCAAAAAGCCCCTGGAAGTCCGAATGGGTAAAGGTAAGGGTGCCGTGGAATTCTGGGTGGCTGTGGTCAAGCCTGGCCGCGTGATGTTTGAAGTGGCTGGCGTGACCGAAGTTCAGGCCAAGGAAGCTTTCCGCCTGGCTGGTCACAAGCTGCCCATCAAGACCAAGATGGTCAAGCGCGAGGTATACGATGAAGCCCAGTGATATGCGTGAATTGGCGCTGACCGACTTCGATCAGGAAATCGAGAACCGCAAGAAGGAGCTGATGGAACTGCGCTTCCAGGCTTCGATGGGCAACCTGCCCCAGCCTCACCGTGTGAGCCAGCTGCGCCGTGAAGTGGCCCAGCTGAACACCATTCGTGGTGAGCGTCAGCGCAAGGAAGGTCAGCAATGAGTGAACAGAAGAAAATCGCCCTGAGAAAGACCTTCCAGGGCACCGTGGTCAGTGACAAGGCTGACAAGACGGTGAGCGTGAAAGTGGAGCGCCGCTTCGCTCACCCTCTGTACGGCAAAGTGGTGACCCGCAGCAAGAAGTACGCTGCCCACGACGAGCAAAACGAATACCGTATTGGTGACCGCGTGGAGATCATCGCGGTGCGTCCGATCAGCAAGAGCAAGACCTGGAAGGTCACTCGCTTGATCGAGCGTCCCCGTGGCATGGAAACCACCGTGGCCGAAACCGAAGTCGCCGCTGAGCAGGGAGGCGAAGCATGATTCAGGTTCAAACCCGTCTTGACGTGGCCGACAACAGTGGTGCCCGTGAGCTGATGTGCATCCGTGTGCTGAACTCCGGGATCGGCGGCAAAGGTCTGACCACCGGTGGTGGTGGCAACAAGCGTTACGCTCAGGTGGGCGACATCATCGTGGCCAGCGTGAAAGACGCTGCTCCCCGTGGTGCCGTAAAAGCCGGCGATGTGGTCAAGGCTGTGGTTGTGCGCACCAGCCACGCCATCAAGCGTGCCGATGGCAGCACCATTCGCTTTGACCGCAATGCCGCTGTGGTGATCAACCAAAACGGCGAACCCCGTGGCACCCGCGTCTTTGGCCCGGTGGCCCGTGAACTCCGTGACCGCCGCTTTATGAAGATTGTTTCCCTGGCTCCGGAGGTGCTGTAATGGCCCGCAAAGCAGCAGGTGAGCACCACAACAACAAACTGCACGTCCGTAAGGGCGACACTGTGGTGGTGCTGAGCGGCAAGCATAAGGGTGCAACCGGCAAAGTGCTGGAGACCTCGCCCCGCGATCACAAAGTGCTGGTTGAAGGTGTAAACACCGTCATCAAGCATGTCAAGCCCAGCTTCGCCAACCCTGAAGGTGGCCGCGTCGAAAAAGAAATCGCGCTGCATGCTTCCAAGGTGGCGCTGGTTGATCCCGAGACCGGCAAAGCCACCCGTGTCCGCAAGCAGATTGTTGATGGCCGCAAGGTCCGCGTCGCAGCTGCCAGCGGCAAAGTGATCGACTAAACCTATGGGGCCGCTCTCCTAGAAGGAGCGGCCTGGGCGACCCGTCCGCCCGAAACGAGGAACTATGTTGCAACTCAAAGAAAAGTACCAGAGCCAGGTGCGTCCTGCACTGGTTGAGCAGTTCAGCTACTCCAGCGTGATGGCTGCACCCCGCATTGAGAAGATTGTGATCAATGAGGGTCTGGGTTCGGCTGCGCGCGATGACTCCAAGGCCATTGACAAAGCGGCCAAAGAATTGGCCCTGATCACTCTGCAAAAGCCTGTGATCACCAAGGCCAAGAAGAGCATCTCGAACTTCAAGCTGCGCCAGGGCATGCCCATCGGTGTCAAGGTGACGCTGCGCGGTGACCGCATGTGGGTGTTCCTGGACAAGCTGATTAACGTGGGTCTGCCCCGTATCCGCGATTTCCGGGGAATTAACCCCAACGCCTTTGACGGCCGCGGGAACTACAACCTGGGCATCAAAGAGCAGCTGATCTTCCCCGAGATCACGTATGACATGGTGGACCGTACTCGTGGTATGGACATCACCATCGTGACGACGGCCAAGACCGACGAAGAAGCCCGCGCTCTGCTTCAGGGTCTGGGCCTGCCTTTCCGCCGCTAAGGCCAGGGAAGTCTGCCGCATCTTTTCAAGTTCTGCTGAGTAGGGTAGAGTGAGGAGTTGCAGCTTCCGTGGCTGCACTCCTTATTGCCGTTCCGAGGCTGTGCTGTTTGCTTAAGCCGCCACCGCCCAGAACCGCCCTGAGAGACCCGAAGAAAGGAAGAGAGAAACATGGCTAAAAAGAGCAAAATTGCCAAGCAGAAGCAGCGCGAGCAGAAAGTGGCCAAGTACGCCGCCAAGCGCGCTGAACTGAAAGCCGCTGGTGACTACTATGGTCTGAGCCAGCTGCCCCGTGACGCCAGCCCAACCCGCCTGCATAACCGCTGCGAGTTTACTGGCCGCCCCCGTGGCTACATCCGTCACTTCGGCGTCAGCCGCATCGTGATGCGTGAAATGGCCCACCGCGGCGAACTGCCCGGCGTGCGCAAAGCCAGCTGGTAATCCTGCTGGTGTCCGTCCCGGCGGATACGAACCAAGGCGCATTGCCTGGTGATCGTCCGATTCTGGGAAATGTCCCTAACAAGAGAAACTTCGGCCAGATATCTTGAGCCGTTTTTCCTGGGAAAATCTGGGAGCCTTCCCTGGCTCCCTCTGTCCTGGGGCGAGGTGCCCCTGGAGGAATAATGGTTAGTGATCCTATTGCTGACATGCTGACGCGCATCCGCAACGCAACCCGCGGATACAAAGAGAGCGTAGATGTGCCGGCGTCCAAGTTCAAAGAACAGCTGGCAAAACTGCTGGTCAAAGAAGGCTATATCGCCTCGGTGGAGCGTATGCGCCCCGAAGGCCAGCAGTTTGATGTGCTGCGCCTGCGCCTGAAGTATGGTGAGCGCCGCGAACAAGTCATTAAGCATATTGAGCGCGTAAGCCGTCCTGGTCGCCGTGCTTACCTCAGTGCAGACCGTCTGCCCCGTGTTCGTAACGGCATGGGTCTGGCTGTGGTTTCGACCAGCAAAGGTCTGCTGCCTGACCGCGAAGCCCGCAAAGCAGGCGTGGGTGGCGAAGTCATCTGCGTGATCTGGTAAGCAGCGCTTCACGATTTATCCCGGACTGAACAGAAGGAGACAGCATGTCCCGTATTGGTAAACAACCCATTACCGTGCCCAATGGCGTCACGGTGAGCGCCGAGAACGGCGTATTTAAAGCCAAGGGTCCCAAGGGCGAACTGACGGTTCCCTATCATCAGGGCCTGACCGTCAAGCAAGAAGGCGAGCAGCTGCTGATTGAGCGCAGCAATGACAAGCCTGAACAGCGTGCCCAGCATGGTCTGGCACGCAGCCTGATCGCCAACGCAGTGCAGGGTGTAAGCGAAGGCTACACCATTAACCTGGAGCTGCGTGGTGTAGGTTTCCGCGCCAAGCTGGCTGGTAAGGCTCTGGAGCTGACCATCGGCTACAGCCACCCGGTTGTGATTGATCCCCCTGAAGGCGTGACCTTTACCGTCCCTGAGCCCACCAAGATTGACGTGAGTGGCATTGACAAGCAGCTGGTCGGTCAGGTGGCCGCCAACGTGCGCCGCGTCCGCAAGCCCGATGCTTATCACGGCAAGGGTGTGCGTTTCCTCGGTGAACACATTCCCCTCAAACCTGGTAAGGCTGGAGCGAAATAATGAGCAACACTTCTGCAACCCGCCGCAAGCTGCGCGCACGCCGCAAGGTGCGCATCGCTATGGGCGAACGTCCCCGCCTGAGCATCTACCGCTCAAGCAAGCACATCTACGCCCAGATCATCGACGACAAAAGTGGCACCACGCTGGCTGCTGCTTCGACTGGTGCCCTGAAAGAAAGCGCAGCGGGCAGCAAGACTGACCGTGCCGCTGCTGTTGGCAAGGCACTGGCCGAGGCTGCCGCTGCCAAGGGCGTCAAACAAGTCGCATTTGACCGTGGTCAGTACCGCTACCACGGACGCGTCAAAGCGCTGGCTGATGCCGCGCGGGAGGGTGGCCTTGACTTTTAATCGTCGCAATGACCGTCAGGACAGCGAATTCGAAGAGAAGATGCTGTTCGTTAACCGGACCTCGAAAACCTACCAGGGTGGCCGCCGCTTTCGCTTCGCCGCACTGGTGATCCTGGGTGACCGCAATGGTCGCGTGGGTATGGGTATCGGTAAAGCCAAAGAAGTGCCTGTGGCTATTGAAAAAGCCAAGACCGTGGCCCGCAAGAACATGATCACTGTTCCTGTGGACGGCGGTACCATTCCTCACGATATCGTGGGCGAAGGAACCACCAGCCGCGTGCTGCTCAAGCGTGCCGCTCCTGGTACCGGCGTTATTGCAGGCACTGTACCCCGCTCAATCGCTGAACTGGCTGGCATCACCGACATGCTGAGCAAAGAACTGGGCAGCCGCAACCAGATCAACGTGGCTTATGCCGTGTTCGATGGTTTGAAGAAGCTCCGCACGCCGCAGCAGGTCCGTGAATTGCTGGAAGGTGAAGGCGTGTCGCCCCTGACTGGAGGCTCGCTGTGAAAATTACCCTGAAGCGCAGCGTGATTGGCCGCCCGCAAGAACAGCGGGATACGGTCAAAGCGCTGGGCCTGAGCAAGATTGGTCAGTCCCGTGAAGTGCAGGACACCCCTGCCATTCGCGGCATGATTCGCAAGGTCGAACATCTGCTGGAGGTTCAGCAATGAGCAAAGTCATGAAACTGCATGACCTGCAGCCCGCTCCCGGTTCACGCCGCAACCGCAAGCGCGTGGGCCGTGGTCCCGGCGGCACCGACAAGACTGCTGGCCGTGGTCACAAAGGTCAAAAGAGCCGCAGTGGCGCTGGCAAGGGCCTGTTCTTTGAAGGTGGCCGCAGCACCCTGATCAGCCGTCTGCCCAAGCGCGGGTTTAACAACGTGGGCACCACCTACGAAGTGGTGAACCTCAGCCAGTTGAGCGCTCTGGAAGGCGACAGCTTTGACCGCGCTGCACTGGAGCAAGCTGGTCTGGTGCGCCGCAAGAACCGCCCTGTCAAGCTGCTGGGCAGCGGTGAGTTGAGCCGTGCTGTGACCGTCCGTGTGGACGCTGCCAGCGCCTCAGCTATCCGCGCCGTGGAAGCGGCTGGGGGCCGAGTTGAACTGAACCAGGCCCAGGCCGGCGAGACGGAGAAGGCCGAGTAACATGCTCCGGGCCTTCCGCGAAGCCTTCCAGACTCCGGAGCTGCTGCGGAAGATTGTCTTTACGCTGCTCCTCCTGGCGGTCTACCGCCTGGGGAGCGCCATTCCTACGCCGGGGGTCAATGTGGCGGCACTGCAAAATGCCACCAACAATGACCTCTTTGGCCTGCTGAGCTTTATTTCGGGCGGCAACCTCACGCAGTTCTCGATTTTTGCGTTGGGGGTGCTGCCTTATATCACGGCCAGCATCGTGATTCAGCTGCTGACCAAAACGGTTCCCCAGCTGGAAAAGCTCAGCAAGGAAGGCGAAGAAGGGCGCAAGCGTATCAACCAGCTCACCCGCTACGCGGCTGTGGCCTTGGGGGCGTTTCAGGCACTTTTCTTTTCTCTGTTTATCACCAGTAATCCTGCCTTTGTGGCGGTGGGTTGGGACCCGGGCCTGTTTACTGTCCTGGTTATGGTGCTGACCCAGATTGCTGGGGTGGCACTCACCATGTGGATTGGCGAACGCATCACTGATGTGGGCATCGGCAACGGAATCAGCTTGATCATCGTGAGCGGGATCATTGGGGTCTACCCCAGTGAAATCGCTGCGACAGTTGAGTTGTTCCGTAGTGGTCAGCTCACGCTACTGCCCCTGCTGGCCTTCATCGGTATCATTGTCCTTACCATCGTCGGCATTGTGTATGTATACCAGGCAGAGCGCCGCGTTCCCATCACTTACGCCCGTGCGCGTGGCGGTGCCGCTGGGACGGGTCGCCGTGCAGGACAGGCCACTTGGCTGCCTATCAAGGTGAACCAAGCGGGTGTCATTCCGGTGATTTTCGCTTCTGCGATGCTGATCATTCCCAACTTGATCGCCTCGGCTACTGTAGAGCGAGCACCACAGGTCAATGAGTTTATCCAGACTTATCTGACCTTTGGGAGCCCTTGGTACATGCTTCTAGAAGGCTTGCTGATTTTCGGCTTTACCTTCCTGTACAACTCCGTGCAGTTTGATCCCAAGCGGATCAGTGAGCAGCTGCGCGAATCGGGAGCCTTTATCCCTGGCGTTCGTCCTGGGGTTCCTACAGCTCAGTTCCTGGGCAGCATCAGCTCGCGTCTCAGCCTTTGGGGTGCGGCCTTCTTGGTGGTGCTTACTTTGATGCCGCAGTTGGTCCAAAGCCTGACGGGCATTACCACATTTATGTTCAGTGGCACAGGTCTGCTGATTATTGCTGGTGTAGCCCTCGAAACCCTCAAACAATTGGAAGCCCAACTTACGGTGCGCCGCTATGACGGATTTATCCGCAAGGGCCGTCTGCGTGACCGCACCACTTGAGCCATCGCTTGCTCTGGCAGTCTGACAAGACCGTTCCTTTCGGGGACGGTTTTTTTATGGGCCTCCTGCATTTGCTTGCCGTTGTTCCTGTGACGGTGGCACCCCATCATCTTCAGGCTTGAAGTTGTCTGGGACGTAGTGAAAGGCAGCGGGTAGATCGCAAAGTCGGGGCGGCCCGATCAGCCGCAGGCGTTTGCGCCTTATGATGAACTTGACGGCTGCCTCAAGGTCAGCCACAAACAAGCCAAACGAAGGAGTGTACGCAATGACTCAAGCAACGAATCAGGTTGTTATTTTTCTAGGCCCTCCTGGAGCGGGTAAAGGCACACAGGCCGAGCGTCTGGCCGCCGCACACAGACTGACCAAAATCAGCACGGGTGATATCCTGCGTGACCATGTGGCCCGCGAGACAGAGTTGGGCCAGCAGGTAGCTCCAATCCTGGCCGCGGGCCAACTGGTGCCCGATGAGATTCTGGTGGCACTGATCCGGGACCGCATTTGCAGTATGGAGCCCCTGCGCATCATTTTTGATGGCTTCCCCCGGACCCAGGCTCAGGCCAATGCACTAGACCTGCTGTTAGAGGAATTGGGTGCCCCTGTCAGCGCGGCGATCCTGCTGGAAGTGCCCGATGAGGAACTGATTGGCCGCATCGTGGAGCGCGGGCGACAGGCGGCAGCTGCTGGCCAGACGGTCCGCAGTGACGATACCGAAGAAGTGGCTCGCCGCCGCCAAGAGGTCTACCGTCAGGAAACGGCTCCTCTGATTGAGCATTACCAGAGTGCGGGCCGCTTGGCCGAGATCGACGGCACCGGCACCATGGACGAAGTCTACGCCCGCATTGAGCAGGCCATTTCCAGCGCCCAGTGAAGTTTATTCCCCCTCGCCTCGTCGCCAATTCTAGGGCTTGCGGGGCTTAGGGGGGCGTGATACCTTATTCTTTGGCTTGTACTTAGCTTGGAGGTTATGTGGCGAGACGAAAAATGCCGGAACAAAACGAGAAGCGTAAGAAGGAAGACTCGGATGTCGTGCGCGCCGAGGGCGTGGTTGAAGAGGCGCTGCCCAACACCACGTTCAAGGTGAAGCTTGACACCGGCCATGAAATCCTGGCTTACATCAGTGGCAAGATGCGGATTCACTATATTCGGATCTTGCCCGGCGACCGGGTTGTTCTGGAAATCAGCCCCTACGATACGACGCGCGGACGCATCGTCTACCGCAAGTAACCGGGGAGCTTGGGAAGTAGTGGGGCTGTGTCTCCACATTCCTACGTGAGCCACACCAACGGGAAGTACCCGCAGATTCCCAGAAGACCAGGGCCAGCAGTGGTCAGGTCAGGGGGTCGAGCGCTGCTCAGCATGAAGCAAAGGCGGCGCGAGGAGGAAGTATATGAAAGTGCGCAGTAGTGTCAAAAAAATGTGTGACAACTGCCGAGTCATCCGCCGTCATGGCCGGGTGTTCGTCATTTGCACCAACGTCAAGCATAAGCAAAGGCAGGGCTGAGTATGGCGCGTATTGCTGGTGTAGACCTGCCACGCGAAAAGCGTGTTGAAATTGGCCTGACCTACATTTACGGTATTGGCCTGACCCGCAGCCGCGAGATTCTGGAGCGTACCGGCGTGAGTGCCGATACCCGCGTCAAGGATCTGAGCGAAGCCGAACAGTCCACCCTGCGTGAAGCCATCGAAAAGACCTATAAGGTCGAAGGTGACCTGCGCAGCGAAGTGGGCCAGAACATCAAGCGTCTGATGGACATCGGTGCTTACCGCGGTCTGCGTCACCGCCGTGGCCTCCCTGTCCGTGGTCAGAAGACCAAGACCAACGCCCGTACCCGCAAAGGTCCCAAGAAGACCGTTGCTGGCAAGAAAAAGGCAGCGAGGTAAGCCATGGCGAAGACCACCAAAGGCAGAGCACCCCGCCGCAGCCGCCGCAACATTGCAGCTGGCCGCGCTTATGTGCATGCCAGCTACAACAACACCATCGTCACCATCACCGATCAAGACGGCAACTCCGTGGCTTGGTCAAGTGGCGGCACCATCGGCTATAAAGGCAGCAAGAAGGGTACGCCCTACGCTGCTCAGCTGGCCGCTGCTGACGCGGTGAAAAAAGCCCAGCAGTCTTTTGGCATGAACTCGGTTGACGTGATTGTGCGTGGCTCCGGCTCCGGCCGCGAGCAGGCCATCCGCGCCATTCAGGCCAGCGGCATCGAAGTGCGCTCCATCATGGACGACACTCCTGTGCCTCACAACGGCTGCCGCCCCAAGAAGAAGTTCCGCGCCTAAGCGCTACGCGCGCACCCACCTGCTCCGCTTCCCGCTGCGTACGCCTTTGTAGCGCAGTTAGGCCCACCACAGGCTGAGGAAGCGGCGCTGGCGGCTTCAGAAAAAGCCTTCAGCAGCAGAGGGTCGCATTGACCAGGACACTGCCTCTGCACGTGTCCGATACCAAGGAGAAATATGGGTCGTTTTAGTGGTTCTATCGTTAAACAAAGCCGCCGTGAAGGCATCAACCTGGCGGAAACCGAAAAGGTTCAGAAGTATCTGGACCGCCGGCCTTACGCGCCTGGCCAGCACGGTCAGCGCCGTGGCCGTGGCCGTCCGAGCGACTACTCGGTGCGTCTGCGTGAAAAGCAGAAGCTGTCACGTCTGTACGGCATGAACGAGAAGCAGTTCCGTAACCTGTTCGAGGAAGCCACCCGTCAACCTGGCGTGCTGGGTACCGTGTTTCTGCAACTGCTGGAGCGCCGCTTGGACAATGTCGTGTTCCGTATGGGCTTTGCCAGCACCCGCCGTCAAGCCCGTCAGTTCGTGGGACACGGCCATATTCTGGTCAACGGTAAAAAAGTGGACATTGCCTCCTACCGCGTCAAGATCGGTGACGAGATCACCGTGGCTGACAAGAGCCGCTCGATGGGCTTTGTTCAGGAGAACATGGAAGCCATGAAGCGCCGCCGCCCCAGCCCCTGGCTGGAAGTGAACGCTGAGACGTTCACGGGCACCTTCAACCGTCTGCCCGCCCGCGAAGACTTGGCCCTGCCGATCAACGAAAACTTCATCATCGAGTACTACTCGCGCTAACCCTGGAGGTCCCATGGATCAGAAGCGCCCTCAACTCAAAGCCCGCGTCGAAGGAAACTATGGCGAGTTCGTGCTCGAACCACTCAAGCGTGGTTACGGGGTCACCATCGGCAACCCTATTCGGCGCATTCTGATGTCCTCGATTCAGGGTACAGCCGTCACCAGTGTTTACATTGAGGACGTGCTGCACGAGTTCTCAACCATTCCTGGCGTCAAAGAAGACGTGATCCGTCTGATTTTGAACCTCAAGGAACTGGTGGTGAAGTTTCATGCCCCCGGCCCTAAAACCCTGACGCTCCGTGCTCAGGGCCAAGGAGTTATTCGGGCCTCGGATTTCGAAGTGCCCAGTGACGCCGAAATCGTCAACCCCGATCTGGAAATTGCTAACCTGGCCGATGGCGGTCAGCTGGTAATGGAAGTGCGCGTGGAAGAAGGCGAAGGCTACGTGCCTGCCGACAAGCACGCCACCAAAGACCGGATCAACTCCATTCCGGTGGACGCGATGTTCAACCCGGTTCGCCGCGTGGCCTACCATGTGGAGAATACCCGTGTAGGTCGCCAGACCGACCTGGATAAGCTGATTCTGCGCATCTGGACAGATGGCAGCGCTAGCCCCCAGGATGTGTTGGATCAGGCCATTGATATTCTGCGTGAAGAGCTGCTGGTCTTCGGTTCTGTCGAGGAACTGGAAGACAGTGAAGGCGGCACCGTGGACTACATGACCGCCGAGTCAGTGGAACCTGAAGCTGAAGTGGCGCTGGACAGTGCCGCTCCTGCCGAGGAAAGTGCCAGCAGCGGTGAGCCCAGTGTCAGCCTGGAAGGGCTGGGTCTGACCACCCGCGTGCTGCACTCGCTGAAAGAAGAAGGCATTGACAGTGTTGATGCCCTGTGTGCACTGAGTGACCGTGACCTGAAAAAGGTGCCCGGTATCGGTGAACGCAGCCTAGACGAAATCAAGCAGCAGCTGGCCCAGTTCGGCAAAGCCCTGCGTGACTAAAATTCCGCTCCCTGGGAGATAAGGTGCTTGCGCCTTTTCCCGAAACCCCTCACCTATAAAGGAGAACTGCTATGCGTCACGGAAGAGCTGGCCGCAAGCTGAACCGCAACAGCAGCGCCCGCACCGCCTTGGCCCGTGCCCAGGCGACTGCGCTGCTGCGTGAAGGCCGCATTCAAACCACCCTGACCAAGGCCAAAGAACTGCGCCCTTACGTCGAGAAGCTGATTACCACTGCCAAGGGCGGCGATCTGCACGCCCGCCGTCTGGTGGCCCAGGACATTCACGACAAAGAAGTCGTGAGCAAGGTCATGGAAGAAATCGCTCCTCGCTATGCTGAGCGCAGCGGTGGTTACACCCGCATCCTGAAGACTGGCGTTCGCCGCGGCGACGCCACCACCATGGCCCTGATCGAACTGGTCTGAGCCTGAATCCCAAGCAAGGAAGCTGACCTTCGGGTCGGCTTTTTTGTTGCTATCGCCACTCCTCTCGCCTGCCTCTATATCAGGCACAAAAAAAGGCCTGCGCGGTATGGCAGGCCCAGGGAAAAGTCGCTTAGTTGGCAGCGGATTCAAGGTGCTTGTTCAGCAGGTTTTCAAAAGCCCGCTTGGGTGCAGCCCCGACCATTTGCTCGATGGGCTCGCCGTCCTTGAACAGAATCAAGGTGGGGATGCTCATCACGCGGAACTGGCCAGCCGTGGTGGGGTTTTCGTCCACATTGACCTTGCCAATTTTGACCTTGCCGTCATAGTCGCCCGCCAGTTCTTCGAGAACAGGTCCGATAATGCGGCAGGGGCCACACCAGGGGGCCCAGAAATCCACCAGCGTCAGCCCGCTGCCCAGTTCATCCTTGAAGTTGCCGTCTGTCAGTTCAACAGGTTTCATGCCCGTCAGTATAGGTCCTATGTGCCTGCTGACCGGGAGCCTGCTTGCCTTCTGAGCGAACCTGAAAGCTTGGCTAATGGCCAGTCGCCTGGGGCAGGGCATCTGATATGACAGAAGTATGAATCCGAGTGAAGCTGCTTTTCCCGCGAGCTGGCAGGCTGGAGCGCAGCTGTTTGCCGCTGGGCACTGGTGGGAAGCCCACGAGGCTTGGGAACCGGAGTGGTTGGCGGCGACTGGAGAGCGTCGCTGCGCCCTACAAGCCCTAATTCTGCTTGCTGCGGCCCTGCACAAGCGCTGGCGAATGGGGAGCCTGACTGAGCGTAATTTTGCCAAGGCGCAGGTCTATTTGCGGGGGTTGCCGCCCGGAGTGTTTGGCGTGGACTGGGCACGGCTGGAGCAGGAGGTGGCAGCCTGCTTGCGGAGCGATGCCCCTGTGCCTTTCGGGCTTCCACTGTTGCCAGTGTGGCTAGACGGGAGGCCGTCCGCTTCAGCACTGCCGCGTTCAGATGAATGAGTGCCCGGTACAATAGGGAAGAGAAGAGGTTTAGAGATGAATTCACAGCGAATTGCCCTGTATGTAGACGGGGCTAGTATTTATTCGGCGGCCAAGCGCCTGGGATGGAACTTCGATCACCGCAAGGTACTGGAGTATTTCCGGGAGCGTGGCAGCCTGCACAATGCTTTTTATTACACGGCACTTCCGGCGCAGACCGACGACAAACAAAAGCGTTTTACTGATGCACTCACCTACATGGGCTATACCGTTCGGACCCAGCCGCTGCGTGAAGTGACCGATGAAAGCGGCGCTTTTTATCGGCGCACCAGCCTGGATGTAGAACTGGTTACCGATTTGCTGACCGGAGATAAGCACTTTGACACGGCGGTGCTGATCAGCGGTGATGGCGGCTTCGAGCGCCCACTGGAAGTGCTGCGGGCCCGGGGCAAGCGTACTGTGGTGGTCAGCATTCCCGAAATGACCAGCTACGAGCTGCGCAATGCGGCCGACGAATATCTGGACTTGCGTGACCTCCGCCAGAACTTTGAGCGACCTGGTTACCGCCTGCCCAGTGACGGGCGTGCAGACACGGGAGCCGAAGACCGTGGGGGCTGGCCTCAGCGCTCGCCATCTTCCCGGAGTGGTGACGCTCTGGAGCGGCTGTCTTACACGAGTGCAGGGGTGGACCATGAGCGCTGAGGCTCCGGCTCCTTACCCCCTGCCGATGGCGCTGGATGCGATGGGCGGCGACTACGGCGTAGAGCCCAACGTGGCTGGAGCTGTGGCGGCGGCCCGCGCTGGCGTGCCGGTGTTGCTGGTTGGACGGGAACCACACATTCACGCCGAGCTTGCCAAGCATGCTGGGAGCAGCAGTCTGCCGCTGCGTGTGGTGGACACGCCTGACGTGATCGGCATGGACGAACATGCAAGGGATGTGCGCTCGCGCCGCGAGGCAAGTATCAATGTCTGCACCCGCCTGGTCAAAGAAGGCCGGGCAGCGGCGGCAGTCACGATGGGACACAGTGGCGCGGCAATGGCCTCGGCGCTGCTGACCCTGGGACGGCTGGGTGGGGTCGAGCGGCCAGCCATGTTGACCCACCTGCCAGCCAAGAACGGCTTCGTGACGTTGTTGGATGTCGGGGCCAACGCCGATGTGAAGCCGGTCTATCTGGCCCAGTGGGCGCTGTTGGCGACGGTGTATCTGCAAGTGGTCGAAGACCGCCGTGACCCTACTGTGGGTCTGCTGAGTATTGGGGAAGAGGACCACAAGGGCAGTCAGTTGGTGCTTGACGCCCACGCCCTGCTGCGGGAACTTCAGGGCAAGGGTGTGAACTTCTACGGCAATGTAGAAGGCCGGGATATCTTCCAGGGCACCACCGATATTGTTGTGACCGATGGCTTTACTGGCAACGTGGTTCTCAAGCTGGCTGAGGGCGAAGCCAAGGTGTTGCTGGGCTGGGTCAAAGAAGCGCTCGGCAGCAGCCTCAAAGCCAAAGCTGGCGGGCTGCTGGCTCGCGGCGCGCTGAAGGGACTGGCCGAGCGGCTGAACCCCAGCACTTATGGAGCCAGTTTGCTCCTGGGGGTCGGCGGCCTGACCTTTATCGGTCACGGGTCGTCGGACGAGCAAGCAGTCAAGAACTCGCTCCTGCGGGCTGCCCGTGCCCACGAATCGGACTTGATGGGCCTGCTCACAGCGGCCATGTCGGCCCGACAGGACTGAGCCCAGGCCCTATTGCTCAAACGTTGGCTCACAAGCCGTCCTGTCTTTTTGGTGAACAGAGCCAGTAAGAATGGGGATAGGATGAAGAATGGAGTGGTGTCCCCTGCTTTCCTAGGGGTCACACCATTCTGAGAACGGTTCTAGGCGGGGGAGGGGCGGTGGGCCGATGTCTCTGCGGGCAGGTCATCCAGTGAACCACCAGCCAGCAGGGAGGAGAATTCCTCGCCGCTTAGGGTTTCGCGCCGCAGCAACACTTCGGTCACCCGGTGAACCTGCGGCAGCTGGTCGCGGACCAGCTGCACGGCCTGCTCATGCGCCTGGGTCACCAAGTCCCGCACTTCCTCGTCAATGGTGCGGGCGGTGGCCTGGCTCATGGAAAACGGCTGAGAGCCGCCGCCCAGATAACTGGACGCTTCACCGGCCCAGGCCACTTTGCCGGTTTTCTGGCCCATGCCCCACTCGGTGACCATGCGCCGGGCCAGACCGGTGGCTTGCTGAAAGTCGTTCTGCGCTCCAGCTGTGACTTCGCCTATCACCACTTCTTCGGCGGCGCGGCCCGCCAGCGCCACAGTTAGCATGTCCTGCAGGGCGGCGCGGGTGACGTGGAGGGTGTCTTTGCTGTCGGGCAGCATGTAGCCAGCGGCGCGGCCACGTGGCACGATGGTCAGTTTGGCGACCCGGTGCGCGTGGGGCAGCAACTGGGCGGCAAGGGCATGGCCCACCTCATGGTAGGCCGTAATCCGGCGGTCTGCTTCCGCAATCACCAGGCTGCGCCGCTCTGGACCCATCAGCACCCGGTCCCGCGCCTCATCAATATCCGACATCAGAATCCGGTGGCGTTCTGACCGCGCCGCCAGCAAGGCCGCTTCATTCAGCAGGTTCTCCAGGTCCGCCCCCACCATCCCCGCGGTGCGCCGGGCAATCAGCGCCAGGTCCACACCGGGGTCCAGCGGTTTGGTGCGGGAGTGAATCCGCAGGATTCTCTCCCGCCCTGCCGCGTCGGGCGCGTCCACTACGACTTGCCGGTCAAAGCGTCCCGGACGCAGCAGCGCTGCGTCCAGCACATCCGGGCGGTTGGTTGCCGCCAGAATGATGATGTCCTGTCCTTCTGCCGCTGCCTCGCCCCGGAAGCCGTCCATTTCCACCAGCAGCTGGTTGAGCGTCTGCTCGCGTTCGTCGTTGCCACCCTGCATGCCGGTGCCCCGCTTGCGGCCCACGGCATCAATCTCGTCCATGAAGATGATGCAGGGGGCTGCTTTGCGGGCCTGCTCGAACAGGTCACGGACACGGGCCGCGCCGACCCCGACGAACATCTCCACAAAGTCGGAGCCGGAGATGGCGAAGTAGGGAACGCCGGCTTCGCCGGCGACGGCTTTGGCAAGCAGGGTCTTGCCGGAGCCAGGCGGGCCGACAAGCAGCAGACCGTGAGGGATGCGTGCGCCCAGAGCGCGGTATTTGTCGGGCTGGCGGAGGAAATCCACGACTTCTTGCAGGTCGGCTTTGGCTTCTTCGCAGCCTGCCACGTCCGCAAACGTCACCCCGACCTTTTCAGGGGAAATCACCGCCACCTTGCTCTTCCCAAAAGCACTGGCCGCTGCGCCGCTTTGCTGCGCCCGGATGGTTCGCCACATGACCAACAAGATGAGCAGGGTGATGGCGATGGGCAGCACCTGGCCTATCCAGGCAAGGGGGGAGCGCGGAGAACTGACTGTGAGCGGAATATCGGCCTCGCGCAGCAGGGTGAGTGTGTCGCCATCGGGGGGCAGGGCCACGGCTTCAGGGCCAGGCCGGTCACTCACAAAGACAGTTGCGCTGCCAGAGCTGTTGAGGGCCACCGACGTGATTTTGCCGGCCCGCAGGTCACGCAGGAACTGCTCGGAGGTGTAGGCAGGGAGTGGACCGGCTGTGCTGTCGGTAGCGGCATTGGCGCTCTGGACCGCTGAGGTCCCCACGCGCTGAAGTGGTGCTGGGGCCTGCTCGGTAGAAGTTGCTGTTGGTCCGCAGGCGACCAGCAGGCCAGTAACCAGCAGGCCAGTAAGCAGTGTGCCCAAAGCAGCACAGCGGGGTGCAGGACACCAAGCAGAGACAGGCATGGGGCCAATCTAGAGCAGTTCTCCGAATTACGCTATGCGGAGAACCCCACTCCACATAGCTCCATTCTCCGTCCTGCTCTTTGTTTTGTACTCGCTCTGCTCGCCAAAAAGACATAACGTCTTTTTGTCAAATGCTCTAGAGCATGGGCCATGTTCTCAATGTTGCCTGTGGTGGGCCGGTGCTGTGCGTGCGGTGGCTGCTGAGCATGTGCCCCTGAATGGGGGTAAGTGTAGCCCGCTCCACGTAGCCGCTATGCTGAAAGCATGTCTAGGCCTTTTTTGCTGCTGATGCTGGCCCTTGGGCTGGGAACCGGCCTCAGCTCCTGTACCGTCCAAACCGAGCGCCCCAACCTGGGCCTGAATGCGTCTCAGCGTAATCTGCTGGTCGGCATCACGCCTGACCGTGGAGAAGGAGCCAGCTACCGCCAGGGTGAGGAGGTTCGCCTGCGCGTTGCTGTGCGTGAACCTGGCTACCTGACCTTGGTGGCCCGTCAGCCGGACGGCAGCGCTCAGGTGCTGGTGCGTGACGCCTATGTGGAGCGCGGAACCACCATCTTCCCGCGTGCAGATGACCGCGTCACCTACAACGTGCAAGCGCCGAACGGTCTTCAAGTGGTCCGGGCCATCTTTACCCGGGCGCGTCCTGCCGGTGACTTGGCGGTCAGTGGTGTCTATGACCAGAACCGCTGGAACGCCGTGGGCTACAGCGACGCCTCGCTGGTGCAGGCGGACCGCGACGTGCAGGAGACCTACTTTTACATCACCCGCTGAGGTCTGCTCCGCAGGGGCAGTGGCCCCCGGCAAGCTACCCTGAGCCCATGACCGAACTTCCGATGACTCCCGGCAGCAGCCCACTCACTTTTGAGGAGGCCCGCCGCCGGGTGGACGCTTTTATCTCGCAATTTGAAGAAGGCTACTTCCCGCCGCTGCTGATGCAGGCTCGCCTCACCGAGGAAGTGGGCGAAATTGCCCGCGTGATTGCCCACCAGAACGGCAAGACGCCCAAGCCCGGTGAGGACGTGGGCGACCTAGAGATGGAGTTGGCCGACTTGCTGTTCGTGATGCTGTGCCTGGCAAACGAACGTGGCCTGAGCTTGGAGCGCGGCTTTGAGCGGATGATGGCCAAAGTTGAGGGCCGTGATGCTGACCGCTGGACACGCAAGGTTGCAGCTTCCCAGAGACTGCCTGCCGATGGCGTGCCTGCAGATAGCTTGACTACAGATAGCTGAGATGCAGTTGCGGCTGTGCTCTTCCCAGCGTCTGGGCGGCGCGGATCAGGCTTAGGCCGCTTGGAGTGGTCTCTTGCCGCAGCTCGGCCCCCTGTTGCTGGGCCAAAGCCACAAAGTCGGCCTGTGCGTATTTCGCGGGAGCCTGGAGTTCGGCGACGCCGCTTGCTTCTACCCGGTACAGTGCGCCGTAAACATTGTCCTTGCGGGCGTCCAGCGCGGGAGCCTGTGTTCCTGGCTGCTCCGACAGCAGGGCGCAGAGCGTTGAGACACCCGTCAGCTCTGCCGACCACACCCGCGCCAGCGCCAGGGCGTAGCTGGCTCCAATCCGCACGCCGGTATATGACCCGGGCCCCATACCGATCACGATCCGGTCTGCCCGTAGCTCCAGCCCCGCGTCTTGGAATAGGGCTTCCACTCCACTCGGCAGGCGCTCGGCGTGGGCCCGTTCAATACGCTCTGCGCTTTCTAGCTCGCCGCCTGGCCAGTGCAGGGCCAGGGTGAGATAGGGCGTGGAGGTGTCTAGCGCCAGAGTGATCACGCAGGCCAGTGTAGCTGCCCCATCGGCGGCATGCTGCGCTGAGCTGGCAGTGCGGGCCTGTTGTCACTGCCGCAGGAACCGGGGGTGCTGAGCATGCATTTGAGCCCCATTTGCACTCATTCTGGGCCGTTTTTGTGGTCTGCGCTGTGGGGGCGGTGAGGGCAGAGGTGCTATGGTGAGCGCACTATGACCCAGAATCAAGACATTGCCAAGGGGCTCGAAGGAGTTCGCTTCACGGAGAGCAAGCTGACGTTCATCAACGGTCAGGAAGGCATCCTGACCCACCTGGGGATTCCCATTCAGGAATGGGCCGAAAGCAGCACCTTCGAGGAGTTAAGCCTGGCATTGCTGCTCGGACGCCTGCCGAACGCTCAGGAGCTGGCCGAGTTCGACGCTGAGCTCAAGGCCAACCGCGAAATCCCTGCTCAGCTGCAAGATATGATTCGCGGCATGCCGCAGGGTGCCGTACCCATGCAAGCACTGCGTACGGCGGTGTCGTACCTCGGCCTGCTGGACGCCCAGTCCGAAGACATCACCCCGGAAGCCCGCCGCGCCATCTCGGTACGCCTGATTGCCCAGATGTCCACCATTATCGCCGCGATTCAGCGTGCCCAAAGTGGCAAGGACATTGTGGCTCCCCGCGCTGACCTGACCCACGCTGGCAACTTCCTGTACATGCTCAACGGCACTGAGCCGACCACCGAGCAGGCCCGTCTGTTCGATATTGCCCTGATTCTGCACGTGGACCACGGCATGAACGCCAGCACCTTTACTGCCATTGCCACTTCCAGCACCCTCAGCGACATGTACTCGGCCATGACCAGCGCCATCGGTGCGCTCAAGGGGCCGCTGCACGGCGGGGCCAACGAGCAAGTGATGGTGATGCTGGATGAAGTAGGAAGCCCCGAAAAGGCCGCCGACTACATCAACCAGAAACTGGACAACAAGGAAAAGATCATGGGCGTGGGGCACCGCGTCTACAAGAACTTTGATCCCCGCTCCCGCGTGCTGCGCGACTACGCCGCACTGGTGGCCGACAAAGAGGGCAAGAGCACCTACTACCAGATCCTGGAACAGATCGAAAAAACTGTGGTGGAGCGGCTCGGTGACCGGGGCATCTACCCCAACGTGGACTTTTACTCCGGTACGGTGTACACCGACCTGGGCATTCAGAAAGAGTACTTCACCCCGATTTTTGCGCTGGCCCGCATCAGTGGCTGGTGCGCTTCGGTGATTGAGTACACTGCCGACAACCGTTTGCTGCGCCCCAGCTCGGTCTATACCGGCGAGTCGGACGCCCACTACGTGCCTATGCAGGACCGTCAGTAAAGCGGGACTGTCAGTAAAGTTGGTCAAGCGGGATTCCTTTCCTGCTGACCTGCCAAGAAAAGCAGCCAGAGCATTTGGCCCTGGCTGCTTTTCTTGGAGCCATACCTGGGGCATGGTCTCAGGCTGGCTAGACTTTAAGCCGTCATGGCTCCCGCGCTGTTGACTGCGCTTTCCAGGCTGTTGAATATTTCTGCTTCAAAACGGTGCAGGTGGGTGGCCAGCCGCTGAGCTTCATCTGGTCCGGTGCTGCTCAGCCACACCACCGTGCGCCCCACAATGGCAAAGGTGGCGGGCATGTCCTCGTCTCCGGATTCCTCCTCGACGGGGTCCAGCACCAGCATTCCGAAATCCAGGGTCTGATTCATCAGGTTCAGGCCCATCAGCGAGTCGGGCAGCGAATCTTCTTCTACGAAAATGTCCAGCGGCATGTTGGCCCGTACCAGCACCTCGCCTTCGCCGCCCCGTGCCACGTCCAGCACGATGCGGTGGTCACCGACTTCAACCAGGGCTCCCTCCTCCAGCCAGTCTGCGTGCAGCCCCAACTGACGCAGCGCCGTAACCAGATGTTCGGTGAGCGGGCTGGAAGCGTGGGCGGCAGGGTGAAGCGTCATGTGGGGGAGTATATCGGTTGCCCTGAGCGCTGACCGTAAGCCTGTCCAGGCCACGCCGGTCCAGGACTGCTTAGGCCAGCTCCACAGCAGTCACGCTGAGGCTGGGCAGGTCCAGCCAGGCACAGGCCACCGGCAGGCTGAAGCGCCGTGGTCCCACGGAGCCAGGATTCAAATACAGCACCCCGCTGTCATGGCGCTGCTCAGGCCGGTGGGTATGACCGAAGATCACGGCGTCGATGCCCGCCGCCTGCGGTGAAAGGTCCAGGTCGTCCAGGCGGTGCAGCATATAAAGGAAGCGCCCGCCCACTTCAACCAGTTCGGTCGCGGGGAGCTGGCTGAGTGGAGGAGCTGTATCCACGTTGCCGCGCACAGCATGGACGGGGCAGTTCGCCGCTTCTCTGAGCGCCGAGAGCACTTCGGGCTTCCCCACATCGCCTGCATGCAGGACCAGCTCGGCTTGTGGCAGCAGCGCCAGCACTTCGGGGCGCAGCAGGCCGTGCGTATCGGACAGGACAAGGACTCGCATGTTCCGCAGTGTAGAGGGTGTCATACATCCTCGCTTGCTGACCTCTCGCGCCCTCCCAGCGGACCAAAAAAAGCCCCCCGGGGCTGGGGGGCAGTGGAGAGCAGGAAGTTTAGAGGCGGCTACGGATGGCGCGCAGCGAGTCGCTGTCGGCCCAGGCCATGCCCTGGCTGACATAGGCGCTGGCCGCAGCGCGGTCACCACGCTGCAACGCCAGGTAAGCCAGTTTGGCGGCGCTGAGGCTGGCCCACTGACGCTCGGTGGCGTTCAGGTTGTCCATGGCGCTCCAGGTGTTGTAGGCGTTGATCCACCACTGGGTCTTGGTGTACAGCTGGGCCAGATAAGCCTGGTAGTCGCGGTTGCCGGGTTCCATGCGGGCCGCACCATAGGCGCTATCCACGCTGGCCTTCCACAGGGTGCGGTCATAGAACGCCTGGGGGTAGGCCACGTCAGCCTGCACAGCGTACTCCTGAGCCTGGCTGTACAGATCAGCGGCGGTGGCGGTGGTGGCCTGCTGGGCCTGAGCGCCTGCGGCACCCATCACCAGGGCAGTCAGCATCAGAGTCTTTTTCATAACTGACCTCATCTTAGACCAGCTAGGCTAAAAAGCGTTCATCTGCTCCGCCACCGCTTCAGGGTCTGTCCATGTGACGTGAAGACTCGCTTAAGGAATACCGAAAATATGAGACATCTACGAGAAAATGTAATGAGGATTGCAATAGCTTTGCTGTCTGGACTGTGGTCTGTGGCCAGCGCTCAGTCGGCGCTGAGCCAGCAGGAGCCTAGTTGGGCGGCGAGCATTGGTGCGCTGTCTGGGGCGGCCAGTGTGGAAGGCGGCGCAGTCGTGCTTGGGGCTGAGCGGCAGGTCTACCGTATCGGTGCAGCGGGGCAAGTGCAGTGGCAAGCGCCGCTGGGTGATATTGGCCGGGCTTTTCCGCTGGTGCGCCCAGACGGTTCGCTGCTGGTGGCCGCTTATGATGACCGGCTGTATGCCCTCAGTGCTGCTGGGCAGCCCCTGTGGAATACGCGGCTGGACGGCGACATTTTTGCCAGTCCGGCGCTGCTGCCAGACGGCTCAGCGGTGGTGGCGACGGCTGGCGGCAGCCTTTACCGAATCGGGGCCAGCGGTGAGGTGCTGTGGCGTCAGCCGCTGGGCGCGCCAAGCTATTCCAGTCCCGCTGTAGGCCAGGGTGGGCAGATCTACCTGGGCTCACAGACGGGCAAGGTGTTTGCTTTTGACCAGGCGGGGAATGCGCTGTGGACCTTTCAGGCGGGGCGCTCGGTGTTCAGCTCTCCGGCCCTGGACGCGGCTGGCAACCTGTACTTTGGCTCGGCAGACCGTCACCTCTACTCGCTTACACCCCAGGGCCAACTGCGCTGGAAGCAAGCCCTGACTGGTTTTGTGAATGCCAGTCCTATCGTTACGGCGCGGGAGCAGGTGGTGGTCGGCAGCTTCGGCGGCGAGCTGAATGCGTACCGTCTGGACGGCACTCCGGCCTGGAGCTACCCGGCGGGTGCGGCGATTACGGTGGCGGCCACCGAGCTGTGGAACGGCGATCTGCTGGTGGGTGACCTGAGCGGAGTGCTGCACCGGGTGTCCGCTGCCGGACAGGCCGTGAGCCGTCAGGACTTGGGCGAGCGTATGGACACCCCAGTGACGGTGGCCGATGATGGCACCTGGCTGCTGGTCGTTGACGGCCAACTGCGTGCTTATGCTGGCGGCTGGCCGCAGGCGGCGGGGCCGTGGTCGTCTTTTCGCAACACTCCCCAGGGCTGGGGAAGGACCCTGACTGAAACCGAGCAGACGGCGCTGCTCATCCGGCGTCGGCAGACGGCTGCATCTCTGGAAGCAGTCCAGGCCATGCCGCCTACACCTGCTCCCGCAGACCCTGTGCCTGCTCCGGTGTTGCCAGAGCTTGCCGGACGGCCTGACCTTCCTGCCCCCTCCGGCACTGGAATCGGTCAGCCACGTCTGATTGGTGGACGGGTGCATTTGCCGCTGCCTGCACTCGCCGCCGCATACGGGTTGGAGCTGCGTCCTCTGACGGGGCAGCCTGAGCAGCCAGCGCAGGCCGAACTCGTTCAAGGGGAACAGCGCTGGTCCGTGCCCGCCGTGCTGGTAGGTGGTGTGCCTTACGCCAGCATTGGTGATTTGGGGCGGCAAACTGGGGCGCGGATCATCACTTCCGCCCAGGGCCTGCAAGTGGAGTGGGCAGGGCAGACCCAGTTTTGGCCGCTGGACTGGGTGGACCTGTACGCCAATCCGCTACCACGTCCCTTTTGACAAAGCGGTGCGGTCATTTCCGTGAGCGGAGTGAGGGCAATACGCCCCGTGGGGCGGAATGACGAAATATGGAGTCCATAGATTGAGGCGCGAGTACCCACCTCACCTCCATCTGAGTCCCGCCCTCCGCCTCAGCGCTGCGGTGCTGCACTTGCAAAAGCACCCGCCTTCACTGGTTGGAGGCGGGTGCTTCTGTCGGAGCTGGCCCTGATTTTTGATGGAATCAACTTGGTGGAGTTAAGGGGAGTCGAACCCCTGACCTCGTCATTGCGAACGACGCGCTCTCCCAACTGAGCTATAACCCCGGATAATTTCCCACTGCTGCCAAACGGCAAAAAGGGCAAAAGAAAATCTACCACCTTCCACCGCTGCCAGCAAGTCCTGGCTTCCCTCGGCGGCAGGGATATACTGATCTCCACTTTTTCCTACCGATTTTTCCATGCTGTCACGGTGTCGCGGCCAGAAATAACACCCTGCTTTTCGGCCAAAGGCAAGAATTGGCCTATATATCCTATTTTCTTCTGCTCGTCTTTCGGCTTTCCCATAAAGCCCACTTTGTCTATCCCTGAAGGAGAACCATGACCCAGAATTACGCCCAGGACGCTCAAGCTTTGCTTCAGCTTGTTGGTGGCCAGAGCAACATCAGTGCCGTCACCCACTGCATGACCCGGATGCGCTTTGTGCTGGTAGACCCGGCCAAAGCTGATGTGGCCGCCATTGAGCGCCTGCCTTCGGTCAAGGGTACTTTTACCCAGGCCGGACAGTTTCAGGTGGTGGTCGGCAACGGTGTGTCGGACTTCTATAACGAATTCACGCGTCTGGCTGGCGTGCAGGGTGTGTCGGGCGAGGCCGCCAAAGAAGCCGCCAAGCAGAACCAGAACCCCTTGCAGCGCGCGATGACCAACATCGCCGAGATTTTTGCGCCGATTATTCCCGCGATTATCGTGGGCGGTTTGATTCTGGGCTTCCGCAACGTGATTGGGGAAATGCGCGTGTTCGGCAACGGCGAACAGACCCTGACCGAGCTGAGCCAGTTCTGGAGCGGGCTTAATTCCTTCCTGTGGCTGATTGGCGAGGCCATTTTCCACTTCCTGCCGGTGGGCATCACCTGGTCCATCACCCGCAAGATGGGCACCACCCAGATTCTGGGCATCGTGCTGGGCTTGACGCTGGTGTCTCCGCAGCTGCTCAACGCCTACTCGGTGCCCACCACGGCCCCCGGTGACGTGCCTTTCTGGGACTTCGGCTTTGCTCAGCTGCCCATGATCGGCTACCAGGCCCAGGTGATTCCGGCAATTCTGGCGGGCTTTACCCTGGTCTACCTGGAGCGGTTCTTTCGCCGCATCACCCCGCAAGTGGTGTCCATGATCGTGGTGCCGTTCTTTGCGCTGCTGCTGTCGGTCATCATCGCGCACGCGGTGCTGGGGCCTATCGGCTGGACCATCGGCGGCTGGATTTCGGGCATCGTCTCGGCGGGGCTGGCCTCCAGCTTTAATGTGCTGTTTGCGGCCTTGTTCGGCTTCCTGTATGCGCCGCTGGTCATTACGGGGCTGCACCACATGACCAACGCCATTGACCTGCAGCTGATTGCCGATACCGGCGGCACCAACCTGTGGCCCATGATTGCGCTGTCCAACATCGCGCAGGGCTCGGCGGTGCTGGCGATGATCTTCCTGCAAAAGCGCGACACCCAGGCCAAGGAAATCAGTGTGCCCGCAGCGCTTTCGTGCTACCTGGGCGTGACCGAACCGGCCATGTTCGGGGTGAACCTCAAGTATGTGTTTCCGTTTTTTGCCGCTATGGCAGGCTCGGCCCTGGCTGCGGTGTACTCCATCGCCACTGGCGTGGTCGCCAACTCTATCGGTGTGGGCGGCCTGCCCGGCATCCTGTCTATCAAGGTGCCGTCCATGCTCAATTTTGCTGTCGCCATGCTGATTGCGGTTGTGGTGCCGTTCATCATCACCTGGGTGGTGGGCAAGCAGCGCGGCCTGGATAAGATGGGCGCGGTGGATTCGGTGGAGGCAGACACGCTTCAGATGCCCACGCCGCGCGGCTGAGGCCAGCCGTCAACACCTTTCGTCCCTGTGGGTCGGCCCGGACACTCCGAGTCGGCCCCACGTTTTTAAGGAGATGCCCATGCAACCCCTACGTGATTTCCGCCAGAGCGTGATCTACCAGATTTACCCCAAGAGCTTTCAGGACTCAGGCGGCGACGGCCTGGGCGACCTGCCCGGCGTGGTGGCCCGGCTGGATTACCTGGCGGCGCTGGGGGTGGATTACCTGTGGCTTACGCCTTTTTTCGTGTCGCCACAGCGCGACGGCGGCTACGATGTGGCCGACTACCGGGCAGTAGACCCCCGTTTTGGGACAATGGCCGATGTCGAAGCCCTGATTGCAGGAGCACGCGAGCGCGGCATGGGCGTGATGCTGGATATGGTCTTTAATCACACCTCCACCGAGCACGAGTGGTTCAAGCGGGCGCTGGCCGGGGAGCAGGCCTATCAGGACCGCTACATCTTTCGTGCGGGCACGCCAGAGCAGCCGCCCACCAACTGGCAGAGCAAATTCGGTGGCCCGGCCTGGGCCTGGTCGCCTGAAGTGGGCAAGTGGTATCTGCACCTGTTCGATGTGACGCAGGCTGACCTGAACTGGGACAACCCTGCTGTGCGCCGCGAGCTACATGACGTGGTGCGCTTCTGGCTGGAGAGGGGCGTGGCCGGATTCCGCTTTGACGTGGTGAACCTGATTTCCAAGCCGGAGGTGCTGGAAGACGACCTCCAGGGCGATGGCCGCCGCTTTTATACCGACGGGCCACGGGTGCATGACTACCTCCGCGAGCTGAGCCGCGAAACCGGGTTGGCGCAGGCCGTCACGGTGGGGGAGATGTCGTCTACCACGGTGGAGCACTGCATCCTCTATACCCAGCCGCAGCGCGGCGAGCTGAACATGGTGTTCAACTTTCATCACCTCAAGGTGGACTACGCTGGCGGCGACAAGTGGACGCTAATGCCTCCCGACTTTCTGGAGCTCAAGCGCATCCTGTTCGGCTGGCAGCAGGCCATGAGCGACGCGGGCGGCTGGATGGCGACCTTTTGGGGCAACCATGATCAGCCCCGGCCCGTTTCGCGCTTCGGGAGCGATGACCCCCAGCACCGTACTGCCGCCGCCAAAATGCTCGCGACGGCAGGGTTGTTGCTGCGGGGCACGCCGTATATCTTTCAGGGGGAAGAACTGGGGCTGCCCAATGCCCGCTTCGGGTCCATCCACGATTACCGCGACGTGGAAAGTCACAATGCCTATACGCTGATGCGGGAGCGCGGGCTGAGTGACGCGCAGGCGCTGGACGTGCTGGCGGCGCGGTCCCGAGACCAGGCCCGCACGCCGATGCGCTGGACCCCGGAAGGTGGCTTCAGCACCGCTGAGCCCTGGCTGGCTGACCCGCACGCGGGGGCCAGCGGCCTGAGCGTACAGGAGCAACTGGCTGACCCGGATTCGGTGCTGCAGCATTACCGTGCCCTGATCGCCCTGCACCACCAGCCGCTGTTTGCCTACGGGGAGATAGAGCCACTGCTGCTGAATCACCCGCAACTGTTTGCCTACCGCAGACATCTGGAAGGCAAAAGCGCCCTGGTGGTCTGCAACTTTTCGGCTGAGCCTGTCACCGTGCCGCTGACCGTGTCACCTGGGGGCACCTTGTTGCTGGGCAACCTGCCGGGCACAGCGCCCCAGCAGGGCGAAGACCTGATCCTGCGCCCCTACGAAGCGGTGGTGTACCGGTTGGCCTGAGGGCCCAGGGACGCGGCCACCCGCCTGGAATCAGAGCACCATGACCCGGCGGGGCAGCGGGTACACTGACTTGCATGACCCAGGAGCCTACGCCGCCCGCTTATGACCCCGCCGACCAAGAGGCCCGCTTCCAGTACAAATTCGGACAGGAGGGCATCACCTTCGATGATGTGTTGCTGACCCCCCGGCACTCACAGGTGTTGCCCAGCGACGTCAATATTCAGACGCAGCTCACCCGCCGCATTCGGCTGAATATTCCTTTTATCTCGGCGGCAATGGACACCGTGACCGAAACTGCGATGGCCGTGGCCCTGGCCCGCGAAGGTGGCATCGGCGTGATCCACAAGAACATGCCTATAGATACGCAGGCCGAAATGGTGCGCAAGGTCAAGCGCAGCGAAAGCGGCATGATCACCGACCCCATCACCCTGCCCGCCACCGCCACCGTCGCTGACGCAGACCGGCTGATGGGCGAATACAAGATCAGCGGGGTGCCGATCACGGACGCTGAAGGTCACCTCCAAGGCATCATCACCAACCGTGACATGCGCTTTGTGGACGACCTGAGCACCCCTATCCAGGATGTGATGACCAAAGAGGACCTGGTCACCGTGCCGGTGGGCACCACGCTGGAGCAGGCCCGCGAGATTTTCAAAGGCCACCGCATCGAAAAGCTGCTGGTGACCGACAGCGATGGCACCCTGCGCGGCCTGATTACCATCAAGGACCTGACCAAGCGCATGAAGTACCCGAGTGCGGCCAAGGATGAGCTGGGCCGCTTGCGAGTAGCGGCAGCCATCGGCGTCAGCGCTGACCTGATGGACCGGGCAGCGGCGCTGGTGGCGGCTGGGGCCGACGTACTGGTGCTGGACAGTGCCCACGGGCACTCGCAGGGCATTTTGCGGGCGCTGGAGCAGGTCAAGAATCAATTTGAGGTGGATGTAATCGCTGGCAATATTGCCACCCGTAGCGGTGCCCGTGACCTGATTCTGGCCGGGGCTGATGCGGTCAAGGTGGGTATTGGCCCCGGCTCTATCTGCACCACCCGCGTGGTGACGGGGGTGGGCGTGCCCCAGATCACGGCCATCTTTGAGGCCAGCGCGGCGGCGATGGAAGCGGGCATTCCAGTCATTGCTGACGGCGGCATCAAGCAGACCGGCGATGTCCCCAAGGCGCTGGCCGCCGGGGCTAACGTGGTGATGATGGGCTCGGCCCTGGCCGGCACCGACGAAGCCCCCGGCGAAATGGTGCTGCGCGACGGTCGGCGCTACAAGTCGTACCGTGGCATGGGCAGCTTGGGCGCAATGGGCGAGGGCAGCAGTGACCGCTACTTCCAGAGTGGCACCCGCAAGTTCGTGCCAGAAGGCATTGAGGGCATCGTGGCCTACCGGGGCACGGCGGGCGAGGTGCTGTACCAGTTTGCGGGCGGCCTGAAGTCCAGCATGGGCTACTGCGGCGCGGCTGACCTGGACGCTCTGCGCCGCGACGCACAGTTCGTACGGATTTCGGGGGCCAGCCTGGTCGAAAGCCACCCTCACGGCGTGACGATTACCAAAGAAGCGCCCAACTACGGCGGGGGGCGCTGAGTCATGGGCCTGCTTGGGCTACTTCAGACCGACCCGGTGGCTTTTGTCATCACGGCGCTGGCCCTGATGATGGCGCTGGCCTTCCACGAGTTCGCGCATGCCTGGACGGCGGACCGTTTCGGGGACCCCACGCCGCGCTCACAGGGCCGGGTCACGCTGAATCCTCTGGCACACCTGGACCCCTTTGGCACGCTGCTGCTGCTGCTGGCGGGTTTCGGTTTCGCCAAGCCGGTGATGGTCAACATGAGCCGCCTGGGCCGCTGGCAGAACTTCTGGGTGGCGGCGGCGGGGCCTCTCAGCAATATCTTGCTGGCGGTGCTGGCGGGGGTGGTGCTGCGTTTCCTGCCGCCGGAGCTGGTCTTCGGGGCGAATTTGCAGGAGCTGACCACACTGGGGCAGGTGCTGCTGGTGTTCTTTTCGCTGAATGTGGGCCTGGCGGTGTTCAACCTGTTGCCGATTCCTATGCTGGATGGCAGCCGGATTCTCTCGGGGCTGGTGCCCCCCCTGGGCCGCGCCCTGATGGAATTCGAGCGCAGTCCGCTCAGCTTTGTGGCCGTCATGGCTTTTATTCTGCTGTTCCAGGGCCAGCTCGGCCAGTTCCTGCGTATGGTGCGTGAGTGGGCACTGGGACTGGTGTTTGCTGTTTAGTGTTGCCCGTTGCCTGTGGGCCGCTCCTGCCACGCGTGCAGGGCGGCCCATTCTTCGTCCCGGCTGCTCACTTCTCCTGAACCGCGCAGCGCTTGCAAATGCCCCAGCGCCTGCCCCAGCCCCGGTCCCGGTGCCCAGCCAGCGGCCAACAGGTCGCGGCCTTGCAGCGGCTCGTAGTCTGGGCGCTGCGGAAAAAGCACGCGGCGGAGTGTCTGTTCAGGGCTGCCGGGCGCAAAAGTGGTGTGCGAGCGGGCGCGTTCCAGCAGCCGGGTGGGGGCGCTGCTGAGGCCCAGGCGTTCCTGCCAAAGCCCGGGTTGTTCTGCACCGTGCAGCAGGGCGGCGGCGTAGCCCACTGGCCCGGCACCTGCCGCGTGCAGGGACCGCCAGAGGTCTTCCAGGCCGTTGGGTAGGACGGCCCCGGCACCCCATTCCCGCAACCTGGCAGCGGCCTGGGCGGGGTCAGGCTCGTGAAGCAGCAAGCCCAGCTCGGCCCACAGGCGCGGGGTGGCGTGGGCCAGGGCCAGAGCGTCGGGCACTTGGCGCAACAAGTCTGGATGAGGTCGCAAGTCCAGCCGCGCGGCCAGACGTGCGGCGCGGATCAGGCGGCTGGCATCTTCGTGCAGCGAGTGGGCGTGCAGCGGGCGCAGGGTGCGGGCGTGCAGGTCGGGCAGGCCGCCGGTAGGGTCCAGCAACTCCGGCTCACTCAGCTTCAGGGCCAGCGCATTGAGGGCAAAATCGCGCCGCCAGAGGTCGTCTGTGAGCGTACCCGCCTGGGCGACGGGCCGCTGTCCGGGGACCGGATAGGTTTCGGATCGCGCCCGGATCAGATCGGCGCTGCGTCCGCCGGGGAGGGAGAGGGTAGCGTTGTCGAACTGGGGATGGAAGGTGTAAGGCAGGCCGGTGCGGGCGCTGTAGCGGCGTGCCAGCTCAGCCACGCTCAGACCGCCGGTGGTGTCCAGCACGATATCCAGGTCGGGCGAGTCGGCGGGCACATCCAGCAGCGCGTCGCGCACAGCACCGCCTACCAGTGCCAGCTCCCCCTGTCCAGCGGTGTCGGCATGTAGGTCGCTCAGAAACTGCCGGTCAGCGGGGGAGAGAGCCTGCCAGACCTGTGCCCCCGCCGCATCCATGTTTCCTTGCAATCCCGCCATAAGGGGCAGTGTACCGACTGGGCCACGGTCTCCCGTAGCGCTCAGGGCTGCGCCGGGCCGCCCTGCATCAGCATGGTGCGGGTGCACTCGGCCACCACTTCACCGCGCTGGTTGAGGGCGCGGTGCCGCACGGTGACGATGCCCTGACCAGGGCGGCTGCGGCTGGGCCGGGCTTCAAGCACTTCCGACTCGGCGCGGATGGTGTCGCCGTGAAAGACGGGGGCCGGGAACCGCACGCCATCCAGGCCCAGGTTGGCGATCAGGGTGCCCAGCGTCAGTTCGTGTACGCTCAGGCCCACCAGCAGGCTGAGGGTCATCATCGAATTGACCAGTGGCTGCCCAAACTCGCTCTGCGCGGCGTACTCAAAATCCAGGTGCAGCGGCTGCGGGTTCATGGTCAGCGTCGTAAAGAAAATGTTGTCGCTCTCGGTCAGCGTGCGGGTGATCCGGTGGCGAATCACCGTGCCGGGCGGCAACTCCTCGAAGTAGCGGCCCTGGGGGCGCAGCAGGTCGGCGTTCAGTTCGGTCATTGCGCGTTCTCCTTTCCAGCCTGGGCCAGTGCAGCGCGGGCGGTGGCCAGCATTGGCTCATCCACCATCTGCCCCTCAAACGAAAATGCCCCGTGCCCAGCCTGTGCAGCCTCGGCGGCGGCGTCCAGCAGGGCGCGGGCGCGGGCCAGCTGCGCTTCACTCACGCCAAACAGTTCGTTGCTGAGCGGCACCTGCGCTGGGTGGATGCACAGCTTGCCGCCGTAGCCCAGGCTGCGGCCCTGCGCGGCGTCCTCGCGGAAGCGGGCATCGTCGTTCAGCGCCGTAACCACGATGTCCAGCGCGTGGGTGCCGGTCAGCCGGGCGGCCAGCGCCACCTGCGAGCGGGCGTACAGCACCTCCTGATTGCCGGGAGTGCGGACCCCGCCCAGGTCGGTGATGTAGTCCTCTGCACCGAAATACGCCCAGCGCACGCAGTCCTGCCGCAAGATGGCGTGCGCGTTCCAGACGCCCGCCCCGGTTTCCAGCCCGGCCAGAATCGGCAGGTCAAGCCCGCGTTCGCGCAGGGCGTCGCGGGCCATTTCGACATCTACCGCGGCTTCCAGCTTGGGCACCACGACTCCGGCCAGTCCAGCGTGCAGTGCGGCTAGGTCTTCCCCAAAAAAAGGCGAGTGGACCGCGTTGACCCGCACGAACACCGCCAGCTGTGGATGCTCCGCGCACAGGGCCTCGCTGCCCGCGCGGGCAATGGGCCGGGCGTCGGCTTTGGCCTGGGGGGTGGCCGGTACGGCGTCTTCAAGGTCAATGACGACGGCGTCGGGGTCAGAGCGGGGCAGCTTGGCCATCAGATCGGCGCGGCCACCCGGCGCAAACAGTACCGAGCGGGGCCGCAGGGCGGCGGGCTGAGTTGTGGACATGCAGTCAGTCTAGAGCACAGCCCGCCGCCGCTTACAGGCTGAATTCTTCGTAGCCCGCAGGCACCTCTACCTGCACGGCTCCCAGGTCTTCCAGCGCGGCGGCCAGAGCCACCAGCCGGGCGTCGTCTCCAGCGCGGGCCACGAATTGCAGGCCCACTGGGAGCTGCTCACCGTCCACCGTCTCGAAACCGGCGGGCACGTTCAGCGCGGGTACGCCAGCCAGATTTACGGCGACAGTGTTCACGTCGGCAGCGTACATGGCGAGGGGGTCGCCGCTGCGTTCGCCCAGGCGGAAAGCGGGAAAAGGACTGGTGGGCATCAGCAGCACGTCAAAGCGGCCAAAGGCGTCTACGAACTCCTGTGCGATCAGGCGGCGTACCTGTAGGGCCTTGGTGTAATAGCGGTCCGAGTACCCACTGCTGAGGATAAACGTGCCCAGCATGATGCGCTTTTGGACTTCGGCCCCAAAGAATTCCTCGCGGGTGCGCCGCATGGTTTCGTCTGCGCCGCCCGCCCCCTCGGCGCGGCGGGCATAGTGCATGCCGTCAAAGCGCGACAGGTTGGAGCTGGCCTCGGCCATAGCGACCACGTAATAGGTAGCGACTGCGTGGTCGAGGTGTGGCAGGCTGACTTCTTCTATCTCTGCGCCGGCCCCAGTCAGGGCTGCCTGCATGCGGCTCAGCGCTGCGTCCACGCCAGGGGTCAGTCCACGCCGGCCCTCGGTGACCAGGCCCACCCGCAGGCCACGCAGGTTCAGGGCGCTGCCGAACTCTGCCGAGTCACTCAAGCTGGTGGCGTCGTGGGGGTCATGGCCTGCCATCACGCCCATGACCAGGGCCAGGTCAGCGGCGCTCAGGGCAAAGGGGGCCACTGTGTCCAGGCTGCTGGCATAGGCCACCAGACCAGAGCGGGAAATGCGCCCGTAGGTCGGCTTGAGGCCGTAGACGCCGCACAGTGCAGCGGGCTGCCGCACCGAGCCGCCGGTGTCGCTGCCCACGGTGAGCGGAGCCAGTCGGGCGGCGATGGCCACCGCGCTGCCGCCGGAGCTGCCGCCCGGCACGCGCCCGGTGCCCCAGGGATTGAGGGTGGGGCCAAAAGCACTGTTCTCGGTGCTGGACCCCATCGCGAACTCGTCCATGTTGGCTTTGCCCACCACTACGGCTCCAGCGTCCATCAGCCGCTGCACTGCGGTGGCCGTGTAGGGCGAGCGGTATTCGGCCAGCATGTGGCTGGCGCAGGTGGTCCGGGTGCCACGCAGGTTGAGGTTATCCTTAATAATGACAGGCACCCCCGCCAATGGAAGAAGTTCGTCAGTGTTGAGCCGCCGCTTCAGCGCCTGAAGTTGCTCGCTGGGATCCACTTCACTCAGCACGGCATGGAGTGGGCTGGCGTCCCGCATCCGGCGCAGCGCCTCCTGAGCGGCGGCGTCCGGGGCCAGGGTGCCGCTGCGAACGGCCTGCGCAAGCGTGGTGGCGGGTGAAGGCAAACTGGGCATAGGCCCCAGTGTACCCGCCACTGCCCGGCTTTTTTGCGGCCTACCGTGCTCAGCCGCGCAGCAGTTCCGAGAAGTCGTTGCCTTCGAGTGGGGGCAGTTCTTCAAGCGCGGCCAGGCCAAATTCCACCAAGAACTTTTGGGTGGTGCCGTACAGGATGGGCTGCCCCACCGCGTCGCTGCGGCCCACCGCTTTGACCAGCTCGCGCTCCTGCAAGGTGACCAGCGGAGAAGCGCTGCCGCCGCGCATGGCTTCGATTTCGGCGCGGGTCACGGGCTGCCGGTAAGCGATCACGGCCAACACTTCCAGGGCCGCCTGGCTAAGCGGTGGGAGGGCTGGTGGGGCCAGGACCGGAGCCAGGCGCGGCCCCAGCTCTGGCGGCACGTACAGCCGCCAGCCCCCGGCCACCAGCTCGGCAGCCAGGCCCAGTTCGGGCAGACGGCCCTGCAACTCCTGCACCATGCGCAGCGTGGCGTCCTCGCTGAGCCCGGTGAGTCCGGCCAGCTCGCCCAGTCGCAGAGGCCGACCAGCTGCCAGCAGCGCTGCACAAATCAGTTGCAGCGGGGTAGGTTCGGACACGGGGCCAGACTGAGCGGACATACGGCCAAATATCATAGCGCTCCGCAGCGCTTCAGCCCGCGCAGCCCTTCCGGGCTGGGCAGGTCCAGCTCCTACGTACAGCGCTCAATGCCGCAACATTCCGAACATGCTGCTAAAAGCGTTCCTGGCCTTGGTTCCACCGCTGAGCTCCTGACCGGTTTGGCCGCAATCCGTATCAGTTGCAGCCCATATCAGTCCAGTGGCAGCTCATTCAACGCGGTGCCGCGTAACTGTGCCCGCACGGCATCCAGCGGCAACGCCCCGGCGCGCAGGACGCCCCATCCCGCTTCGCTGACGCGCAGTACGGTACTGGCTTCTCCGCTGGGAGGCTGGCTGCCCTCTGCGATAAACCTTCCTGCCAATCCTAGGGTGCGGGCTTCGGCTTCACTGCGGGCGACGGGTTGGCCGCTGAGATTCAGGCTGCTGGTCAGCAGACGGCCACCACTTTCACGTAGCAGCGCCTGAGCTGCCGGATGAGCTGGCACCCGCAGGCCCACCCACCCACCAGGGGCAAGGTATTCCGGCAGCCCGGCCTGCGCCTGTACCACCAGGGTGAGCGGTCCTGGCCAGAAGGTGGTCAGCGGGCGCAGCACTTCCGGGTGCAGAGCCCAGGACAGTGCCAGCTCCGGCGATGCGCACGACACCTGAAATGCCTGCTGTGGGTCGCGGCCTTTGGCCTGAATGAGTGCCTGCCAGCCTTCTTCACTGGGCGGTGCCCCCAGCCCCCAGACGGTTTCGGTGGGGAAAGCTGTCAGTAGCGCCAATGTCTTGGAACGGTCATGGCACTGCGGGGCAGATGAGAGAACTTTCATAACAAGATTCTGTCTGAAAGCGTCCGAGCGTGGGCTTGCCCCTTCATTCATATGCTTCTTGAGGATTCTAAAGAAAGCTTATAATTTTCACATGGCGGTTTATCAGTACAGAGTGCGTGACGGTTCGGGCAAGATTTTGACGTCACAGATGGAAGCGGACAGTATGGCCCAGGTCCGTGAGGCGCTGCGGTCTCGCAAGTTGATTATTCTCGATATCAAGGAGCCCGCTACGGGCCTGAATGCTGATATTAAGATTCCTGGCCTGAGCAACCGGCCCCCGGACCTCAAGACGGTGGCCCTATTCAGCCGCCAGATGGCGACGCTGATCAATGCTGGTGTGCCCCTGGTCCAGTCGCTGTTCATCATGCAAAAGCAGATTGAGCACAAGAGCTTTCAGGAGATTGTCCGCAGGGTGCGCGTGGATGTCGAAGGTGGCCTGCCGATGAGCGAGGCGATGGCCAAGCATCCCAAAGCATTCAACCGCCTGTACCTGAACCTGGTGCGGGCCGGTGAAACCTCAGGAACGCTGGAGCTGATTCTGGACCGCATTGCCGAGTTCCAGGAAAAGGACCTGGCCCTGCGCGGCAAGGTCAAGAAGGCGCTGACCTATCCGACCATTGTGCTGGTGTTCGCGCTGCTGATCACCTGGGGTCTGATCCGTTTTGTGGTGCCCACCTTCGGGGACATCCTGACTTCTATGAATGCGGAACTGCCCATCATCACCCGCATGTTGATGGCGATGTCGGATTTCCTGCAAAGCTATACCTGGGTTCTGGTGTTGCTCGCCGTCCTCATGTACGTGGCCTACCGCTGGTATTACTCCACGCCGCAGGGCCGGCGCGTGATTGACCAGATCAAGCTCAAGATGCCGCTGCTGGGGCCACTGGCACGCAAAGGTGCGATTGCTTCGTTTAGCCGCACTCTGGGGTTGTTGCTCAGCAGCGGGGTGAACATCATCGAATCGCTGGACATCACCAAGGGCACCGCCGACAACGCCATCATTGAGGAATCTATTGAGAACGGCAAAAACGTGGTGACGGTGGGTGAGCCGCTTAGCGGAAGTCTGGCGGCCAGCCCGGTGTTTCCCCCGATGGTCACCAGCATGGTGGCGATTGGTGAGGAAACTGGCGCGCTGGACGACATGCTGGAAAAGGTGGCTGATTTCTATGACCGCGAAGTCGAAGAAGCCGTAGACAGCTTGACCGCAGCCATTGAGCCGATCATGATTGTGGCCCTCGGCGGTATCGTGCTGTTTATTGTGCTGGGGATGTTCACGCCGATGTTCTCGATCATCAACACCCTCAGCGCCTAATGAAGCTGTTGGAGAGGGGCGGACATGTAGATGGTCCGCTTTTCTCTGGAATAGCCCGCCCCTCTTGGTCCACGCCGCAGCGGCAGGGCCGAATCAGAATCTGAAGTTCGCCGCCAGCTTGCCTATACCCCTTTCTGTCACGGAGTCTTTTTATGGTGCCCGGCCTTCTCTCTTTCAGCGGTCCTTCCACCTGCCCGGCTTGCAGGTGGTGGGAAACCGTTGTTTAGACCGCAGCTCGGTGCCCGCAGAGGTGGCGGGGCCGAGCTGAGAGCGGCCTGCTTGACCGATCCTGGGTTGCAGCGCCGGGGTTCAGTGAATCAGGATGCCGTGCTGGAGGCCAAGCTGCCCGGTGCTCAGTTGTTTGCGGTGGCGGACGGCATGGGCGGTCACGCCGCTGGTGAGCTGGCGGCCCACTTGGCCCTGAAGGCGTTTGCCGGTGTGGTTCAGCATCAGCGCGGGCGGCTGCAGCAGCGGATGATTTATGCCGCTGAAAGTGCCAATCAGGCGGTGTACCAGCGGGCCACAGGCGAGCTGAGCGGCATGGGGACCACCCTGCTGGCCGCTGTGGTGTCTCAGGGCGCTCTCTACCTGGCCCATGTCGGAGACTCGCGGGCGTACCTGCTGCGCGGCGAATCCCTGTTTCGGCTGACCGATGACCACTCCTGGGTGGCTGATCAGCTGCGGGCAGGCGCACTGACCCCCGAACAGGCCTGCACCCACCACTGGCGCAATGTGGTGAGCAACGCGCTGGGCGGTGAGGAACGGGTCCGGCTTGAACTGCTGAGTGTGCCCCTGGAAGCTGGTGACCGTCTGCTGCTGTGTACCGATGGGCTGTACGGCCCCGTTGGGGACCACAAGTTGCTGACCGTCCTGGGGCTGCCGCGCACGCCAGAGCAGACGGCCCAGACCCTGATTGATCTGGCGAATCAGGCCGGAGGGCCAGACAACATCTCAGCGGTGATCGTGGACATTCTGGATCCTGGGGGACCGCCGTCCCGTCCGCTGCCACGTCGCCAGGAAGGGCCCGTGTATGCCGATCAATTGCTCAGGCAAGTGCAGCAGGGCTCACCGCTCAGTTATATGCTGCTCGGCACGGTCTATATGCTGCTGCTGATGATGGCGTTGCTGCCCATGTACCGACTTTACACTGCCTTGCTGGGCCTGAGCCTGCTGGGCCTGCTGCTGCTGTATATGCGCTACTGGCAAGCCAAGCAGGAGCCGGTGCTGCGTCCTGAAGCGCGAATCACGCTGGGGCAGCCAGGCCAGGACTCGTGGAGCGGACGGGGGCCCCTGAATACCTGAAGGGGTCAGTTCCGGCCCCGCTTCGGTTAGATTGGGGACATGAAAGAACAAGTGAAGACGGATCAGGCAGCGCCTGCCATCGGTGCTTATAGCCAGGGCGTCAGCTTTGGCAATCTGGTGATTACCAGCGGTCAGCTGGCGCTGCTGCCCAGCGGCGAGTGGGCGGGCGGCGATGCCCGCGCCCAGGCCAAGCAGGCGATGGACAACCTGGGCGCGGTGTTGCGGGCTGCGGGGACCGACTATGACCGGGTGGTCAAAACCACCATTTTTGTGGCGAACATGGACGACTTTGCCGATATCAATGAGGTGTATTCGGGGTACTTCCAGCCACCTTTTCCGGCCCGCTCGCTGGTGCAGGTGGCCCGGCTACCCAAAGATGCCCTGGTCGAGATTGAGGCCATCGCCGAACTGCACTGACTTACGGGCAGACTTTGGCGGGCATCCTTTCTTCGGGATGCCCGCCGATCTGTCATGACGGGGTGGCCTCAGGGTCGGCCCGGTGGCACCTCGCTCTGATCGGCCAGGCGACCCATTTGGCTGTAATCACTGACACGGGCGTTGCTCTGCGCTGGGCCTGTCTGCCCTGCGGGGCTGCTGTCCAGCGTGCTTGCCAGTGCCTTGGCGTAGCGTCCAGCAGCCAGGAGCGGCAAGATATACATCAGGCTCAGGCCAAAAATGATGGGCAGCGCGATGAGAGTACCTACCATGCCCGCAGGATCAGCATCCATCAGGCCGCCCAGTAAGCTCAGGGGCAGGTAGATCACTTGCAGGACGATGAGCACTATGCACCAGGTATTCAGGCGGTCAGCGGCGGGCTTAAGGTACAGACCCTGCCCACTTAGCCGAGCGGTGGCCTGTGCCAGGAAACGGCGCAGGGCCGTGTAAGGAAAATAAACTCCCACCAGCAGAACACCTACCAGGAGCAGTAGGGCGAATATAAGGCCGGCCAGTGCTTCACCAGCCAGTGGAGTCTCGGTGATCTGAATGATAACCCAAGCGGCGAGTGTCCCCAGCACGTAAAAAGCCAGCGTTGCCCAGACAATCCCCATAATCCATTTTCCCAGCGTGCTGTCCAACTGCCGCAAGCGCCCTGCGTCGCCACCGTGTAGGGCCAGCTGTGCGGAGCGGTCCACCCATTCCTTGCCCCAGCTGAGCAGGCTCCAGTACACCCACAGGCTCAGCGCGATGAATGCAGCGGGGAGAGCGAGCAGCCATATGACCGAGCCTGCCTCTTGCAGAGTGTCGCCTGCGGATAATCCGTACAGCAGCGCGGCAAGGAGCGCCAGCAGTCCCAGACCACCAAACACCAGGTACAGGATGCGCCACACACCCAGCCAAGTGCTAAGACGGCTAGCGGCTTGTTGCAGCGGTGCATCAAGGTGAGTCATGTCTCTATTGTGTCGCTTTTTGTCAGCTTTGTGGGGTCAGAGTGCGCTGACCATCACCGGAAGCAGGTTCCTTGTGCGGTTCTGGGAAGCTGCTTTCCGATGGTCTTGAGGTCAAATCAGCCCCGGCGGGTGTGGCCGTCGGTGGTCATCAGTGGTGTGTACAGCTCTGGGCGGCGGTCCCGAAAAAAGCCCATGCCTGCGCGGAACCGCCGCGACTCGGCCAGGTCCAGGGTGTGGAGCAAAAAGCCTTCTTCTTCTTCGCCCAGTTCCGCGACGATGGCCCCGGTGTAGTCAGCCACGAATGAGTGGCCGTAGTAGGTTTGCTCGCTTCCTTCAACCACCTCGCGGCCAGTGCGGTTGCACGAGCCCACATAGACTGCGTTGCTGACCGCGTGGCCCTGCATGGCCCGCTGCCACATCTGGTAGCTGTTGGGGCTCTCCACTTCTGCCGGTTCGGAACCGATGGCGGTGGGATACAGCAGGAAATCGGCCCCCAGCAGCATCATGGCGCGGGCGGTTTCGGGATACCACTGGTCCCAGCAGATGCCCACGCCTACGCGTCCGAAGCGGGTGTCCCACACCCGGAAGCCCGTATCGCCAGGGTTGAAGTAATATTTCTCCTCGTAGCCGGGGCCGTCGGGGATGTGGGTCTTGCGGTAATTGCCCAGCACTTCGCCGTCCGCGTCAATGCACACCAGCGAGTTGTAGTACGCCTGCCCCGACGCCTCAAAGTAGCTGACCGGCAGCACCACGCCCAGTTCGCGGGCCAGGTCCTGGAAGCGGGGGATAAAGGGATGGTCGTCCAGTGGGTGCGCCAGCTCGAAATACTCCTCGCGCTCGGCCTGACAGAAATACAGGTTCTCGAACAGTTCGGGCAGCAAAATCACCTGGGCACCGGCGGCAGCGGCGGCCCGCACATGTTCCTCGGCGCGGGTCAGGTTGTCTTCCAGCTGGTCGGTCATATGCATCTGAATTACGGCCAGCTGTACGGTGTCAGGGGTGCCTTTACGCGTCATAGGTTCATTGTAGGGCGCGCGGAGATTACAGAAAGCGGAAGACTGGAACAGTGTGTCCATGCCTTCCGCTTTCTGATTTTTTCTTACATAATCCGCAGGCCCATCAGGCTGGCGGACATTTCGACCATCACCTCGGCGGTTTTGTTGCCGGTGTCCAGGGTGGGATTCACTTCTACGATGTCCATGCTGGTGACCCTACCGGTTTCGCACAGCAGTTCCATCAGTAGGTGGCCCTCGCGGTAGCTCAGGCCGCCGGGAACCGTGGTGCCGGTGCCGGGAGTCACGCTGGGGTCCAGTGCGTCGGCATCGTAGGAGACATGCAGGCGTTCCACGTCCGATAGGTACTCCGTGGTTTCTTCAAAAATCCGGGTGATACCGAGCTGGTCCACGTCCTTCATGGTGTAAATCCTGATGCCGTGCTCGCGCACCAGGGCCGCTTCTTTGGCGTCTACGCTACGAATACCGATCATCACGATGTCTTCAGTGCGCAGCCGCCAGTCGCCCGCCAGTGAGGCCAATTCCGGGTTGCCCAGGCCACACAACTGAGCGACGGGCATGCCGTGAATGTTGCCGCTGGGGCTACTGTCGGGGGTATTGAAATCGGTGTGGGCATCCACCCAAATCAGGCCCATACGGTGTCCCCGGTCATTGCCGCGCAGGGCATTGCCGGCCACAGTGCCCATGGCGATAGAGTGGTCGCCGCCGATGGTGATGGGGAAAATGTCGGCAGGTAGGGCACGCAGGCGCTCTACCGTCGCGCGGCTGGCGTCCAGAATCGGGCTGAGGAAATCCAGGCCACTGCCTGAGAACTTGTCCACACTTTCAGGGAGGGCCACCGGCACATCGCCCAGGTCGCGCACGCTGTGTCCTAACTCGCCCAGGCGTTGGGCCAGGCGGGCGTTCCGCAGGGCCGAAGGCCCCATATCCACGCCACGGCGGCCTGCCCCCAGGTCCATGGGGATACCGAGAATATTGATGTTCATATCAGCCAGCCTAGCGCCCGAAAACGCGTATGCCACGCGGCTGCAATTTTATAGGTTCGCTGTTGCGGCAGCGCACCAGCCAGAGTGATGGCGGGAGGGCGGGTTCAGTGCGCCGCTTGGTCAACCTTTTATGATCTCTGAGTTCATACTCCTGTCAGGAGAGGGTGCGATACTGCGCTAGGTTATGCAAGAACCCAGGGGCCACACAAGGCTGGCCCCGTCTGCCTGACCCCGCAGCTGAATTCATATTCCGGAAGATTTGCGCGGGTCAGCTCTGAGGGAGACGTCCACCTCGCCTGCACTGCAGGCCACAAAACGGACGTACGAGCGAGCCACGGCCGATGGCAGGTTCGATTCCTGCCACTCGCTGCACCCGGAGACCTTCCCAGTTGGGAAGGCTCTTTTTTTATTCTGTGCCTCATTTTGTTTTGGACTTGCCCCAGCCGCGTTCACTGCGTGAGCTTCCCAGCGCGTTAGATTCAGGAAGATGCGTGACCCTGACCCTGCCCTTCCCCCGCACCCGGCAGATTTCGCTGCCCAGCCAACCAGTGCCCAGCCAGCCGGTGCCCAGCCGGTGAACTACACCCAGGCCCTGCGTCAGTTTCACCAGGCGATTGGGGAGCCTGCTCCTGGCCGCCCAGCGCTGCCTTCGGCGGAGTTGCTGCAGATTCGCCGCATGCTGCTGAGTGAGGAATGGGCCGAGGTCCAAGAGGAATTGGATCTGCTGCAAGCTCGCTTGGCTTCCGGTACAGTGCAGCCAGACGCGCCCGCTGAGCTGCACCGCCTGGCCCACGAACTGACCGACTTGCTGTATGTCACCTACGGCACGCTGGTGCAGTTGGGCATAGACCCCGACGCCACCTTCACGGCGGTTCACCAGGCCAATCTGGGCAAGGTGGGCGGGCCCCTACGTAGCGACGGCAAGTTGCTCAAGCCTGAAGGCTGGCAACCGGCAGATGTGCGTGGGGTGCTGGAGCGCTTAGGGCGCGGTACAGAAGGCAGCTGAGCGGAACCCAGCTGCCTTCCGAAGGCCTTAGCCGGGCAGGGCCGCCAGATGGTCTTTAATGCCTAGCTCGGCACCGACGACTGCGCCGTCCCGGTAGGTCAGGCGCGAAAAAGCGGCGTTGGCATGATTAAAGCGGTGGGTGGGCCAGACCGTCTGGTAATCCTCCTCCAGCAAGCGGGTCAGCAGCGCAAAGATGGTGAGCTGATGGGCCACCACCGCCACCGTCTGACCGGGGCCGGGCAAGTGACCCTGTACGAAGCTGTAAGCCCGCTCAGCCACGTCAGTGCCGCACTCACCGCCGGGACATGCAAAGCTGGGGTCGCCGCCCCGGAAGCGCAGATAGTCGTCCGGGAACTGCGCTTCGATCTCGGTGATGCTCTGCCCATCCCAGTCCCCGAAAGCGATTTCGCGCAGGGCGGGCGACTGTTCTAGGGTGCCGCCCACCACGTCCTGCACAAGCTGCGCCGTTTGCAGGGCGCGGGGCAGGTCACTGCTCAGAATCAGGGGGGCCTGAACGCCCTCGGCATGGAGGCGCTGCGCGGTGACCTGGACCTGGGCGCGGCCTGTGTCATTCAGCGGGGTGTCGGTCTGACCTTGAAAGCGGCCCTGGGCATTCAGAGCAGTCTGGCCGTGGCGAATCAGGAAGAGGGTGCCGGAGTCAGCAGTCATGGAAAGCCAGTATGCCACCCAGGGCCGGGCCAGCCTTACAGCCGGATGCGGCGTGGGTCGGGAGCTTCCTGGCAGGTGGGCGCGCCCGCGTCGTACCAGCCCAGCGGGCGCAGGGAATCGCCGCACTCGCGCAGGTACAGCTGGGCATAGTGCTCGGCGTACCGCTCAAACAGCTGGGAGTGGTAGGCGTCCAGCCCCTCAGTGTTCGGGCTGACCTTGAGGTGGCGGCCCGCCGCGCAGTGCCCGAATTCGTGGGCCACCACCCGCACCAGAGCGGTGCGCGACAGCGTGGGGTCCAGGTCCACCACACACGAAAAAGCAGGCGGCAACGTCAGCGCCGTGCCTGCGAAGCGCGGCGTGGTGAGGTCGTCTGGTCGGTGGCCCAAGCTGGTGGTCAGGCCGCCCAGCGACCCCGGCGCGACCAGACGCCAGTGCACCGTCACGTCATGCGTGGTGGTGGTCCACTGGGCCTGGTCACGGGGCGGCACGGTGAACAGGCAGCCTGTGAGCAGCAGGGCCAGTGGCAAAAGGCTCAGCAGCGAACGCATGGCCCCAGTATGGCGGCCTCCCGCTACACTCGGCGCATGTCCCGCCCTTTCTCTTTTTCTCCCGTGCGCACTGCCCTGCTGCTGGCCGCAGGCGTCCTGCTGGGGTCGCTCTGGCCTGTGCTGCGGCCCGCTGCGCCGGTCCCAGGACAGGACGCAGTCACGTCGCCGCAGAGCCTGGCTGCCCAGGTCACGCTGGAACAGGTGCCGGTGCCGTTTTTGCATATTCGCCCTGCGGCTATGGAAGCGCACACCCTGCTGGTCCTTTATCCCGGTGGGCTGGTATCTCCGCAGGCGTACGAGTGGCTGGGCCGGGCACTGGCGGCGGACGGTATAGAGACGGCCATACCGGTGTTCCCGCTCAATCTGGCGGTGACGGGTGCTGAGCGGGCAGGGCCGCTGATAGAAGCCCTGGGCAGCGGCAAGCGGGTGATTCTGGCTGGACATTCGCTGGGCGGGGCAATGGCTGCGCAGTACGCCGCCCGCCACCCAGAAACCGTGGGCGGCTTGCTGCTGCTGGCGGCCTATCCGCCTGGGGGCAGTGACCTGAGCGCTCTGGACCTGCCGGTGCTGGACGTGCTGGCAGAGCACGACGGTGTGCTGAACCGCCAAAAATGGCAGGATGCCCAGGCGCGGCTGCCCGCGCACACGCCAGTGCAGCTCGGCGGCGCAGTCCACGCCTTTTTTGGGCGCTACGGTCCGCAGCGGGGCGACGGTACGCCCACCGTCAGCCGCGCCCAGGCCGAAGCAGAACTGCTGGACGCGGTGCGGAGCTGGCTGGCCGAAGTGAGCCACTGACTGCACGGCTGACCGCACTGCTCCTGCGCCGCCCTGAGCAGAGCCATTGCCCTGAGCAGAGCCATAAGGTGAGTTCGCCTGCTGCGGGTGCTGCAGAAGGTAGCCTGGACATGGACATTTATCCCACTCATCCACTAGTCTTTAGACCGAGTACAAAATTCATCGTTTCATTCAGGCGCTGTTGTCGCCAGGAGGTTCCATGCAGGCCAATCCTTATTTACCTATTCGCAAAGTTGCCGTGATTGGGGCGGGCGTGATGGGAGCCGCCATCGCCGCTCACCTCGCCAACGCCGGGATTCCCGTGCGCCTGCTGGACATCGTGCTGCCGGACAAAGATGACCGCAACTTCCTCGCCAACGCCGGGATTGAAAAGGCGTTGGGGGCCCGCCCTGCCGCTTTTATGTCGCGCAGCCGCGCCGCGCTGATTACCCCCGGCAACCTCGAAGACCACCTGAAGGACATCGCGGACTGCGACTGGGTGATTGAAGCGGTGCTGGAAAAGCTGGAGGTCAAGCAGGAGCTGTGGGCCAAAGTGGAGCAGGCGGCCAAAAAGACGGCCATCATTTCCAGCAACTCCAGCGGCATTCCGATGAAGATGCAAATCGAAGGACGCGGCGAGGACTTCCAGAGCCGCTTTATTGGAGCGCACTTCTTCAACCCGCCGCGCTACCTGCACCTGCTGGAGCTGATTCCCACGGACAAGACCCGCTCCGAAGTGACCGCTGCACTGAGCGAATTTGGCCGCAGCGTGCTGGGCAAAGGCATCGTGGTGGCCAACGACGTGCCGGGCTTTGTGGCCAACCGCATCGGTGTGTACGGCATTGTCCGGGCCATGCGGCATATGCAGGACGCAGGCCTGAGCCCCGCGCAGGTAGACGCCATCACCGGGCCAGTCGCCGGGCGCGCCAAGTCGGCCACTTTCCGCACTGCCGACCTCTCGGGCCTGGACATCATCAGCCACGTGGCTGCCGACCTGCAAAAGTACAGCGGCGACGACGAGGACTTTACGCTGCCGGACTTTTTCCACGACATGGTGGGCCGGGGCACTCTGGGCGACAAGTCCGGTTCGGGCTTTTTCAAGAAGGGCAAGGATGAAAACGGCAAGACCGTTATCACTGCGCTGGACATCACTACCGGCGAGTACACCGGCGAAGGCAAGGCCAAGAGCAAACTGGCTGAAGCCCTGAAGGGCAAGCCGCTGGCCGAGCGCCTGGAAGGCCTGTACACCGCCGAAGGCCCCGAGGGCGACTTTGTGCGCGCCAGCCTGAACGACTCGTTCTGGTACGCCGCGAAGATGGCGGGCTACGTGTCGGGCAGCCTGGCCGACATTGACAACGCGATGAAGTGGGGCTTTGGCTGGGAGGTCGGCCCCTTTGAAACGATGGAGCTCCTGGGCGTGCAGCGCGTGATTGGCAACATCGAAGCGGCGGGCCTGAGCCTGCCTCCGCTGCTGCAACAGATGAAGGACAGCGGGGCCGAGCGCTTCTACGGCGAAGGCGAAATCACCACTCCTGCCGGTGAGAAGGCCCCCTACGAGGCTCCGTACCTGATTCTGACCGACCTGAAAAAAGACGCGACCAAGGTGGTCAAGAAAAAAGCCGGTGCCAGCATCGTGGACATCGGTGACGGGGTGCTGCTGGTAGAGTGGCACGCCAAGATGAACGCGCTGGGCGAAGACCAACTGCGGATGATTCAGGAAGCCCACAAGCAGGTGCAGGCGCTGGGCTACGCGGGCCTGGTCGTGGCCAACCAGGGCGAGAACTTTAGCGCCGGGGCCAACCTGCCCGCCATCCTGAGCATGGCGCAGGACGACGACTGGGACGAGATGGACGCCACCATCAAGGAATTCCAGAAGACCACTACCAGCCTGCGCTTTAGCCCGCACCCCTGCGTGGTGGCCCCGCACAACCTGGCGCTGGGCGGTGGCTGCGAATTCACCCTGCACGGCGACCACGTCACCGCCAGCGCTGAGCTGTACATGGGCCTGGTGGAAGTGGGCGTGGGTCTGATTCCCGGCGGCGGCGGTACCAAGGAAATGCTGCTGCGCTTTACCGACCGGCTGCAACCGGGCCAGCCCCTGCTGCCCGCCGTGCAGCGTGCTTTTGAACTGATCGGCACCGCCAAGGTGAGCACCAGCGCCCTGGAAGCCAAGGACCTGGGCCTGCTGCGGGACAGCGACACGGTGGTCATGAACCCCAATCTCCGCATTGAGGAAGCCAAGCGCCATGTTCTGGCTCTGGCCCCCGGTTATGTGCAGCCGCAGATGCGTCAGGACATCCCCGTGATGGGCGAAGACGCCGTGGCCGCGGTCAAGAGCGCGGTGTACGGTATGCGTCAGGCGGGCTACATCACCGACTACGACATGGTGGTCAGCGAAGCTTTGGCCCGCGTGCTGAGCGGTGGTGTGGGCCGCACCCGTGGTCAGAAGGTGTCCGAGCAGCACCTGCTGGACCTGGAGCGCGAAGCTTTCCTGACCCTGGCAGGCAAGAAGGGCACCCAGCAGCGCATTGCCCACATGCTCAAGACCGGCAAGCCACTACGCAACTGAGCCTTTTACACTCATCCAATGAATATTCGACAGCACTTCACTCCCAAACATCTGCCCCGCACCCTGGCGGTGGCTGCCGCCGCTTATGTCGCCGCCATCGCCGCCGGAGCGCTGGTGGGCGCAGAAGTGCTGCTGCGTTCCAAGTCGCGCTGGGTCAAGGGCAACTTTCTGGTGGTGGGCCGCAGCGGTGACAAGCTGCTGCTGCCGCCCGTGCCCGAAGCGCTGAGCCGCGACGTGCTGGGCGTGGTGCCGTTGAATCCCGTCAAGGGGCATGCCGTCTTGGGGCATGTGGAACGGCGCAGTCCTTATGTGGAGCGCGGGGTGCTTGAGGAGCGCGGCGTGATTCAGCCTGGCTGGATCGCCTGGGTATCCAGCTTTGTGTATAACGGCACCCCGGCCCAGCTGGAAGCGGCCTATGAGAATGTGGTGGTGCGCACCGACGTAGGTGACATGCCCGCCTGGCACGTCCCCAGTGTCAGCGGCGAGCGCGACCTGATCGTGATTCAGATTCACGGACATGGTGGGCAGCGTTCGCAGGGGCTGCGTGTTCTGAGGTCCATTGAGCGGACCGGGGCCGCGCAGCTGTATGTCACTTTCCGCAACGCTTTTGGTGCGCCGCGTGTGGGCAAAGGCCACATGACCCTGGGCGAAGTGGAAGCTGAGGACGTGCTTTCTGCCCTGGAATGGGCGCGAGATGCGGGCTACCGCCAAGCGGTGCTGATGGGTTACTCGATGGGCGGCAACATTGCCCTGAGTGCCCTGCGGCCTGGCTTCGAGCCATTGCCGCTGCCCGTGCGCGGTGTGGTGCTCGATTCTCCAGCGCTGGAGTGGCGGGACATCATCCGCCGTCAGGCCCGCCGGGGAGGGCTGCCGCAGTTCATCGCCAAGCCGGTGGGCCGCGTGGTGGAGAAATTGGTCACGCGCCGCAGCGGGCAGAATTTTGGCACGGTGGACCAGCTGGCCGCTGCCCCGCGCTTCAGCGTGCCGATGCTGCTGTTCCATAGCCCCAGCGACAAAACCGTGCCTTTCTGGCAAGCCAAAGCCCTGGCCGAGGCCCGCCCCGACCTGGTGGAATTCCACGTGGTCGAGGGTGCCCGCCACATTCGCTGCTGGAATATTGACCCAGAGCGGTATGAAGCCGCGCTGGAAGCATTTATTGCGCGGGTGAGAGAATAAATATGAAAGTCGCCGTTGTTCATCAAGATGTTTTCATTACTATTGAAAAACCCATTCGGCTCATTATTGAACCTTGGGCTAATGAGTATATTCTTGATAAATCTGGCGAGTTCACAGTGAGATTTGAAGGAACATCACAAGATATGCCTGAAATTGAGGAGGGCGAAGGCGTCTTGCTGGTATTTGCGCCACCTGAATCAATATATACTCTCATATCTTCTGAGGATATTGTGATTGGTGGAAGTGATATTTGCCTTCCTGCAATGCCTTCTGGAATGTCAACTAAAGATTTTATGGGTATGGTTGGCTTACGCGATACAAGCGACTTCTCTTAAACCCTTAGACTTTTAGACCTCTAGACCTTCCGACCCTTAGACCTCCAAAGGAGAACCAACATGAAAGACGCATATATCGTATCTGCCGTTCGTACCCCCGTAGGACGTGGCGTGAAAGGCACCCTCCGCAACACCCGACCCGACGACCTGGCCGCGCTGGTGCTGGGGGAAGCCGTCAGCCGCGCAGGAATTGAAGCCAGCGAAGTAGAAGACGTGTACCTGGGCTGCGCCATTCCCGAAGCCGAGCAGGGCCTGAATGTGGCCCGCCTGGCCGCGCTGCGGGCCGGAATGCCCGACAGCGTGGGCGGCGTGACCGTGAACCGCTTTTGCTCCAGCGGCCTGCAAACCATCGCCATGGCGGCGGCGGCCATTCAGACTGGGCAGGCCGACGTGATGTTGGCCGGCGGCGTGGAAAGCATGAGCATGGTGCCCATGAGCGGCCACAACCCCAGCCCCAACCCCGACCTGGTGGACACTCGCCCCGGCGCGTATATCGGCATGGGCATGACCGCCGAGAACGTGGCCGAGAAGTACGGTGTGAGCCGCGAAGACCAGGACAAATTTGCCCTGGCCAGCCACCAGAAAGCCGCCGCCGCGCGGGATGCGGGCCGGTTCAAGGAAGAAATCGTGCCGGTGCCGGTGCAGGTGGATACCCTGAAAGGCACCAAGCTCAAGTCCGAAACGGTGCAATTTGACACCGACGAGCTGATTCGTGACGACGCCAGCTTGGAAGCGATGGGCAAGCTGAAGTCGGCCTTCAAGGTGGGCGGCAGCGTGACCCCGGCCAACTCCAGCCCCTTTTCCGACGGCGCCGCTGCCGTCCTGCTGATGAGTGGCGAAAAGGCCGAGGAGCTGGGCGTGAAGCCTCTGGCCAAGTTCCTGGGCTTTGCAGTGGCGGGCGTGGACCCCGAGATCATGGGCATTGGCCCGGTGGCGGCAGTGCCCAAGGTGCTGAAGCAGACTGGCCTGAGTCTGGACGACATTGACCTGATCGAGCTGAACGAAGCGTTTGCGGCTCAGTCTCTGGCTGTGGTCCGCGAACTGGGCATTGACGAAAGCAAGTTGAACGTGAACGGCGGCGCGATTGCGCTGGGACACCCGCTCGGCTGCTCGGGAGCCAAGCTGACCACCAGCGCCATTTACGAGCTGCGCCGGCGCGGCGGCGGCAAGGCCCTGATTACCATGTGCATCGGCGGTGGCATGGGTGCAGCCGGGGTGATTGAAGTGTTTGCCGCTGAAGCGGGCGAGCAGGCCGCAGACTAAGGCCAATACAGCCATTGGCAACGGCCCTGAACTCACAGCCAGAGGGCGCTTCCATCACCTGGAAGCGCCTTTTTCGTATCGGACCCTGAAGTGACAAAAATATACGTTATGTAAAAAGTATTTGACAAAAGCCGGGAATCTGGTTTACCCTTGGGAAGGTCGAAAGGAGGGTCTACCATCCGAAATAGAATCAAGGAACTGCGTGCCGCACGCGGCTGGTCACAGACGACACTGGCTGAGCAGCTGGGCATCTCGCGGCAGACCGTCAACAACTTGGAAACGGGCCGGAATGACCCAAGCCTGTTGCTGGCGTTCCGGCTCTCCTGGCTTTTTGAACTTCCACTAGAGGAATTATTTATGGTGACTACTGAAGAGCGCGTCGCGCTGACGGGCGCGGCCTGGGAATACCAGGACCGACTGGCTACGGCTTTTAATGAAATCTCGGTGCTGGAGCAAATGGGCCGCGAAGGCTGGGAGTTGGTCAGCTTCGGACCACTGGTCCTGAATTTCCGTAGACCTGAAACGGTAAGTGCCCGTGCCCACTGGGAATACTGCCGAACTGTGGGGCTGCCGTCTTCTGGTGGTCGTAAGGAGCTGGAGCAGGCCGGCTGGACCTACGCAGGTTCCTGGTTGTCCTACCACTACTTCAAGCGTCAGAGCTGCGTGAAAGGAGCTGCTTTTTAGCGGCCCCCGGCTCCATGCACTACCCTTCCTGCATGGCTCGCCGCAATTCTCAGTCCACCTGGCCCGATACTTCCACTCAGACTCAGCCGCTGACCTGCGCCCTCTGTGAGCGCGAAGTGCCCGAACTGGTGCAGCACCACCTGATTCCTATCCTGGCCGGCAAGCGTAAGGGCATCAAACCGCAGGACCTGCCCACCGTGGGGCTGTGCCCGGCTTGCCAGCAGTATCTGCACAGCACGTTTTCTATCAATGAGCTGGCGACAAGCCTGAACACGCTAGAAGCGCTCCAGGCCGACGAGCAGGTACAGAAATTCGTGAAGTGGGTCCGCAAGCAGCCTGCCACCAAAGGCGTAAAGGCGAAGGGGCGGGAGTAGCGTACTCCAGCCAGCTTGTCCGGCAGCGCTACTCCAGCCGTAGCACTTGCCCTGGCGTGCCCAGCGTGTCGCCCACCCGGCTGCCGAACCAGAAGCCGTCCAGTCGGTAGTCGCCCGCCGGGAGGCCGTACAGCTCGGCGCGGTACTGGCCCTGTGTGCCGCCCGGCATCACCAGCACGCCTCCTTTGCACGTGGGGGCGTTCCACACGGGCTTGAGTGTAAGCCACAGCGGTTCGTCTTCGCCGCCTTCGCGTAAGGGGATGACCTTGACGCTGGGTGGCTCGCTGAGGGTGCAGGGGAACGTCACCGTCACTTCCGGGGGGGTGCTGAAGCGCAGTTGTACGTCTACTGGCTCACCCACCCGGCCAGGACGCTGCCACTGCCAGGGGGTCGCCAGCATCCAGCGGGGGAGGGGGATGTGCTGCGCGGCTCCGGCGGGTTCGGTGACTTCCTGGGCTGACTCCTGGCCCTGGGCCGAGGCCAGGGTCATAGAGAGGGCCGCCAGCAGGGCCAACAGGCGCCTCACTGCCCCGCCTCCTGCGCGGCCAGCTCCTGCATGGCGGTCAGCACATTGGCCATGTGGTCGTCCAGCGGCACTCCGAGTTCTTCTGCGCCCTGCGTCACTTCCTCACGGTTCACCCCAGCGGCAAAAGCAGGCGTCTTGAAGCGCTTTTTGACGCTCTTGAGTTCCAGTTGCTGGATGTCCTTATCGGGGCGGACCAGCGCGGCGGCCTGAATCAGCCCGGTCAGTTCGTCCACCGCAAAGAGGGTCTTGGAAAGCCGGCTTTCGCGCGGCGTGCCGGTGTAGGCTGCGTGGCCCATGATGGCGTCCAGAACGGCTTCAGGCGTGTCGGTTTGCCCGCGCAGGTAGGTGACGCCCCAGGTGGGATGCTCGTCCGGGTGCGCTTCATAGTCGAAGTCGTGCAGCAGTCCGGCCACGGCGTATAGGTCTTCATCTTCGTTCCAGTGGCGTGCATACCAGCGCATGGCGGCTTCCACATTCAGCATGTGGCGCTGCAAGGATTCGCTGGGGGTGTGCTGCACCATCAGCGCGTAGGCTTGTTCGCGGTTCATGCGTCATTTTAACGGTTTGGTTCCCCTGGGCCTCACAGCGCTGCGCCGCTGCGGCGGTATGGTGTGAGCTGACGTGACTGACCTTTTTGCTGCCGCTCCACCCGCTTGGCACAACCGCGCCCGCACTGCCCAGGCCAACCCGCAGGTTTGGGCTGCGCCCCGCACGCCGCAGGAGGTGGCGGCAGCTGTGGCCCACGCTGCGCAGGCAGGCTTGCAGGTTCGCCCGGTGGGCAGCGGCACGGCCCTCAGTCCGCTGGCGGCGGGGCAAGAAATGATGCTGAGTCTGGCGGGCCTGCGCGGTGTGGCAGAACTGAGTGAAGCGGACGGCACCGTGACGGTGTGGGCCGGGACGCCACTGGGCGAGCTGGCCGCGGCGCTGGACTCGCGCGGGTTGAGCGTGCCCGGACTGGGCGGCCATGCGGAGCAGACCGTGGGCGGTGCGCTGGCAACGGGCACCCACGCCACCGGCCTGACCAGCCGCCGCCTGGGGGCCGCCGTGACCGCGTTGGAACTGGTGGACGGGCAGGGGCAAGTGCGGCAGCTGCGCCCAGAGGACATGCACTTCAGCGCGGCGGCCCTTTCGCTGGGGGCACTGGGCGCGGTCACCCGCGCCACGCTGCGGACCCAGCCCGCCTACCGTCTGCGCCTCAGCACCCGCTCGGTCGGCTGGGGCGAGCTGATGGCCCTGGGGCCGGAGTATGCCCAGGCCGCGCCCCATGTGTCACTCACCTGGCGTCCAGCCCGCGAGGACCATGAGGCGGTGCTGCTGCGCCGTGCCTGGCCGGTGGCGGAGGCGAGCGGTGCCGCTGCCCCCAGTTCGGGCGCGGGTACGGGAGCCAGTCTGCTGGGCGGCCCAGCGCAGGCCCTGGCCGACGCGGGGGCGCTGTTCTCGCCGCTGCCAGCGCCGATGCGTCAGCTGCTGGAAAGCCGCGCCCAGGCTGAGGTGGTGCTGGCTCCGCAGCACGCCCTGCTCACGGGCGGTGACCCACTGCGGGAACTGGAATACGCCGTGCCGCTGGCCGCCCTGACCCCGGCCCTGCGCGACCTGCGGGCGGTGCTGACCCGCGCAGGCACCCAGGGCACGCCGCTTCAGCTGCCTGTGGGTGTGCGTTTTGTGGCCGCCGATGACCTGCTGCTGGGCACGCCAGCAGGCGAGGGCATGGCCGTCATCACGCTGGGTGCTCCGCTGGCTTTGCCCCCGGAAGTGACTGCCCCCCATTTCAGGGGAGCCGAAGGCGTATTGCGGGCCTATGGTGGGCTGCCCGCCTGGGGACGGCTGCACGGCTTGGGCGAAACCGAACTGGCGGCCCTGTACCCCGGTTGGGCCGATTTCCGCGCGGCCCGCGACGCGCTTGACCCGCAGCGGCGCTTTGGCAGCCCGTATCTGCGCCGTGTGCTGGGCGAGTAGACACAGCGAGTGTGGGTAGGCCCCGGCTGGGTGGCTGCCAGCAAAAAGCTAGACAGGTGCTCTAGCCTGTAGCTGTGTCCATGCCTGCGCCTCCCGCTGCCCCCCGCCTGAAACTGACCGTCTCGCCCGCCGCCGAGAAGCACCTGCGCGCCGGGCATCCCTGGGTGTATGAGTCGAGCGTACGCGGCCAGAACCGCCCCGGCGAGGCGGGAGAGTTGGCGGTGGTGTACGACAAGCGTGACCGCTTCTTGGCAGTGGGCCTGTTTGACCCGCACTCACCGCTGCGGCTGCGGGTGCTGCACGCGGGCAGCCCGGCCAAGGTGGACCGCGCCTGGTGGCAGGCCCGCTTCGACGCCGCGTGGGTGCGCCGCGCCGCTCTGTTCGGCTCCGATACCGACGGCTACCGGGTCATTGGCGGCGAGTCGGACGGTTTTCCGGCGCTGGTGGTGGACCGCTACGCAGACACGCTGGTGCTCAAGCTGTACTCGGTGGCCTGGTTCCCGCACCTGCCGCTGGTGCTGGACCTGCTGAGCGGGGCTTTTCCGGGCCTGCGCGTCGTGCTGCGTCTCAGCCGCAATATCGGGGCGCTGGCAGAGGAGGTGGGCCTCCGCGATGGGCAGACGCTGGCTGGGGAGCCACCTGCCGGGCCAGTCATTTTCCGTGAGTCGGGCCTGCGGTTTGAAGCAGATGTGGTGCGCGGCCAGAAGACCGGCTTTTTTCTTGATCAGCGTGAAAATCGCCGCCGGGTGCGTGACCTCTCGGCGGGCAAAAGGGTGCTGAATGCCTTTAGCTTCAGCGGGGGGTTTAGCCTCTACGCGGCGCAGGGTGGGGCCAGCGAGGTGGTCAGTCTGGACATCAGCCAGCACGCGCTGGACAGCAGCGAGCGCAACTTTGCCCTGAATCCTCAGCTGACTACGCCTCACCGTACGGTGCAGGCTGACGTCTTCGAGTGGCTGACACAGGGCAACGAGCAGTTCGGGCTGGTGATTCTGGACCCGCCCTCGCTGGCCCGCCGTGAGGCCGAGCGTGAGGGAGCCATCCGCGCTTATGGCAAGTTGGCGCGTGACGGCATCCGGCGACTGGAGCGCGGTGGCCTGCTGCTGAGCGCCAGCTGCTCGGCCCACGTCAGCGCGGATGAATTCTGGGATGCGGTACGCAGCGCAGCCAACCGCAGCGGCAGGCCCTGGCGCGAAGTGGCCCGCACGCAGCACGCACCCGACCACCACGCCACCTTTGCCGAGGCCGAGTACCTCAAAGCGATTTATCTGCAATTTGAGGATTGATCCGGCCCCGGCCCAGCCCCCTCCAGCACGGCGTGGGAGCAAGTGGCTTTCAGCGCGCTGCGTCATGCCTGGGCGCAAACAGCCGGGGCAGATACGGCGCAGCCCGCTCCACTCCGGCCAGCGCCCGGTGCAGGGCCAGTTCGTCGTCTGGCAGCAGCCAGGGCTCACGCGTGCAGAAGTCCAGGCCAGCCGGCGTGAATGGGGTGGCGGCGAACAACGTGACCAGCCAGCGCGCGCCAGCGGGGTCACAGGCCAGCACTTCCCAGCGGCTGGGGGCCAGGCGGGTCAGCGGGGTCACGCCGCGCCACTCGAACGCGCCCGGTGTGGAGAGCGGTGTATCCAGCCCGCAGATGAGCCGCTCGCGTCCGCGCCGGGTGGCCCGCACCGTATCGCTCACCTGGCCGCCCGGCAGCGGTGCGTACGTGATGGACGGGTTGTCCAGCGCCCGCCACAGCGGCAGGCTGGTACGGGTCACAAACCAGGTGCCGTTCAGGGCGGTGGGTGGCAGGGTGTCTGTCTCGACTGGGGACAGGCGACCTGGCCCGTCCGGGAACAGAAGAAATGGAGAAGGCATCTCCTCTGAGCCTAACGCAGCCATTCCAGGGTGGGCGAGCGCCTCATCCCCTGGCCGGTCCCGTAGCGATTTAGGTCCAAGGCTCGGTCAAACCTCGGCGGGAGGGGTACGCTGGAACCATGCCCCGTATCGAAGAAACTGCTCTGCCCGGTGTAGGTCGCCGCTTTGATTTTGATGCCGAATATGGCAAGCGCGTCGGTGTGATCACGCACCGGGACGGCAAGCGCGAAGTGTTTGTTGCCAGCCGCGAAGACCCAGACGCCTGTGGTCAGGCCATCGTCCTGACTTCTGAGGAAGCCAAGGCGGTGGCCGACATGCTGGGCGGCAGCACCGTCACCCGCCAAGTCACCACGCTCACCAAAGAGGTCAAAGGGCTGGCCCTGGACTGGATCACGCTGGAAGACGGCTCCCCGTTCCAGGGCCGGCCACTGGGCGCGACGATGCTGCGGACCCACACCGGAGCCAGCATCGTGGCGATTGTGAGGCAGGAAAAGGCCATTCCCGCCCCTGGTCCCGAGGAGACACTCCTGCAAGGTGACGTGCTGGTGGTGGTTGGGACTCCGTCTGGCGTGCTGCGGGCGGGCAACTTCCTCAACGGCAAGCCCGCGCTCTGATGGAGGGCGTCACCATCTCCCTGGGCCAGCTGTTCTTGCAGATTGGCACGGTCATTCTGGCGCTTGCTCTCATGGGGCGCTTTGCTGGACGCATCGGGCTGACGCCTATTCCGCTGTACCTGATCGCCGGAATCCTGATGGGGCAAGTGATGCACCTCGAAGGCGACGCGGCCAGCTTCGTGAGCGTGGGGGCCGAAATCGGAGCCATTTTGCTGCTGTTTATGCTGGGGTTGGAGTACACCAGCCGTGAGCTGGAAGACAATCTCCGCGCCAACCGCCGCATTGGCCTGCTGGACCTGGCGCTGAATTTTACGCCGGGCGTCCTGGCAGGCCTGCTGCTGGGGTTTGCACCGCTGGCCTGCGTGCTGCTGGGCGGCGTGACCTACCTGACCAGCTCCGGCATCGTCTCAAAGGTGTTGGCCGACCTGGGCCGCTTCGGCAACCGCGAAACGCCAGTCGTCCTGGCCGTCTGTGTGCTCGAAGACGTGGCGATGGCGTTTTATCTGCCGGTGATGGCCGCGCTGCTGATTGGCGGCACCGCCTGGCAAATGGGCGGCAACCTATTGGTAGCGCTGGGGGCTTTCGGGCTGTCTTTCTTCATGGCGCTGCGCTACGGGGAGGTACTGAGCCGCCTGATGAACGCGCTGAGCGCCGAAGTGCTGCTGCTGTCCACCTTCGGGCTGGTGCTGGCGGTGGCGGGTCTGGCCGACATCATCAACGTGTCGGCGGCCATCGGGGCGTTTCTGGTGGGCATTGCCCTGAGCGGCGAAGTGGCCGAGCGCGTGCGGGTGCTGGTGGAGCCGCTCCGTGACCTGTTCGCGGCAGTCTTTTTCGTGTTCTTTGGCCTGGAGATGGATGTGGCCTCACTGCCAGACGTGCTGGTGCCCGCGCTGTTGCTGACCCTGGTCACGTCGGTCACCAAGTTCATCGTGGGCTGGCACGGCGCGGCGCAGGCTGGGGTGCAGACCCGGGGCCGCATCCGCGCTGGCGTGACCCTGATTCCACGCGGCGAGTTTTCTATCCTGATTGCTGGCCTGGGCGCAGCGCTGACGCCCGTGCTGGGACCACTGACCGCCGCCTACGTGCTGATGACCGCCATCCTCGGTCCAGTGCTGGCCCGCTTTGATGGTCCGCTGTCGCGCTGGGTAGACCGTAGGCCCCCGGCCTGACCCACGCCCCAGCCCTGCTTCAGTCCGTCAGAAGATTTTGCCCGGATTCATGATGCCCAGGGGGTCAAAGGCCGCCTTGACCCGGCGCATCAGCTCCAGGCTGTCGCCGTGCTGGCGGGCGAGGTGGCCTTTTTTGTGCAGACCCACGCCATGCTCGCCCGTGCAGGTGCCGCCGTATTCCAGCGCCCGCGCAATCATCTGGTCATAAATGCCGTGGATGGTCTGCCAGCGGGCTGCATCGTCTGGGTCGGCGTGGAAAGTCATGTGAAAGTTGCCGTCGCCCACATGCCCCACCAAGCTGCCCTCCACACTCGCCGCGCGGCACAGCGAGGCGGTGTAGGCCACCATGTCCGGCAGGCGCTCTAGGGGGACACAGATGTCGGTGGTCAGAAAGGCGTGGCCGGGATGCTGCGCGGTGATGGCGTAGTAGGCTTTGTGCCGCGCCTCCCACAGCGCTGCCCGCTCGGCTTCGGTGTGGGCTTCGGTCAGGTTGCCGCCGCCGCTTTCGGCGCACAGTTCGCGGGCCAGGGCGAGGGTGCCGCTGAGCGCTTCTTCTGTGGCCGCTGCGAACTCCATCCAGAGCGTTGGGGCTACTGCATAGTCACGGCCCAGATAGTTGTTCACGGCGGCCACTTCGCCCGCGTCAATCAGTTCCAGGCGCTCAGGTTGCAGGGCGGCGCCCATCAGCAGCGCCGCGCAGGCTGCGCCCTGCTCGATGCTGTCAAAGCTGGCCCGCAGCACCGCGACGTGGGCGGGCAAGGGGTACAGCCGCACAGTCAGCTCGGTCATCACGCCCAGCGTGCCTTCCGCTCCGATGAACAGCCCCCGCAGGTCGTAGCCAGCGGCTGTCTTGCGGGCTTTGCTGCCCAGGTTCACCACCTCGCCGCCCGGCAGTACGGCCCGCAGTGCCAGCACGTTGTCGCGGGTGGTGCCGTAGCGCACGGCGGCGGTGCCTGAAGCGTTGGTGCTCGCCATACCGCCCAGACTGGCTTCGGCACCGGGGTCCACCGGGAAAAACAGCCCCTCGCGCCGCAGTTGCCGGTTCAGCTCCGCGTAGGTGACGCCCGCCTGCACGGTGGCCTGAAAGCTGCCCGGCAGCACCTCAAGGACTTGATTCAGCCCCGACACGTCCAGCGAAAGGCCGCCCTGTACCGGAATCAGCTGCCCTTCGATGCTGCTGCCAGCGGCCCACGGCACCACTGGCAAGCGGTACTCGGCGGCCATCTGTAGAGCGTCGATTACATCTTGCTCGCTCTGTGCAAACAGAACCGCGTCGGGCAACACGGGCGTTTCGCGGCTTTCGTCGCGGCCATGTTGCTCACGCACGGCTTCCGCCAGGCTAAAGCCAGCGCCGAAGCGTTCCTGAAAAGCGGCCTGCACCGTTTCCGTAAAGTTGGCATGGGGCATACATCAGGATACCGCTGCACAGGCGTTGCGTAGGGGCCGGGGGGGCATGAGGGAGCTGAGGACCCAAAAGAAGGAGTCAAAAAGCGCATAGGCCCTTTGACTCCTTCAGAGACTTCTTCTGGCGGGTGAAGCTTACTTCACGGCGTCCATGTTCTTGATGATGTTGTCGGCAAACTCGCTGGTCTTTACCTGGGTCGCTTCTGGCATGTCGCGGGCAAAGTCGTAGGTGACGGTCTTGTCCTGGATGGTCTTGTCCAGCGCCTTGATAATCAGGTCAGCGGCTTCGTTCCAGCCCATGTGACGCAGCATCATCTCGGCGCTCAGAATCACGCTGGAGGGGTTGATGACGTCCTTGTCAGCGTACTTGGGCGCGGTGCCGTGGGTCGCTTCAAAGACGGCGTGGCCGGTCAAGTAGTTGATGTTGGCCCCAGGCGCGATGCCGATACCGCCCACCTGCGCGGCCAGGGCGTCGGACAGGTAGTCGCCGTTCAGGTTCAGGGTGGCGACCACGTCGTAGTCGGTAGGGCGCAGCAGGATTTGCTGGAGGAAGTTGTCGGCGATCACGTCCTTGATCACGATACCGTTCGGCAGTTCCAACCAGGGGCCGCCGTCCAGTTCCTTGCCGCCGAATTCCTTTTTGGCCAGCTCGTAGCCCCAGTCGCGGAAGGAGCCCTCGGTGAACTTCATGATGTTGCCCTTGTGAACCAGCGCCACGCTCTTGCGGCCATTGTCAATGGCGTACTGGATGGCGGCACGTACCAGGCGTTCGGTGCCTTCGCGGGACACGGTCTTGACGCCCAGGCCGGTGGTGTCGGGGAAGCGGATATTTTGCACGCCCAGGGTGTTGATCAGGAAGTCGCGCAGCTGGTCACGCTCGGGCGTGCCGTCCTTGAACTCGATCCCGGCGTAGATATCTTCGGTGTTCTCGCGGAAGATCACCATGTTCACGTCTTCGGGCTTTCTCACAGGGCTGGGTACGCCACTGAAGTACTGCACCGGACGCACGCAGGCGTACAGGTCCAGCTCCTGACGCAGCGCCACGTTGATCGAGCGGATGCCGCCGCCAACAGGAGTGGTCAGCGGGCCTTTGATGCCCACCAGGTAGTCTTTGAATGCCTGCACGGTTTCTTCGGGCAGCCAGATGGCTTCGCCGTAGACTTCGTTGGCTTTTTCACCGGCGTAGACTTCCATCCACTCAATCTTCTTGTCGCTGCCGTAGGCTTTTTCCACTGCGGCGTCAATCACGCGCACGCTGGCGCGCCAGATGTCGCGGCCAGTGCCGTCACCCTCAATAAAGGGAACGATAGGGTGGTTGGGAACGTTGAGGACATCACCCTGCATGGTGATTTTTTCGCCCTGCGCCGGAACCTGAATTTTGCTTTCCATGATGCTCAGTTTAGCGTGTGTCTCAGCCAGAAGTCTGTCACCACGGCGGTAAGAGCAGTTTCAGCGTGGCGGGCCATGCCACATACAGGCGTAGCGGTGACGGGTCCTGTCGCCGCGCAGCTGCGGACCAACCACGAGTCCTCTGGGTCAACTCCCCAAGTTGGTCAACTCATAAGGACATTTGGGCGATTTCTTAGGTGCCGGGTATCGGCTGCGTGCAGACTGGACCTATCTCAAGACAGGAGGTCTTAACATGAGTGACAAGAACATTCTGGAAAACCTGGCCGACGCCGCAGCTGCCAAAATCAACGAGGGTGTGGACCGCGCCAGCGCCGCTGGGCACAACGTTGCCAGCAAGGAAGGCAGCCTGCTGGACAATGCCAGCGACAAACTGCATGAGGGTGCAGACCGCGTGAGCGCTGAGGTAAACAACACCCAGGCCCGCTCTTCCTTCGAGGAAGCCAAGGACCAGATCAGCGACGCCCTCAAAGGCAAATAAAGCCGCCGTCTGTCCTATCTTCCCTGTGCCGCCCACCCCTGCTGGTGGGCGGTTTTGCTGCATCAGGCCGGGCCTTATACCCGCAGTACACTGGACCTCATGACCGGAGCCGACGCTACCGCTGACCCCCGCGCCCAGGCCTCTACCCTGGCCTTCGCCCGCCTGCTGCCCAAGCTGTTCCGGGGAGGGCAGGCTTTTCTTAGTGTGGAAGAGATTATTTCCGACCTGAGTGCGGAGCAGGCCACGCAGCAGCCTGAGCGCCTGCCACACTCGGTGGCGTCGCTGCTGGCCCACGTCAACTGGTGGAACCGCTGGATGCTGGACATTCTCGAAAGCGGCCAGAGCGTTCCCTACCCCGAACATGCGGCAGACACCTGGCGCGAGGTTCCAGCGAGCGAGTGGTCCGCCACCAAGACCGAGTTCTACGACCTGCTGTCCCGCATTGACGCCCATGCGGCGCGGCCCGACCTGTCCAGCCCGGTCAACCACGATGAGACTGTGGGCGAACTGCTGGCTGACTTCGCGCTGCACACGGCCCACCACTTTGGCCAGATGATCAGCGTGCGCCAAAGCATCGGCGCTTGGCCACCTGCCGGGGGCGGGGACACTTGGTAAATAGATGAGCGCAGGGGAATCGAAGGCCTTTTGCTGAGGAGATGTCTGGAGGTCTAAGGGTCCAAGGGTCGGAGAGTCTAAGCCCCTTTTTCCTTAGACCCTCAGAGCGTGTTTGAAAAGTCAGCATAGGGGACGGGGTAGCACAGTGGGCCAAGTTCTGGCCCGCTGTT
>NZ_BNAL01000008.1 GCF_014653275.1 Deinococcus piscis
CTCTTTTTATGTCTATAGAATCTGGCGTCTCAGACAGTGTTACCGGAGTTTTGAGGGGTAGTCAGGGCGCTTGGGTACACAGGCACCGAAACAGGAATCAAGGTGGTCGCCACATTGCCCCAGGGCAACATTGCTCCCAAGGTTGGGCAGGCTGTGGCAGAGTGGGCTTATCTGCCGCCTTATTGCAAGGCGGGCTCTTCGCTGAGCATAGACAAGCAGACCCTGACGTGTGTGATTGGAGATGTCAGCGCTACATCGGGCACGGGAACGACCTCCCTGGTCATGGACGCCCGTGTGCTGAGCGGCACCCCCAACGGAACCGCGTTGCCCGCGCCCGTGATGACGGTGACCTCTACTTCCAGTGCGGCCCCCGCTCCCAGCAGCCTGCCGCCCACGGTTACGGTCAGTGCTGCGCCTTTTTATGATGTGGTGATTGACAATAGCTATCAGGGCAATCCCAAGGCCTACGCCTACAACGAAGCGGGCGGTCCCAACAATGAGGAAGGCTTTTATCACCGTCCACTGGTGGGCCTGGTGGCACGCAACCCCAATGGCAACGGGCGCAAGGGCGTCGAACAACTGGCCACCAGCGTTGATTTCAAACTGGATGTCAGTGGGTATCCGGCGGGTGTGCGGGTAGACAACTGGCACACCGGCACAGGCGTTGCCGGGACGCCCGCTGCTTCGGGGAGCTTTCAGGACGGCTGCGGCAGCCCCAGTTACGGTACACCTTCGGGTGGCTCGCCGAGCAGTGAGTCGGGTGCAGCTGTCAATATGTACGGCAAGGTGGCCGACATTGGTCCGGCCACGGGGGTCAATACGGCAACGGTGCCCAACGGCGGCGACTGCGCTGTGGTCAGCAGTGATGCCACTGCTGTAAACCTGAAAGTGACCGGCGCGGATACTTCGCTGACCAGGCGTCCCACCGTGCTGGCAGGAACAGGAGCCAGTATTCCGCAGCGTGACTGGTGGATCATGAACAAGGCTCTGGTTCTTTGGACCCCCCTGACCAGCTATCCCGCTGGTGTCAAAACCTTGAACACCCTGAAGCTGGGCACCTACTCAGCCAAGTCCATCACAGGGCAGGAGATCACAGGCGACAATCCAGGCAACAACCAGGTGAGCTATGACCTGACGGCCACGAACAGCGGCGTGGCGTCCAAGATTTTTACCAAAGACACCACCCGGCCTTATCCGTACGGGACCGAGTGTGATCCTGCCCTCACCGGCAACTGTCTGACCAACTTCATGGCTCCGGGGCAGACTGTGGGCAGTGTGGTGCGGTATGCCAACGAGGGGACTTACCGCCAGAGCAATGTGTACATGTGCGATGTGATTGACCGGACCGCTTTTGATATCGGCCCCAACTTTCAAGTGTCCTTTATGGGCTTGAGTGGGCAAGTCCGGTATGGAGCGCGCAGCTCACGGTACTTTGCCAGCACCGATGCCAGCGATACGAGCAACCGCACTGACAGCAGAACCGCTCCCAACACGCCGACGGTCCTGTCGGACTACTCCAGTGCCAAGTGCGATGACCCCGCCATCCGCTGGTTTTCGACCGCTGCTGAGGCCGAAGCTGCTGGAGGGCTGGTCTATGTGCGTGCTGATCTGCCCAGCGTGTCTGGCGGAACATTCAGCAGCCTGTACATCTATGGCCTGACCCTGCGCTCCACCTACGCGGCCACCATCAATGTCTTGTCGGGAGCGACCGGAACGCGCGTGGCTGGGCAGCCGCTGACCGAGGGCACCCTGATTCGCAACACGGCAGACTTTGGCGGTACGGGCGTTTCAGCTGTGGATCAGAGCGTTTTCTGGGACAACCTGCAAGTGGTGCCCATCAAAACCCGTTCTGGCGTGACCAAGACCGTGCTTGACCCGGCGGCCAATCCTGTCTCCGCAGGCGCGGTGCTGACCTATCAGATTCAGCCCACCTACACCACCACTTTTCCGCCGCTGGCCCGCAACTTTACAGTCACCGACATTCTGCCGCCTGGCCTGAGTTATGTGCCGGGCAGCTCAACTGTAGGCGGCGTGGGCCGTGAGCCGACCATCAGTGCTGATACGCCTGCCGCTGGTTTTACCCGCCTGACCTGGGTCTACCCCAACCAATTGCCGTATGTGCTGACCACAGGCAATGATTCGGTAGACAGCAAGTTGCCGCCCGTTGTGTTCAAAGCCAGCGTGTCACCGACAGCCACCAACAATTCCACCCTCACCAACTCGGCAGCGGTGTCCGGCGGTCCGGATGATTATGAAGCAGACTGCACCTACAACGTGGCCAGCACTTCTTATGGCGCTTGTGTGAAGTCCAGCAGTGTCAGCCGCACGGTGCAGAGTGCGCCGGGGCTGAAGCTCTCCAAAAGTACCCCCACCAGTCTGATTGAGCCGGGGCAACCTTTTAAGTTCACCCTGAGCTATGTCAGCGTGGGCACTACCGTCACGGCCCGCGATCTGCCTGACCTGATCGACATCCTGCCCTACAACGGTGACGGCACCAGCAATCCTGCACGGAGCTTTACGGGCCGCACGCCTGCGTCGTCTTTTGCGGCGGGGACCTATCAGCTTCAGTCGGTGACTCGCCCCAGCAATGACCCCGCAATGACCGTGTACTACACCAAAGCTGCGCCCAGCACCATCAGCAACGACCCGCAGGATGCCAGCAACGCTCCTGGCGGCAGTACGGTGTGGTGTACCGCGCTTAGTGGCAACCTGTGCCCAGCCAACATGAGCGAAGTGACCGCCGTGCGCCTTCATCCCACCGTCATGAATGCAGACACGACTTATAGCGTGGACCTGAACTTCCAAACCACCGCAGCGGTCAAACCTGCCGATATCTTTAACAACAGTGTGGCCATGCGGCCTACGGACCCGGCAAGTACCCTGCTCTATCTGGAATCGCAGTCGCTGTCTGCGGTGCGTGTGGCTGCTGCCTCACTGGGTGGACGGGTCTTTGAGGATGTGAACCAAAATGGTGGCTTCGATGGGGCAGACCGTGGTCTGGGAGAAGTGTGCATGGTGCTGACCGGGACCACCAACAGTGGAAGCGGTGTCACGTATTCCATGTTCACCCAGGCGGATGGCACCTATATCTTCGGAGCCGGGGCGGGCGGCGCACTGTTCCCTAGCAGTGACTGCACGGGTACGGCTATTCCCAGCTTTGGCGGGCTTCAGAGCGGCACCTATGCGGTCAAAGAACTGACCCAGCCCGCAGGTTACCTTGACGGCAAAGACTATGCTGGCACCGCAGGGGGAACTCCGGGCAATGATCAGGTGACGGGGATTGCGCTGGGTGTGGGCGCTTCGGCTCAGGGGTACAACTTTACGGAGGTCAGGGCACTCCTGAAGATCGGCAAAGCCGTGGATCTGAGATATATCGGCATTACCGCTGATCCGAGCAACGACACCAACCTGACCTATGCTCCTGCCAGCCAGCAACTGACCTATACCTTCTTGGTGACGAATTCCAGTGCGGTGGCCGTAGAAAATGCCGTGGTGGCAGACGCTCTGCCTCAGGGTCTGAGCTATGTGAGCAGCAGTATTCCTGCCGCTGTGGACGCTGCGGGCAAGATATCGTTCAATCTGGACCGGTTGAATGCGGGTGAAAGCCGCGAAATCACGCTGACGGTCAAGGCCGATGTCCAGGCGAACACCAATCAGCAGCCGTTCCTGAATACGGCCACGGTCACTGCGAACGGCCTGACCCCAGTGCTGTCCGAAGAGGTCAGGACAGATCTGGTCTACACCAAGCTCACCAAGCGGGTGCAGCATCTGGGCACTGCGCCTGGCCCGTCCGTTCCTCAGCTGCCTGCCAACTGGAAGACGGAAACGGCAGCTCTGCCTGGAGAGGTCCTGGAGTACTGCATTGACTTCTATAACTACGGCAGCGTCGCCCTCAGCAACTACGAGCTGCGCGACTCTCTGCCCACCTATACCCGTTTCGTCTCAGACAGCTGGGTCGTGCGTGAAGGCAGCATGACGAACCCTGGAGGGCCACTGGCTGGAGCCAGCATCACGGCCTCGGACCAGGCTTTGCAGGTGAATATTGCCAGCCTGCCCCCCAGCAGCAGAGGCACATTCTGCTTCCGGGTGATGGTCCACTGACGCAGAACCAGCCGGACGGTGCCAGGTGGCCGGGATAGCGCTTTTGCTGCCCGGCCATTCTCTATGGCCCCCAGAAATGATCCCCCGCCTGCCCTAACTTGGTATCAATCTGGCATCTTCCCAGGACGGCAACAGGCAAAAGACTGCTTGCCGTGTCACATCGCCCAGCGCCGCGTGAGGTTGGCAGCTGTGAAAGGGGCGTCGTCTGCCGGTGGGCACTGCGCCGACTTGATCCCATAACGGTGAATGTTCACCACCAGGTCTGGGCGGCCATCCTGATTGATATCTGCCTTCTGCCAGTCGCCTAGCCGGGTCACTGTGGCCGTGCCCTGGCCGCAGTTCCCGATGTTGCCATCCAGCAGCACTTTTTCGCTGCTCTGGCGTTCACCCACCGTCACCAGCGTGAGCCGCGACCCGTACATGACGAAGTGGCCCCGGCAGGCCAGGGCGTCACGGCCATCAAAGCGGCGGAACTTCAGGCATTCCTGTGCGGTGACGTCTGGCGTGTGGTGCACAGCTTTCCACTGTCCCCGCTCGCGGCGCAGTAGCGTCACACCGTCGCAGCCGTCCGACTGGGCCAGGCAGAGGGTCAGCAGCGCTTCTTGGCGGCCTGGTGCGCTGAAGGAACCAAAGGCCACGCTGGTTGGGATTCGCCCGTTCATCACGGGCAGCTTGGCTCCTGCTGCGCCGATGGGAGCAAACTCCACCTGGCAGCCTGGCTTGCCAGAGCAGTAGGCCGCGCCCAGCACCCGCGCCTGATGAGCGTCTGGGCGCACGCTGTCGGTCCTCACCTGAGGTGCAGGAGCGTTCCAGGCGGGGAAGGCAAGCGCGGTCAGGCTCAGTAAAGTGGTGAACATAGCGCGAGTCTCTAGACTCGCGCTGATGTCTGCCTTAGGGCTTTCTCAATGTGGATGAACTCCTGGGGGATGCCGTCTCAGGTCACCGGGGCCGGGGCTTCCGGGTCAGAGGCGAGCACAGCGTATATCAGAGTGTCAGTCCATTCGCCCCTGTGCCACCAGTTCTGGCGCAGATGGGCTTCCCGCTGCATCCCAACCCGCTCACACAGGCGGGCTGAGGCCAGATTGCGGGCGTCCATTTGCGCGGCTACGCGGTGCAGGGCATATCCTTCAAAAGCCAGCCCCAGCGCCGCCTGCACAGCTTCGGTGGCCAGCCCCTTCCCGGCCACTTCTGGATGGAATACCCAGCCGATTTCAGCGCTCAGGCGGGTGTCGTCGGTGAACCAGAGCGAGAGGTCACCCACCACCCGTCCCTGGTATTCACAGGCAAGTGCGAGTTTGCCTGTACGTAGGTCAGCCTGCTGCCGCCGCTGCTCCAGTTTCTCGGCAGTGCGCTCCTGGTCCCACGCATCTTCCAGCAGGTAGCGGGCCACTGCATCCAGGGAGCGGTAGGCGTGCAGGTCTGCCGCATCTGCTTCGGAGAAAGGCCGCAGGAGCAGGCGCTCGGTGGTCAGGGGGAGCCGTTCCAACGGCCTAAACTCCAGCATGGCCCTGCGCTGCGCCTGGCCGCTTGAGGGCCAGTTGTCCGCAGGCCGCGCCCGCATCCTTGCCGCGTGAGCGCCGCACGCTGACATCCACGCCCCGGTCTTCCAGCAGGTCGTAGAACGCCTGAATCTGCTCCTCGGTGCTGCTGACAAAGTTGCTGCCGGGCCAGGGATTCATAGGAATCAGGTTCACGTGGCTGACCAGCCCCTCGAGGCGCTCGGCCAGCAGCTCGGCCTGCCACAGATGGTCATTGATGCCGCGCAGCATGGTGTATTCCATCGTGATGCGCCGGCCCGTCTTGGATTGGTAGTCGCGGGCCGCCTGCATAATTTCATCAATGGAGTTGGCCCCGCCCGTCGGAATAATCTGCTGCCGGGTCTCCTCGTCGGGGGCGTGCAGGCTGATCGCCAGCTTGATGCCCAGGTCATCTTCTTCGGCCAGGCGGCGAATACCTTTGGCAATGCCCACCGTGCTGAGGGTCACGCGGCGTTTGCTCATGCCCAGGGCCTGCGGGTGCAGCAGAATCCGGGCCGCCTGCATGGTGTTGTCGTAGTTCAGCATTGCTTCGCCCATGCCCATAAACACCAGATTGCGGATTTCGCGGGGTTCGATGCCCTCGCCGCCCGCCACTGCCAGAATTTGCCCCACGATTTCGCCGGGGGTCAGGTTCCGCCCAAAGCCCATTGCCCCCGTCGCGCAAAAAGCGCAGCGGGCCGGGCAGCCCACCATGGTACTGACGCAGATGGTCTTTCGGTCCAGGTACGGCATATACACCGCTTCCATCTGGCGGCCATCGGGCAGGGTAAAGAGGTATTTCACCGAGCCGTCGTCACTGCGGAACGTCTCGATGTCGGTAAAGGGATTCAGCCGCCAGCCGCGTTCCAGCTCACTGCGCAGTTCGGCGGGCAGGGTGTGCATCTGCCCAAAGTCGCCCACGCCATGCTGGTACACCCATTCCAGCAGCTGCCTACGGCGAAAGCCGGGCAGAGGATAGTCGTCGGGGTGCAGGTCCAGCAGCAGGGGCTGGGGAACCTGAGTGGCAGGGGTGGGCGCGGCAGTCATCCAGCCAGTCTAACGCGGGGCCTGCGGGAGAAATGGGGGCCTGCTCTGGGGCGGCCTGGCGTCAAGCCCTGTCCCCAGCCCCAACAAAAACCCCCCGGTAAAGGGGGGCAGTGTGCTGAAAATGGGCTGTGCTGAATACCGGGGAGCGGAGGCTTAGCGGAACAGCAGGTCCAGCAGGTTGATGGTGGTGGTGCGGGGAGCCTGGCTGAGGTTGATGCCGCCGTCACGGTTCACGTTGATGGTGGCGATTTCGGCAGGCTGGCCCGGAGCCACGATCACGATCTGGTACTGGCCGCGCTGGACGCTGGCGGTCACCTGGCCGTTACGGATGGTGCCTACTTCGTTGCCGTTCATGAACACGCGGCCACCATTCAGGTTGCTGCGCACGGTCACGTTGTAGGTGCTGGCGACAGGAGCGGGGCGCACGGGAGCAGGGGTGACATTGCCGCGGAAGTCCACGTTCAGGTTGGTGGTGCGGTCAGAGGCAATGGTCACGGTGGTGGCAAAGTCGCTGTAACCGGGCACGCGCACCTTGATGGGGTAGCGGCCAGGCTGAATGCCGGTGTAAGTGCGGTTGGCGTAGCCCAGGGTACGGCCATTCAGAATCACCTGAGCGTCATTCATGTTGGTGCCCACGAACAGGCTGCCGGTGCGGACGGGGGCGCGCTCGGCCACGTCAAAGAAAGCGGTGTCGCTCACCCAGCTGTTTTGGGGCAGGGGGTTGACCACGATGCTCAGGGCCTGAGCCAGACGGTCCTGGCCGCTCACGGTCACGTTGGCGAAGTTGCTCTGGGCATTCTCGAAGCGGCTGATGTCGTTCAGGCTCAGCTCGCTCAGCGAGGCCAGGGCCAGCACTTTATTCAGACCGGCGGGGCCTTCAATGTCAAAGGTGTAGCCAGCGTTGGCGGGGGGGAAGGTCTTGACGGTGTTGGCACGTACGAAGGACTCGCCCTGGTCCATCTGGTTGGGCAGAATCTGGTTGACCTTGCCAGCGGCGTCCACGCTAAAGAGGTACACGTAAGCGTCACGGTTGGTCTTAACGCTCAGGCGGATGCTCTCGCCAATGCGGTAGGAGGGCACGGCATTGCCGGTGCTGTCCTTGTCCACGTTCACCTGGACATTGAGGTCAGGCTGGGTGGGGTTCACGATGATGCTCTGAGCGCTAATGGTCTGGGCACCAGCCGAACCGGCCAGTAGGGTCATAGGAAGCAGGGCTGCCTTAATCGTTTTGTTCATGAGCCCAGCCTACGGCCCCCAACTTGACTCACCGTGAGACGGGGCGGGCGCAAGGTTAATAGTCATTCAGCTCACCGTCAGACCTGTCTTATTTCTGACTTTTGTACATAAATGCTGTTCTGAACGCAGAATTGGTCGCAGGTGCCCCTAGCGGATAATCCGTGCTGGTTCGATGCTTGCGGCGCGGCGGGCCGGAATAAGGGCGGCCAGCAGGGTGGTGAGCAGGCCCACGGCATTCACCCACAGCAAGTCGGTCAGGCGCACCTGCACCGGCAGCGTGGTGATGAAGTACAGGTCGCCCGGAATCTGAAAAGGGCGGGCCGTGAAGTAGGCGGCGATTCCCAGGCCCAGCAGGTTGCCGAGCAGCAGCCCACCGAGGCCCAGGAGCAGGCCCTCCAGCAAAAAGGTCTGGGTGATGGTGCCCTGCGTGGCTCCGATGGCCCGCAGAATGGCGATTTCCTGCGTCTTTTCGAACACGGCCAGCGTCATCACGTTGGCGATGCCGAACGCCGCCACAATCACAATCAGAAACACCACAAACCCGATGACCTGTTTTTGGAGCTTCAGCTGATCGAGCAGCGTGCCGTACAGCGACTGCCAGGGCGTGGCGGCGTAAGGCAACTGCGTGGTGAGGGCCTGACCGACCTGCGGGGCCTGTTCCGGGTCGGCCAGCCGAATCTGGTAGCCCGTGATGTGGCCGGTGCCCTGCAAGCTCTGCAAGGTGCCCAAGCTGGTAAAAGCGTAGCCCGAGTCAATCAGGTAGTTGCCGGTATGAAAGACCCCCTTGACGGTCATTTCCCGCCGCTGCTGCCCACTGTTCAGCAGGTTGATCTGTTCGCCTGGATAGACCCCGATATTGCGGGCCAGGGCCGCGCCCATCAGAATCTCGCCACTGCCCAGTGAACGCAGCAGCTGGCCTTCTTCCGGGCGCAGCTCCAGCACGTCGGCGGCCTGGGGGCCCACGCCAAACAGGGTGCTGAAATCGGTCCCAGCGGCGCGGTACTCGTCGGCAGGGCGAGTCAGCAGGGCCTTGTCAGCCAGAAAAGGCGTGAACGCTGCCACCTCACTGCTGGCCGCCAGCGCCTGCTCCATTGCCTGGTCCTGGCCGCCCGGCGTATACGGCTGCACGCTCAGGTGTGGGCTGGCCCTCAAGGTGGCGCTGATCAGCGCACCGGTAAAGCCGTTGGTGAGGCTCAGGGCGGCAATCAGCACCGCCACGCCTACAGCAATGCCGGCGACGGTCAGCAGATTCTGGGTGCGGCGTTTGCTCAGGTGGGCACGGGCCAGCAGCCAGGGCAGCCGCCGGACGGTGCTGGGAGTGGAGAGGGAGGAAGGCACAATGGGGCCTAGCATAGCGAAGTCCAAAAGGCCAAGAGGAGCACAGGCCGCAAGTCAAAAGCAGAAGGCGGGGAGCATTAGCCCACCACCCTCTGCTTTCTGCGTCTTTCTTACGCCGATGCTGGTTAGCGCACCACAGTAATCCGGACGTTGCGGACGCCCCAGTTCATGGCCTGTGAGCGGGTCGGCATCCACACATCGATCTGATTGCTCTTGCGGGCATGCATGGTGTCTTCAACCACGAAAATGCGGCCATTCACGTAGGGATGATTGCCACTGAGGTCCTGAATGCGCAGGCGGGTGCCATAAGGAAACAGGCGGAGCATGTCGCGGCTCAGGGCCACCACGCCGGGGCGGGTGCGGGTGCCTGTCGCCGTGATGTGAGGGGTGGAGTCCGTCTGGGCCGCCAGGCTGTTGTAGGCGGTGGATTTCAGCACAGCGGTGCGGCCTGCGGGCGCGCGGGCACCCAGGACCACGTCGCTGGGCTGCTCAGCGCTCAGGGTCACGGCTGGATTGACGTAGGGAAGGGAGCGGGCGGCTTCGCTGCTCAGGGCCGTCTGCACGGCGCGGTCAGCGAGCTCGGCAGCGGGCATGGGCGGCAGGGCCAGGGCGGTCTGGTTAAGGGCAGCAGTGCCCAGCGCGGCGGCAGCCAGCGCGGTCAGCATTGTACGGTTTGACATGGTTCTCCTTGATACTGCTTCACTGCGGAAGCAATCTAGGGTGAGTCAGGACAGAAACTCAGAAAGAGGGGAGGGGCGAGAAGGCCGCCCGAGCTCAGGATCATAGGGAGTCTCGGCTAAATGCGGCCTCCGGGCAACACTCCCCGGATGGCTTCCAGAAAGTAGCAAGTTCTCCCGGCGCGGACCCTGCTACCGGTTTCATTTACATGAGAAAAATCCCATGAATTTTTGTAGTGACCGTATTACCCCTGCCCGGCTTGGCCTAGGTATTGGGTGCAGACCCAGCAGCGGGGCGGGGGGAACCCGGCTGCCTTTACGATAGGCAGAGGTCATGAGAGCGTGATCACACCTACCTGACTGAGCCGGGAATTTTGCGGCTTCCCAGCCGGCCAAATGTAAATGTCGTTACAACGAGAATCGGTTCTTGCACGCGACTTTTTTTCTGGAGAGGCCGGGCTCATGTTGGGCCGCTGCTCTCATGTGGGCGGGTCGCTCCGGCTCCCTCACCTCGCCCGGTGCTGGTCTTCGGCTGGAGGGGGACCATTACACTGGGGCCATGACTTCTTCTTTGTTGACGCCTGTGCCCCGTGCCAGCCGTGCCCTGGCTGCTGGTGCCCTGTGGGGGGCACTCGGCATCGCGCTGGGGGCTTTTGGGGCTCACGCACTGAGCGAGCGGCTGAGCGCCGCTGACCTGGCGATTTTTGAAACCGGCGTGCGCTACCAGATGTACGCGGCCCTGGCCCTGCTGGCCCTGGGGACGGCGGGCTATGGCGGCTGGCCGGTGCGGTTGCTGCTGCTGGGCAGTGTCATTTTCAGCCTGAGTCTGTACCTGTTGGTGGGGCTGAATGTGCGTTGGCTGGGCGCGGTGACGCCAGTGGGCGGCGTGCTGATGATTGCGGGTCTGGTCTGGCTGGGCCTGCTGAATCTGCGGCGCTGAGGCACCGAGCCAGGAGGGCTGAGGCTGGAGCGCGGCGGGATGCGCGGGCAGCTGCGCTAGAATGCCCCGCGTGTATGTCAATCGCCGCGCAGGCTACGAATATGAACTGCTGGACCGTTACGAAGCCGGCCTGTCCCTGACCGGCAGCGAGGTCAAGAGTATCCGCGCCGGTGGGGTTGATTTCCGTGACGCCTTCGCCCGGCTGAATGGCCGCAACGTGGACCTGGAGGGGCTGTATATTCCGCCCTATAAGGAAGCGACCTACAACAATCACGAGCCACGCCGGCCACGCAGGCTTTTGCTGCACCGCATGGAAATTGAGAAAATCCGCCGTGCCTTGGAGCAAAAGGGCCTGACGCTGGTGCCGACCAAAATGTATCAGCAGGGCCGCTATTTCAAAGTGGAGCTGGCAGTGGCGCGGGGCAAAAAATTGCACGACAAGCGCCGTGCCGACGCAGAGAAGACCGTGCGGCGCGAACTGAGGGAGTACTGATGAAACGAGTGATTGCGGCCAGGACACCCTGGCAGGTGGCAGCCCTGCTGGCTGCGCTGACTCTAGGCGGAGTGGGTGCCTGGTACGGCAGCGTGGCCTCGGCTCAGGTGGCCTACAGCAGCCTGACCCTCCAGGGCACCCCAGTGCAGAGCGTGAACCTGTACGGAGCCGAATACATAGACGTCGAAAGCCTGCGTAGCCTGGCGCGGGTGGTGCAAGAAGGCCCGTACCTGCGGATAGACGGCTACGGTCACTCCATCGTGCTGCCGATTGACGAGGATGCCTACCGCGCCACCACCGACTTCAACACCATTCAGCTGGATACCGTACGTGAACAGGGCCGCACCGCCACCTATGTGGACGGCACCGTGCATGTGCCGCTCGAAGTGGTTGCCCGCACTTTTGGGGCCACCTACCGCGCTGGCACCTTTACCATGCCGGAACTGCGCCTAAGTGGCGTCAGCAGCTCGGTGGGCACGAATGCGGACCGCTTGGTACTGGACCTAACCCAGGACACCGATGTCTTTACTGAGCTGCGCGGCAACGATGTGCATGTGGTGGTGCGCGGGGCAGCTGGTGAGCAGCGCCGCTATACCACCACCGGCAAATTTATCTCGGGAGCGCGTGTGATTGGGGACGGCGACGACCTGCGCCTGCGCTTCAGCCTGCCCAAAGACAGCGGCTACCGCATGTACAAGGTGATTCGCCCCGGCAGCGTGCGGGTGGTGGTGGATGCTGGCCCCGCCATTGAGCGCACGGCGCCCGCGCTGCTGGACCGCATTGCCCGGCCATTGATTGTGATCGAGCCGGTGCCGACAGCTCAGGGGGGAGCTGGCGGCACCGACTTTAGCCTGGACGTCGCCAAAAAAGCCCTGGCGCTGCTCAATGAGGCGGGATGGCAAGTCAAGCTGACCCGCGACGGCGCCAAGGATGCCACGCTGGACCAGAAGATGGAGCTGGCCCGCCAAAGCGACGTATATCTGATGCTGGACGTAAGCCACATCGGTGTGGAGGGCGTGGTCTCGCCCGGCGTAAAGGTCTATCAGCAATTGAGCGAGAACTCCTCGGAGTATGTGGCGAACATCCGCGCGGGTCAGAATCCGGCCTACGCCAGCAATGCGGTGGGCGACCTGGGCGGCACCCGCATCCTGACCGACTCGCTGATCAAGGAGTTGGGCACCCAGAGCATTAAGGCTCAGCAGCGGCCCATTGCCAAAATCCTGACGCTGGGTGAGGCGCCGCAGGCAGGCGCACTGATTGAACTGGGCAGTCTGGACAGTGCCGACGATGTGGCCGCACTGGGCGACGACGCCTTCCGGCAGCGCCTGGCTGTCGGGGTGGCCCGCTCGGTGGCAGGTTACCTCTCCAAGAAAGTAGAGAATGCTGCTACGTTACCTGCGGGTGAACAGGGCAGTGCAGAAGGGAGCAGCAGCCAGTGAAGAACGCCTTGTCCTTTTTTAATGTGGTGGCGGCGGCTGTGCTGGTGCTGACCGTGGCAGCGATGAGCTGGGTGAACCGGCCTCCGCCCACGCCGGAAGTGCCGAACTACGTGCTGTCCGAGCGCCTGCCGGTAGAAGTGCCGGTGTACTACCTTGATGCAGGCGGCCAGAAGCTGGTGAGCGAGAAGCGAAATGTGCCGGTGGTGCAGGGCGAACAGAACGCTCAGGGGACCGCCGAAGCGGCCCTGACGGTGTGGAATCAGGGGCCGACCACGCAGGCCCTGAAAGCCGCGGTGCCCAGCGGCTTGCCTGCGCCCCGCGTATGGCTACGCGGCGACAACTATTTCGTCAACTTGCCGGGGGAGTACCGCAATCTGGGCTACTCGGTCAGCGGGGAATACTTGATGCTGTGCTCCATGACCCGTACCCTGCTGGAAAATCAGGGCCTGGACGTGACTTTCCTGGTGGAAGGCAAGAATGAGGCGACCATCGGGCAGGTGGACCTGCGCCAGCCGCTGACCCGCCAGGACTGCAAGGACCTCTAGCGCGCAGCGGCGAGTCAAGAGCCGGGCGGAGCCAGTTGAGCCGCCCCTGGCCGGCGGACGCCCGCGCCCTTTTTTCTCTTTATCTATGATTCATTCGCTGACCCTGCACGGATTCAAGAGTTTTTCGCAGCGCACCCACATCGAGTTCGAGCCTGGGATCACGGCGGTGATCGGCCCCAATGGCAGCGGCAAGAGCAACGTGGTGGAGGCGCTGCGCTGGGTGACACATGGTGCGCGGGCGCGTGAGCTGCGGGCCGGGCGGGCCACCGAGCTGATTTTTCACGGGGGCAGCGGAGCAGGGCGGGCGCCGCTGGGGCTGGCTGAAGTGCAGGCGGAGCTGCGCCACTCGGGAGAGACTGTGCACCTGGGCCGCCGCATCTACCGTGACGGCACTGCTGAGCAGGAACTTGCAGGGCGTGGGGTCAGGGTGCGTGACATTCATGCGGCGCTGCGGGGCACCGGGCTTGGGCCGGGCGGCTTGGCGGTGATTGGGCAGGGCGAGGTGAGTGGGGTGGTTCAGGCAGAAGGCAGCCGGCTGCTGGGCTACTTGCAGGAGGCAGCGGGGCTGTCGCGCTCAGTGGCGGCCCGCGAAGAAACGGCGGCGCGGCTGGCCGAGGCTGAGCGCCACCTCTCGGACCTGGACCTGCTTCAGACCGAGCGCCACAGTGGCCTGGAGCGGCTGCGGCGGGCAGCGGAAGCGGCACTGCGCTGGCGTGAGCTGAGTGCCCGCCAGGCCCTGCTGGACGCCGCCCAGGAGCGCGAAAAGCAGTTGGCCCTGCGCCGCGAGCTGGCCGCTGCCCGTGAGGAAGTGGCCCGCCAGGAGGCGGCGTCACAGGAACTGGGTGCGGGGCTGGGAGACGCTGCGGCTCAGGCCGAGGCGGCCCGTGAAGCTCTGGCGCAGGCCCGCGCTGCCGCCCGTGCCCGCGAGGATGCCCTGGCTGCCCTGACCGCTGCCGAGCAGGCGCACACCCAAGCCGCCCGCTACGGTGAGCACCTGAGCAGTGAGGCCAGTGGTCTGCAGGCCGAACTGGCGAATCTGCCTGATCAGCCCCCCGCTGACGCAGCCCCGGATCTCGCCGAGCTGACCCGTGCCGTGCAGGACGCCCGCGCCCGCGCCGAAGTCGCCGAAGGCGCGGCCCGCCGACTGGAACGCACGCTGACGGCTGGCCGCGAAGCCGAGCTGCGCCGCACCCAGGCCCAGGCCCGCAGCGAGGCGGACCGCGCCGCCCTGACCCGCGAACAGGAGCGGGTGGCCCAGGCGCTGACGGTGCTGGCGGGCGAGACCGAACGCATGGCCGCCGGGCTGTCCCAGGCCACAGCGGAGCGTGAGCAGCAGGCGGCAGCTCTGGCGCAGGCCCAGGCGCAGGCGCAGACCCTCCAGGCCCGCCACCAGGAGGCCGCTGCCGAGCGCACCCGCTTGCAAGCTGGCTTGGCCCCGCTGCGCCGCGAGTTGGAGCGGCTGGAAGCGGCGCTGAACGCCTACTCGCGCTACGGCGAGGGGGCCCGCAACGCACTGCGGCTGGACCACCCGGGCATCGTGGGCAGTGTGGCCGATGTGCTGACCGTGCCCGCCGAGTTGGAAACGGCAGTCACTGCGGCGCTGGGCCGGAGGCTGGAACAAGTGGTGGTGCAGACTGCCGACGACGCCAAAGCCATCATCGCCGAGCTGAAAAAGCAGGGCGGGCGGGCCACCTTCTTGCCGCTGGAACTGCTGCGCGAGCGCCCCCGCCGCGACGGCGCCCTGCTGCGTGAAGCTGGCGTGGTTGGCAATCTGGCCGACCTGTGCCCCACCGACCCTCCGCTGGTGGGCCACTCTCTGTTGGCCGACACCCTGATCGTGGACACGCTGGATACCGCGAATCGCCTGGCGCGGGCGCACCGGCAGCGGCCCCGACTGGTCACGCTGGGCGGCGAAGTGGTGGAGCCTTCGGGGGCCATGACCGGCGGACGCCTGCGCGACTCTGGCAGCAGCGTGCTGGCCGACCAGCGGCGCTTTCAGGAACTGGCGGATGAAGTGGATGCGGCTGAAGAAGCCCTGCTCAGGGCCGAAGCCAAGCTTGAGGCCCTCAGTGCAGGCGAAGCAGCGGATTTGCCTACGCTGACAGCGGCCCACGCTGCGGCCCAGGCCACCGAGCGCGAGCTGACCGCTCAGGCCCGCGAGCTGGCCGCCCGTCAGCGCAGCCTGGAGGCGGACGCGGCGCGGCTGGCGGCGCAGGCGGCGGCGTTGCCTGTGCCGGATGATGCCCTGGCACTGGAAGGGGAGACCGCTGACCCCGCCGAGCTGGAAGCGGAGCTGAGCGCTCAGCGTGCTGGAGCTGAGCAGGCCCGCGCTGCCGAACGGGAGGCTGCCGAAGCCCTGGCCCTGGGCCGCGAGCTGGCCGCACTCTGGCAGGCCTACCGTCAGGCCGAGGGCCGCCGCGCCGAAGTGCAGGCCCGCCTGAGCGCCAATGCCCAGGCGGCAGCGGAGCAGGCCGCGCACATTGCCGCTGCCGCCGCCGAAGTGGAGCGCCGCCGCGCCGCACTGGGCGACTTTGACCCTGGTGAAGTGGCCCGCGCCGAGGCCGAGCAGACCCGCACCGCCGATGTCTACGCCGCCCTGATTGCCGCCCAGAACAAGGCCCGTGCCCGGCTGGACGACCTGCGCCTGACCATCGCCCGGCGTGAGGGTGGCCTGGGGGCCATTCCCGACAGTTGCTCACCGCCCGGCACCCCCCGCGAGTGGGCGCACGAACTGGGCCGCCTGCGCGCCGAGCTGGAAGGGCTGGGGCCGGTGAATGCCCGCGCCGAGGCCGATTATCAGGAGGGGCAGGCCGAATGGGCCGCCACTCAGGCCGAGCTGGACGATGCCCAGGCCGCCGTGAACGAGCTGCGCGGCCAGCTGGATGAGCTCTCCGACCTGGAAGACGCCGCGACCCGTCAGGCGCTGGCGACGGTGGCCGCTGCCTTTGCCCGCTACGCCGCCGAGCTGCTGGGTGGCTCCGGTGAGCTGGAAGCCCAGCAGGACGATGCCGGGCGCATCAATGGGCTGTCGTTGGCGGTGCAGCCGGGCGGCAAGCGTACCCGCTCCATGACCCTGCTGAGTGCCGGTGAGCGCACGATGGCGGGGCTGGCCTTTCTCTTCGCGCTGAACCATGCTGGCGGAGAAGACACGGCGGGCGGCCTGCCGTTGGCCGTACTGGACGAGGTAGACGCTCCGCTGGACGAGGCCAACATCCGCCGCTTTACGGCGTTTCTGACCCGCTTCGCCGCCCAGGGCACCCAGTTCATTCTGGTGACCCACCAAAAAGCCACCATGGAAGTGGCCGACACGCTCTGGGGCGTTACCACCGATGGCGGCGGCGTGAGCCGGGTGCTGAGTATCCGGCAGGCGAGTGAAGGCGCGGCACTGGTGCGCTGAAGCTCAGCGCGTCAGGCTATAGACCAGCGTGTCCCGCAACTCTGTTCCATCCGACGAAACGGTGTCGTTGACCAGGCAGGCGTCCAGCCCATAGCCCAGCCGCTCTGGAATACGGCGCGAGCGCCCATTCAGCGGGTCACAGCGGATTTCCAGCCGGTGAAAGCCCAGGCCGCCGCTGCCCTGTGGGGTCAGGGCCAGGGTGGTCAGCGCCTGCACCACTTCCAGCGCGTGGCCCTGGCCGGTGTGAGGAGTCGCTGTCCAGTAGCCGATTTCCCCCTTCGGCACCCGCCAGTCCAGCGCGTGAAAGCCGCTGGACCCGATAAGTTCGCGCCCCGCTGCGTCCCAAACGTGGTAGCGCAGTTCTTCGCCGCTGTGAAAGCGCTCGGCGGCAGCGGTCAGATTCGCGCGGACTTGCTCCAATGTCGGCTCCTCCTGTGCCCACGCCATCCAGTGCTTGAGTTCAGCGCGTGAGGCAAGTTGTGCCGCCAGCGAAGCTTCGGCGTCGGCGGGGCTGGGCGCACGCAGCCGCAGCCGCGCTGTGCAGAGTTCGTGCGGGACAGTGAGAGGCTTCACTCCTCCGCCGGTTCCTCGTAGCGATACCGCTCAATGCTCAGGCAACGGCCCCCGGAAATCTCCAGGCTCACTCCATTGAGCATGGCCGGGCCTCCGGCGACCTGAAAGCGGTGCCTCCGCTCGGTCAGGAAGGCTTGCAGCGGCTCAGCGGGGTTCGCGCCAATCACGCTGTTGACCGGGCCGGTAAAGCCAGCGTCGGTCTGAAAGCCGGTGCCATGGGGCAAGATGCGCGTATCGGCAGTAGCGACGTGGGTGTGCGTGCCGATGACAGCGGCCACCCGCCCGTCCAGGTGCCAGCCCATCGCGGCCTTTTCGCTGGTGGTTTCGGCGTGAAAATCCACAAACACGCTGCCTAGGTCGTCGCGCTTCAGTAGGTCGTCTATGGCTGTGAAGGGGTTGGCACTTTCGCCCATAAAGACCCGGCCCAGCAGGTTGACCACGGTCAGGCGCTCGCCAGCCTCGCCCACCTCGAAGGTGCGCCAGCCCACGCCCGGCGTCTCCGGGTCCGAGTAGTTCAGGGGCCGCACAATGGGAAATTTGTGCGGCTGTCCCAGCAGCAGCCCGATGTCCTTGTGGTCCCAGGCATGGTTGCCCAGCGTGAGGCAATCTGCCCCCGCTTCCAGCAGCCGGGTCGCGGCGTCAAAATGCACACCAAAGCCCCCAGCCGAGTTCTCGGCGTTCACAATCACAAAATCAAAGCGCGGGGCAATCAGCGGCAGGTGCTCGCCCGCCACCCGCCGCCCCGGTTGCCCGTACACATCACCCACGAAAAGAACCTTCATTGCGTGTCAGCTTAGCGCGGGGGCAAGGCTGGGAAGCTGGGCCCCTTAACTTGCTGCTTTCCCCCTCACCTCCAGCCGCAGCTCGCCGCCCTTGACTCCCACCTTCACCGCGCCGCCCCCGCGCAGCTCTCCGAACAGCAGCGCGTCGGCCAGCGGGCGCGAAAGCCGCTCCTCTATCACCCGGCTGAGGGGACGTGCGCCCAGCGCCGGGTCGTAGCCCAGCTCGCCCAGGCGGGCGCGGGCAGCGGGGGAGACACTCAGGCGCACGCCTTTTTCGCCCAGGCGCTCTCTCAGCTCGGCCACGAACTTGTCCACCACCTGCCCCATCACCTCCGGGGCCAGCGGGCGGAAGTACAGCACGGCGTCCAGCCGGTTGCGGAACTCTGGCGTAAAGGCGCGCTTCACGGCAGCGTCCTGCTGCCCCTGGGCGCTGCGTGCTCCAAAGCCCACCAGCCCACTCGCGGCCTCGGCGGCGCCCGCATTGGTCGTAAAGATGATGATGCAGCCGCGTGCGTCTACCTTCTTGCCAGTGTGGTCGGTCAGCGTGCCGTAGTCCATCAGCTGCAAAAAGAGGTTGTACACGTCCGGGTGCGCCTTTTCGATTTCGTCGAACAGCAGCACCGAGTGGGGGTCTTTGCTGACCGCATCGGTGAGTAGCCCACCCTGGTCAAAGCCCACGTAGCCGGGAGGAGCACCAATCAGGCGCGCCGCAGAGTGGCTTTCTTGATACTCCGACATATCAAAGCGGGTCAGCGTCAGCCCCAGCCGCTCGGCCAGCGCACGGGCCAGTTCGGTCTTGCCGACGCCCGTAGGCCCCGCAAACAGAAATGCGCCCTGCACTTTGTCCCCTGCGCGCAGACCGGCGCGGGCCAGCTTGACCGCGTGACTGACCGCCTGCACGGCTTCGTCCTGGCCGTAGACGCGGGCTTTCAGGTCAGCTTCCAGCGTGGCGAGGCTGCGGGTTTCGTCGGCGCTGACTGTGCCCAGCGGTATGCGTGCTATCCGCGAGACTGTCGCTTCGATGTCAGCCACACCGATTTCGCCGCCCTCGCCCCGGCTGGACCGCGCCGCCCCCGCCTCATCCAGCACGTCAATCGCCTTGTCGGGTAGGAAGCGGTCTTTGAGGTGGCGTACGCTGAGGCGCACCGCCGCTTCCAGGGCCGCATCCGTATAGCTGACCCCGTGGTGCTCGGCGTAGGAGCCGCTCAGGCCCCGGATGATATCCAGCGCCTCGGCTTCGCTGGGCTCTGGCACCGTCACTGTGCCGAAGCGCCGCCACAGCGCCCGGTCCGCTTCCAGGTGGCGCAGTTCGGCGGGGGTGGTGGCCCCCAGCACCCGCAGGCCGCCCCCCTGCGCGTTCTGGCCCCGTGCCAGGGCAGGTTTGAGCAGTCCCGCCGCATCCATGCTGCCGCCCTCAGTGCGTCCGGCACCCACCAGCATGTGCAGCTCGTCTATGAACAGGACCGCGTTTTGGTCTTCCAGCTCGCGCAGCAAGGCTCCAAGCCGTTCCTCAAAATCGCCCCGGTAGCGGGTGCCCGCTGTCAGTGCGCCCAGGTCCAGCGCGTACACGTTGGCCCCCTGCAAAAAGGGCGGCACGTCCCCGCTCGCCACGCGCTGCGCCAAGCCTTCAGCCAGGGCGGTCTTGCCCACACCGGGTTCACCCACCAGAACCGGGTTGTTCTTTTGCCGCCGTGCGAGGATGTGCAGCGTGCGCTCCAGTTCCGCCGCCCGCCCAATCAGGGGATCGAAGCGGCCTGCCCGCGCCCCGGCAGTCAGGTCGTCTGTGTAGGCGTCCAGCGCGGAGGCTGGCGCTTGAGCGGCTTCTGCTGGCCCGCCCGCTCCCGCCCCAGTGGCCCGAATTCCGCCTGCCAGACCGTGGGACAGATAGTCCAGCACCGCCAGGCGGGTCACGCCCTGGGTTTCGAGCGTCCAGCGCGCAAAGCTGTCTTCTTCTTCCAGTAGCTCGGCCAGCACCCGCGCCCCGGTGGCCTGCTCATGGCCCTTGCCACTGGCGTGCAGTTGCAGCACCGCGCCCTGCACAGCCCGGTGAAAGCCTGCGCTGAAGTCGCGTACTTCGTCGGCTCCCTCGACCACCTCAAATGACTTGAGCACGCCTTCAAGGTCGTCACGGAGGCGGCCCAGGTCCACGCCCAGCGCGTGAAAAGCTCCCACCGCGTCGGGGTCGTGGGTCAGGGCCAGCAGCAGATGCTCCGGCGTGACGTACTCGTGCCCAGCTTGCCGGGCGTAGTCGGCGGCCCGGCCAATGCTGACCTGCAAGGCGTCGGAAATCACAGCGTGCGCGTCCGTGGTCCAGGCTGCGGGGTGAACAGGTTCATGCTGATGAGTCTACCGGCAGGAGGGGAAAAAGCACGGGCAGACGCTTCCATTTCCGCTCCTGTTCTGCGTATTTCATTTGCCTTGTTCGCCAAAAGGATGGGGCTGGAGCATCTTTGGTCAGCTACCTTAGCGGCGGCCACCCCCGGCGTTGGGGTTGTCCTGCCACCATTTCACGGTGTCCTCGACAGTTTGGCTGATGGGCCGCACCGAATACCCCAGTTCGGTGCGGGCCTTGCTCCAGTCCACGCGGTAAGGGGCCATCAAGGTTTCGAGGCTGTACGGGGTCAGCAGTGCGCGTACGCCCCGGCGCTTGCTGTCCCACAGGGCCACCTCGGCCAGCTTGCGGGCGATGGGCAGCGGAATCATCGTGACTTTGGCGCGGCCATGCACGCGCTGCATCACCTGCTGCGCCATCGCCCGCATTTCTATCCACTCGTTGCCCAGCAGGTACACCTCACCGCGCCGGCCCTGCTCCAGCACCAGGCGCAGTCCCTCGGCCACGTCGCGCACATCCACGAAATCGTAGCCGCCGGGCAGCATCATGGTGGAAGGCTTGAGGGTCCACTCCCGGATATTGGTGCCCACTTCGCTGCGCTTGAAGTCGAATGGCCCGAACACACCGCTGGGCGCGGCCACCACAGTGTCCAGCTCGGCGGCGGCGTCCAGCACCAGGCGGGTTGCCGCCGACTTGGTGCGCTCGTAGGGAGCGGCAGTCTGCGGCGCGAGGGGAGCCCGTTCGTCCAGCAGCGGGCCGGTGGGCCAGGCAAAGGCATGAACACTGCCCACGTACAGCAGCCGCTCCACCTGAGCAGCCTTGCTCGCGGCGATAATGTTGCGTGTGCCTTCCACATTGACGCGCTGAATCACGTCATCTGGAGCGTCTCCGATGCTGACCAGTGAAGCGAGGTGCATCACCCTCTTCACGCCCGCAAAGGCGGCGGGCAGCATGTCAGGCCGGGTGATGTCCGCCTCGACAATGTCCACGTCCAGCCCGGCCAGCGGTGTGCGGTCCTCGCCGGGCAGCACCATGGCGCGAATGCCGGTGTAGCCGCGCTCCAGCAGGTGGCGAATCAGAACATTTCCAAGGTGGCCGGCGGCCCCAGTAATCAGCAGCATTAAACGATTATTAACCGGCCAGCTCTACACAACTCTCACAGCGGGCCTTCATCTTCAGGTTCAGCCACCAGCCGAAGTGGGAACCCGCCAGCCCGCGCCTCGGCGGTGACCTGCGCCACCTTGGTTTCAGCGATGTCGCGGGTATAGACGCCCGCCACACCCTGGCCCTTGTGATGCACCGCCAGCATGATCACCTGCGCCTCGGCCTCAGATTTGTGGAAGTGCCCCATCAGCACCTCCACCACGAATTCCATCGGGGTGTAGTCGTCGTTGAGCAGCAGCACCCGCCACAGCCGGGGCCGCTCGGTGCGGGTGCGTTCCAGCGTTTGGGTGCGGGAGGCCGTGTCAGGACGGGTCATGTTTCCCAGTCTAGGGCAGCGTGGAGAATGACGTTTCATGCCACTAGCTGCGCCCGTCAACTCTTATGCTGCGCGGCGCTTTGCCTCTGCGTCGCTTGCCCAATACATCCTTTTCCTTGCAGCCTCCGTCACTGGCCGCCTCTCAGTAGTGTTCTCTAAGCCACCGCGCCCAGTTGTCCCACAAGAACCCGGCGCGGTGCTCTGCCGGCAGGGTCTGGGCCAGCTGGTGGAGATCTGGATAACGCTCCAGCCCGGCAGGCAGCTGTTCGGTGCCGAATCCACCGTCAAAGTCAGACCCCAGGGCCACCCGCTCCCAGCCGATCAGTCCGGCGATATGCCGGGCATGTTCGCTCAGCTCCTGAAGGGGCACCCGTTCCTGCCCAGTTCGCCAGCCCGCACGAATAAAGAAGTTGGCCGGCACCACGCCCACCACACCTCCGCGCTCCCCGATGGCGCGGATCATGTCGTCAGAGAGCAGCCGGTTGGAGTCAATAAAGTGCCGGGCGTTGGAGTGGGTGGCAATCACGCGGGTGCCGTATGGAAGGGCGTCCCAGAAGGCGGCATCGTCAAGGTGCGAGGCGTCCAGAGTCAAGTTCAGGTCGGCCATCGCTTGCAGCAACGCATGTCCAGCCTCAGTCAGGCCCCCCGGCTCGCCTGTGCCGCCCGCGTAGCGGGTGCCGCGCCACGCTGGACCAATCAGCCGGACTCCCTGCTCTGCCCAAAAGGGTAAGTCGTCCGCGCCGCGCACTGGGTCGGCGCCTTCCATCAGCAAGGCCACGCCGAGGGGCAGGTCCGCCCCCGCTTCCCAGTCATTCAGGTGGGCCATCAGGGCGGTGCGGTTGGGCAGCAGCCGGATCAGTCCTGCGTCCTGCCAGCGGTGATACCAGTCCAGGCTGCGCAAGGCTTCCTGGCGTGCGCCTTCGGTATCGGTGTAGCCGCCGGGCGTATAGGGCCACGCACCTCCCTTGCGGGCAAAGAGGGTGCCGAAGCAGAGGCCCAGTCCTGCGGCCTGGAGTTCGCCAAAAGTGACGCTAGGCGTCTGTGGAGCTTCGCCAGGTACGCCGGTAAAGAGTGGGAGGCGGCGCAGCTCGTCTAGGCTTAGCGCAGGGTCGCGGCCCTCTAGGGCACCCAGGGCCAGGTCCAGATGTCCATCAATCAGTCTGTGGGCTGGGGTCTGCGTCATGCTTCAGCATAGGCTCTGCGCCAAGGTCCAACCACATTGCATGTGACCTGACCAGCTCTCCATCTATGCACATCGCGTTTGGTTCGGTGCCCCAGACCTCGAAGCCCAGCGAGCGGTACAGCCCCAGCGCGGCGGCCTGGGTTTCCATCACGTCCAGGTGCAGGCTACGCACTCCCGGCAGCTCGCGGGCATAGGCAATGGCCGCTGTGAGCAGCGCCCGCCCCACGCCCCGGCCCTGGGCGCGGTCCAGCACACCCATCCCGAAGATGTCGGCGCGGTGCCGAGAGCGTGGGCCTTGTTCGCGTACCAGCGTGCAGATGCCGACCAATTCCCCGCCGTCCCACACCCCAAAAGTTACATTTTCTGGGTCGGGCCTGAGCCGCTCGGCGATGGCGTCCAGCGGGCGCTCAGCGAATTCCTCGGCAGTGGTCAGAAAGGCGGCGGGCGCTTCCCGTAGCATCTGGAGGCGGGCGACGCGGAAGTCCTCGGCGTCGGCAGGGGTCAGGGGGCGGAGTTCGGTCATGGCTCAGGGTAACTGGACTGCCCACGTGTGGGTATTCGCCAAATGGCTTATTCGCTGCCCGCTGAGGTGCAGCCACACTTCCGAACTTTTCCGCCCTGCTTGGAGCAGTTGGGAAAAAAGCGCCTCATCTGTTTGCCGAGGTTTTTTTGGCGAACAAACTAAGGACAATACACCGCGCAGGACGGAACCTGGAGCGGGTGGCGGAAGCGGAGCGCTGCCCAGCGTCGTTTTGGAGAATGGCTCCACGCTCCTTCTTTAGAGGGATGCTGGCCCCCAGATGCACTTCTAGGCTAGGGACATGATCACTTCCACAACTTCTTGGGTGGACCGGCCTCAGGGCTGGCTGGCCACCTGGCAGGCCACCCGGCTGGCTCTGCCCTTTACCTGGCTGACCCGCGTGCTCCTGTGGTTGGCTTTTTTGCCGTCAGGTTGGGTCAAGCTGCTGGGGCAGCCGTTTACCGTGCTGCCGCCCAGCGACCCGGTGGGCTATTTTTTTGATGCGTTGCTGCGGACGGGCCTCTATTACCAGTTTATTGGGGCCGCGCAGCTGCTGGCTGGCCTTCTGATTCTGATTCCGCGCACAGCGGCGGTGGGGGCCATTTTGTACCTGTGCCTGATCACCAACATTTTTGTGATTACAGTCAGCCTGGATTTCGAGGGGACGCCGGTCATCACCGGCCTGATGCTGTTGGCGGCGCTGTACTTGCTGGCCTGGGAGTATCCGCGCTGGCGCAGCTTGTTGGAACCGGCCCGCTCAGCCTGAAGCGTCGTTTGGCCCGGTCAGGCGCACTGCTTGCAGCGACAGCAGGGTGGCGATGACATCCAGCAGGCCCGACAGGCCGTAGACCAGTTGGTCTGCCTGGGACAGGCTCACGCTGAAGCCCGTGATGGGCACCACATTGATCACAGTCATGCCGAGCGCCAGGGCCGCCGAGAGGTTCAGCCAGTCGGCCAGCTGCCACTTGGCGCTGCTCCCTTCAGCCGGGCCAAGGTCAGACCAGCGCAGCAGCCAGAAAAACCCCATGTAGCTGGCGATGATGCTGGCTCCCCAGATGGTCATCAGGGCGGTGAGGGCCACCGGGTGCGCCTGCGAGGTGCCACCTGCCAGGGCCAGGGCGGTGATGCCCCACAGCACGCCCCGGAAGCTGGTCAGCAGGGGAAAAGTCAGGGTGAGCGCCTGCCGGACCCGGTCCAGGTATTCACCCTGAGCGACGCCCCGCCCCAGGGTGAGGCGGCCCAGCAGCAGCGCCCACCACAGCGTTAGTATGCCGGTCAAAAAGTGGTGCCCGGCGTCCAGCCAGCCGCTGACAGGATTGGGGAGGTCTTTGCTGAGCACATACCCGGCCACCAGAAACAGCGCGAGCACCTGCGCCCCCAGCGCGGCCAGGGCTGCCGTGCGCCATCCGGTGGGTGCCCCCTGCCCGCTGCTGACCGGCTGGCCTGCACTCACCTTCAGCCCTCCAGCCGCTGGCGGAGCAGTTCGCGCACCTGGCCGGGGTTGGCCTTGCCGCCAGTGGCTTTCATCACCGCGCCGAACAGGGCGTTGACGGCTTTCTGGTTGCCGCCACGCACCTGGGCCACGGTGTCCGGGTCGGCAGCAATCGCGGCGTCTACGGCGGCCTCCAGTTCGCCTGCGTTCGCCTGCCCCAGCAGGCCCCGGCTCCCGGCCAGAGCGCGTGGCGCGTGGCCCTGCACCACGTCCGGCAGCAGGTCCTTGGCGCTGCGCCCGGTCAGGTCGCCGCTTTCAACCAGGGCCACCAGCTCGGCCAGGTGCTCAGGCCTGAGCGCAGTGTCCTTGAGGGCCACGCCTTCATCCAGTACGCCGGGCACTTCGCTCAGCAGCCAGTTGGCCAGCTTCTGGATAGGCGCGTTGCCTGCGTCCAGCGCCGCGTCCAGCAGGCGGCTGAGGTGGACGTCCATGCTCACCGTGCGGGCGTCGGACTCGCGCAGGCCAGCCGCGAGGTAGCGCTCCAGCTTCTGCGCGGGCAGTTCCGGCATCCGCGAGCGCACTTCAGCCGCCCACTCAGGCGTAATGTGCAGCTCCGGCAGGTCCGGCTCGGCCATATAGCGGTAGTCGGCCTCGCCCTCTTTGGTCCGCATCAGGAAAGTCTTGCCGCCCCCCTCGTCCCAGCCCAGCGTGTCCTGGGTAATCGGCTCACCGGCAGCCAGCTTGCGGGCCTGGCGCTGCCACTCGTACGTGATGGCCCGCTCCACGCTGCGGAACGAGTTGAGGTTTTTCACCTCGACCTTGGTGCCCCACGGCTCACCGGGCTTATGCAGGCTGATGTTCACATCACAGCGCATCTGTCCGTCTTCAGGGCTGGCCTGGCTGACGCCCAGGGCGCGGGCAATCGCCTGCACCGTTTCGAGAAAAGTGCGGGCGTGTGTGCCTGAGAGGATGTCCGGCTCGGTGACCATCTCGATCAGGGGCGTGCCGGCGCGGTTCAGGTCCAGCTCCGAGTAGGGCGCGTAAGCGGGGTGCAGCAGCTTGCCCGCGTCTTCTTCTAGGTGGGCGCGGGTGATGCCCACTCGCCCGCCTTCCACGTCCAAGTACCCGCCGTGCGCCACAGGCTTGTCCCACTGCGACAGCTGAAAGTTCTTGGCCGAATCGGGATAAAAGTAGTGCTTGCGGTGAAACTGCGTCGTGCCCTCAACGGTGCAGTTCAGGCCCAGGCCGAAGCGCAGCGCCAGCTCCAGTGCCTCGGCATTCAGCACCGGCAGCGTACCGGGTAGGCCCAGGCTGACCGGGTCGGTGAAGCTGTTGGGTTGACTGCCGTGGTAGTCGGCGGGGCAGGAGCTGAGCAGCTTGGAGTGGGTACTCAGTTGCAAGTGGACTTCCAGCCCAATCACGGCCTGGTAGCCGGTCTGCTGAAAGAGGGAGCTTTGAGTGCCGGTCATGTCCAGCAGTGTACGGCAGGGGGCCAGAAGGGCCCAAGGTGCGCCCCCGCAGCCAGGGCAGAGCGGATGCCTGGACGCGGGCGCAAAAAAGCAGGCCCCCAGCCGGGATCGGGGGTGTGACGAGACGGGGTAGGACAGCCCAGTGCTTATTTCCAGTTCACGCACTGACCCTGCTGACGGCCACTGACCGTGTTGTTGTAAAAGGAATAGGTCCAGCGGTTGTTGTCGCATTCCAGGTCGCCGCCCACCGCGTTCACCGCAAAGGCCAGGCGGCCCCGGTTGCCCTCAAATTCCACGTCGCCGCGCACGCGGTTGTTGCGCAGCTGGCCGCCCTGCCCGCCTTCCAGGCTGACATCACCCTGAATCAAGGTGCCGCTGACATTGGCCTGGGCGTAGTCCTTGCCTTCTATATCGCCGGTCACGGTGGAGTTGCGCAGCAGCAGCCGCGCGCCGCTTCCCAGCTTGACATCGCCCTCAATGCGGCTGTTGAGCACCGTGCAGCTGGCTCCGGGGCGCACCTGCAAGTCGCCGCGCACGGTTCGGCTGTTCAGCGTACCCGCGCAGTTCACGCTGTCGGCCAGGGCTGTCGGCAGCGCCAGGGCAGCGCTGAGGGTCAGGAGTGTCGGCAAAGGGCGCAGTTGTGTCATGCGTTCAGGCTAGCGCTGGCCTGCTGGGACCGGCCTAAGCTGAGCTTGAGGCAGGCTTGGCCCTTTTTTGAGGTTGGGTGAGAGGGAGATGGGCAAAGTCAGGCGCTTCCCAGGCGGACGGGCTGAGGTGGCTGGCCGGGGCGCTACCCTGGAGGCACGATGACCCACCCTGCTCCCGCCTCCGACCCGGTTCCGCCGCTCGCTCCTTCTCCGACCGGGCCGGGCGTGACGGCCCTTGGCGGCAACCGCGCCGCGCTCACCATTCTGCTGATTCAGGCCGTGGGTGGCCCGCTGCTGATGACCCGCTTCGGCATGGACACGGTGCTGGCTTTTATCGTGACCATCGGGGTGAACCTCACGCTGCTGCTCACGCTGTTCCGGGGCGAGTTCGCTGCGCTGCGGGCCGATTCGCGCTGGCGGACTCCTCCCAGCTGGGGCACGGCGCTGGCCGTGTTCGCCGTGGCCTTTATCGCTTCGCGGGCCTGGTCAGCTGCGGCGCTGGCCGTGTTCCCGGACCTGCCGGTGCCCGACACCGTGCCCGTGCTGGCCTCGTCCTCATCGGGGGCGTGGCTGATGGTGCTGACCGGCGGCGTGCTGGTGCCGGTCATCGAAGAAATTGCTTTCCGGGGGCTGATGCTGCGCGGCCACGAGCGGGCGGCTGGCTTCGGGGTGGCCGCACTGACCACCACCTTTGCCTTTGCACTGGCCCACGGGGTGCCGCTCAGTGTGGCGGGTATCCTGCCGCTGGCTTACGCCCTGGCGCGGCTGGCACAGCACACCGGCAGCCTCTGGAACAGCGTGATTGTCCACGTGCTAAACAATGCCCTCGTGCTGGGGCTGGTGGCAGCGCTGGGCGACCGGCTTCCGCTGGACGAATTGGGTGCCGGAAACAGCGGGGCAGCCCTGAGTGACCTGGGACCGGCGGTGGCCGGAGGTGCCTTCCTGCTGGGTGCAGGGCTACTCTGGGTGCTGCACCTGTGGCTGACGCCCCGGCCTGACCCGCAGGTGCGCTTGGCTCCGGGGCCGTGGCTCAGCGGCGCTTATGTCCTGATCGTGCTGTTTGGCCTGCTGGGCGCGGCCCTGTCTTTTCCTGTGGTGGGAGAGTGGGTGCGCGACCTGATGACGGCCCGTCAGGCCCTGCCGGTCCCTTGAGCGCCTGGATGTAGGCGTGGGCCGCTGTGAGTGAGGCCCCAGAGTAGTCGCGGTAGCGCTGGACAGCTGCCACTTCCTGACCCTGGCGCAGCAATTCCAGCAGTTCGGCCCGCTGCTGCGGCGCAATCGGCCTGGGCGGGTCGCTTGGCACCGGCGCTTTGCCGCGCAGAAAGAGCGCCAGCCCCAGGTACACGGCGGCCAGGACAAGCGCCAGCCCCCAGAACTGCTCCAGGTCACTCATCTCTAGCCCCCTTCAGAACAGGGCCGGACCCTGGCCCCAGAACCGCCACAGCGCCCAGAGGCCGATGAGCAGATTCAGCACAAACTTGGCTGCCATGCCGGTCAGCAGACCCACCAGCGTGCCGAAAGCGCTGCGGGCGGCTTCGTCTACCGGCTTACGGACCAGCAGCAGCTCGGCGGCAAAGGCCCCCAGCAGCGGCCCGATCAGGATGCCCAGCGGTGGCAGCAGCAGCCCGATCAGGCTCCCGGCGATGGCTCCCCACATGGCCTGTTTGCTGCCCCCATAGCGGCCTGCGCCCCAGGCCGTGGCGATGTTGTCGGCAAAGCTGGACACCAGCGTCAGGACGACCAGCACGGCCAGGAAGATGGCGTCGCCCGTACCGCTGTACCCCTTGATGAATACGCCAGCTGCGCCGCCCACCAGCAGCAGCGCCGTGGCTGGAATGACTGGAATAAAGGTGCCGACCAGGGCCAGCAACCACAGCACCAGAAAAACGATAAAAGCGAGAGTCATATGCTGAGCAGCTTAGCGGGTCACGCCCTGGCTGGTCATAGGGTCTGGCCGCCGACATAGCTTCCAGATCTTGTGTAGGTGCCAGAGTTGGCCCGGTGCCGGGTTCCAGGTTGTGCCACAAAAGGTAACGCTGGGCCTGAGCTATGCTGAAGGCATGGCAAAATCTGTGATTGTAGCGGCGTCGCGTACGCCGACTGGCAAGTTTCTGGGTGCGCTTAGCGACGTGAAGGCTGTGGAGCTTGGCAGCATCACCCTGGCCGAAACCCTGAAGCGCTCGGGCATTGACCCTCAGCTGGTGGAAGAGGTCATCATGGGTCAGGTTGTGCAGGCGGGCAGTGGTCAGGCCCCCGCCCGCCAGGCCGCCATCATGGCCGGTGTGCCCGATACGGCTGGGGCGCTCACCATCAACAAGGTCTGCGGCTCCGGCCTCAAGTCGGTGATTCTGGCCGCCCAGAGCATCCGCGCCGGCGACCAGCAGGCGGTGCTGGCCGGCGGAATGGAGTCCATGAGCAACGCGCCCTTCCTGCTGCCCGGTGCCCGCAAAGGCTACCGCCTGGGCCACAGCGAAGTGATTGACGCCAACATGTTCGACGGTCTGTGGTGCTCCATCAACGACGAAGGCATGGGCACCACCGCCGAGCGCGTGGCCGAGAAGTATGGCGTCGCCCGTGAGGAGCAAGACGCGTTTGCTACCGCCAGCCACCAAAAAGCCGTGGCCGCCACCGAAGAGGGCCGCTTCCGGGATGAAATCGTGCCGGTGACGGTGAAGGGCCGCAAGGGTGACACCGTGGTGGACACCGACGAAAGCCCGCGCAGTGACACTTCCGAGGAAACCCTGGCGAAGCTCAAGCCTGCCTTCAAGCAGGGCGGCACGGTGACTGCGGGCAACGCGCCCGGCCTGAACGACGGTGCAGCCAGCCTGATGGTGGTCAGTGAGGAATTTGCCCAGGCTCACGGGCTGAAGCCCCTGGCCGAAATCGTGGACTATGCCACCGCTGGACTGGACCCCAAGTGGATCATGATGACCCCGGTGCCCGCCACCCAGCGGCTGATGGAGAAGCTGGGCATGGACGTGGCCGACGTGGACCTGTGGGAGCTGAACGAAGCCTTTAGCGTGCAGAGCTTGGCTGTGGCCCGTGAGCTGGGTTTGGACCTGGACCGCGTGAATGTGAACGGCGGCGCGGTGGCGCTGGGGCACCCCATCGGCGCGAGCGGGGCCCGCATCCTGGTTACGCTGCTGCACGCTCTGGGGCAGCAGGACAAGGAATTCGGCGTGGCGACCCTGTGCATGGGCGGCGGCAACGGCTTGGCGCTCGCGGTCAAGCGGCTATGAGGCAGCAGCTTCTGTGCGACCGACTCCTGAAGCTTGGCGTACCGCTGGTCCTGTGCCTGATAGCGGCGCAGGCGCAGGCCGCAGCTTTTACGTTCATCACCCCAACCTACCGCGTGACCGTCACTCCGCAGTGTGCCGAGGGCAGTGTCACGTGTAACGACGTGTCTTACCTGGGCCAGAACCGCAGGACGGGGCAAAGCCTGAGACTGCGTGGCCGCACAGAGCATGTCCTGTGCGCCGATGGTGTGACTCCCTGCCGCTTCGTGGGCTATGTCTTCCAAAACGGTAGCTACCGGTACGCCATTAATGAAGATCAGAGCACCCTGAATATCTGGCGCGGCCACACCCTCATCTGGTCGGAAGTTGGCCAGTGGCAGCAGGAAAGGAACTGAAATGACCCAGTCCCCCACCCTTTGGTTTATCGAAAGCACTTATCTCAAGCCCGCTGAGGAGCTGGCCGCTGTCACCCCGCTGCACCGCGAGTGGCTGGATATTCACTACCGGAGCGGTGTCTTCATCACTTCTGGCCGCAAGCAGGACGAAACCGGCGGCGTGATTTTTGCCCAGGCCGAGAGCGAGGCGCAACTACGCGAGATCTTCGCCACCGATCCGTTTGTGAAGCAGGGCTGCTCGGAGTACCGCTACGTGCCTTTTACGCCCGTCAAGCGCGGCAAGACGATTGAGCTGAGTGGTGTGCCGTTGGTGGAGTGAGTATGCGACTACTTCTGACTTCTTTTCAGCATCCGTACATGGCGCAATTCATCGGAGGTAAGCGTGTGGCGTATATCCCGGACGCGGCCCGTTCTTATGGAGACGCGCCTTTTGTGCAGACAGAGCGCGAAGGACTGGAGAAGCAAGGCCTAAGACTGGTCAACCTTCCATTGGAACAGACTGATCTGACAACAGTGGAAACCACCCTGGAAGCTGTAGATGCGGTCTATATCGCTGGGGGAGAGACCTTCGACCTCCTGCATGTCCTCAAGGCAACAGGGGCAGATAGAGTCATCACCCGGTTGGTGCAGCAAGGGCTTCCCTATATAGGGTGCAGCGCTGGTTCCATCGTTGCTGGCCCCACTGCTGAGATCGCCAGCCTGATGGATTCTCCAGAGATTGCGCCGGAATTAAAGGACTACACCGGTCTATGCCTGACGGAATTGGCTGTTGTGCCACATGCGTCTGGGAGTATTCCTCAATTTCCAATTGCCGTGATTGCTGACACAGTCAGCAGGTATGGCGAGCGCTGGCCTCTGTGTCTGTTGCGTGATGGGCAGGCGCTGTACATAGAAGATGGGCAAACCAAGTTGCTGAGCTGATAAGAAGGCACAGGAAATTGTTCTAAATGGAGCGACAAACATGAAATTTGGAGTCATCGGAGCAGGGCAGATGGGCGGCGGTATCGCGCAGGTGGCCGCGCAAAGTGGGTTTGATGTGGTCGTCCACGACCAGAAGCAGGAGTTTCTGGACCGGGGCCGGGGCGTGATTGAAAAGAGCCTCGGTAAGCTGCACGAAAAAGGCAAGCTGGCTGACACGCCTGAGCAGGTGCTGGGGCGCATGACTTTTACCACGTCCCTGCAAGACTTTGCCGACTGTGACCTGGTGGTGGAAGCCATCGTTGAGAACGAAGCGGTCAAGAAGGAACTTTTCAAGCAGTTGGGCGAAATCGTCAAGCTGGAGGGCATCCTGGCCAGCAATACCAGCAGCATTCCCATCACCGCGCTGGCGACGGCTTCGGGCCGCCCGGAGCGGTTCATCGGGATGCACTTCATGAATCCGGTCCCGCTGATGACACTGGTGGAAGTGATTCGCGGCTACCAGACAAGCGACGCCACCGCCGAGCTCGTCACCAAGACCGCCGAGAAGATGGGCAAGACACCGCTGAGCTGTAATGATTTTCCCGGTTTCGTGTCCAATCGCATCCTGATGCCCATGATCAATGAAGCCATCCAGTGCGTCATGGAAGGCGTGGCCGACAAAGAAGCGATTGACGGCATCATGAAACTGGGCATGAATCACCCGATGGGGCCGCTCACGCTGGCGGATTTTATCGGCCTGGACACCTGCCTCGCCATCATGGAAGTGCTGCACCAGGGCCTGGGCGACGACAAGTACCGCCCCAGCCCGCTGCTGCGCAAGATGGTGCAGGCGGGGCTGCTGGGCCGCAAGAGTGGCGAAGGCTTTTACCGCTACAGCTGAGCGGCAGGCAAATCAGGGCGCGGCAAGCAAAGGCTGCCGCGCCCTGATTCCTTACTTCTCTCCGTGCCCAGGCGCGTCCATCTCCTGCAAGCGCCGCACCACGAAAGCGGCGTCTAGCCAGCGCCCGAACTTGTGCCCGGCCTGCGGCAGCCGCCCCGCTTCGCTGAAGCCGTGCCGCCCGTGAAAGCGCAGGCTGCCGTCGTTCTCGGCGTCCACCACGCCAATCATCAGGTGGTAGCCCTCGGCAGTGGCCTGTGCAATCAGGGCTTCAAGCAGCCCACCGCCCAAGCCCTGGCCCTGCGCTGCGGGGGACAGATACACCGAGTGCTCTACTGTGCGGCTGTAGCCCAGCTTGGGCCGAAAGGGACCGTAGCTGGCCCAGCCGACCACGGCGCCGTCCGCGTCCTCGGCCACCAGTACAGGGAAGCCTCCGCGCTGACGCTCAGCGAACCATTCCTCGCGGCTTTGCAGGCTGACCGGGGCGTGGTCATAGGTGGCCGTCGTATGGGTCACGGCGTGGTTGTAGATGTCCAGAATGGTGGGGAGGTCGGCCGGGACAGCGGGGCGAATGCTTGCGGGGAGGCTCACAAGCCGCAGCCTGTCAGCATGGCGCGTTCACCACGGAACTGGACGACTGTGACGGCACTGCCTTCTTTGGCCTTGACCCACACGGCCACCACTTGCTGAGGGGCGTCCAGCATCACTTTGCTGGTATTGCCCAGTCGCTTGTCTGATTCGGCCACGTTTTTGGTCAGCAACTTTGCAAAGTCCTCCGCTGTTCCAGTGGTGAACTCTGTTTTGGGCAGGACCAAGCCGCCTAACGGCATCTCGGGCGCACCGAAGTTGGTACAGGTGCGGCCTGTCAGGGCCTTGGCATAGCGGTTGACAAAATTCACCAGCTCATTGGAGTGAGCAATGTGCTGAGCAACAGGACCATAGTGTTGGGCCATCAAGGCAGCAAAGGTCGGCTGAGCCTGGGCAGAAGCGGGAGGCGCGAGTAAAGGGGCACCAATCATCACCAGAGCAGCGGCCCAGATTCTGGGAAGAGTCGTTCGTAAGCGCGGCATCACCGCATGATGGAGGGGGCACACTGAACTGTCAAACAGATTTGCAGTCCGCAGGCACCTTGCCCAGCTACCCACTCAGCCCATGTACCCACTAAAAAAAGCCCCAGCGCGGAGGCTGAGGCTTTCTTCTGCTTGGCAAGCGGGCCAGATTATTTGCGCATGCTGGGGTTCAGCACCTTCTTGCGCAGACGGATGCTCTGGGGCGTCAGTTCCACCAGTTCATCGTCAGCGATGTATTCCAGGGCGTCTTCCAGGCTCAGGCGCTTGGGCGGAATCAGGGTCAGGGCGTCGTCCGCGCCGCTGGAGCGCACGTTGGTCAGCTTCTTGTTCTTGCAGACGTTCACGTTCATGTCCTGTTCGCGGGCGTTTTCGCCCACAATCATGCCCACGTACACGTCCTGACCGGCGTCAATGAAGAAGTTGCCACGGTCCTGCAATTTCCAGATGGAGTACGCAAAGGCCACGCCGTCTTCCATGCTGACCAGCGAACCGTTCTGACGGGTCTTCAGGTCACCGGCGTAGGGCTGGTAGCTGTCGTACACGTGGCTCAGGATGCCTTCGCCCTGGGTCATGCTCAGGAACTGGGTGCGGAAGCCGAACAGCGCACGCGAGGGAATCTTGAATTCCACGCGGGTGCGGCTGCCCTGCGGCTCCATGTGGACCATTTGCCCCTTGCGGCTGCCCAGTACGCCGATGACGGTGCTGGAGAACTGCTCGGGCACGTCAATTACCACGTGCTCAACGGGTTCATGGCGCACGCCGTCAATCTCACGGTAAATCACCTGGGGCGCACCCACCTGAAGCTCAAAGCCTTCGCGGCGCATGTTTTCCAGCAGGATGGAAATGTGCAGCTCGCCGCGTCCCGACACCTTGAATTCGTCGGGGCGGATTTCTTCCACCTTCAGCGACACGTTGGTCATGATCTCGCGGGCCAGGCGCTCGCTGATCTGGCGGCTGGTCACGAACTTGCCTTCTTTGCCTGCAAAGGGGCTGGTATTGGGCTGGAAGATCATGCTCACGGTAGGCTCGTCCACGGTGATGATGGGCAGCGCTTCGGGGTTGTTCACGTCCGCCACGGTTTCACCGATCTGGGCGTCTTCAATGCCGGCCAGGGCCACGATGTCGCCCGCGCCCACTTCGTCCACCTCAATGCGCTTGAGGCCCATGTGGGTAAACGGCTGCACCACGCGGGTCTTGGTCATGGAGCCGTCTTTGTGGATCAGCTGCACGAATTCACCCTTTTTCACGGTGCCGCGCTGCACCCGGCCCAGCACGATGCGGCCCAGGTACTCGGAGTAGTCCAGGTTGGTCACGACCATCTGGAAGGGGGCGTCCAGGTCCACCTGCGGGGCGGGAATGTGCTCCAGCACCATCTCGAACAGCTCGTGGAAGTCTTCCTGGGGCTTGTCCAGGTCCTTGAACGCCTTGCCTTCGCGGGCAATGGCGTACAGCACCGGGAAGTCCAGCTGGTCTTCGTTGGCTCCGAGTTCGGCCATCAGGTCGAAGGTCATGTCCACCACGTCGGTGGGGCGGGCGTCGCCACGGTCAATCTTGTTGACCACGACGATGGGCTTGAGGCCCAGTTCCAGGGCTTTACGCAGCACGAAACGGGTCTGAGGCATGGGGCCTTCGGCAGCGTCCACCAGCACCAAGCAGCCGTCCACCATGCCCAGCACGCGCTCCACTTCGCCGCCGAAGTCAGCGTGGCCGGGCGTGTCCACGATATTGATCTTGATGCCTTTGTACTCCACAGCGGTGTTTTTCGCCAGGATGGTGATGCCACGCTCGCGCTCGATGTCGTTGGAGTCCATGGCGCGTTCGGCGATTTCTTCACCGTGCTTGAGTTCCAGGGTTTGCTTGAGTAGCCCGTCGACCAGGGTCGTTTTGCCGTGGTCCACGTGGGCGATAATGGCGATGTTGCGGTATTCCATAAATTTCTCCTCGGTGATGCTTCTTGCCGTTAGTGCTTTTGTACGGTGCTGTTTTTTCTTGACAGCGCTGCTTCTTAAAAGGGCTGCTTCTTGAATAGGGATCAGGTCTCTAAGCGGAGCCGCGCAGGCCCAGTCAGCGTGGCGGAGGCACCAAAGAGGCACCAAAAAGACCCGCCTGCGCTGGGGTAGCCGGTAGATGGTCGGCACTCAAAGTCAGCAAGGCGGGCCACACAGCCTCACAGTGTAGCAAAAGCTCACGCCTGCCGCGTCATTGCGAGGTCAAGGGTGAGCACGGAGTCCTACGAGGGAGTAGAGGTCAAACCTGGGGAGGTTCGGGTCTGGGAAAATTCGGGCCTGGGAAAGTTCGGGGGGGAACCCGGTGAGGAGCGCCGCTCAGCTTGAAATGGATACAGCCTGAGCTGGCGCGGCAGGGCTTAGTCTCCCCGGCTCGCCCCAAACTTGCCCTGCAAATACTTCAGGGCCTGCGGGTCGAACTGCCCGCCATCCGCCCAGCGCTCTTCCAGGTTCTCGGTGCCGTACAGCTCCCAGGTGGCCTGCTCGGTGGCCGCGTCCCAGTCTCCAGTAGGCGGACTCTGGGCGTAGCCTTCACGCTCCAGCACACCGCGCAGCCAGGTCAGCTCCTCGGCGCTAAGGGACCGGGTGTCCTCAGGCCGCCCAAACAGCAGGTCGTGGATATCCAGCAGCCGTTCCAGCTCGGTGCAGGGGTCCAGATGGTCGTCGGCGCGCAGGTTGATCCAGTCGTCGCTCAGGCCACCGTAGCCCCGGCCCTGGCCCGCACACAGCAGCGCCGCCGATTGCCGCCCCCGCCGGTCTCCGCCCGCCCGGTCACCCGCTTGCAGGGCGGCCAGCAGTCGCCGGGGCAGGGGCTGACCTTCGGCGTCTTGCCAGCTGGTCAGCATGGCCTGCACCACATCAGGTCCGGTCAGGATGTTGCCCTGAATGGCGTAATCAGGGCCCGTGAGGCCCCCTGCCCAGGCGTGGCAGCCGCTGCCGGTAAAGCTCAGGCTCTGGCCGCTGGCGCTGACCAGCCCGAATTGCCGCTGGGCATAGTCGGGGTCGCCTTCCTCAAACTGCGCGGCCACGCCTTCAGGGCTCAGGCCCGCTGCCAGCAGCTCCAGTCCACGGGGGCCAAAGGTGGGATTGGCGTAACTCTGGGTGGCGACGGCCCCCACCCCAAAGCGGACATAGGGCACCACCGCGCCCACTGCCAGAAACTTGCTGGCGACGGCCACGCCCAGGTCGCCGGTCTGTGGGTCACGGCCCACGATAGAAAAAGTCATAGTCTCGTCTCCTGTGTCGCTTGACCAACGCCGTGGGCTTCAGGTACGGCTGAACTGGTAGCCCTTGGGTACCACCACCACGCCGCCTTCGCTGACCGTAAACCCACGGGCCAGGTCCTCGGTGTGGTCGTAGCCGATCCGCATGTTCGCGGGAATACACACGTCCTTGTCCACAATCACGCGCCTGAGCTGAGCACCCCGGCCTACCTCAACTCCATCGAACAGCACGCACTGCTCGACCAGCGAGTAGGAGTTGACGCGCACGTCGCGGCTGAGCACCGAGTCGCGCACCGTGCCGCCTGAGATGATGACCCCTCCGGCCAGGATGGAGTTGAATGCCTGCCCTTTGCGGCCTTCCGATTCATGAACGAACTTGGCAGGCGGGCTGAATTCGCTGCTGGTCCGCAGCGGCCATTTGGGGTTGTACAGCCCAAAATCCGGCTTGACTGACACCAGGTCCATACTGGCCTCAAAGTAGGCATCAATGGTGCCCACGTCACGCCAGTAGGTATTGGGCAGCTCCTGGCCCGGAATGGGGTTCTGGTGAAAGTCGTAGGCCTGCACATGGTAGTCGCTGCGTAGCGCGTGCGGAATCACGTCCTGCCCGAAGTCGAAGCCCTGGTCGGTGTCGTTGATTGAGGTGTCCAGCAGTTCCATCAGGGCCTTGCGGCTGAAAATGTAGTTGCCCATGCTGGTCAGCGACAGCTCGGGGTTTTCGGGCATACCGGGAGGGTCGGCAGGCTTTTCCATGAACTCCTGAATGCGCCCGGCCCCGTCTACGCCCATCACGCCGAAGCGGTGCGCCTCGCTGCGCGGCATCGGGTAGGCGGCAATCGAGATGTCGGCTTTGGAATCAATGTGCTTTTGCAGCATGTCTTCCAGGTTCATTTTGTAGATGTGGTCGCCGCTCAGAATCGCCACGTAGTCGGCGTCGTAGTCGCGGACCAAGTTCAGGTTCTGATATACCGCGTCGGCGGTGCCCCGGTACCAGGCTGCTCCCAGCTCTTCGTACAGGGTCATCTGCGCCGGGACCACCGTGATGAAGTAGTCAGGCAAGAAGGTGCCGAAACGCCAGCCGCGCGAGATGTGCTCGGTCAGGCTCTGGGCTTTGTACTGCGTGAGCACGTATACCGAGAAGATGCCTGAGTTGATCAGGTTGTTGATCGCAAAGTCAATGATGCGGTATTTGCTGGCAAACGGCACCGAGGGCTTGGAGCGCAGTGAGGTGAGGGGAGCCAGGCGCGAGCCCTGCCCGCCGGCCAGAATCATTCCGAGTACGCGTGGTTTCATGTTAGGGACTTCCTTTCGCTGGTCAGTCGTTGGGTCAAGCCGTCTGCTGGCACCGCCGCTGGCCGCTCAGGTGGGGCGTGACGGAGGGAGCAGGCTCTGGGCCACTTCTGTAAGTGTTTTGTCTGAAATCAGTTTAGCGCTGTCCTTGTCCCCCGCGCCGTAAGCGAAGCTGCCTTTACCTATCTCAGAGTGCGCTTGGTCCCAAAGTGAGTGCCCGGCGCATTTCCGACTCAGGCGTCCAGCCAGCGGCGCAGGGCCAGCTCTGCGTCTGGCAGGGCCAGCAGCTCTGCGCCCAGCTGCGTGCGGATAAAAGTGCGCTGCCGCTTGGCGTAGCGCCGGGTCGCCTGTGTGATCTGCTGCGCAGCTTCATCCAGACTGAGCTCCCCCTGGGCCAGCGCCAGCGCTTCACGGTAGCCCAGGGCCTGCCAGGCGGTGGGCAGCGGCTGCGTGTCCGGCGGCACCTGCGCGGCCAGCCACCGGGCTTCCTGCGGCCAGCCTCCGGCCAGCAGCTGCCGGGTGCGCTCTGCAATGCGCTCCTCCAGCTCTGGCAGCGGCGGGCTGAAGGCCACCACCTGCGCGGCAAAGTTTGGGGTCCGCCAGCCGAAATCAGCCGGGAATTGCCCGGTGCGGCGGTACACCTCCAGCGCCCGCACCACCCGGCGCGGGTTGCGCTCCATACGTGGTATCTGGTCGGGCCGCACCCGCTCTATGTCGTTCAGCAGGGCGTCCAGGCCGCGACTCTCCAGCTCGGCTTCTACCTCGGCGCGTGCGGCGGGGTCGGCGGCGGGGGCCAGTGGCAGTCCTGAGATCAGTGCCCTGAGATAAAAGCCGGTGCCCCCCACCACCAGCGGGCGGCGGCCCCGCGCCAGAATCTCTGTGGCGGCAGCTTCGGCCCCCTCCACCCAGCGGGTCACGTCGTAGCTCTCGGTGACGTCTGCCACGTCCATCAGGTGGTGAGGCACCTGGGTCCGCTCCGCCCGGCTGGGCTTGGCGGTGCCGATATCCAGCCCCCGGTACACCGTAAAGGCGTCGGCGCTGATGAGTTCTAGCCCGTACTCCTGCGCCAACCGCAGCGCCAGTGCCGATTTGCCCGCAGCGGTGGGGGCGGTCAGGACGGGCAAGGCGGGGCGGGGCGGGGCGGCAGGCATCGCGCTCAGTGTACCGGGCGGGGCCATGATTGCCCTGCTGGCCCGCTGAGCGCGGCGGATGCGCTAGCGTGACCGCATGAATGAACCGACCCTGGCAAGGTTGCAGCAGCTGATGACCGTGCGCGAGGAAGCCGAAGGCCTGCTTGGACACGGCGAGACCCGTGGTTTTGTCCCGGCAGCCGACTGGCTGGACGGTGGCTCGTATCTGACCCTGGTGCTGGACGTGCCCGCCGTAGAAGCCGGGAGCCTGGAGCTCGAAGAAGACGGTGACCGCCTGACGGTGGCCGGGATGCGGGCCAGCTTGCCGCCGGGCGCGGGCCGCCTGCTGCTGTCCGAGCGCCGGGCTGGCGCATTCTCGCGTACGCTGGTATTTCCCGAGTCCGTGGTGCCGGGCAGCGGCGAGGCCAGCCTGGAAGCAGGGGTGCTGCGGGTGCGCTTTGCCAAAGTGCATCCCACCATTGACGCGGCGTATCACGAGCTGGACACTGCTGGGGCTGAACCGGGCGGGCAGCAACAAGGAGAGCAGCAATGAATGAAGAGATTCGTGGGCCGCGTGAATACGGCGACCAAGACAGCATGGACTTACAGGACTTTCTGAAGATAGAGGGTCTGGTCGAAACGGGCGGAGAGGCCAAATTCCGAATTCAGGGCGGCGAGGTGCGGCTGAACGGTGAGGTGGAAACCCGCCGCCGCCGCAAGGTGAAGCGCGGTGACGTGGTGGAAATCTACGGCGAGCGCGTTGAGGTGAACTGGTGAGTGACCCCCAGGCTGCTCAGGCCTACGCGGCAGAACTGCTGGCCTGGCGCGAAGCGCGGGAGCGGGCCTTCCGTGAGGGGCGTGGGCCTCTGCGGGGTGCGGCGCTGGAAAGCTTTGCTGGCCTGAGCCACTATGCGCCCGACCCAGCCTGGGTCTGGGAGCTACCTGTTGGGCGGCTGGGCGACTTTCCAGCTGAGGTGCAGTTTCCGGCCACGGACGGCGGCGTGAAGTGGTGGGGCGCATTTGGGCAGGTCACGCCTGAGCTGCCGGGAGCTGGGCCGGTGACGCTGACCCTCTACACCCTGCTGGGCGAGGAGCAGCCATCCCAGGCCTTTTTGCCTTTTCGTGATTCCACCAGCGGTCAGGAAACGTACGGCCTGGGCCGCTACTTGGACGTGCCGCTGACTTGGGGCCGTGACAGCGTATCGGCCCGGCTGGACTTTAACCGCGCTTACCATCCCAGCTGCGCTTACGGCGAGGGCTTCAGCTGCCCGCTGCCGCCGCTGGAGCATGGGCTACCAATGCCGGTGCGGGCCGGTGAGCGGCTGCCTGAATAGGGCAGAGGTGGCCCTAGTGTGCCGCCACTGCGTAATAAAACTCCGTGACTCCCTGCGCCCGCAGCGCCTCGCGGCAGGCCAGCAGGGTGTGGCCGGTGGTGAGCACATCGTCAACCAGGAGGACCGCGCCTTCGGACAGCTGTGAAGCGTCAGCGACGAAGGCTCCGGCCACATTCTGGCGGCGTTCATCACCGCGCAGCTTGGCCTGCTGCTGGGTGCGGCGTTCGCGGCGCAGGGCGGCTGGAGCATAAGGCACTTCCAGCGCGTCGGCCAGGGCCGCCGCCAACAACTCGGCCTGATTGAACCCACGTTCGCGCTCCCGGCTGGGATGCAGCGGCACCGGCACCACGCCCACCACCGGCCAGGTTGCGGGCACCGCCGAGGCCAGCGCTGGCCCCAGGACCCCAGCCACTTCCCGCGCCTGAGCGTATTTCAGGGCACGCACGGCCCGACGCACCGGCCCCTGGTAGCGTCCCAGACTGACCAGATGCGGCTGCGCGTCTGGCGAAAGGGGAGAATGCCTCTCCAGCTGTGGCCGCAGCGACGCGCGGCAGCGCCGACATAGCCCCGGATCGGTGCCCAGCTGTCCGCCGCAGCCGGGGCACGCACGCGGCAGGGCCAGCCGCAGCCACCCGGTCAGAGTTCGCTGCCAGTCGGGACCGTTTCGCATGGCTCTAGCGTAGCCTGTAGCCCATGCGCCTGCACCTGATTACGGTAGGAGAGCCCCGCCTGAAATACGCTCAGCTGGGCTGGGACGAGTACGAAAAGAGGCTGCGCCGCTATCACCGGGTGCAGGTCACGCGGGTCAGCGGCAAGACCCAGCAAGCTGAAAGCGAGGCAGTGCTCAGGGCGGCGGGCCGGGCTCCGCTGGTGCTGCTGGACCCACGCGGCACCGAGTTCACTTCCGAGGGCCTCAGTGCGTGGCTGGACGCCCAGGCGGTAGGTGGCACTGGCGAACTAGCTTTTGCCATCGGCGGGCCAGAGGGGCACACGGATGCTCTACGTGCCCAGGCCACCCGGCTATGGAGCTTTGGCGGCCTGACTCTGCCGCATGACCTGGCAATGGTGGTGCTGCTCGAAGCACTCTACCGCGCCAGCACCATCAGCGCAGGGGAGCCGTATCACCGGGGATGAGGTCGGCTGGAAGATGGTTGAGACAAGGAGAAAGGAGTCTATCTACCTTTCCCAACCTCAAGAAGTAGCTTGGGCTGTCAGCCGCAGAGTTCAGTATTCCGCCGCGTAGGCCCGCGCTGCGGCCACCCGCTCCTGAAGCTCCGGCAGGGTGTCGCCGCCGAATTTTTCCAATACGGCCTCGGCCAGTACCCAACCGATCACGCACTGAAGGATGACCCCGGCAGCGGGCACGGCGGTGGTGTCACTACGCTCACGGGCCGCGTCGCTGGCCTCGTGGGTGACCACGTTCACGGTGGGCAGCGGTTTCATCAGGGTGGCAATCGGCTTCATGGCGACCCGCACAATCAGTTCCTCACCGTTGGTCATGCCGCCTTCCAGCCCACCGGCCCCGTTGGTCTCGCGGCGGTAGCCCCGCTCGGCGTCCAAGTACAGCGCGTCGTGGACCCCGCTGCCAGGCCGAGCCGCATTCTCAAAGGCTCGGCCAATCTCCACGCCCTTCATGGCCTGCACGCTCATCACGGCTCCAGCAATGCGTCCGTCCAGCTTGCGGTCCCAGTGGGCAAAGCTGCCCAGACCTACCGGGAGCCCCCGGAAGCGCACTTCCAGAATCCCGCCCAGTGTGTCGCCACCGACTTTGGCCTGATCAATCAGTTCCCGCATTTGGGCGGCGGCGTCCTCATCCCAGGTGCGCAGGTCGCTGTTTTCAATCGCCTCCAGATGGTCCCAGCTGAACGGCGAATTCACCTGTACCGAAGCCAACTGCCGCACGAAATTGGCCCCCTCAATGCCCAGTTCGCTCAGCAACTTGAGGGCCACACTGCCCACCGCCACCCGCGCGGCTGTCTCACGCGCTGAGGCGCGCTCCAGCACATCACGCAGGTCTTTATGGCGGTATTTGATGCCGCCGGTCAGGTCGGCGTGGCCAGGCCGGGCGTCGGTCAGGGCCTTCTTGCGCGGCCAGTTGCCTGCTGCCGGGTCCATGATTTCGGTCCAGTTGCGGTGGTCACGGTTCTCAATGTCCAGTGTGAGCGGCGCACCCGTGGTTACGCCACCGCGCACGCCACTCATCAGCTGCACTTCATCGGTTTCGATCACCATGCGCCGCCCCCGGCCATAGCCGCCCTGACGTTTTCTCAGCCAGGGGTCAATGTCGGCTTTGCCCAGCGGCAGCTGTGAAGGCAGGCCCTCAACAATGGCAGTGAGACGCGGTCCGTGGGATTCTCCGGCGGTCAGATAGCGCATAGCGCACTGTAGCGCACTGCATGGCAGACGCCCCCAGCCGGGGAGGCCAGGGGCGCTGGGGTTGGTGCAAAAGGCTTTACTCGATGATGTCGCCGGTGATGACAAACAGCATCTGGGTAGAGTCCCGGTTGGTGGACTGGTTGCCAGCCAGGGCACCCACTCCCGGAATCATAGACAGGAACGGCAGACCAGCTTTGGTGTTGCTCTCGGTGGTGCCCAGCAAACCTGAGAGCAGCACGGTTTCGCCCGACTTGAAGGAAATGCGGGTCTGGGCCTCCGAGTTGGTGAATCGCAGCAGGTAGGGCAGCGTGCCTGGAGTAATGGCATCCTCATTGAGCAGATCATTTACCTGACCCCGCACTCGCAGCGTGATGGTGCCGTCAGGAGCGACGACAGGCTCGAAGAAGTCCAGAATCACACCGTAGTCAATGACCTTCTCAATACTGCCGCCTTCGCCATCGGGGATATTCAGCTCCAGTTTGCCGCCCGACTTGATGGTGGCTGCGGCTCCGTCTGAAGCGTTGCGGCTGCCGTTGGTTGCATTGCTCCCCAGACTCCGCTGGCCGCTTTGCATGGTGATGACACCGTCATACACACGCTTGGCCTGTGATTGGGTCTCCAGTGCGTTGAGAGTGGGGAAAATGTTGAAGCCGACCAAGGAGCGCGTGGGATCGAAGCTGGCCGTCAGGCCACTGGGAGAAGTGCCACTGCTGATCAGGCCGATATTGAAGCCGCCAAAGCCAATTTTCCAGTCCACTCCCAAGGAGCGCTGGGCCGACTCGGTAATTTCCTGAATGCGAACTTGGAGGTTGATCTGAGGTACTTCACGGTCCAGGGTAGGAATCAATTCGGCCACTTGAGCCACCTGTGCTGGCGTACCACGCACGATGATGGTGTTGGTGCGCGCATCGGGAAGGATGGTCGCCATCTGGGTGGGGGCCGTAGCAGCGGTTGACACAGGAGTATTCGTGGTGGGCGCTCCCGCTGCATTGTTGGCCGTATTCGCGCCAGAAGCGGTGCTGGTGCTGGCCGCAGTCGCAGTAGTGCTGGTCAGGTCGCGGGCCAAAGTCGCCATGAGGGTGTCGGCCAGTTCCTCAGCACTGGCGTTGACGAGCTGGAAGACCCGCTGGGTGGTCTGACCAGGAGCCGGGTCTACCTTCGTCAGCAACGTCAGGGCCTGCTCCACGTCTCCCTGACCGCCGCGCAACACCAGCTGTTTGCTGCTGCCCACCGTGGTCACGCGCAGATTGGGGAACTCGGCACTCACAAAGTTGCTCAGCTCCTTGATATCTCCATTGACGGAGTAGATTTCCTGCACATTGGGCCCCGCGCTTTCTGCTGCCAGTGCGCCGCGGGGGTCCCGGTCCAGTTCACGCAACAGCCGCTCCACCTCAGTGATTTCTGCGTTGGTGCCGCGTACGATCACGCTGCGGTTGCGGGTATCAGGAATGATGCGCAGGGTAGGCGAGTCCAGCTTGACATCCACAAGGGTGCGTGAGGTGGCGACGTTGGCACCTGCCGCGTTGGTCTGGGCCACTTCCGAGTAGACCGGGGTGCCGAAGAACAGTTTGACCTGCTCGGCAGCGGCTGCGGGGTCGGCGTTTTGCAGCTTGACCACGCGCTGTACCGGCGTGTTGCTGACACGGATGACCGGCTGACCGCCCAGCTCCGTCACGGAATAGTTCAGGCCGTACACGTCCATCAGCAGCGGCCAGACTTCGTTGAAGGGCTTGTTGCGGAAGGAGTAGGCCACGGGGCGGGCCTGCTCACCTTCGGCAGCGAGGGTGTCCACGTTCACCTCAAGGACCAGCTCATAGCCCGCCGACTTGGCGATGGCACCCAGCAGACCAGAGAGCGGGCCCTGGTAGCGGCCAGTCTCAATGGTGATGTTGGCCTGGGAGAGCGCAGGATCGCTGGCCGCATTTTGGGTCTGGACAGCGGAGGCGGAGGACACCGGAGCCGTCTGAGCGGCACCCAGGCCCAGGGCGGCAGTGATCAACAGGGCAGTTGCGTATTTCATCATGTTCACCTTTTACTGAAGGGGTTCGAGTTCGAGTTTGAGCGAATCCTGACCGAGTGCCAGCGTCACGCTGTTGGCTGTGATTTGCTGCACCACGATGTCGGTATCTGGCAGACGGTCACCCTTGGCGAGGACCATGAAGCCCTGGTTGCTCTTGAAGATGGCAGTGTCGGTGGGACCCAGCACCGCGCCATTAAAGCGCAGGCCCTGGCGGTTCAGGGTGCGTGACAGGGCCGTGCCATTGTCCGGCGCACCCACACCCTCGTCGTTGCCGTACTGGGTGATCAGGTCTGGCTGACCGGGAGCAGGTAGCGGCACCGATAGAGCAGGCGTGCCGGTGCCTGCATCGGCTGGACGGCTGGCCACTGTACCCAGATCGGGCTCGGTCACCCCGGCCACTGGGCCGGTGCTGCTGGCCGCGCCCGTACTGTCAGGCCGGGCGCCGGCAGGGACCGCTTCGGGGTAGTCGTCGGGATTGTCAAAGGCCCAGGGCACGACTGCACCGCTGGTTGCCGAGGCGGTAGGGGCTGGGGTGCCCGCGCTGCTGCTGGAGCGGCCCGAGCTACTCGGTGTGTTGCTCGCTGTACTGGCAGGCGTGCGGGTGCTGCTACCGCCTGTGACGGTGACTGGGGTGTTGTCAGGACCCAGCACCCAGGTGGTGGTGCTGCCACTGGTGCCACTGGTGCTGCGGCTGGCCGTGCTGGCCGACGTGCTGCTCGAACTGCTGCGGCTAGACACAGCTGGACTGCTGGGTGGGGTATAGCTGGGCGGGGCCGAGATCGCCACGCTGGGCTCTGCAAAGCTGGTTGCGGCAGAGCCTGCTGCGGGCGGCGGGGTTCCAGGGGTTGCAACAGCGCCAGCAGGAGCGGAGCCGTCTTTGGCCAGAGAGAACGGCTTGAAGGGGTTGCGCGAGGGCACGGCGGCCAGCGGCGCATCCGGATTGATGCCGCCCAGCTTGCTGGGGTCCGTGACCGACACCGGAGCGCTGCTCAGCGGCGGAATAGTTCCTGGCGCTGCCGAAGTGCTGCTGACGGTGCCGGGCGCACCCTCCACATTGGTGGCGCTGACCGTCGTGACTTCAGTGGTCGTCTCGGTAGTTGTTTGGGTGGTCGTTTCGGTGACAGCCATATCCGCAGCTGCAGCGTTACGGCCATTGAAGTAGAACGCAATGGCGCTGGCCAGCAGCAGGGTCAGCAGTGCCCCGAGCAGCAGCTTCATTTCACGGGTCAGACCACCAGCGGTCTTGACTCCGTCCTGGTAGTCCAGGTCAGTGTGGTTGGAGTCTGTCATTGGGCGGCTCCTTGTTCGGCGGCGGGCGCAGCCTCAGTTGCTGCGCCGCTGGCACTTGCGGCAGCGGGCGCAGCTGGCGGTGCAGCCAGGCTGGGGTCAAACGTATAGACCGTCATGCTGAGAGCGCCGGTCAGCTCAGGGTCGAAGCTGGTCGCTTCGGGAGACTGCAGCGTCAGCTGATTGATGGTCGTGAAGCGGTTCATGGTTTCCATGGCCCGCAGGGTGCGGAACACTTCGCCGTAGCTTCCGGCCATGTTCATGGTAATTGGAATAGGCCGCACGCCGCCGGGCAGGTCGGCGGTCGCAGGACCTGCCGAGACGTTGACACCCTCAATCTGGGTGCCGGAAGCCTGGGCGTTGTTGCGCATCTCGCTAAGCAGCGGGGCCATCTCGTTGTTCTGCGGCAAGGCCGCCACGAATTCAGCGCGCTCCTGGCGCAGTGCAGCCACTTCTTCACGCAGGGCAGGCAGTTGCGCCTGAGCCTGACGGTACTGGGAGACTTTAAGCTCGGCGGTCTCAATATCGGTCTTGAGTGTGGCGATTTCCTGCTGCCGTGCTTGATAGCGGAAGGTGTACCACAGGCCCAGGACCAGAAAAGACAGTGCAAGAGCGATAAAGAAAATGTATTTGGGGTCGAGGCGAGTTTTGGTCATCACATTCCTCCGTCACCGGTAGAGGCCTCTGGGGCCGCATTGGCGGCGGGAGCGGGGGCGGCGGGAGCAGGAGCCGCAGGAGCGGCAGGGGCTCCTGCTCCCGCCGCTGGGGTGCTGCCCGCTGCTGCGCCTGCGGCGTCCGGGGCTTCGCCGGCCACACCAACGCTGGCCGAAAAGGTGTAGGGCGAGGCTTCGTTCTCGGGTTCTTTGCGCTGCATGCCCTGGAACACGATGCCGAACTTGGGATTGCTCTCAAACGCGTTGAGGAGGTCGACCACGGCCTGCGCCGTCGTTGCAGTGCCAGTCAGGGCAAGCTCACGGCTGACCGAGCCACCTTCTACGCCGCTTTGCTGCATGTCAGCCGATTGCTGCGCGGCCACGTGCATGTCCAGACTCTCCAGAGCCACGTTGCCTCCGGCCGGAAGCTGCGCGGTAAAGGCCGCCAGGTCGTTGCTCCAGTAGCTCTTGCGGTCACGCAGGGCGCGGGCCACGGTGGTGACCTGTTCCAGCTCAGTTTTTTCGGCGCTGAGCTTGTCGAATTCGCTCTTGGCCGGTTGCAGGGCGGCGATCTCGCCGTTCAGGCGCTCCAGATTGGTTTTCAGGCCGCTGACCTGTGAAGCGTAGTACAGCTCCATACCGACCACCGCCGCCAAGCTCAGCAAGCCAGTGACCGCGGCGGCCATCAGCCAGTTCTGGCCTTCGCCGGTGCTTTGGCGGCGCTGGGACGCCGGTAAGAGGTTGACTTCAACCATGTCGGACTCCTCTCAGGGCCAGGCCCAGCGGAACGGTGTATTCAGGGCCTTGGGCTTGCAGCGCCGCATCTTCTACCGCCAGGGGCACGTGTTCCCAGGGACGCACGATCTCGGTCGGAATCCCCAGTGCTTCGCTGATGGCGTTGTCCAGACCACTCAGCTTGGCACCGCCGCCTGCCAGCACCAGCTGGTCAATAATCAGGTCGCCGCTTTGCACGCGGTAGAACTCCAGCGAGCGCCGCACTTCGGTGATCAGGTCAATCATGGCCGGGCGCAGTGCCTCGGCCACGCGGGCGGGGCTGTGCGGCTGTGCGCTGTCCACCGGACTGTTGCCAGGCACCTGATAGCCCAGCTTGAGCGCTTCGGCGGCGCTGAAGTCCAGGTCGAAGGCACGCTGAAGCGCAGTGGTGAAATCGTCGGCAGCCACGTTGATGTTGCGGGCCATCAGCAGGCGCTCGCCGCGCACCAGACCAATCACCGAGGAGCTGGCACCGATTTCCAGCGCCAGCACCACTTCTTCAGGGCTGATGGTGCGCTGGCCGATGGCCCGCAGCGCCGCAAAGCTCTTGACATCCACCACAGTGGGTTGCAGGCCAGCCATCTGCAAGGTTTCGAGATGGCGGCCTACCACATCGTTGGGCACAGCTGCGATCACGACTTCCATTTGCCCATCTTCGGGGAGAGTACTGGGATCGTCCAGCACATCAAAGTCCAGCGTCACTTCATCAATGGGGTAGGGAATGTAACGCTCCGCTTCATAGCGAATCACGTCACTGCTCCGCAGTTCTTTGAGGTCCATGCGCGGGATCATGATGTTGCGGGTCACGGTAGCCTGATTGGGAATGGCTGTGACCACCTGCTTGTGTGTGATGCCGCTGCGGCTGAGGAGCGAGCGGATTTCGGCGGCGATGGCCTGTGGCTCAACCACGCTGCCGTCCCGCATGGCACCCAGGGGGGTCGGAGTCATGACTGCGTGCTGCACTGCTGTGCCGCCAGGGGCCAGCGCTACCGCCTTGATAGCGCTGGTCCCGATTTCCAGGCCAAAAGCTGGCCCACCTGATTTACGAAAGTAACTTGTCATCCACCCTCCAAAATTCCTGATCAACCACTGTGAGCTGAGTTAGAAACAAGAAGTTTCTAAACTTTGTGGAAGTATGCCCGGATGCTCCTCACAAAATTCATTCAAGTGCCGCCTGGACGTGTTCTGTGGCCTAACGCTACTGCCGATCCGTGCTCTCATCACAAAAAAAGGCCCCGCAGGGCGCTGGAGGAATGAGAAAATTAAGCTACGATTTGAGGGCAATCAGCTCCCAGCCGGCAGCCGCTCTCACCAAAATGTAAGTTCTGTTTCCAATCATTCCAAACGCTTCCATCCGTCCAGGGAGGGAGAGTGGCGTCTGGTCGCCGGGGCGGAAGATTTGACCTCCGCGTAGCTCCAGGCGGTTGAGTGGGGCGTCCAGGGTGGGCACGCGGGTCACCTCGGCTCCGCCCGGTACGGCCAGCAGGAAATGACTGCCCGCTGCCAGCTTCTCGGAGTGGCCCCGGTCCACCTGCCAGAAGCGGTCCGCCACCAGCGCGTAGTCGCGCCCGTCGCCGCCTGTCAGTACCTGGGTGGGGCGGCCCAGGGTGCCGGGCATCTCGGCAGCACTGTAGGAGAGGGCACTGCCATCCTCGCGGTAGATGCGGGTCGAAGACATCGCCACCACCCGGCCTGCGGGGAGGGTTTCGGCTGCGCCGTCTACCGTGACCACCTGGCCCAACGTAGGCAGCGCGGCCCAGGCCCGTCCCCCGTTCCAGGCCACTGCGCCGGTTGGGGCAGGCCAGCGCGGACAGACGGGCTTCAACTGCGGAAGGCGCGCCACGCAGGCCTGGCGGCCATCGCTCCACACGGCCCCTTCTTCCGAAAAAGCGGCCTGTACTTGTGGAGTTGTGGCGGCGGGCAGACGGGTCTCACGCTGCTGAGGACTGGGTGCCCGGGCACCTGCAACGGGCGCTGCACTGCCCGCCGGAGCAGGAGCGCAGGCCGAGAGGCCCAGGGTGAGCCCAAGCACATACAGGGCCGTGGCGAGGCGTGAGAGGGGAGGGATGATTCGGCAGGCGAGCGCAGGCATGCTGCTATTCAAGCAGGGGCCCATGACGCTGCCCTGAGAGCGCCTGGTAGCGACTCTTCTGGGCAGCCGTTCAGGCGAGAGTCTGGTCGGCTGGTGGCTGGTCGCGCCACTCCAGCAGCTCGCGGACCAACGTGTCCAGGCCCACGCCTTCCTGTGCCCGCTCCTCGGGCGTCATGGAAATGCCCCGGCTGGCCTTGACCAGAATCACGTCGCCGTCGCGCACTTCTGCTTTCAGTGCGGCGGCCAGCTCCGGTACGGTGCGGTAGGCCTGCTTGCCCAGCACCCCGGCATAAGGCCCTACCCCAAAGCACAGGTCCGCACTTTCGCAGGCGCTGCGGCCCACCTCGGCGTGCAGTTCGGGGGCCGAGTCGCCCAGTTCCAGCATGGTGCCCAGCACGGCGATGCGGCGGCCCCGGAAGTTCTGTAGGGCGCTCAGTGCGGCCTGCACCGCCAGCGGGCTGGCATTGTAGGCGTCGTCAATGACGGTATAGCGGCCCGAATGAATCTGGTAGCGGCCACTGGGCACCTGCACCTGCTCGACGCGTCCGATGGCGTCGGCCAGCGGGAGGCCGTGACTTTCGGCCAGATACAGGCCCAGCACAGCCGCTTCGGCCTGCACCTGGGCCGCCCCAACCAGATGGACCGCGTGACCACTGTAAGTAAAGTCGGCTCCCTGCTCGGTCACACGCAGGTCTTGCCCGCTGTGCTGCACCGGCAGGTCCAGGGTCGAAAACCCGTAGATGTCCTGCTCTGGGAACCAGGCCCGCGCCTGACTGCCCACCAGGGCGCGTGGAGCGTGCAGAATTTGGCCCTTTTCGTGGGCAATCACTTCCAGGCTGCCCAGCCGCTCCAGATGCGCGGCCCCGATAGAGGTGACCACGCCCACATCGGGGCGGACCAGGGCGTTCAGTTGGTCCATTTCCCCAACCCGGTCAATGCCCATTTCGATCACCAGTGGGCGGCCTGAGGCTCCAAACTCAATCAGAAAGCAGGCGATGGCCGGTAAGGTGTTGTACACCGGCATGTAGTGGGCGTTGAGCGCCGCCGCCACATATGACTTGGTGGTGGTCTTGCCGACGCTGCCGGTAATGCCTACGACCAGCGGATTCTTGGCCCGCTCCTGCTGCGCCCAGGCGGTCAGGGCAGCCAGCGAGTCCCCGACCTCTACCGTGCGTGGCAGCCGACTCGCGGCCCCCGGCAGGTCGGTCAGCACGAAGGGGGCCCCCCGTTCCAGCGCCGCTTCGATGTACCGGTTGCCATGCTCTTTTTCGCCGGGCAGGGCCACAAAGGCCGTCTCGGCGTCCGCTTCACGGGAATCCCAGGTCAGACGGACCGCGGGGCGTGCCTGCGGGTGGACGGTGGCGTGGAAAGGCAAGGGGCCATGAGGGCTCAACATCCCCTGGAGCCTAGCAAAAGGCTGCAGGCAATAAAGCAAGTTTCGGGCGGTTCTTGCCTGGGACAGAGCAGCGGGGCCGCCGGGACGCTGCTCTGTCCTGATGGCCCCGCAGAGGGCTGAATCCTACCCCTCTCTGGATGTTGCGCCCCGTCAGTGTTATTCGACCATCACCAAATAGTCGTACAGCTCTGGGCCGCCGGGGAAGGTCTGGATGTCCAGCATCGGGAATTCGCTCTCCAGCTGCCCGGCCAGGTCCTCCAGACGCTCGGCGGGGGTGTTCACGCTGCGGAACACAGTAACCACCTCGGCGTCGGCAGCTCGGCTACGGACCAGAGCCAGCACCGCTTCTTCAGGGGTGCCGCCCGAATGGACCAGCTCGTCGTCGCGCAGGCCGATCACGTCGCCTTCTGCGATGTTCAGGGTGTGGCCGTCCGGGGTGGTGTGGGCCGTGCTGCGGCTGGCGCGGGTCACCTCAAAGGTGGTCACGCGCGCCGCGCCTGCCTGCATGTCGGCGGCGAGGTCGGCAGCGGGGCGGTCCGGGCTGAAGCTCAGTGCCGCCCCCAGACCTTGGCCCAGCGTGCGGGTGGGCACCACCACGGCGCGGCCCTGAAGCAGCTCGGTGGCTTTCTCGGCAGCCATCAGCACGTTTTTGTTGTTGGGCAGCACGATGACCTGCTCGGCGCTCACACTGTTCACGGCGTCCACGATGTCCTGCACGCTGGGGTTGGCGGTTTGCCCACCCGAGACGATGCGGGCCCCCAGGGCGCGGAACTGCTTGACGATGCCGTCCCCAGCCGCCACCGCCACCAGGCCAGTGGTGGGGCGCTCACCTTCGGCCTGTGCCGCCGCACCCGAACCGGCCAGAATTTCGGTGTGCTGCTCGGCCATGTCTTCCACTTTGGTCTTGAGCATCCGCCCGTGTCGGCCCACAGTGGCCAGCAGCTCGTCAGGGCGGTCCGTGTGGATGTGGCCCTTGACGTAGCCCTCGGCCCCCACCACCAGCAGTGAGTCGCCAAAGGGAGCGACCAACTCGCGGATGTCTTCAATGGGAAGCCGGGCTCCATCCATCAGGAACTCGGTGCAAAACCCGTATTCCTCCGTCTCGAAGGCTTGCTGCGCGTTGCTGATGACCTCGGGCGCTGGGGGCAGCGCTTCGCCCAGCAGTCCGGCCAGCATGCCGCGCACCACGTACAGGAAGCCCTGGCCGCCGCTGTCCACCACCCCGGCCTGGCGCAGCGCAGGGAGCATGTCCTGCGTCTGAATCAGGAAATCTTGACCGCGCGCCACGGCATTTTCCAGCACTTCCTGCACGGTGGCGCCGGTCTGTGCCCCCTCGGCCACGCCCCGCGCCACGGTGAGGATGGTGCCTTCTACCGGCTTCATCACAGCTTTGTAGCCGCTTTTTTGGGCCTCGGCAAAAGCGGTTTTCAAGCTGACCGCGTCAATGCTGGGCAGGTCGCGCACCACTTCGGCAAAGCCGCGCAGCAGCTGCGAGAGAATGACGCCCGAATTGCCGCGTGCGCCCAGCAAAGCGCCGTAGCTGATGGCTTTGGCGACTGCGCGCATGTCCGAGGTGTCACAGGTGTCCAGCTCGCGGCGCACCGACTGCATGGTCAGGTGCATGTTGGTGCCGGTGTCACCGTCGGGCACCGGGTACACGTTCAGGGCATTGACCTGTTCACGGTGGATGCCCAACCAGTCGGTGGCGGTGCGCAGCATCTGGGCCAGTTGTCCAGCAGAGAGGGCCTCACTCACGGCTGACCCCCACCACATTGACCCTGACTTCTTGCAGGTCAATTCCCGCGTGGTGGCGCACGATATGCCGCACCCGGTCTTCGATGTTCTGCGCCACCGTCGGAATGCTGACGCCGTACGCCACGATCACATTCACCTCGGCCCAGTAGGGCGCGTCCGCGTCTGGCTTTTCCTTGCGGCCCCTGGCCTGCGCCTTGTTGCCCCGGTGAATGGTCACGCCGTCCTTGACCTGCGAGCGGCCCAGCGCCTTGGTGATGCCTTCTTTGAGGTTCACCGGAGCCATGCCCACCACACCGGGAATCTCGTGTGCGGTCAGCCCAATCAGGGACGCCAGCGCCCCATCGGTGATCTGAATACTGCCTTTGGTTGCCTTGCTCATGAGTAGGGCCGAGTATAGGACCTGTGGCCGGGCGGATGTGCGGGGCCGCGTGGGTGGCCGCCCCCTTTTGCTGTACTGCGCACGTTGCCGCGTTGCTGGGCCAGTTCGGGGCTGCGTGCCGCTAGCATTTACCGCATGAGCCGCCGCAAGCACTTTGCTGACCCGCCACCCGAACTGGCCGCCCGCTTTCCGCCCCGCCAGCGGCTGGCGCTGGGGTTCCCTACCCTGACCGCTGCGCCCCCGCCAGAGCCGCTGCCAGCGCGTGAAGACTGGACCCTGCGTATTTTTGGGCTGGCCGGGGACCAGACCCTCACCTGGGCCGAGTTGCTGGCGCTGCCCCAGAGCACGCTGACGCTGGATATTCACTGCGTGACCCACTGGTCCAAGCTGGACACCGTGTGGCAGGGGATACGCACCCGTGACCTGCTCGACGCGCTGGACATCGCTCCAGGGGCTACGCATGTCATGGCCCACGCGCTGGGCGATTACAGCGCGGCGCTCCCCCTGGCGGACTGGCGCAGGGACGACCTGTTGCTGGCACATACCTATGCGGGCGAACCCCTGGCAGAAAAACACGGCGGCCCGCTACGCCTGGTCGCGCCACACCGCTACTTCTGGAAGTCGGTCAAGTGGCTCGAAGGGCTGGAATTCATGGACCGTGACCGTCCCGGCTACTGGGAAGCGCGCGGCTACCATCACCGGGGCGACCCTTGGCAGAGTGAGCGCTGGGAGAGCGACTGAGCGCTGGAAAGGCTGCCAAACTAGAAGCCATGACTTCCGACTTTTCCGCCCCAGAGCGCACCCCTGAAGGCTACTTCGTGCCCGACGTGCTGGCACCGGGCCTGACGCTGGTGCTGGTGGGCACCGCGCCCAGCAAGCGCTCGGCGGCGGCGCGGGCCTACTACGCCAACCCGCAGAATAAATTCTGGCGCACGCTGCACGCAGTGGGCCTGACGCCCCGGCTGCTCGCCCCCACCGAATTCCCTCTGCTTCCCGAATACGGCATCGGCCTGACTGACGTGGCCAAGCGGCACAGTGGAGTAGACGCCGCCCTGCCTGCCGAAGCCTGGGCCCCAGACGAACTGCGAGCCAAAGTGCGGCAGTGGCGGCCCCGCATCGTGGCCTTTACGTCCAAGCGCGGCGCGTCTGAGACGCTGGGCCTGCCCACTGGGCGGCTGCCCTACGGACGGCAGGTCATGGACCTGGAAGGCGCAGAGCTGTGGGTGCTGCCCTCAACCAGCCCGCTGGGGCACAACCACTTCAGCCTGGAGCCGTGGCAGCTCCTGGCGGAGCGCGTGGCAGAGCTAAGGGCGACTCCGCCCTCAGTCCCTTAGACCTTTCGACCCTTAGACTGGCAACCATGGCAACGACCAAGACGATGAAGATTGACTGGCTGGGCGAACAGCGCTATGTGGGCCGTAGCGAGAACGGCCAGCAGCTCCTGATTGACAACTCGGCCAACAAGGTGGGCGTCTCCCCGATGGACGCCCTGCTGGGGGCGCTGGGCACCTGCACTGCTTACGACGTGGTGGGCATCATGGCCAAGCGCAAGACTCCGCTGAGCACCTACCGCATCGAGGTGGAAGGCGAGCGGGCTGACACGACTCCCGCCCGCTACACCCGCATCACCGTGCGGCACATTGCAGGCGGCGCGGGCGTGACGCTGGAGCAACTGGAAAAAGCTGCCCACCTCAGCCACGAGAAATACTGCTCGGTAGCGGCCAGCCTGAACGCTGAGATTGTGCTGGACGTGCGCTTGGCCGAGAGTTCGGAAAGCTAAGCAGGCATTGAGAGCCAAGCGGCGCTCCATCTGGCTCCTGCCTGTGTCGCTGGCCTGGGCCTGGGCTGTGCTACCGCCAGTCACGGTGCGCTGGACCAAGCGGGTGAGTCTGCCGTATGTAGAAAGCGGCGAGACGGTTCACCACCAATACGGTTTCCCTTTTGCCAACCGTGCAGATATGGAGTGGGTCAGCCACAGTCAGGCTTGGTTCGCTGTCCCACTGGCCCTGAATTGCCTGTTTTGGTTGGCTGTGTTTGGGGTGGTGGCCGGGCTGCTGAGAAAGTGGGCACCGCCGCGCTGGTTGGTGCGGCTGACCTGGGCTTGGGCGATGTGGATGGCGCTCAGCTTATGGGGCACCATCATGCTGGATGACCACTTCATTACTCCGCCGCCTGTGCTGGAAGATAAGGGTCACACCGTCTGTTTTTTCTTTCAGCCTTGTGTCTGAAGTGACCCTTCTTTAATCCCAGCTCTTAATCCCACCGTGTCCTGACCCCGCCCCGGCGCAGCAGCTCCAGCGTTTGCCCCAGCGGTAGGCCCACCACGTTGCTGTAGTCGCCTGCTATGCCCTGTACCAGCGCCATGCCCAGGCCCTGAATGCCGTAGCCGCCTGCTTTGTCCAGCCCTTCACCGCTGGCGGCGTAGTGCGCGGTTTCCGCAGGGGAGAGGGCACGAAACGTCACGGCAGTGGTTTCGGAGGCGCTCAGGGTCTGTCCGCCCACGACCAGGCACAGGCCAGTGGTGACGTGGTGCGTTTTGCCGCTCAGAAGCGCCGTAAATTCGCGGTTTTCGGCCTCATCGGCGGGTTTGCCCAGCAGTCTGCCCCCCAGCGCCACCACCGTATCGGCCCCCAGCACGGCGCGGCCAGGGTGGGCAGCGGCGACAGCCTCGGCTTTGCGCTGCGCCAGTTTCACGGCCAGGCGGACAGGGTCGGTTACAGCGCTGGACTCGTCCACGTCGCTTACCACGACTTCAAAGTCGTCCAGGAGGTGTGCCAGCAGTTCACGGCGGCGCGGACTGCCTGAGGCAAGGATGAGGGCGGAGCAGGCAGAGGTGGTGAGCTTGGTCATGCCTGCCAGGGTAAAGCCAGCAGTCCTGGCCAGTCCTCCCGCCGCAGCCAGACCAGGCGGTCTGCGCCGTCCTCCCCCAGCAGGCGCAGCAGCACCCCGCCCCGCCCCACGCTCAGCACTTCGGCAGGTTGAGCCGCAGGCCACAGGTGAAGCTCTGCCCCCGCCTGCACTTGGCGATCAGGCGACGTGTAGGCATCAAAGCCGCCAGTCTGCCTGGCCTGCAACCACAGCGGGCGGGCGGTCAGGCCCAGTTGCCCGGCAGCGGGCGGCGCTGAGGCTGGTCCGCGCCGCTGCCATTTCGGGCGCAGTAGCGCAGCCACCTGCGCGGGCGGCACGCCCAGCACCCGTGCCAGTCGCTCGGCAGGCCAGCCCTCGAACAGCCGCGCCTGGGCCTGAGCGCGGGCGTCCCAGGGCCAGCCCAGCAGCGGCCAGAGGAGCGGCCCATGTTTGTGGGCGCTGAAGGTAGGACTGACAAAAGTGATGGTTGGTGGTTCCGCTGCGCTCATGGTTGCTGGTGCGGTTGAAGGGGCAAAACTGTGCAGGCTACGCAGGCAAAGGAATGTTCCCTGGATTGCTCCGCCGACCATCAGCCCTGATCAGTAGGCCGTTTCGTTCTCCCCGCTCGTGACCAGGCCTATGCCGCCGCTGGTGCCCAGGCGTGCCGCGCCAGCGCTGATCATGGCCTGGGCGTCTTCGGGGCTCCGCACGCCGCCTGCGGCCTTGATCTGGGCGCGGCCTGCAATCACTTCGCGCATCAGTTCCACGTCGGCCACGGTGGCCCCGCCGGTAGAAAAACCGGTAGAGGTCTTGACGAAATCGGCCCCGGCATTCACGGCGGCTTCGGTGGCGCGGCGTTTCTGGTCTTCGTCCAGCAGGGCGGTTTCGATAATCACTTTCAGCACCTGCCCCGGAACGGCCCGGCGCACGGCTTCAATGTCGGCCTGCACTGTGTCCCAGTCGCCCGCGCGGGCTGCCCCGATGTGAATCACCATGTCCACCTCGTCGGCTCCAGCTTCGGCGCTCAAGCGGGCCTCGGCGGCTTTCTGGTCGCTGGAGACAGCCCCCAGCGGAAACCCGCACACGGTCGCCACCTTCACGCCGCTACCGGCCAGTTCTTCGGCGGCCAGGCGCACGTACACTGGATTCACGCACACGGCAGCAAAGCTGTGTTCGCGCGCTTCGGCACACAGGCGGCGGATATCGTCGGGCGTGGCCTCGGCTTTGAGCAGGGTGTGGTCAATGTAAGCGGCCAGGGGATGGGTCATGGAAAGCATTGTAGATGGTGGATAGTTCTGCCTGCGGCTGATGGTTGGTGGAGAACACGTGGCTCTATCGCTGGCTGCATCAACCGTCTCCCATCAACGATTTACACTGTCACCCATGACAGACAACCGTCTCCAAGCAGGTGAAGCTTTTCCCGCATTCATGCTCCCCGACGGCCAGGGCCAGTCTCACGCCCTGAGCGACTACGTAGGCCGCTACGTGGTGCTGTACGCCTACCCCAAGGACGACACCCCCGGCTGCACCCGCGAGGCGTGCGACTTCCGCGACTCGGCCCGCTTGCGCGAGATGGGTGCTGTCATTCTGGGCATCAGCCAGGACGACGCGGCCAGCCACCAGCGCTTTGCTGAAAAGTACAGCCTGCCGTTTCCGCTGCTGACCGATGACGGCGAGTTTCTGGCCAGCATCGGCGCGTATGGCGAGAAGAACAGCTACGGCAAAGTGACACAGGGCGTGAAGCGCTCCACCTTCATCATTGACCCAGAGGGCAAGCTGGTCAAAAGTTGGCTGGCCGTGAAGGTAGACGGTCACGCCGAAGCGGTGGCCGACGCCATCGCAGGGGATATGGAGTCCCGTGCATGAGCGATCTGGAAGCGCTCAAAAAAGAAGCGGCCCTGCGCGCCGTGGCGCTGGTGCAAAGTGGGCAGCGGGTGGGCCTGGGCACTGGCAGCACCGCCAAATACGCGATTGAAGAAATCGGGCGCAGGCTACGGGACGGTGAGCTGACTGGCATCGTGGGCGTGTCGACGAGTGAAGCCAGCGAACAATTGGCCCGCGAGGTTGGGATTCCCACCGAACCGCTGGACCCACGCCCACTGGACATCGCCATTGACGGCGCTGACGAAATCGCCCCGAATCTGGACCTGGTCAAGGGCCTGGGTGGTGCCCTGGTGCGAGAAAAAGTCACCGAAGTGCAGGCACGGCGGCTGATTATCATTGCCGACCACACCAAGCTGGTGCAGCAGCTGGGCGAAAAGGCCCCGCTGCCCATTGAAATCGTGCCGTTCGGATTTCTGTCCACCATCGAGCGGCTGCGGGAGTTCCTGCCGGGTGGCCGCCTGCGGATGAGCGGCGCGCAGAACTATGTCACCGACAACGGCAACTACATTTTTGATGCACAGTTGCCTGCCGACTTTGACGCCCGCGAGCTGGAACGCCGTATCAAGGGCACGCTGGGTGTGGTGGACACCGGCCTGTTTCTGGGCATGGCCGAGCGGGCCTTTGTGGCTGCGCCAGGCGGCGTGCAGGAGCTGGTTCGGGGAGAGTAGTGCATCTACACGAACTGCATGCACCAGACGGGCGAACGCTCAGGGTCTACGATACGCAGCCTGAAGGAACGACGACGGCGACAGTCTTCTGGTATCACGGCACGCCGAATATCGGCTCGCCGCCTCAGCCATTGTTGGCTGTATCGGCAGAGTAGGGCGTGCGCTGGGTGGGATACGACCGACCAGGCTATGGCGGCAGCACGCGTTTGTTTGGCCGTGAAGTCGCGCAAGCGGCGCAGGATACGGCGTTGATAGCGCGGGCTCTGGACATTCCTGAGTTTGGGGTCATGGGGCATTCAGGTGGTGGACCTCATGCACTCGCCTGTGCGGCGCTTTTGCCGCAGGTCAGGGCTGCGGTCAGCTTGGCAGGGTTGGCACCTTATGCGGCTCCTGGCCTGGATTATTTTGCGGGCATGTATGCGGGAGGCTGTGCCGAGCTGGTCGCCGCTACACGCGGAGAAGCGGCGCTCCGCGAGGCGCTGGAAGCGGGTGACTTTGATGCTGAAATGTTTACCCCTGCGGACCACAGCGCCCTGGCAGACTCCTGGAGTTGGTTTCATAGCGTTGTAGAGCCAGCGCTTGAACAGGGGCTGGGCGGCATGATTGACGATGATCTGGCTTATGTGCAGCCGTGGGGATACCAGCCTGCAGATATCAGCGTCCCTACACTGCTGGTGAATGGCGAGCAAGACCGTACCGTGCCTATCGCCCATGCCGAGTGGCTGCAAGACCATTCGCAGGCAGAATTGCGCCGCATTGCGGGTGGCGGGCACATCTCGGTGATGCTTTATGCAGAGCGGGCGCTTGATTGGCTGCTTCAGCGCCTGTGAAGGCGGACGGGGGTCTAGCAGCGTCTCCATTCGCCTAACAACTCTGTCAAAATGGTGAGCAATGACTAGCCCAACTTCCAGCCCCATTCAGCCTTCACAGCACCACCAGACAGTCGTGATTCTGGACTTCGGCAGCCAGTTCACCCGGCTGATCACCCGCCGCTTCCGCGAGATGGGGGCGTATTCGGTGATTCTGCCCGGCACCGCGCCGCTGGAGCGCATTCAACAGGAGCAGCCCGTGGGCATCGTGCTTTCGGGTGGCCCCAGCAGCGTGTATGACGAGAATGCCCCCAAGCCTGCTGAAGGCGTGCTGGACCTGGATATTCCCATTCTGGGCGTGTGCTACGGGATGCAGTACCTCGCCCATCAGGCGGGTGGCGACGTGAAGCGGGCGGGCAAGCGCGAGTATGGCAAAGCGGACCTCACCGAATACGGCGGTCAGCTCTTTAAGGGCATTGAGGGCGAATTTGTGGCCTGGATGAGCCACTCCGACTCGGTGACCCAGCTGCCCCAGGGCTACGAGGTGGTCGCCAAGACCGAAGACACGCCCGTCACAGCCATCGAGAACAACGAGACCAAGCGCTACGGCGTGCAGTTCCACCCCGAAGTGGTCCACACCCCCAAGGGTGGGCAACTGCTGGGCAACTTTCTGGACATCTGCGGCGTGGCGCGTGACTGGACCCCGCAGCACATCCTCGACGAGTTGATTGCCGGGGTGCAGGAGCAGGTGGGCGCAGAAGGCCGCGTGCTGCTGGGGATCAGCGGGGGCGTGGATTCCTCAACGCTGGCGCTGCTGCTGGCGCGTGCGGTGGGAGACCGCCTGACGGCGGTGTTCGTAGACCACGGCCTGCTGCGCCTGAATGAGCGCGAACAGGTCGAAACCGCCCTGCGCGGCGCTGGCGTGAACATCGTGACGGTGGACGCCCGCGAGGAGTTCATGCACCACCTAGGCGGTGTAAGCGACCCCGAGCAAAAGCGCAAAATCATCGGGCGCGAGTTTATCCGGGTGTTTGACCGTGCCGCCGAAGAGCAGGGCCCCTTCGCTTTTCTGGCACAGGGCACGCTTTACCCCGACGTGATCGAGTCGGCGGGCGGCGAGGGCGCGGCCAACATCAAGAGTCACCACAATGTCGGCGGCCTGCCCGAAGACCTGCAATTCAAGCTGGTGGAGCCTTTCCGCACCCTCTTTAAGGATGAAGTGCGCGACATTGCCCGGCTGTTGGGCCTGCCCGAAGATATCCGCATGCGTCACCCTTTTCCCGGTCCTGGCCTGGCGATTCGCTGCCTGGGCGCGGTCACCGAGGAAAAGCTGGACATTCTGCGGCGCGTGGACGACATCTTTATCAGCGGCCTGCGCGAGTTCGGGCTGTACGACGACTGCTCTCAGGCGCTGGCCGTGCTGACCCCTATTCAGTCGGTGGGCGTGATGGGCGACGAGCGCACCTACTCCTACACGGTGGCCCTGCGCGCCGTGACCACCGGCGACTTTATGACCGCCGAGTGGGCCCGCCTGCCCTACGACTTCCTGGCGGCCATGAGCAACCGCATCGTGAACCAGGTCCACGAGGTCAACCGCGTGGTGTACGACATCACCGGCAAGCCGCCCGCAACGATTGAGTGGGAGTAACCTGAAAGGTGCGTTAGGTGCCGAGCGCCCAGCGAATGTCAGCCGCAGGCCATCCTGCGGTTGTCTTCGTGTTTGGTTCCCTAGAGAGCCGCACCGCATAAACGTCAAACTGCCTGCGCTTGGCTGGGCGGTTCCTACGTTGGTGGCGAGTGAAAAGAGAGACTGCAAGGCGCGTAATCGCCCAGCGTCCAGTGCGGATTAGCCAGGAACCCTCAGCTTCACTTGGATGGGCAAGTCATGTATTCCACCCTTTTGCCCTGACTTCCGCACCGGCCCGCTATCATGCCAGGGTGACCGACAGCACCGCCACCCGCCTGCCTGAACTCACCGCCAGGTATGGACCGCTCAGCAGCATGGGCACGGGCATGCAGAGCCGGGTCTACGCTACGGCAGACGGACAGTCGGTGATCAAGGTGTACCGCAGCGGCGTGGGCAAGGCCGAGCGCGAGGCCGCGAATCTGCGCCGCGCCGGGCTGGGCGACTGGGTGGTCGAGACCCTGGTGGCCGACGGAGCCGAAGCCCTGGTCATGCGCCGTTTCGAGGGCAAGCGGGTCACGGCGGCCACGCTGCCTGCCGCGCTGCCGCAGCTCAAAGTGCAGCTCTCGCGTCTGCACGCCATTCAGCAGGGGCAGGTGGATGTGGGCCGGGTGGAAGAGCGGCTGCGCAAGTTCCGCCGCGTCCTGGCTTCGCAGGGGCTGGACGACCTGTTTGCCGCTGTGGAAGGCCCCTTGCAGGCGGGCGAATTCGTGCAGCCAGCGTCCTTTTGTCATCTGGATCTGTGGCAGGACAACATCCTGATTGACTCAGGCGGCGCAGTGATGCTGCTCGACTGGACCAACGCCGACTGGGACGACCCCCTGCGTGACCTGGCCCTGCTCAAGACGGGCACGCTGGACCTGCTGGGGGCCGATGAAAGCCTGGCCGCTGCCCTGCGCCTGTTGCCCGAGCGCAGCCCGCCCACCTTGCGGCGGCTGCGGGCCTATCTGTCGCTGACCTACTTGCACGACCTCTACTGGCTGATGATGAATGAGCCCTACGAGTTCGCCGCCGAGCGGGCCAAAAAGGTGCCGCGTGCCCGGCATGTCCTGAGCTGCCTGCCCGCCAGCGGCTAAGGGCAGAGCTAAGGGAAGAAAGAGAAGAAAGATGCGCGAAGAGGGGAGAGCGCCCTACTTCTGAAAGCCGGTGGCGGCGCAGAGAACTGCAAGTTCTGCCTTCGTCCCTGCCCAGCGTGCCTGCTAGACTTTGGGCTGTGCAAGTGCTGTTTGCTCTTCAGGTCGTGGTGACCGTGCTGCTGGGTGGCCTACTGGCACTGACGGCCCTTGAAAATGGCGGCACCCTGAGCGTGCCGTGGCTGTTCTCGCCGGAAGTGTCGCTGGTCTCGCAGGGGCAGGGGCTGGTGGGCTTTGCGGCTCTGGGCGCCCTGTGGAGCTTGTTGCTGCTGCTGCCTGCCATCTTGGTGCTCTATGGGCAGCGCCGCCGGGCAGAGCGACTGCTGGCCGAGCGTGAGCGTCACCTGCAAGCCTTGCTGCGCGGCCAGCTGCTGCCCGGCGCACCATCTGGAGAGCAGCCTTGACCCCTGAGCCGGTCTGGTCGCCGCCGCCTACGCGCTGGCAGCTGGCCCAGCCTGCCCCGCTGCCCGCCTTGCAGGACCTGATGGCGCGTTACGGGCTCTCGGCCCCCGCCGCGCAGTGGGTGTATGGGCGCGGTCTGCGCCCCGAACTGCTGACGCCGGAGCACCGCCTGACCCCCAATCCGGGCCTGCACGAAGCGGCCCGTCGGCTGGTGCAGGCCATCCGCGCTGGCAAGCGCATTCGCATTCACGGTGACTATGACGCCGACGGCGTGACCGCCACTGCCATTTTGGTCCTGGGCCTGCGGGCGCTGGACGCTGATATCCACGGCTTTATTCCCCACCGCCTGGAGGAAGGCTACGGCATTCACCCGTCCAAGCTGGACGAGCATGCCGCCAGCTGTGACCTGTTGGTCACAGTGGACTGTGGCGTCTCCAACCGTGAGGAGGTTGCGGGGCTGCTGGAGCGCGGCATAGAAGTGATGGTGACTGACCACCACGCGCCGCCGCCCACCTTTCCCGACTGCCTGGTGGTCCACCCGGAGCTGACCGCTGGCTACGACCCGGCCCTGCACAACCTGACTGGGGCGGGCGTGGCTTATCACCTGCTGTGGGCTGTTCACCACGAACTGGGACTGCCAGAGCCGCGTGCCTACAGCGCCCTGGCGACGCTGGGCACCGTGGCGGACGTGGCCCCACTGACTGGCGAAAACCGCGCCCTGGTCGGCGTGGGGCTGGCCGCCCTCGCCACCACCGACATTGTAGGTCTGCGGGCGCTGTTGGACCTCGGCGGGGTGAAGCAGCCCTCGGCGCGTGACGTGGCCTTCGTGCTGGCTCCGCGCATCAACGCTGCAGGCCGCATGGGCGAAGCGGACCGGGCGCTGGAATTGCTGACCACGGCCAGCCCTCAGCAGGCCGCTGCCCTGGCACAGTATCTGGAAGTCCGCAACGGCGAGCGCCGTGAGCTGCAAGACCGGATGTACCGTGAGGCGCTGGAGCTGGTGGATCCCGGCGAGCGAGCGCTATTGGTTACGCATCCAGACTGGCACCCCGGCGTGATGGGCATCGTGGCGAGCAAGCTGGTAGAGCAGTTCTACAAACCTGTGTACATCGTGGCGCAGGGCAAAGGGTCTGTGCGCTCCACGCCCGGCATCAGTGCGGTGGGGGGGCTGCGCTACAGCCACGACCTGCTGCTGCGCTACGGCGGCCACCCCGGCGCGGCTGGCTTTTCGCTGCACGAAGACAATCTGCCCCGGCTGCGTGACCGCCTCCAGGACTACGCCGCGCAGTTTCCGGTGCCGGTGCCAGAGGTCACGCTGGACGCGCCGCTGCCCGCCTCCCACGCCACGCTGGAATTGTGGCAGGAGTTGCAGGCCTTCGAGCCTTATGGCGAAGGGCTTCAGCCGCCGCTGTGGCACCTGCGCTCCGCGCTGAGCGGCACGCGGCTGGTCGGCAAGAACAAAGACTGCTTGCAGTTTCAGGCGGCGGGGCTGCGCGGCATCAAGTTCCGTGAGCAGAACGCCGAAGAGGGCCCCCGCGACCTGGCGGTGCGGCTGCGGCGCTCGGCGTTCCGGGGCCGGGTATCGGCAGAGTGGGAAGCGGAGGAACTGCGTCCTCCACAGTCACTTACCCTGGCTGTGCCCCAAGCGCAAGAGGGGGCGCGTCTGGCGGTGCGCCGCACGCCCGAGCAGGTCATGGAGCGCCTAGATGCCGTGGAGCGCGGTGTGGCGGTGTACGCTGGGGAGCAACTGACCGCCTCGCTGCGTGTCCGGCTCCCGGACCTGCATTACCTTCAGCCCGCAGACGCCGCGCCAGAGCTGCCGCTGGTGCTGTTCGATCTGCCGCCTGCTGACACGCTGGAGCGCTGGCTGCGTGAGCGTCCTGAGTCGGCCCCGCCCGTCACGTTTGCCTGGGGCCGCACCACCCTGGCCGCGCTGGACGCCGCTCCCCAGGGCGCGGAAGGCTACCACCGTTTTCAGTGGGCACACGCTTACCTCACGCTGGACGAAGCGGGCTGGGAAGGGGCAGTCCGCGCCCTGAGTGGTCTGGATGCAGAGCCGCCGGTCCCTTTGCAAGCAGCGGGCGACGACTGAGGCGAGCAGAGCGGAGAGGCTATAGCTGCCCATGCCGTTGAGTGCCCACTCGCCTTTACGGGTCGCCAAAGCTGCTGGAAGGTGGTGCCCCCGCTACCGGCGCAAGCTCAGCTGTCCTCGGTTTCGCCGCTCAGCTCAGCCTGGGCGCGGCGCAGTACGGGGCTGTCGTCCGGGGATTGCCCGGCGATTTCGGCCAGGTACAGTGCCGTCCACGCGCCCAGATACCACAGCGCCAGGCCCGGCGCGTAGTCGCTGTCGCCGCCATGCTCGGCGAACGGCAGATGAATCACTTCATCTACCCGGCTTTCCATGATTTCGCGCCCCAGGTCCAACCGGGGGCTGAGGTCGCCCAGAATCAGCCCCACCTTGGCGTCGCCCTGCTCATGCTGCGCCTCGAACATGCCGCTCAGCACCGGCAAAGGGTCGCCCAGCACCGGCACACTGTAGCTTTTGCCCACGCGGGCCAGCAGCTGTTGCCAGGCCAGCACCAGACCTTCGGAGCCGTCGTCGGCCAGCAGCAGGGGCGTGCGGCCATGTAGCCTCCAGGCCAGCTCGCGGGCGGGATTGCCTTCTGTCTCTGTACCCGCGCAGCTCTGGGCCAGTGCCGCCAGCAAGCGGTCCGCCTCCTGCGCCTCGGCGGCGTGTCCGCTGGCATAGGCCAGGTACTGCGCTCCGTGGTAGGTCGCGGTGACTCCCGCTGGAATCAGCGTGTTGATGTGTTCGGCGTCTCCACCGGTGGCCACGCGCCGTACCTGAGCTCCCGCCGCTTCGGCCAGAGCGGCGTATTCCAGCGCCAGGGACGCACTGTCCGGGCTGCCCAGCACGAACTGGGTGCCACTGGCACTGAGCGAAGCGGCGATCAGCGGCTCGGCCAGCAGGGCCGCCAGCGTGCCTTCGCCGGTGCCGACTGCGCCGTAAGGAGCGGGTTGTACCTGCACCGGGCCGCTGTAGCTGCCGGGAAGGGCCAGAAGAAGAGAATGCAGACTCATGGGCTGAATCTTAGCGGCTGGTGTGGGCCAGCGTCTGTGGCCGTGCCTGCCCCTTGGTGCCGGGAAGCCTCGCCAAGAAGCTCATAGAGGTGCGTGATATAGTCGCCCGCGTGTTTGAGCAAGGCCCAAGCCGGTTGCTGAGGAACAGAGTTAACCTCCAACCAACGAAAAAGCACCACCCTGCGGGGTGGCGCTTCTGTGTGGTGTACCCGATTGGATTCGAACCAACGACCTTTAGCTCCGGAGGCTAACGCTCTATCCAGCTGAGCTACGGGTACGCGCAAGCTCAGGTAAAGTATCACGCTCTAGAGGAGAACTTCAAGTGAATAAAAAAACCGGTCTCAATGCTCTGCTGATTGTTCTGTCGCTGCTGATGGTGGGCGGCATGGCCCTCCAGTTCCTGCCCGGCGACAGTGCCAAGACCATCACGAACGCTGTACGTGGTGAAAAAGGCACCCCGGCCATCCGCGTCAATGGCAAGACCATTACCGCCGAAGAACTGCAAAAGATTCAGGACAACAACCCCTCGCCGTTTGCTGGACAGAGCAAAGCGCTTCAAGACGACTTCCGCACCTTCATGATTTCGCAGGTGGTTCGGCAGAAGCTGATGGCGCAGGCGGCCAGCAACATCAATGTGACCCGCGAAGATGTGAACGCTGAAGTGACCAAGGTGCGTGAGGACAACAAACTGACCGATGACGCCGCATGGACCGACGCCCTGCAGCGCGTGGGCCTGAGCGATTCGGAGTACCGCGAGCAGGTGAAAGAAGGCCTGGCGATTGAGCGCAAGAACAAGGAAATCGAAGCCGCTGTGCCCGCGGCCACCGAAGAGGAAATGAAGACCTACTACGACCTGAACCCCACGCTGTTCCAGACTGAGCAGCGCCTCAAGGGACGTCAGATCGTGGTTGCTGACGAGGACAAAGCCCGTGAGCTGCTGACTCAGGCCCGCAGCGGCGCTGATTTTGCCGACCTTGCCAAGAAAAACAGCACTGAGGGAGCTGAAACGGGCGGTGCGTTGGGCGCTCTGGGCGAGGGCGGAGCCCTGCAAGCGGTAGAGCCGGTGGTGTTGCCTGAAGAAGTCGCCGCTGCCGTGCAGGCGCTAGCTGCTCCTGGCCTGACCGACGTGGTGGCGAGCGGTGGCCGCTTTTATATCGTCAAAGTAGAAGAACTGCTTGCCCCCGAAACCAAGCCGTATGACACGGTCAAAGAAGAGGTCAAGTCGGCCCTGGAAACCAGCAAGAAGCGCGGCGCAGTCGAAGCGTTCCTGGATGAGCAGGTGGCGGCGGCCAAGATTGAAGTGGTGGACCCCGCCTGGAAGTACGAAGACCCCACAGTCGCCGAAGTGGGTGGCCGGGCCATTCCCTACTCCGAAGTGGTGGGCCGCGTGATGCAAAACCAGCAGCTGATGATGATGATGCAGAGCATGCAGGGTGACCAGCTCAGCGAAATGATCAACGGCATGCTCAAGCCGTCGGTGGTGGAGCAGGTGATTCAGGAATACGCCGCGCCCAGCATTGTGAAGGCTGAGAATATCCCCGTGGTGGGGACCCGTCAGGACCTGGTGAGCGGCCTGATTGCTTATGGTGGCCGCAATGTCAAAGTGACCGACGAGGAGCTGCGCGCTGCCTACCAGGAGCGCCAGCAGCAGTTCCAGACCCCGGCCAGTGCCACCGTTTCTGAAGCCACGTTCCCCAGCCGTGAGCAGGCCCTGGCCTTCCGGCAAGACTGGCGGGGCGGCGACTTCACCCAGGCGGCGACGGCTGCCGGGGGCATCGTCTCGGAGCGCGGTACCGTGCAGGGCGACACCGACGTGCTGGAACCTTCGGTGCTTCAGGCCATTTTTGAAGGCGAGCTGCGCGCGGTAGGCAGCACCAGCCTGACCAACATCGTGCAGGCCAGCGACGGCTGGAAGGTGGTGTCGGTCAGTGACCTGCAACAAAGCCGTGTGTTGCCGCTCGACGAGGTTCGTGCTGGCCTGGAGTCCAGCCTCTTCAACGAGAAGCAAGCTGCCGAGGGCGAGAAGTTCCTGAGCAGCAAGGTCGCGGCCCTCAAGCCTGTCAACAAGCTGGATGAAGTGCTGGCTGCCCAAAAAGCCCGTGTGGGAGTCGACGCTCCGGCTGACGCTTCAGGTGCCCAAACGACTTCGGGTGCAGCGACTTCGGGGGCTCAGACCACTTCGGGTGCGGCAAGCTCCGGTGCGGCGACCTCTGAGGCGGCAACCACTTCGGAAGCTCAGGCGGCTCCGGCTGCGGCCAGCGCTGCGGCCAGCGAGGGCTCGGCGGCCACGACCACGCCAGCCCAATAAATTCAGGCCACAACGGATAAAGAGCCCCGCCAGCTGGCCGGGGCTTTTTTTGGAGTTGTCTACGCCCTAAAGGGGGCTGAATCCTTGCCAGCCGGAAAAGGACCGAAGGGCGTGATTTGCTGTGACTCTCTGGCTTCAGGCCGAAGGGGGTGAAACCGGGGCGGGTGCGCTTTCGGTGGGACCACTGGCCAGCTCAATTTGAATCTCGCCGTAGGCTTCCGTTTGCTCGGCCCGCAGTTCGCCGGTTTTGACCGCTTCGAGCAGCGCCGCAAAATAGGTGGTGCGTTCGCCCCAGTCCCGCGCAGTGATTCCCCCAAAGGTGAAGTGCCGCAGCTGCCTCCCAAAGGCCAAGAGGGCGTTCAGGGCCCCCTGCAAGCTGAGGCGTTCGCGGGCCAACAGAGGAACATCCACCTCGCGCACCGCGGCGCGGGCCGCTTCCAGCAAGCGGCGCAGGTTCTGGCCCTGGCGCGGTGGGCGCTGCCTGCGCGGGAGCTCCAGGCCAGGCTTGGGCACTGGCGCGGGAATCAGACCGCTACGTTCCAGGCGGCGCTGACTGAGAAACTGCACGGCCCGGTCCAGTTCGGCCAGGGCTTCGACGCCCTGTGCGACCTCATCCCATTCGGTCCAGTCCTCAGTGCTTTCGCCGTCGTCTGCAGGCGGGACTGCAGGAAGCAGCAGCCGCGCTTTGAGAGCAATCACGGCGGCCAGTGGCGGCAGCACCTCGGCGGGTGGGCGGCCCTGTTGCCAGGCGGGGTGCTCCCGCAGCCAGGCCAACACGGCCCCGGTCAGCTCCAGCAGCGGCACCTGCGCCGGAGTCAGTTCGCCGGAGCGCAGCGCGGCGGCCAGGTCGCCCAGATGGCCCTCGAATGGTTCTGCGCCAGGCCGGAGCAGCCGCACCTGATATGCCGCAGCCTCGCCCTCGGCTGGGGCTAAGGGCAGAAGCAAGGTAAGAGAGGTGGACCGTGGCATTCGGCGGCCATGATAGCGGCTGAGCTGGTGCGGGCAGGGGCACCGGCTCAGCCGGGAAGATGAACAGCTGGAACTCAGCTGACGGTTAGTCCGTCACTCGCCGCGCTGTACGGCGCTCAGTAGTTCACGCAGGACACCCAGGCGCTTGGCTTCGGCCACCACTGCGGGCGTCACCCGGCCCCCTTCGGTCAGTATGACTTGGCCGTCTTCAGTCTTGACGGTGCGGACCACGGGCCAGCCATAGGCCTGCTGCACGATGTTTTCAATCGCTTGGTTAAAAGCTTCGCTGCCCGGCGCTGCGCCTTGCTCCGTGCCATGCAGGGAAGCCGGAGGAGCGACCACGGTGGGCTCTGGGGCGGCAAGCTCTGCTTCAGAAGATACGGGGCCAGAGGATAAGGGGCCAGGAGATAAGGGATTAGAGGGCTCTGGGCGGGCGGTCAGCTCACTGCGGGGCAGCACTGGCTGGGGCGCAGGCTGCGGAGCGGAGGCCGGGTGGGTCAGCTCAGTGCGCCGTGCGCCCGTTTCTGCACTGACCTCATCTGCTCTGGGTTCATTTGCCCTGGATTCATCTTGATTGGGCTTATCAGCACTGGGTGTAGCCGCAGCAGCGACTGGCACGAGCGGTTCAGCCACCGCAGTGCTCAGGTCAAGGTCCAGTTCTACCGGCTCAGGGACAGCCTGGGGGGCAGGTACTGCCAGGTCGTCTGTGAGCTGAGGTGCGGGGCCACGCAACACCAGTGTTTCCTTGCTTGTTTCTGTGTCCTCTGGCTGAGTTGGCGCATGTACCTGCTGAGGCGCTGTTACTGGGGCCATCACTGCAGGCGGCTCGCTGACATGGGAAGCGGGAGGAAACTGCGCTTCAGGTTGCGTCACGGGCTCGCCCCACTGCTCATGGACCTGCACCAGCTCACGCTCACTGGGGTCGTGCAGCAGGTCTTCGCGGCGGTCATCCAGCCAGCGGCGGGCTTTTTCCAGCAGGCCGACTTCCGGCTCTGGGGTCGGTTCGCTTAGATGCACCACTTGCTCGGTGCGTGCCCGCATGACCCGCTCCGGCCTTTCTGGAATGTCCAGCGTTTGTGCAATCTCTGGCGTTTCGGGGGCCTCCAGGATGCCTGAGTGACTCAGCACCGGACGGCTTTCTTGTACAGGAACCGGGGGCATAACGGCAGGCATGGCCTGGGACAGTGGGGCTGCTTCCGGTTCTGGCTCCACGCTTTGGGGCAGGCTCTGGCCTTCTTCGGGGGCAGCGTTCAGGTGGACTGCCGGGGCGACATGCAGGGGGGCCGGGGCCAGCGCTTCTCTGAGCTCAGGGGCGGAGGAGCTTCGGCGCTCGTACTCGCCCAGATCCAGCGGCTCGGCAGCAGATTCGGTGCCTTCTTTCAGGTGGTGCTGTATCTGTTCCAGCAGGCCCTGCTCCTCAGCGCGGGTCAAGATGGCCGGGGTGATGATCTGCCCCTGCGCGGCAATCAGCTGGCCCTGCGAGTCAGTGACATCCTCACGGACCCGGCGGCCCACCATCTCGCTGAAGCTGAGGGGCTCAGGCTCAGGCGTCGTCGTCTCCAGCGGTGACGAGGATCGCTCCGGTGCAGTCAGGGCCGGGTCCGGGGCCGCAGGTTGTGGCGTGCTGCTCTCCTCGGCGCTGCTCACTTCCGCCACTTCTTCAGGACTCAGCGAAGTGCTGGTCAGGATCATCAGGCGGCCAGAGCGCTCGGCGCGGGTGACCTGCTCTTCGGTGATGGGCTCGCCTTTTTCGGCCACTACGGTGCCGTCGGGTAAGGTGATGGTGGTTCCAGCGATGCGGCCTATCAGATAGTCACGCTGGCGCTGCGCGGCCTGCTCCGCCACTTCTTCGCGGCTGTAGTCGGTGTGTTCCGGCTCCTGCGGCGCACCACTTGGCCAGGCTCCGCCACTGCGGCGCATCTCTTCCGCCACGCTGGCAGGCACAATCGCCACGTCTTTGCCGATCTGTACGCTTTCGGGCGCAGGCACGAAGGCGTGGCCCCCGGCCACGTCCCCGAACAGCCCGCCCGTGACCTCATAGCCCTCGACGCGGCCTGAGTACTCATCAAAGACCACGTCGCCAATGCGGCCCAAGTCCTCGCCCTGTGCCGTCAGCAGCGTCATGCCAATCAGGTTCACTTTGGAATCCATGATTTCCTTCATGCGTGCCTGTTCTTCGTCGCTGGCGGTGTCCTGCGCCGAGGTGATCATCACGGCGTCTTCGCCCACCGAGTACACCACCGAAAAAGGAATCACCCGGTCTCGGCGGCGCAGCCAGCTGCCGCCACCGTCCACCACCAGGCCCAGCACCAGGTTGGCCCCGTGATCGAACACAATGTCGCGCACGCTGTCCACCCGTTCACCGGTGCTCAGGTCCACCACATGGCGTCCCAGCAGTTCTTTGCCCTTGATCATGTTTACCTCTTGTCTTTCCCTGGAGCGGCGGCGGAAAGCCTGCGCCGTCCGCCGGAATGAAGCTGAAGCTTAAAAGTTGGAGTGGAGTGCCGCTTGTCCTGAAGCTTAGCCCAGGACTGAGGCTCAGATGAGATCAGGTTAAGGGCCAGGGCGGCGGGGCAGGATGTGTGAGCATTCAGGTCAGATTTGGCTTTTGGGGGTACAGCAATTTCGGGGGCGGAGCGGTGAGCCGCTCTCTCTAGCGCCCCTTCAGTTGCGGAAAATGACTTCTTCACGCGAAAAGGAGCGCAGCGCCAGGGCCCCCAGCAGCAGCGCGGCGAGCAGGTTGGCCCCCAGCGAGAGCCACAGCTGCGGCCATTTCAGGGTGCCAGTCACGGCGTCCATCACGCTGAGCATGGACCCGAACAGCGGGACCGCATAAAAAGCCGCCGAGAAGCCGTCATTGAACTGCAAGAACAGGGCTGGCACGACAATCAGCAGGGACAGCGGCGTCACGTAGGTCTGCGCTTCTTTGTACGAGCGGGCGTAGATGCTCAGGGCGATCAGCAGCGCACTGATGAGCACTGCGGCTCCTACAGCGCTCAGCAGCAGCCCTGAGAAGCTGCCGCCACCCAGGGTGAGCTGACCGCCGAACGCCTGCGACAGTTCGGCCTGCATGCCGCCGCGCAGCAGCAAGGCCCCCGCGATCAGGCCGGTGCCCAGGAAGCCCAGCACGCTGAACAGGGCCGCGACCAGGGCGCTGAGGGCTGTCGCCAGCAGCTTGCCCGCCACCACTTCGGCGCGCCGCACCGGGCTGACCAGCAGGCTTTCGAGGGTGCCGCGCTCTTTTTCTCCAGCGGTAGAGTCCAGCGCCGTGGCCATCGCGCCCGACAGGATGAAATTGAGCATCAGCAGGGGAATCAGAAAAGCCAGCTGTCCGCTGCTCGCCTCCTGCGCGGTGGCAGCGTCCTGCGGGTCGAGCGTGACCGGCGAGAGGTCGTCTTCGCTCAGCCCCGCCGCTTCCAGTCGGCGTGCTGCCAGCGCTTGGTTGTAGTTCTCTATTGCCGCTTCGACCTTGCCGAGTGCGCCAGTCTGCGCGGCCAGCGAGTTCAGCTTGGCGAACACCTGCACCGCTGCGGGCGCGTCGCCCTCCTGCTGGGGCAGGGGAGACGTGACCCGGATGACAGCGTCTACCTCTTCGGCCTGTACCGCTTGCCGGGCGGCTTCAGGCGTGTCCACCTCCAGCGGGACCAACTCCACACCGGACAGCGTCATGCCCTGGCTGCTGCTGCCGCGTTCCAGTTCGGCCTGGAGCGCTGGGGGCAGTGTCCCGATGACGCCGACCTTCTGCTTCTCCTGCGCTTGCCCGCCGATAAATTGCCCCAGCAGCAGCGGCATGCCCAGCATCAGCGCAGGAATCAGGATGAGTGGAATCAGGACCGTGCCCAGCAGTGTGCGGGTGTCGCGCAGGGTGGAGAGCAGGTCGCGGGCCGCCACCCGCCACACGAACTCAGGACGCATGGGCTGCTCCGTCCTGCTCGACCAGGCGAAAAAAAGCCTGCTCCAGAGTTTGCGCTCCCGTGCGGGCCAGCAGCTCCAGCTGGGTGCCTTCGGCCAGCAGCCGGCCTCCATGCAGCACGGCCACCCGGTCACAGACCTCTTCGACCTCGCTCATCACGTGGGTGGAATACAGGGTCAGTCGTCCTGGCCTGCGCGCCGCCGCCACCCAGTCCAGCAGGGCGCGGCGGGCAAAGATATCCAGGCCGCTGGCTGCCTCATCCAGAATCAGCACTGCCGGGTCCTGAATCACAGCGCGGGCGATGGTCACTTTTTGGCGCATGCCGGTGGAGTACTCACCTGCCCGCGTATCCAGCGTGCGGCCCAGGTCCAGCGCTGCGTCCAGCTCGGCAATTCTTTGTTCCGCCTGCTCGCGGCTTAGGCCGTAGAACCCTGCGAACGAATGCAGAATCTCGCGCCCGGTCAGGCGGGCAGGCAGCCCCATGCCGCCATTGACCACGCCGATGTGTTGCCGCACCGCGTCGGGCTGCCGGGTCACGTCCAGGCCCGCCACCGCCGCCGTGCCTCCTGTGGGCCGCAGCAGGGTCGCCAAAATCCGCAGCAGGGTGGTCTTGCCCGCGCCGTTTGGTCCCAGCAACCCGAACACCTGCCCGCCTTCTACGCTGAGGGTCACGCCGTCCAGCGCAGTAAAGGTGCCGTAGCGCTTGCTGAGGTTCCGCAGGTCCAGCAGTGCGTCGGTAGGAGCCAGGGCAGGTGGATTCATGTCTCCAGTCTAAAGCTGTGTAGGAGGCTGCCGCGCCGGACAGCCAGGTGGGGGTAAAGCGCGGGTGTAACGCAGTGCCTCCCGGTCCCAGCGTCCATGCGGCATACTGTTAGGGTTAAGCACTTCGCAGGCCCTGGCCGCACCTTTGCCGCTTTTTCTGCCGCCTTTCTGCGCGGCTCACGGAGGAATTCATGTTCAACCCCCCTACCCTCGAAGACCTACAGGAAACTCGCCGCGCCAACGAAAAGCTGGTGCTTGAGGCGCTGGATTCCAAGCCCGAGTGGGTCGAAACCGAACTTGCCAAGACCACCGGCCTGGCCCTCTCGCACCTGCGCGCCGCGCTTGCCAGCCTGCTGGACCAGGGCCGCGTGCGCCGCTTGCCCGGCACCGGCACCCGCGCCGTCTATGGCCTGGCTGACCCTGGCCTGGCCGATGTCCCGGCAACGCCCCTGACCGAAGACGCCCTGCGTATCCGCGAGTACCTTGAAGGCCGCGCGGACTCGGCACTGTACATGAGCGACCAGCTGCGCCTGAGCCGCGAGGAAATCATGGCGGCGCTCTCGCTGCTCAATGCCCACGGCATGATCACCTGCACCTTTGTGGGCAGCCTGGTGATTTTCCGTCTCAAGGAGCAGCAGGCCCTTGACGCTGAAGCTGCCGAGGCCGCCGCCGCTGCCGAAGCTGGTGCGGCCACTGAAGACGCCACCAAACCTGCCGCCAAGGCCAAGAAAACGGCAGCCCGCTCCACCAAGAAGGCCAAAGCTGACACGGAGGACCAGGGCGCGGGCGACGCTGAAGCTGCAGCGCCTACCAAGAAAGCAGCGCCCAGCAAGAAGGCAGAATCTGCCAAGAAAGCTGAAAAGCCCGCCGCCAAAAAAGCCACGCCCAAAGCAGCTGAGGAGGCAGAGGACAAGCCGGAGAAGGCCGCCTCCAAGCCTGCCAAGAAAGCCGCACCGAAAAAGGCGGCCAGCGAAGCTAAGGTCGCTGCACCCGCAGCCGGTGAGCCGGAGAAGAAGCCCGCAGTGCGTAAGCGGGTCAAACAGTCCGCCAGCTGAGCGGTGACAGGGTGATGACAAGCTCTGGGTCATTTGATCAAACTGCTCTCACTCCAAAGAAGCGCCCCGGTCCACTGCTGGACCGGGGCCTTCTCTTCTCTGCTGTGCCGCAGCGCTGGCCCTTGTGCTGCGGTGCTGAATACAGAGGAGAGGGGTGCGCTGGCCTCTGCTAGCATGCAGCCATGCCTTATTCTGCCGTCCCTGCCGAACTGTTGGTACTGGCCGTGATTCAAGACGCCGATGTGCCCCGGCTGATGCGGGCGCTGGCGCAAGCTGGCCTGGACGCCACCCGGCTGTCCAGCTCAGGCGGCTTTTTGCGCGAGGGCAACACCACGCTGATGATCGGGGTATCGCGCAGCCGGTTGGACGAACTCAAGGACATCATCACGGCCAGCTGCCGTACCCGCAGCCGCATGATGAGCCCCGCCATTCCGCTGGCCGAACAGGGCGAGGGCCTGGCCGCCGATCCGGTCGAAGTCGAGGTGGGCGGCGCAGTGCTGTTCGTGCTGGGCTTGCAGGAATTCGTCAAGCTCTGATGTTCCCTGCGTCTGGGACGGCCCTGCCCGCGTTCGGCCATCCTTTTCGCGCCTATAGCCCGGCGGATTTCACCTTTCCGCTGCCTGAAGGGCACCGCTTTCCGCAGTACAAATACTCAGGCGTGCGTGAGCAGCTGCTGGGGCGGCTGCCCATCTTGACCACTCCGCAGCTGCGCTGGGCCGATGCAGGCCGCGTGCATGATTCGCACTTCCTGCGCCGCTGGCGCCGGGGCGAGGTCACGCGCCGCGAAGAGCGCGAGTTCGGTCTGCCCTGGTCGGAAGAGGTGGTGGTGCGGGCCATGCGGGCAGCTGGGGGCAGTCTGGCCGCCCTGCACGACGCCCGTGCCGTGGGCTGGGGGGCCAACCTGGCCGGGGGCACCCACCACGCTTTTGCTGACCGCGCTGGCGGCTTTTGTCTGGTGAATGACGCCGCCATCCTTGCCCGCCTGGCGCTGGATGAAGGCTGGGCGCAGCGAGTGGCGGTGCTGGACCTGGATGTGCATCAGGGCGACGGTACAGCGGCGCTGCTGGAGCATGAGCCACGCGCCTTTACCCTCAGCATTCACGGTGAGCGCAATTATCCTTTCCGCAAGGAGCGCAGCAGCCTGGACCTGGGCCTGGGCGACGGCATCACCGACGCTGAATATCTGGCGGTGCTGACCCACCGAGCGCTGCCCGCGCTGGAGATGTTTCGGCCCGATTTGCTGCTCTTCCTGGCCGGTGCGGATGTGCTGGCCGGTGACCGCTTTGGCCGCTTTGCGCTCACGCTGGACGGGGTACACGAGCGCAACCGCCGCGTGCTGACGTGGGCGCGGGATGCCGGTGTGCCGGTGGTCAGCATGATGGCTGGCGGCTACAACGCCAATCACGCCCTGACTGTGGCGGCACATGCCAGCGTGGTGGAGCAGGGACTGGAAGTCTTCGGCTGATTTGCCAGCGCCTCAGCTCTGGGGCTTCTGCGCTTCAGCGGGAGCCGGGGCCGCTGGGGTTCCCCCTGCCAAGTCAGAGAGAGTGCTGGCGTACTCCAAGAATCCCATCTCTTCTTCGTCGCCCTCGCCAGCGGCTTCTTCGCTCAGTTCCCGCAGGGCGGCAGGCAGCTGCGCCAGGACGATATCAACCGTGCGCTCGGCCTGCTCGTCCAGTGAAAGATGGTCCAGAATAGGCACACCCTGGCGCTCGGCCATCCGAATCAGATACTCCTGGAGGCCGCGAATCTCCTGAAAATTCTGTAGATAACGGCTCTCAGGCCGTGCCGACGCTTCTTTTTCACGCCGGGCAAAGCGGGCGCGGTGTTCGTCCTCATCGGGGATGGTCAGCAGCACCGGCACCACAATGGCGTTTTTGGTCAGTTGCTCATCCAGGAATCCGGGAACCAGATGCACGCCCTCGGCCACCAGGTCGGCATTTTCGTGGATCAGCCGCCGGGCAATGGCATTGAGGCCCACCGACACCTGCCGCGCCTGCTCGCGGAAGCCGATTTCCAGCGAGAGCCGGTCCGGATGCTCGGGGCGCTCCTCGCCGGGCGGAAGCAGGTATCTCCAGGCCTGAAAGGTGCTGGTGTGCAGCGCTGGCATCAGCTGCGGCGACACCATGGCCCGCATCACCTCGCGCACCGAATCGGTATTGATGATGCGGGGAATGCCCAGGCGGTACGCCACTTCGGACGCCAGGTGGGACTTGCCAGTGCCCGACACCCCGCCGATCAGGACCAGCAGAGGCCGGGGCAGGTGCCGGATGGACCGCAGCAGGCCATAACGGGCACTGACATGCTTGCCCGCTTCATCGCGCAGTCGGCGCTGAACCATGCGGCGAATCTGGGCGCGGGTTACCACCCGGTCTTCCTGGCCCTGCAAGTCGCGCTGCACGGCGCGGGCCAGGGTGCGGGCCGCGTCGGGGGCAGCTCCGGCGGCCAGCAGCGACTGCATCAGGATGCCCTTGCTGAAGGGAATCGGCTGAACGTCCTGCGGACTGTCGGTGCTGATCACGCCCACCCGCCCCTGGTGGTTCAGGATAAAGCGGTAGGTCCGTGCAAAATGCTCGCCGTAGTTGCGGGTCAGCACCTCGGCGGCGTAGTCCTGCAACTCCTCAGCACTGACTTCACGCAGTCCTTTTTCGCGCAGGTAGAGGTCCACCTGCCGGGCCGCTGCGTAGGCTTCTTTGGTATCCAGCCCAGTGTCGTCCAGACGCCGTGCCAGCACTGAGCGCGAAAAAGGCAGCTTGCCACTCGCCGAGCGCACCTGAATGTCCTGAAAAAATGGGGTCTGCTGCGCCACACGGCGTGCCAGCGGACGGCTGCCTTGCTCTTTGGTCACGCGCACCAGCAGTGCGTGCAGGTCCTCAGTGCGGATGGGGCTCAGTTCGTGGTCGCGCAGGAACTGCTCCACATGCCGGGCGATGCTGGCCGCCTCCTTGCGGCTGGCTCCAGCGTGGAGCAGGGTGCGGATCAGCAGGCCCCGGCTAAAAGGCCAGGCGTGCTTGGGTGGTCCCACCAGCAGCTCTAAGGGTTCCTTGCGGGCGCCCTTGTCCGCTTTGTTCTTTTTGTTGGACACCTTGTTGGGCACCTGCTTTTCCTCTCTGGTCTTTGGCGCTCCCTTCTCCAAGCCGGGTGGGCCGCAGTGGTCTTGTGGATAGAGGCACTATAGCGGCCTGAGCTGGTTTAGCGTTTCAGAGCCCCGGTCAGCAGCAGGTCCAGCGACAACCGCAGTTCGTCGTGCAGGCTGCGCCCAGTGCCGTAAGCGCTCCAGCGCAGTGCGACCAGCAAATAGGTGTCGGCAATCAGGTTGCTGATCCGCGCCAGGCTGAGGTCCGAGCGCAGTTCGCCTGCATCGTGCAGGGGCCGCAGAATCAGTTCCACAACGCCGCTCAGGCGCAGTGCCCGGTAAGCGGTCTGGGCCCGCTCAGGGTTGGGGTTCATTACCTCATAGGCCAGCGGCGGAAACAGGTCGCGCTCCTTGGTGTTTTCATCGGCCAGCAGGGACCAGATGTCGTACAGCACGTCCAGGGGCGGTTGACCCCTATCTAGTCGGCGGCCAGCCTCGGCCTCCAGGCTCTTGACCACCAGGCTGCCGTAGTCAAGCAGCACAGCTTCTTTGTACGGATAGTAGTTAAAAAAGGTGCCGCGTGAGACTCCACTGGCGCGGGCAATCTCAGTCGCCGTGGTGTTCTCAAAACCGCTTTCCTTGAATAGAGCGATGGCGGCCTCGTAAATCTCGCTGCGGCGCCGTTCCTTTTGGCGTTCGCGAAGGGACAGTTCCATGAATGGCTGACAGCATAGCGCGTGGCTGCGAATCTGGGCGGCCTCCCCCGGCGCAGGCGGGAGATGGCCAGGCCTTTATGGTGTCCCTGATGGACTTGAGGTCCTACACCGCAGGCCCTCCATGAGAAGCAACTCTTGGCAAACTAAGTAATGGATGTTACCGTGATTGGGCGAAGTCTTAATCAATCCGTGAAGATTGACCTGGGCAGTGGCCTACACCGAAGCGGCCTATATGCAGTGGACTGCCCCGAAAGCGAGTGAGCCTATGCCGACAACTGCTGACCCATATTCCCTTTCTGGTGTTCGACTGTTCCGTGCCCTTCTGCTTGGGCTGGCCTGCTTGGGCCTTGGCAAGGCCACTGCTCAGCAAGTCCTGCCCGACACTGCTCCGCAGCACCTGGTGTCGTACAACGAGGTCAGTGTGCAGCGCGGCGATACGGCCTACAGCTTGGCCCGTGAATACGGCCTGAGCGTCCCGCAATTGCTGGAGCTCAACGGCCTGAGCAGCCATGATCTGGAAGTCGGGCAAGTGCTGAAGGTGGCGGCGATTGCCCCGCATCAGGTGGTGAAGGGAGACACCCTCTACAGCTTGGCGCGGGCCAGCGGTGTCACGGTAGAAGCGCTCCAGTCGGCCAACAATCTGAGCGACAGCGCCATTGAGGTGGGGCAGTGGTTGGCGATTCCTGCCGCGCCCCGGTCCCAGCCCATGCCCGCCGCAGCGTTGGCCGCCGTTCCGGCTTTCTCGGTCACGCCGTCTCCTGCGGCTCCGGACGTTGCAGGGCCGGAAGCGGGGAGTGACGCCCTTGGCTGGCGGCGCAATGCCCTGGCGATGCTCAACACCCCTTACGTGTATGGCGGCAACTCGCCGTCTGGGGTGGATTGCAGCTCTTTCGTCGTGCGGGTGTTTCAGCCGCTGGGTCTCTCGCTGCCCCGCACCAGTGCCCAGCAGGCGCGGGTCGGCCAGCCGGTGGCCCGCGCCTCGCTGCGTGGCGGCGATCTGGTGTTCTTCGATACGGTGGGGCGCGGCGGTGTGACTCACGTGGGCATCTATCTGGGCGACGATCAATTCGTAAATGCCAACTCCTACTATGGCCGCGTGGTGATCGACAAGCTGGAGAGTGACCGCTACTGGTCGCCCCGTTACCTGAGTGCCCGCCGGATTCTGGACAGCGGCACCTTGGCCCAGCTGAACAGCGGTCTACAGGTCGCGCTGCGTCCAGGCGGAGCCGACTGAGCCCTGGCCCGCGCCTCAGCCTGGTGCGCTGAGATCAAGTGTGACGGATAGAGGCAGTTGACAAAGGGCTGGACGCTTCTGCTATGAGCAAAGCGAGTGCGCCACGCCCGCAGGACGGAACATGGAGTGCTCTGAGAGCCTTTTCTGCAGAGCACTCCATATGGGCTGGTAAGTCTGCGCGGCGGTTTGCACTGTTAGCTGAGCAACAAGCCGGACCAGCGGCACTTTGCATGGGGTACAGCGTTAAGGGATAAAGCATAACGGGATGGAGGTTTCGAGCCCGGGTAACGGGTAAATGGTAAAACTTCCTCAATACGTTAGGTCCTGAGAATGGACTGTGTATGGGACAGCTTTTCTCGTGTGCTGACGAAGACCCAGAGCAGCCGGGCCCGCTGCGAGCAGCCTACAGACGCGCCCTCAAGTCAGCCCGCTGCTCCTCCTTCTTGCCGGATGACAAGACACGGGTATGATTTCCTGGCAAAAGCTCGGCGTATGGTTATACAAATGTGTGCTTGGCGCGGCGGTTCGGCTCAAAAGTGTGTGGCTTTTCATCTGTAAAGTTCGCAGATGGGCGCGGGTGGTTCGTGGACACTCCCCATATCCACTGCTACTATGCGGCTTGAGATTGGTTTCCCTCACATATTTGGGGGAAACGGGGGTTAAAACAAGAGTGACCCCTTTGGCCCTACAGTGGCCAGCGGTCAGCTTTTCTACTTTACTTCCCTGCTGCCTAGCAGCGCCCGAAAGGAACAACCATGCATCTATCCCCACTGCGTATCCAAGGCGGTCATCCCCTTGGAGGAGAGTTGGCTGTCCAGCCTAGCAAAAATGCCGCCTTGCCCATTTTGGTGGCCAGCCTTCTGAGTAGTGAGCCGGTGACTTTGCATGGCATTCCCCGGTTGAGCGATGTCTATACCATCCTGGAGCTGGCCAGCCATGTGGGCGCGCGCCACGCTTGGACGGGGCCCAACAGCCTCACCATCCACACGCCCGAGCTGCTGCACACCGACGCGCCATACGCGCTGGTGAGCAAGATGCGCGCTTCGTTCATCATGATGGGTGCGCTGCTGGGCCGGGCCGGTGAAGCCACGGTGAGCATGCCTGGCGGCTGCGCGTTTGGGTTCCGGCCTGTAGATCAGCACGTCAAAGCATTCCGTGCCATCGGGATTGATGTCACTGAAGAGGGCGGTAACTTCCAGGCCAGCCGGGGCGCGAACTTTGGTGGACGCTTTGTGTTTGAGATGTTGACCGTCGGCGGCACCCACAACGCCATTCTGGCTTCGGTGCTGGGCGAAGGCAGCCATGTCACCCTGGAAAATGCGTCAATTGATACCGACGTGGTGGACCTGATCGGCTTCCTGAACTCGTTGGGTGCCGACATTCGCGGCGCGGGCACCAACACCCTGGACATTTATGGCGTAAAAGCCCTGCGCGGAGGCGAGTACCGGGTGATTCCTGACCGCATTGAGGCGGGCACCTTTATGCTGGCCGCCGCTGCCACCCGCAGCCGCCTGACGCTGACCGACCTGCGCCCCGACCACGTCCGCTCCCTGAGCAGCAAGCTGGAGGAGATGGGCGTGCAGATCACCGAGAGCGCTGACTCGCTGGTCGTGGACGCTACGCGCGGCATCTTGCGCCCGGTAGATGTGACCACCCAGAGCTATCCCGGTTTCCCCACCGACCTGCAACCCCAGATGAGTGCATTGCTGGCAACGGTAGACGGCACCAGCATCGTGCAGGACCCGGTGTACAAAGACCGCCTCACCCATGTGGCCGAGTTGCAGCGCATGGGGGCCGACATCAAAGTGAGCGGCTACACCCAGATTATTCGTGGTGCTCACCTGCGCGGCGCACCAGTCAAGGCCGCCGACCTGCGGGCAGGCGCCTCCCTGTTTATTGCGGGTCTGACGGCTGACGGTGAAACGGTGATTGACGGCGTAGAGTACCTCAACCGTGGCTACGAGAACCTGGCAGCCCGCCTGCGCAGCATCGGCGCGGATGTCCACCAGCCTGAAGTCAACCTCGCTTCTGCGATGGACTGAGCGCTGCCCGTACTCAGGGGCAGCAGCTAAGAGAGACCATTTAAGGAAAAGGACCGCGTCATTAGAGGAGGCGGTCCTTTCCTGATGCTGGATTGATTCTGCCTAGGCTGATTCTGCTTAGTGGGCTGCTGCCGCGCTGCCCCGCACAGCTTCGGCGGCGTCGGTCCAGGGCATGCCGAAGGCTTCGGCCACTGGGCCGTTGGTCAGCTGTCCGGCGTAGGTGTTCAGGCCGGGCAGCAGCGAAGCGTTGCGCTGCAGCGCCTGCACGCCATGCTCGGCCAGGCTGAACACGTAAGGCATGGTCTGGTTGGTCAGGGCCAGGGTAGAGGTGCGCGGCACAGCGCCGGGCATGTTGGCAACGCCGTAGTGGATGATGCCGTCCACCACATAGGTCGGGTCGTCATGGGTGGTGGCATGAATGGTTTCCACGCAGCCGCCCTGATCCACGGCCACGTCCACGATGACTGCCCCCTCGGGCATCAGGCTCAGCATGTCGCGGGTGACCAGATGCGGCGCTTTGGCTCCGGGGATCAGGACCGCGCCGATCAGCAGATCAGTCTGTGGCAGCAGCTCGCGCAAGTTGGCTTCGCTGCTCATCATGGTGGTGATGCGCCCAAAGAACACATCATCCAAGTAGGCCAATCGGCGCTGCGACACATCCAGAATCGTGACGTGAGCGCCCAGGCCCATCGCCATTTTGGCTGCGTTGGTGCCCACCACACCGCCGCCCACGATGGTTACGTTGCCGGGCTTGACGCCAGGCACGCCGCCTAGCAGCACGCCGCGTCCACCCACCGGCTTTTGCAGATGGTAGGCACCAGCCTGCACGCTCAGGCGTCCAGCCACTTCACTCATGGGCATCAGCAGGGGCAGGCTGCCGTCGCTATGCTGCACGGTTTCGTAAGCCACTGCCGTGGTGCCCGCCGCCAGCAGTGCGTCAGTCAGCGGGCGGTCAGCGGCCAGGTGCAGGTAGGTGAACAGCAGCAGGTCGCTGCGCAGGTAGCCGTACTCACTGGCGACTGGCTCCTTGACCTTGACCACCATTTCGGCGGCCCAGGCGTCGGCAGCCGTGCCCAGCTCAGCTCCAGCCTGACGGTAGGCGTCGTCGCTAAAGCCGCTGCCAACGCCCGCGCCCGCTTCGACGGTCACGCGGTGCCCACGGCGCACCAACGACTCCACGCCGCCGGGGGTCATGGCGACCCGGTTTTCTTTGACCTTGATTTCCTTGGGGAGTCCGATATGCATAGTCTGTCCTCTCTGGGGGCGCGGAGGCCAGGCCGGTCCATCCGGCGCTGCGCGGGCCAGCCCGGCCTATAGGCCCTGGCCGACTTTCCGTCCCTGATGCTTGAAAGATGACGCAATCTTAACCCTTCATCTCCCAAGTACGATTGCGCTTGCGGCCCGCCACTTCCTGGTGGGCGCAATAAGACTGCGTCAGGCTGCTAAAATTCTGTCAAATATGGCTTCATTGCAACTGGACGAAACCGATATCCGCCTGCTGAACATCCTTCAGCGCGATGGCCGCATTGCCAACACCGAGCTGGCTGACGAAGTGGGTCTGACCCCTGCCCCCACGCTGCGGCGCGTGCGGCGGCTGGAAGAGGCCGGGCTGATTCGGCGCTACGTGGCGCTGCTGGACCCGGAAATGATTGGGCGCGGCTTTCTGGTGATGGTGCGGGTCACCCTGTCGGGGCAGACCAAAGCGGGCTTTGAAACGTTTGGAGAGCAGATGCGCCGCCGTCCCGAGGTGCTGGAATGCTACTTGTGCCTTGGCGGCACCGATTACTTCCTGAAAGTGGCGACCCGCGACCTGATGGAATACCAGCGCTTTTTGGTGGATGTGCTCGCGGCCAACCCACTCGTGCAGCACACCGATTCCATCCTGGTGGTCAAGCAGGAAAAGCAGACCACTGCGCTGCCGCTGGAGTGAGCCCAGCACAGGCGAATATCTGACCAGATGGCCTGGAGCCAGCCGCGGGGCCGTAAAATGGCAGCCATGAACAAATTGGTCTGGACCTTGCCGGTGCTGCTACTCGCCTCCTGTGCTCCCATGCAGCAAGGGATGCAAGAGCAGCATGACGCTCCCCCCCAAGCCCACTCTCAGGTGCCTGCCCCAGCGCAGCAAGATGGCAGCTGGCAGGCACTGCCCTATCTGGCCCCGCAGCGCACGGTCACCTTTGCCCGCGCGGAGCAGGTGACTGAGCCGGGCAAGCAGTACCGCGCCGTGCTGAACACCTCGCGTGGTCCGATCACCCTGGAGTTGTATCCGGACAAAGCTCCACAGGCGGTCAATAGTTTCATCTTCCTGGCCCGGAATCACTTTTATGAGGGCACCCGCTTTCACCGCGTGATTGACGGCTTTATGGCGCAGGGCGGCGACCCCCTGAGCGCTGACCTGGCCCAGCAAGCCGAATGGGGCACGGGCGGCCCCGGCTACTCGTTCCGCTACGAGGTGGACAGCGGCCTGACCTTCAATGAAGCCGGTGTGCTTGGTATGGCCCGCAGCGCCTCGCCCGACTCGCAGGGCAGTCAGTTCTTTATCACCCTGGCTCCGGCCAGCTTCCTGAATGGGCAGTACACGGTCTTTGGCCGGGTGGTGGAAGGTATGGACGTACTGCGTGCCCTCACCAAGACTTCAGCCAGTGGGCCTTACGGCGAGCAGCCGATTGCTGGGGCTCAAGCCGACGTGCTCAGCAGCGTGACCATTCTGACCCGCTGAAGTTCGGGTGCGGCACGCATTTTTGACAGGGGAGAGGGGCCTGCGCGGCTCCTCTCCCTATACTTGCACCATGAAGTCCAAGCACCTGCTGGCCGGTCTGAGCGCTGCGGCGCTGGCCTGGGCCTACCACCAGCGCAGCTATCGCTACCGCGACCCGGTTCGCTTGCCGCCTGCGGGCGCTGGCCTGCTGTCCCCGGCAGATGGCCGAGTGGCTTTTGTGCGCCGTACCGAGGATGGCTGGCAGCTAGGTGTGGCCTTAGACTCGCTCAGCGTGCGGTATGTCTATGCGCCGCAGGACGGGACCGTGCAGGCCCTCACGCGTGAGGACGCCCACTTGCCGGAACAGACTCGCCCCGCCGATGGCCTGACCCTGACTTTTGGGAACGACTTGGGTGTGACCCTAACTGCACCTACTGGACGCCTACAAGCCCGCACCTATTTCAGTGCGGGTCAGCCGGTGCGCCAGGGTAACAAGCTGGCCTTTTTGGAGCGTGGTGAGCGGGTGGTGCTTTCCTTCGGGGCAGGCTTCCGCCCGGTTGCCCGTGTGGGCGAGCGTGTGACCGGAGCGCAAACGGTGGTGGCCCAGCGGTTTGCTGACATCCGTACGGGCTGACTGGCGCATGTGGCCGCACTTGGCAGTCATCACCGCTGGCCTGCGACCACGCCCCGCTGCTGTGAATGATGCTCTGAGATTGGCCCCCACGGCCCGGCAGGCGCTCAAACAGGCGAGCTCCAGCCTCTAAACTTGCAGCATGTCCCGCAAGCCGCGCACCCACCGCATAGACCGCGCTGAGTTCTACGAAGTGACTGGGCGCTTACAACATTACGCCTGTTTCCACTGCCGCAAAGCCTTCAAGCAGCCGCTAGGGTCAGGCGAATGCCTTTGCCCGCAGTGCCGCCAGCCGATGACCAATATGGGCACCGACTTTAGAGCGCCGCCGCAGCGAGACGCAGGGCAGTGGCGCAAGGTTGAAGCATTGGCTGAAGCAGGGGTGGGATTTTTCCCCAGCCATCCTGACGGGTTGCCGGGTGAGGGGCCCGCAACGCTGGCAGAGGTTCCAGCCTTCCTGAGGAGGATTTGCCCGCCCAGCGCCGCAGAGAAGATGCTGGCGGGTAGGCCCCAGCGCTCGCGTGCGCCGAGGGAAGGCAAGCTTGGTGTTCAGGGGCAAGCTCCCCGACAAACCTTTTTCCTGTTCGGAGACAAGCTCATGCAGGGGCAGCAGCTTGAAGTCTGGCACGGTGGCACCTGGCAGCCTGCCTTGCTGTGGGGCCGAAATGGTGCAGGCGCGCCATCACACCTCGTCCTGCTGAATGAAAAGCGTCAGAGCATAGGTCAACTTCCGCTTGACCCGACGCTCCGCCTTCGCTGGCCCCAATAAAAAAGCCGGAGCCATCGCTCCAGCTTCTCCTGGGTGGCACTCAGTTCAGCGCGCCCGTCTCAAAGGTAAATTCCCCATTTTCGTACCCCACGTTCAGCACCGAGTTGTCGGGCACTTCACCACTCAGAATGCGGCGGGCCAGCGGCGTCTCGATCTCGCGGCTGATCGCTCGCTTGAGCGGACGGGCACCGAAGGCGGGGTCGTAGCCGACCTGGGCCAGGCGGTCCTTGGCGGCGTCCGAGAGATTCAGGGTCACGCGGCGCTCGGCCAGGCGGGAGCGCAGGCCGCCCAGTTGGATATCCACGATTTGCCGCAGGTTCTCGGCGGTCAGGGCATCGAACACGATAATGTCGTCCACGCGGTTGAGGAACTCGGGGCGGAAGTGCCCGCGCAGCTCTTCCAGCACGGCCTCACGGATATCGTCCGCCGGTTGGCCCTGCGCCTGCATTTCCAGAATCAGCGGCGAGCCGACGTTGCTGGTCAGGATGATCAGGGTGTTGCGGAAATCCACTGTGCGGCCCTGCCCATCGGTCAGGCGGCCATCGTCCAGCACTTGCAGCAGCACGTTGAACACGTCCGGGTGTGCTTTTTCGATTTCGTCCAGCAGAATCACCGAGTAGGGGCGGCGGCGCACCGCCTCGGTCAGCTGACCGCCTTCCTCGTAGCCCACGTATCCGGGAGGGGCTCCGATCAACCTGGCCACCGTGTGTTTCTCCATGTACTCGGACATGTCGATCCGCACCATGGCGTCACTGGAGTCGAACAGGAACTCGGCCAGGGCTTTGGCCAGCTCGGTCTTGCCGACCCCCGTCGGACCAAGGAACATGAAGCTGCCCAGTGGGCGGCTCGGATCGTTCAGGCCAGCCCGGGCGCGGCGGATGGTGTCGGCCACCGATTCGATGGCCCGCTCCTGCCCGATCACGCGGCGGTGCAGCTGTCCCTCAAGTTGCAGCAGCTTTTCGCGCTCGCCTTCCATCAGCTTGCTCACGGGAATGCCGGTCCAGCGGCTGACCACCGCGGCGATGTCTTCTTCGGTCACTTCGGTGTGGGCGAATTCTGCGCCCTTGAGCTGATTTTCTAGCTCATGCACTTCTTTTTCGAGGCGGGGCAGTTCGCCGTATTCCAGCTCAGCGGCTTTTTGCAGGTCATAGTCGCGCTTGGCCCGCTCAATGTCGGTGCGCACCTGGTCCAGCGCCTCGCGCTTTTCACGCAACTTGCCCACTTCGCCGCGCTCGGCTTCCCAGCGGGAGCGGGTTTCAGTCAGCTCGTCGGTCAGGGTCCGTAGCTGGTTCTCGATGTCGCTCAAGCGGGCGACACTGTCTTGGTCCTTTTCCTTTTTCAGGGCTTCGCGCTCGATTTCCAGTTGCAGCTTGCGCCGCTCCAGCTGGTCCACGCGCTCGGGGCTCGACTCCAGCGCCATGCGCAGCCGGGCCGCCGACTCGTCAATGAGGTCAATCGCCTTGTCGGGGAGCTGCCGGTCGGTGATGTAGCGGTTGCTCAGCTGAGCGGCGGCCACCAGTGCGGGGTCGGTGATTTCCACGTTGTGGTGTACCTGATAGCGCTCCTTGATACCGCGCAGGATAGAGATGGTGTCTTCCACGCTGGGTTCATCCACGAATACCGGCTGGAAGCGGCGTTCCAGCGCCGGGTCTTTTTCGATTTCGCGGTATTCGTCCAGGGTGGTCGCGCCGATCAGGTGCAGCTCGCCGCGTGCGAGGGCAGGCTTGAGCATGTTGCCGGCGTCGGGGCTGCCCTCGGTCTTGCCAGCGCCCACGATGGTGTGGATTTCGTCCACGAACAGGATGATTTCGCCTGCCGACTGCACCACCTCATCAATCACGCCCTTGAGGCGCTCCTCGAACTCGCCCCGGAACTTGGCTCCGGCCAGCAGGCTGCCCATTTCCAGGCTCACGATGCGCTTGTCCTTCAGACCGTCGGGCACGTCGCCCCTCACGATCCGCATGGCAAGGCCCTCGGCAATGGCGGTCTTGCCCACGCCAGGCTCACCAATCAGCACCGGATTGTTCTTGGTGCGGCGCAGCAGAATCTGCATGGTGCGGCGAATCTCCTCGTCGCGGCCAATCACCGGGTCAAATTTGCCGTCCCTGGCCCGCTGGGTCAGGTCGGTGCCGTATTTATTCAGCGCGTCAAACTGCGCTTCACTGGATTTGTCGGTCACGGTTTTCCCCTTTCGTTGTTCGTTTACGGCGCGGTTCAGGTCGGCCTCACTGGGCAGAGAACGGTCATTCATCTCGCCGCGCACAGCCAGCAGCAGCACGTCAGCCGCCACGAAGGAATCGCCCAGCTGTTCCGCCAGCGTATCGGCTTTTTGAAAGGCACGCTGAAGCGCACTGTCCATGTACAGCTGCCCCCCTGCGCCCTGCACACGGGGCAGCTTGGCAAGTTGGGCGTCCAGACTGGCCCGCAGTGCATTCAGGTCAGCTCCGGCCAGCGTCAGGGCACGGGCGGCGGTGTCGTTGTCCAGCAGGGTCCGCATCAGATGCGTGGGCGTGAGCGTTTGCTGTCCGCTGCCCTGCGCCAGGCTCTGCGCGGCAGCAATGGCCTGCGTGGCACTTTCGGTAAATCGTTCGGGATTCAAATTCTTACCTCCTGAGCTCGAAAAATGTAGTGTTTGCTCAATCTGTCGGAAGTATAAAACTTGAGTGTATCTATGTCAAGTTTAGTGAGGCTTTATTCTGGAAGAGGCCGAACGGACCTCTGGGGCAACCGCGTTCGGTTCAGCGCGCCGGAGCGTAGATGGGCGTGTGGACCTTGAGGGTCAGCCCGAGACCTGCGTCCCAGGCCTGGTCTGCCTCTGAGTCCCCCCAGGATTCCAGGGTGATGTGGTGCAGGCCGCGTCTCCTGGCCCGCGCACAGACCCAGGCGAGCATGGCCTCGCGGAGTCCGATCCCCCGCGCCTCCGGGCGGACCGCAGGCGTAGTGAGGCTGATTCCATCTGCTTCTTGCCATACCCGGCAGACGCCCACAGCTGTGCCCTGCGGACTGTAGGCCAAGCAGCCCAGGGTGTCATCCGAGCCAGCTGCGTTCGGCGCGGTTGCTTCGGCAGTGACATGCGTGTGGCCGATCAGGTCTGAGTAGCCTTCCTGTGCGGCCCAGCGGTCTGCCGGGTCGCTCACCTCAGACAGCGGGAGTAGCCGAAAGCCTGTTGGAATCTCCAGGTGAAGTTGTGGCAACGGTCCAGAGCGCTGAAGATAGGCGCTGACCGGGCTCAGTCCCGCGTCGCTCAGCGCCTGCACGGGCCAGTGGGTTTCATCCGCGTAGGCGTACAGCAAGGGCTGCTCGGCCAGTGCCGACCTCAACAGGGCCAGGGCGACTTCTCCGCGTTCCTGCTCGGTCCAGACTCCGCCCATCACTTCTGCCCCATACGCCGGCGAAGAGAAGCGCAGCGCGAGCAACCCCAGCAGCTCGTCCGCACTGTTGCGGGCGGTCCAGGCGGCCCCAAGCTGCGGCGCGGTGGGGCTCAGGTCTTCTTCTGAGCAGCCGTACAGCTCGGCCAGTGGCCTGAGCAGCGATACCGGCGCAGCAGCGCAAATCTGAAAGGGCATGTGCAGAGTGTAGCCAGGCCGCCTCTAGACTTCCTTTTCATACCGGAACACTTCAAAGCCCATCACCCGCTGGCGGTCTACCGTATCGAAGCCGAATTCTGTGTACAGGGCTTGCAGCTTGGGCCGGGTCACGTCGGTGTCCAGCCGCAGCCAGCGGCGACCAGCCGCCCGCGTCAGCTCCTCGGCACGGTCCAGCAGGGCGCGGTTGAGGCCCTGCCCCTGTGCCTGTGGATGCACCGCCAGCTTGTGTAGGTACAGTGCCTCGCCGCGTGGTTTCTCGGCCCAGAACACGGGATCAGGGTCCATCAACACAAAGCAGCCCACCGGCGCTTCACCCTGCCAGGCCACCTGCCAGCCGTCCGCCGGATAATCCTGCGCCAGAGCGTCTACAGTCAGGGTGTCGGGGGGCCACAGCTCCTCATGTCCACGCGCCAGGACGCTGCGGGCCGTGGCCTGAAGAATCAGGGCCGCAGCCTGGGGGTCGCCGGAAGTCCAGCGCAGTACCGGGGCGGAGGAATGGTCAGGCTGCTTGGTCATGACTACCATTGTGCCGCTTTGGCGCTAAGGCGCAGCGAACCGCTCCACACGTCCACCCAGGCGGGTCAGGATTTCGTACTCGGCCATGTCACTCCACGCGGCCAGCTCGGAAATATGCAGCGCATTGCCCTGGGCGTCGTGGCCCCACAGCGTGACCCAGTCACCTGGGCGCACATCCAGCCCAGTCGCGTCCACCATCATATGGTCCATGCAGACCCGGCCCAGCACCGGGCGTCGCTCACCCGCAATCAGCACCTCGGCCTGCCCAGTGGCGCGGCGTGGGTAGCCATCGGCGTATCCAACCGGCAGTGTGGCGATCAGGGTGTCGCGGGTCAGGGTGCTCAGGCCGTTGTAGCCCACCCGTTCACCGGCGGCGGCACTGTGCAGATAGGTGATCCGGGCCTGCACGGTCATGGCGGGAATCAGCTCGGGGGTTTCAATCGGGGGCATCACGCCGTAGCTGCTCAGGCCAGGGCGGGCAAGGTCCACCCCTGGGAGCGGCCCCAGGTTCAGCACCGCAGAGGAGTTGCCCATATGGTGCAGGACGTTCGGAAAGTGGCGGACGACTTCCTGAAAAGTCTGGAACTGTGTCCAGGACAGGGTCTGATCTTCGGCCTCCGCCTCGCTGAAATGAGAATAGATGGCTGCCAGTTGACCGCGCTCCTCAAGCCGCCGGCCAATCTCTACCGCTTCGGCGGGGTCTGCCCCCAGGCGGTGCATGCCGGTATTCACCTTGAGGTGAGCGCGTGCTCCTGGGGGCAAAGCTTCGGCTTCTGCCAGGGTGTTGACCGTGAACTCAATCCCCGCTTCTACCAGCGCCGGCCACTCCTCCGGGAAAGACGCCCCGAACAGCATCACCGGCTTGCAGCAGTGGAGCCCGCGCAGCACAGCGCTCAGCTTCAGGGCCTCGTCCGGAGTCGCCACAGCCATGCCCCACACGGCATCCGACTCGGCAGCCACCGGAGCCACCACCTCTAGGCCGTGGCCGTAGGCGTTGGCTTTCATCGGCCACAGCAGCGGCACTCCGGCCTTGCCGCTCAGGAACTTCAGGTTGTGGTGGAGGGCGCTGGCAGAGATGAGCGCCCGCGCACGGGCGAAGGCAAGCGGAGTGTGGGAAGCGGGAGGCGTCGTCACGGCAAAGAACCTTTCAGGAGGAGCGAGGGCTTCGTGCTGCGCGTTTAGGGAGCGAGTCTAGCGCAGGTATTCTGGATAGGGCCGGGGATAGGCTGAGTGTCCATGACTTGCAAGGCAGAAGGTGTCTCGTCACTAACGGCAATTGCCGATTCTCTCCATCGCCGCGATAAAGCCCTTGGCGGTAAAAACGTAATCTAGCGGCGCCATACCGTCACGCATCACCCGCATGGTGACTTTGGAGCGCCCTCTGACAAAAGCTCTGTAGATTTCCTTCTCGGCTTGTTCGGTAAACCACACCGCTGTCAGGTCGGGGGCATCGTCCAGAAAGGCGGTCTCCGTTTTCACGGTCTTGGGAGCCTCGGAGTCGATGCGGTACATGACATTCGGAGAACGGTTGAGGTAAAAACTGTTCTCGGTCATAAGCGGATTTTTGGTGTTCAGGATGATGTCGTAGCCGCCCTGTCCGTTGCAGAAGACCCCGACAAAAGTGTTAGCTCCGGTGTCGTTGGCCTCGGCAATAGCCAAAGACCCCTGATTGGCATCGGTCATCACGTCCCGCTTGGGAAAGTAGTAGATGGGCTGGCCGGGAATCTGGCCCGCTGCGGCGGCGGTGGTGAGGGCTGCGAGGGCCAGGGTAACTAACAAATGACGCATCCAGGCAGCATAGAAAAGTTCCGGGTGTCATGAGACCAAATTTGCCCAGTCTGTTTGAGAAACATAAGTAGCTTCCGGGTGTAGACTAAGTCATCAGACGACTTGACCCCCAACTGACTCCTGAAGACGA
>NZ_BNAL01000009.1 GCF_014653275.1 Deinococcus piscis
CCGCAAGTCATTCCCATACCCAGCCGCCCCAACACGTTTCATCCTCTTATTATGTCAAATGCTCTAGTGTCGCTGGCGCAGGGCCTCGTACAGCACGACGGCAGCGGCCACCCCGACATTTAAGCTGTCGGCCTGCCCGCGCATCGGAATAGAAACCGCCGATTCGTCCCGCCGCCAGTGTGCCGGAAGGCCTTCGTGTTCGGTCCCCAGCAGCAGCGCGACTCGGCCTGTCAGATCGGCTTCCCAGAACGTGCGTGGGGCATCAGGTGTGCAGGCCACCAGGGTAAAGCCTTCTTGCTCCAACCAGGCCAGAGCCTCTGCCTCCTCAGTTTGGCGCAGCGGCACATTGAACACGCTGCCCTGTGAGGCACGGATCACGTTCGGACTGTAGGGGTCGGCCCCTCGGCCCAGGATAAGTACACCATCTGCGCCTACGCCGTCTACGGTACGCAAAATCGCCCCTACATTGCCCGGTTTCTCCAGGCCGTGCAGCACAACCAGCAACGCCTGCTCCGGCAAGCGGGGCCAGTCGCTGTGCGGTGGACGGCTCAGCAGCAGCACACCGTCGGGGTGCTCACGTCCACTGACCTTGGCGAACGCTTCGGGGCTCAGCTCGGTGATGGCGGAGAGCGGCAGCTGCGGGGCCAACTGAGCCGCTTCAGGACTCCATAGAGCCGAACACAGATACACCTCCTCAGGGGGCCAGCCTGCCGCCAGCGCGCGGGAAACCTCGCGGGCACCTTCAATTACGACTCTTCCCTCCCCTTCCCGGACACGGCGGCTGCCGCGCAGGCGGACCAAGCGCTTGACGGTGGGGTTTTGTAGGGAGGTGATGGGGCTGGGCATGGCTGTCACTATGCCGTATTCCGCCTGCTTTCTCCTCTTTTGTAATTCAAGATGTAAAAATTTCTTTCCTCTGTTCTTTGCTCCAGCTTCTACAATGAGAGCTGATGTCCCTCGAACCGTTGACGGAATCGCTGCAACACTGGGTCATGGGCGCGGCCCACCTGGTCGCTTCGCTGGCCGAAATTTCGGCGGTGCTGATTGTGGCAGCGGCGCTGCTGGAGGCGGCGTGGCGGTCTGTGCGGGTGTTCGCCCAACGTGACCGGGTGCTGGATGAGGTCAAGGAGTCGCTGCGGCTTCAGCTGGGGCGCTGGCTGGCGATTGCGCTGGAATTTCTGCTTGCTGCCGATGTGCTGCTGACGGCGGTGGCCCCCACCTGGGACGAAATCGGCAAGCTGGCCGCCATCGCCACCATTAGGACCGCGCTGAACTACTTCCTGCAAAAGGAAATTGAGGCGCACGAGCGTCAGCACGGCCGTACCAGCCACCCGGAGCACACCTGAGCCCCCCAGCGCTAAGCTGCAACTATGAGCACAGCATTTATCGGCCTGGGCGCGATGGGTTATCCCATGGCAGGCCACCTGGCCCGGCAATCTGACACCCTGGTCTGGAACCGTACCCCGGCGCGGGCCCAGGCGCACGAAGCCGAGTTTGGCAGCGCTGCATGCGAGCTAAGCAGCCTGGCGCACGCCGACGTTATTTTTTCGTGTCTGCCCACTTCTGCTGAGGTGTGGGAGGTGTTGCGGGTGCTGGACGGCCAGCTGGAAGCGGGCACCGTCTGGGTGGACTGCACCAGCGGGCATCCGCAAGAAGCCCAGGCGCAGGCCGCCTGGCTGGCAGAGCGCGGCGTCCACTTTCTGGATGCGCCCGTCTCGGGCGGCACGGGCGGCGCGGAGGCCGGCACCCTCACCGTGATGGTCGGTGGTGACCCCGCAGTGCTGGAACGGGTGCGCCCACGCCTCGCCTTCGCGGGCAAAGTGGTGCATGTGGGGCCAACAGGCGCAGGCTTTGCGGTCAAAGCGGTGAACAATGCCTTGCTGGCTGTGAATCTCTGGGCGGCGGGCGAAGGTCTGGCTGCCCTCAAAGCAGGTGGGGTGGAACTGACCGCCGCACTGGACGTGATTAATGCCTCTTCGGGCCGCTCGAACGCCAGCGAGAATCTGATCGGGCAGCGGGTGCTGAGCCGCGAATTTCCGGCGACGTTCGCTCTGGGGCTGCTGGCCAAGGACGTGGGCATTGCGCTGGACGTGGTCGGAGCCCAGAAGGGAGCGGCTCCGCTGCTGGGAGCCACAGGCGGACTGTACCGGGCCGCCGAGCGCGTCATTGGCGGCAGTGCCGACCATACCGCCGCGCTGAAGCTGGTAGAACAGATGAACGATGTGGAGATTTCATGACTGATTCCCAATTTGCGGTGGTGACCGACGGCGGCTTGGACGCCTTTACTGGCCTGAACAATGATGTGCCGGTGGCTCCTTTTTCGGTGACGTTCGGCAACGATACCTACGCCATGCACGAGCTGCCACGTGAGGAGCTGATGGCGCGAATTCTGGCCGGGAACCCCCACCCCAGCACTTCTCAGCCCACGCCGCAGGCCTGGCTGGAAGGCTACCGGCAGGCCGCCGCCCAGGGAGCGCAGCAGATTGTCGCGCTGACCATCAGCCCGGGGCTTTCGGGCAGTGCCAACGCCGCCGAGCAGGCCCGCACCCTACTGGAGCAGGAGCTGCCCGGCGTGCAGGTACAGCTGTTCAACTCTGGCAGCCTGAGTGCGGCGCAGGCCTTCGTGCTGCACGCTCTGATGACTGCCGCCGGGCGCGGTGAGAGCGTGGAGACAGCACTCCAGTGGGCCGAGCAGGTCCGGGACGAGACCGAGCTGTATTTCACCATCGAGACACTGGATTTTCTGCAAAAGGGCGGACGCATCGGCAAGGTGGCCGCCACGCTGGGCGGCCTGCTGAACCTCAAGCCAGTGGTGACGGTCGAAAAGCCCGCCGGTATCTACACCACTGCGGCCCGCGCCCGTGGGTACAAGGGGGGCATCCGCGAAATCGCGGCGCAGCTCACCCGGCGCTACGGTGAAGGCACGCCGCTGCGGGCGGGCCTGCTGTACGGCTCTCACCCTGAAGATGCCGAGGCCCTGCGCGAACAGATTGCCGCTTCGCACCCCCTGGTATGGGCCGAATATGCTCCAGTCAACGGTTCCCTGATGGTGCACACTGGCCCCCGCGCCGTCGGGGCTGCCGCTGCGCCAGGAGCCTGGCCTTGGGAGCGCTAACCACGCTGAATATTCAGCTGCTGGGAGCCGCCCATCCGCTGGCCGCCGAGTGGCTGCGCTGGACGGCCTGGCACCCAGAGCTGCGGACCGTGCGCCTGGTTTCGGCGGCGCATGCGGGCGCTTCGGCAGAGGAGCTGCACCCCGGCCTGTTCGGTTTCCGTGGCCTGGGCATCAGCACCGAGGCTGGAGCTGCCGATGTGACCGTCATCTGCCCGGAATGGACGGGTGACTTGCCGCCGGAAGGTGGACAAGTGCTGGACCTGCGCCCCCGCGCGGCTGGGCATCCCACCCTGCCGGAGCTGCATCCCCCTGCCGCTCTGGCTTCCCTGGCCAGCGTACCGGCCAGGGTGGTGGCCGCCGCGCTGGCGCTGGAGCCTTTGCTGCGGGGCCGGGTGGTGTCGCCGCGTGAAAGCATCGGCCTGACCCTGGACGCAGATGATCTGGAGGCGCTGCGCCCGCTGCTGACTGGGCATTTCCGCCTGGAGACACTGCCCGGTGATGGCGGGACCGTGCAGGCCCGCATTCCCCTGTTCGAGGGCTACTCCGAGCACGACGCGCTGGCGGTCTACCGCGATGAATACCGCTCACAGCCCTGGATCAGAATCCGGCGCGCAGCCGAGCAGGCCCTGGGCGTGACGGGCAGCCCCACCTGCGAACTACACCTGCGCATCCTGGAGCGCGAAGACCCCGAAATCCCGATTCCGCTACTGGGCGTCACTGCTGGGCTGGACCCGTTCCCGGCGCAGGCAGCGCGGGCAGTGGCGGCGCTGAACCTCTCGCGGGGCTGGCCAGCGCTGCTGGGGTTGATTCCCGCAGAGACGCCCGCTGCAGAGATATCCTCCTAAAGCGAAGGGCCTGTAGACTGTCATGCGCTTGACACTTCGCAGGTCCGGACTTACACTTGCTGGCATGTTGCCCCTGGCGAACAACAATGACGATTCCCGTTAGGGGACGTCTTTTCGCCGTGTGCGCCCCCGCTTCCTGAATCAGGCAAGCGGGGGCTTTCTTTTTCGCCTTCTCGCCCGACAAGGAGCCCTCACATGACCAGCCCACACGACACTCCCACTTTGCCCCGCACCTTTATCCGCGACCTGGCCCCCATGACCGGCCAGGAGGTCCGGCTGCGCGGTCAGATTCTGTCGCGCCGTGACCTGGGCGGCCTACAGTTCGTGACCCTGCGCGATGGCAGCGGTGCCGTGCAGTGCGTCAGCGACGGCCTGGGCCTGGACCTGCCGCTTCCCGAAAGCAGCGTGGAGATTCTGGGGACAGTGGCTCCGCACCCCAAGCAGGCGGGCGAGGTTGAGGTGCGGATGCAGGCCATGCGCCTGATTTCGGCGGCGGCTGAAGCCACTCCGGTTGAGCTGCCCAAGCTGAGCCGCGTCCACCCTGACACCCTGCTCAACCACCGCGCCGTGACGGTGCGTGGCCTGAAGGAACGCGCTGTGCTGCGGGTCCAGGCCGAACTGCTGGCCGGCTTCCGCGAGGCCCTGAGTGGCATGGGCTTTACCGAAATCAGCACGCCCAAAATCGTAGAGGCAGGCGCAGAGGGCGGGGCCAATCTCTTCAGCGTGGATTATTTCGGTGAACCGGCTTACCTGGCGCAGAGCCCGCAGCTCTACAAGCAAATGATGGTGGGCGCATTCGAGCGGGTGTTCGAGGTGGCCCCCGTATTCCGGGGCGAGCAGCACAACACCAGCCGCCACCTGACCGAATACCTCAGCCTGGACGCCGAGCTGGGCTTTATTGACTCGGAAGAGGATGTGATGGACGTCGAAACCGAGGTGCTGCGCGTGATGCTGGCCCGCGTCGCCGAGCGCTGCGGCCCCGAGCTGAAGCTGCTGGAGGCCACGCTGCCACAGGTGCCGGACCGGATTCCGCGCATTCCGCTGCTGGAAGCCCGCGCCCTGGTCGAGCGTGAATTCGGGCACGCGGTGGGCGGCAAGGATCTTGACCCCGAAGGCGAGCGGCTGCTGGGCGAATACTTTATCCGCGAGCACGGCAGCGATTTTGTGTTCGTGACCCAGTTTCCACAGGCGGCGCGGCCTTTTTATACCCATCCGGCGGGCGAGGTAGACGGTGTGCCGGTCACACGCGGCTTTGACCTGCTGCTGCGCGGGCTGGAAATCACGTCGGGCGGGCAGCGCATCCACGACCCGGAAATGCTGCGCCGCAGTATCGAAGCCTATGGCCTGAACCCTGAAACCCTGCGCGGCTACGCGGAGGTGTTCCGCTACGGCATGCCTCCCCACGGAGGTTTTGCCATCGGCGCAGAGCGGCTGACGGCGCTGCTGCTGGGCATCAGCAATGTGCGGATGGCGCGCGCCTTTCCGCGTGACCGGACCCGGTTGCAACCCTGAGCCGCTGCCTGCGCCGCCTTCATGGTTGCGTGGGTAAGCGTGGGCGCAAGAGAAGTGCAAGTTTGCCTGCCCTAGCATGAGCCGAGCCTTATGATGGAGTAAAGCGGGTCACTCCGCTTTGTTGCACGGTTCTTCGCCACTTCTCCCAAGTCCTTTCAAGAAGGAACCCCGATGAATTACGTATTGACTGCCCTGCTGCTGGTAATTGTCGTCATTGCCGCCCTGCGTGTGCGCCGTATTTTGCGTGACCGCGCCGCCGAAGCGGGTCAGACTGCTGCCGCTCCACTGGACCAGGCCCCCTTGGAGCCCGCACAAGTGGAGGTGGGCATGCAGGGAGCGCCCGCGCCTGCCCAGCACTTGCAGGCGACCTCGCAGGAGGTGTACCGGCCCGCGCCGAGCGTCATCCCCACCATCACCTGGGAAGAGCTGGACGATGAAACCGCCGAGCGTCCTCAGGTAGACGCCGAGCTGCTGCGGACAGCGCGGGCCAGTGTCTCGGCAGAGATTCCCGACGAGGTGCTGGAGGAAATGCTGTTCAAGGCAACGCCGCAGCAGACCGCGCAGATGCTCTCGGGCGTTTCTCCGGACCTGATGGCCGACCTGACCGCTGGGCATGGGCAGGGCGTCCACTTCGAGGGCCAAGCCCGCGCTGAGGACCTGGCCGCTCTGAGCAGCCTGGGCAGCGCTGTAGATGACCTGGATATCTGGGATTTTGGCGAGGAAAGCGGCGATAAACTCAGGGCATGACCCCGCCCCGCCCGTATGTGCCTGAGTTCCGCGCCCGCTGTGTCCCCTCGCCTTGCCTGATGTCAGCGCGGTGCTGGCTGTGAGGGAGGTGCTCAACACTGCCGAGCACCTGGCCCGGCAGGCGGGCGACCTCGTGCGGCGCTTGCGGCAGGGGACGCTGAACGTGGACTACAAGACCGGAGCCGACGACCCGGTGACCGAAGCTGACCGCGCCGCCTCGCAGCTGCTGATGCGTGAGCTGGCCGCCGCTTTTCCAGAAGATGGTCTGCTTTCAGAAGAAGAGGCCGACAGCGCCGGGCGGCTGAGCCGGGAGCGGGTCTGGCTGATTGACCCGATTGACGGCACCAAGGAGTACGCGGAGGGCAGCCCTGACTACTGCGTGTCCATTGGGCTGGCCGTGGCGGGCGAGCCGGTGCTGGGCGTCATTTATGCGCCGGAGACGGATGAACTGTTTTCAGGAGCGCTAGGGCTAGGGGCTTTTAAGAACGGGCAGCCGGCTTTGCACCATTCGGCTGCGCCCTATGTCATCGCCACTTCAGTGACTGAGACGGACCGCGAACTGAAGGACCTGCCTCTGGCCGGGATGCGGCCCAGCGGCTCTACGGCCCTCAAGCTGGCCCGAATTGCAGCGGGCGAGGCAGACGCCACCTTCACCATGTCCCCCCGCGCCGAGTGGGATATTGCCGCCGGGCATGCCCTGCTGCGCGCCCAAGGCGGCGACCTGACCCGCCGGGACGGCCAGCCGGTTCGCTACAACCAGCCCAAGCCCTATCTGGAACAGGGCTTGCTGGCCGGGCACCCAGCAGCGCTGGCATGGCTGCGGGCCGAGCTGCTGCGGCTGGACGTACCCAACGCTGTACTGGCCCTAGAACCGGATGCGCAGGGGCAGCGCCGACATGTGCGCCGGGCAGGCAAACGTGAGCTGGCCTGGCTCGTGACCGCGCAGGATGAGCGGGGAGAGACAGTGGTGCTGGACATGGGCGGCGACGCCTTTCACCTGGAGCGCCTGACGCGTGATGTGCGCCGGGGCCGCGACTCGCTGCGCTAACGCTGGTACGAAACCCCGGGAAGAGGCGCACCCCGCCTATAATGTCGCCCGTGCGCCTGAGCAAGCTCTCTACCCTGAATTACCGTAACCTGGCCCCCGACACGCTGGAGTTTCCGGCGGGGGTCACGGGTGTATGGGGTGAGAACGGCGCGGGCAAGACCAACCTGCTGGAAGCCGCTTACCTGGCACTAACAGGCCGCACCGAAGCAGGACGTCTCGAAGAGTTGGTGCTGGCCGGGCAGGCCGAAGCCTACGTGCGTGCCGACGTGCTCGAAGGGGGCAGCCTCAGCGTGCAGGAGGTGGGCATCGGGCGGGGACGGCGGCAGCTGAAGGTGGACGGGGTCCGCACCCGCACCGGCGACCTGCCACGCGGCAGCGCCGTGCTGATTCGCCCGGAAGACTCCGAACTGGTGTTCGGCTCGCCCTCTAAGCGCAGGGCTTATCTGGACTCGCTGCTGGGCCGCCTCAGCGCCCGCTACGCCGAGCAGCTCAGCCGCTATGAGCGCACGGTGACGCAGCGCAATGCCGCTCTGCGTGACGGCCAGGACTGGGCGCTGGACGTGTGGGACAGTCCTCTGGTCACGCTGGGGCGCGACATCATGGAGTTCCGGGGCCGGGCGCTGGTGCGGCTAGAGGAGCTGGCGCGGCAGGCCAACGCCGAACTGGGGAGCCGCAAGGCATTGCAGATTCGGCTGCTGGAAAGCACTGACCTGGAGACGTACGCCCAGACCCTGCACTCGCGCCGCGCCGAGGAATTGGCACGCGGCGTCACGCTGACTGGTCCACACCGCGATGACCTGGAGCTGACCCTGGGCGGCCTGAGCGCGGGCACCTACGCCAGCCGGGGCGAGGGCCGCACCGCTGCGCTGGCCCTCCGCTACGCCGAGTTGCAGCTGCTCAGCGAGCGGTTCGGGGAGCCGCCCGTGCTGCTTATTGATGACTGGACCGCCGAACTGGACCCGCAACGCCGGCAATTTCTGCTGGACCTGGCGGCCTCGGTGCCGCAGGCCATCGTGACCGGGACCGAGCAACCACCAGGGGCGCAGCTGGTGCTGCAAGCCGCTGCCGGACGCTTTAGCCCCCAGGAGGTGCCCGCGTGAACAGTGACCGCGACCGTCCCTACACTCCCAAGCCCAGCTTCCGCACCCGCGCCCGCAGTGGCCGGCGCGAAGGCGACCTCCGCACCGTCGGGGAACTGATGAACGCCGCCCTGGGCAAGAACCGCCTGGGCTTTGGGGTGCAGCGGGCACAGGCGCTGCTGATCTGGCCGCAGGCCGTGGGCCCCGATGTGGCGCGGCTCACACGGGCACGGTCCTTTCAGTTCGGCACGCTGCACATTGAGGCCCGCGACTCGGCAGCGGCGCACCATCTCAGCATGCAGCGGCACCACTTTCAGCGGCGGCTCAATGAGCTGCTGACGCAGCAGGCCCCGCCCGGCGTGACTCCTGAGCAAGTCACCGAAATTCGCTTTGGCACCGGCTGGACCGACCCCGGCGAAGTGCGGCGCGTGCAGGCCCCACAGTTGCCCGCGCTGGCCCCAGCCGAGCAGGCCCGCGCCGCAGAGGTGGCCCAGGCTGCCGGTGAAGAGTTGCAGGAAGTGGCGCGCCGGGCCGCTGAAGCCGTGGCTCAGCGTCGGCGCTGGCGTGAGCAGCAGGGATGGCAGCCCTGCCCCGTCTGCGGCGAGCCAAGCCCGCACACACCTTGCCGCCCCTGTCAGCTCACCCTGCGCGAACCACTGGTCCGCCGCGCTGCCGACGAGCTGATGCACCGGCCTGAAACCGTCCTTGGTCTGGAAGACCGCCTGGGGCCAACAGCAGAGCAGGCCGCACATTTTCTGGCGGTGCAGGGCTTAGAAGGCCGGCTCAAACTGCTGGCGCTGGAATGTGTGCAGTCGGGCGGAGCAGGCGACTACCACGAATTCCTGGAAGAACAGTGCGGCAAGCTGCTGGCAGTACTGGGACGCAAACCGCTCAGCGCCGTGACCGCCAGCGACTACGCGGCGCTGCCCGAACAGGTCCGCCAAGTGTTGCTGGCTGGACGTAAGGCCAGCCAACGTTGAGACGCCGGAAGCAAGTTCAGAGGCCTGAGGGCCTTGGCCGCGCTGCTTGTTCCACACTTTCCACGCTCAAGCGGTGGTGCAAGTAACCGCGCTCCTCCTCTGCCGTCCCATGCTCTCCTGGGCCCTACTGAAATCTTACTTTTTTGACGCTTGCCGGGGGTGGGGCGGAGTATGGTAAGCGCATGTCTCCTTTAGCGGACCACGCTGCGCCGGCCACGCACCTGCCCCGCACTCCCCTGGTCCTGCGCTGCGGGGTGCTGACGATCAGCGACACGCGCACGCCAGACACGGACCACAGCGGGCAATTTCTGGTCACGGCGTTGCAGGAGGCCGGGCATCAGGTGGACGGCTACCGCATCGTGCCGGATGAGCAGGCAGACATTGATCAGCAGCTACGCGACTGGCAAGTGGGCGGCTTTGACCTGATCCTCAGCACCGGCGGCACCGGTATCACCGGGCGGGACGTGACTGTGCCTGTGGTCGAGAGCCTGCTGACCAAGCCCCTGCCCGGCTTTGGGGAGCTGTTCCGGATGCTGTCGTATGGAGAAGTGGGCGGCGCAGCCATGCTGTCGCGGGCGGTGGGTGGGCTGGCCGGCCACACCCTGCTGTTTGCGCTGCCGGGGTCACGCGGCGCAGTGCAGACCGGCTGGACCCTGCTTGAAGGGCAATTGCAGCACCTGGCGGCTGAGGTACGCCGGGGGCAGCCCTGATGCTCGAAGGGCTCCTCACCACGCCCTTTTTGGAGCGGCTGAACCTGTGGTTCGTGGCTGCCTGGGCCGTGCTGGCCCTGTACTGGCTGACGCGGGTGGGGCTTGCGGCGCGGCAGCGGCAGCGTCCAGCGGTGAGCTGGTGGAGCATTCCGGGGCTGCTGCTGCTGCTGCTCGCTCCTCTGCTTGAAGTGCCGGTGCTGTTCGGACTGGGCGCAGCCGTGCTGTTGCTGGCCGAATGGTGGCCGCGTGCCTTTGTGCCGGTCTGGCAGCGAACCGCCTGGGGTTGGGGACTGGTGCCAATAGCGCTGGGTGGAGCCGCGTTGCTGGCGCAGCCCGTGACTTTTCTGAGCCTATGTGGGGGCTTGGCGCTGGCCCTGTGGGGCTTGGCCCACCTGCTCGGAGGTCTGCTCTGGCTCCCGCCCCGGCCACCAAGTGGCTGGCTCCCGGCCAGCAGCCTGGGCAAGGTCGAGTCCCCCACCTTTGGCACGGCTGTCCGCTGGCAGCCCCGGCACCGGCCTGACCCACCCGAGCTGAGTGTGGCGCTGGGACCTGGTTACCTGACGCTCCGCAATGAGAGTGGGCAAACGGTGCAGCTGCGCGGCTGGACTCCGGCCCACCGCAACGCTTTTCTGGCCCTGGACCGCGCCCTTGCACCCCGTGCCGAGCACCGCCTCAGGCGCGACCCCGCGCAGCAAGGGGTCCGGGTGTGGTACACGGCGGACGGCAGCCGTGACGTGCGTGTGCTGCACGCCGACTGGCAGGAGCCCACGCCAGAGCGCACCCTGAACTAAAGCGTTGGCTTCCAACAACATCAAGCAGGAAGTGAAAATGGCCTCTTCACCGGGACAAGCTTCACTCTGCGGACCAGGCCGCCGCGTTAGACTGGCCGTTATGGTCGAAGTTGCCAGCGCCCCTACCCTCACGGTTGCTTTTATCGCCGGGTTGCTGTCTTTTCTCAGCCCCTGCGTGCTGCCGCTGGTGCCCTCCTATCTGGGGGTCATCGGCGGTACCCGCGCTCCGCTGGTCCGCGCCCTGGGGTTCATCGCCGGATTCGGTTTGGTGTTTGTGGCGCTGGGTGCGACCGCCAGTGCACTGGGCGCGCTGCTGGCTCCGCATAAGCTGCTGCTGGGTCGCCTGGCCGGTGGACTGATTGTCTTCTTTGGCCTGGTGATGCTGGGGGCGATTCGCCTGCCCTGGATGATGCGCGACACCCGCCAGATGAGCAGCGCCGACCACTACGGCCCGGTGGCACTGGGGGCCGCTTTTGCTTTTGGATGGAGTCCCTGCCTGGGGCCAGCGCTCGGCAGCATTCTGGGTCTGGCGGCCAGCACCAGCTCGCTCTCGCAGGGTGTGGTGCTGCTGCTCATCTATACCCTGGGGCTGGCGGTGCCGTTTCTGCTGGCCGCGCTGCTGTGGGACCGCGTCAACCTGCGCGGCCTGAACCGCTACACCGGCACCTTCGAGAAAGTAGGCGGAGCCATCCTGGTGGTGGTCGGTCTGCTGATGCTCAGCGGCTACTTTACGGTGCTGTCGTCCTTTTTTTACAGCGTGATGCCCGAATGGCTGCGGGTCTGAGGTGACGGGTACGGGCGAATACGCTGTGCAACTGCGTGCAGTCTGGCTGCGGCTGGGCCGTGAAGCGGTGCTGCGCGGCATTGACTTGGACATTCCACAGGGTGAGCACGTCACCTTGCTCGGCCCGAACGGCGCGGGCAAAACCAGCTTGCTGCGGCTGCTGGCTTCGGCGCTGCGTCCGGCGCGGGGCGAGGGGCGCATCCTGGGCTATGACCTGCGCGACGCTGCTGCCGTACGCGAGCAGATTCACCTGATGCCGGTAGACGCGGCGCTTTATCCGGACCTCACCTGCCGCGAGAATCTGGAATTTGCCCTGCGGATGCACAGCCGCCCCCTGAGCGGTGTATCAGAGGCCCTGGCCCGCGTACACCTGACCGACGCTGAGGACCGACGCACCCGCTTCCTCTCGGCGGGGATGCGCAGGCGCTTGGCCCTGGCCCGGGCCTGGGTCCTGGCCCGCCCACTGACCCTGGTGGACGAACCCTTTGCCAACCTGGATACGGCTGGGCGTGAGCTGGTGCTGGAGCTGCTGGGCGACCTGACGACTCGCGGCACGACCCTGATCATTGCCGCCCATGAGCCGGAACTGGCCGCCCGCCTGGCCCCCCGGCAGCTGCATGTGGCAGCGGGGCAGCTGCGTGAAGTGCGCGAGGCTGCCAGATGAGCGCCCTACACGTGGCCTGGGCGGTGGCCGCCAAAGACCTGCGCCTGGCGGGCCGCACCCGTGACGCGCTGCTGGCCACTGCTTTTTATGTGGCCCTGGTCCTGCTGGTCCAGGGCTTCGCGCTGGGCGCTCCGGATGGCCGCTCTGCGGGGGCCACCGCCAATCTGGCTGCGGGGGCCGTGTGGACCGCACTGACACTGGCCTCGGCGGTGGCGGCGGGCCGCGCCTTTTCTGCTGAGTCGGAAGCGGGCGCGCTGGAGCAGTTGCTGCTCTATCCTGCCCCGCCTGCCGCCATCTACCTGGGCAAACTGCTGGGCGTGCTGCTGCCACTGCTCCTGATTGCTGCAGTGACCTTGCCCACTGGCCTGCTGCTGTTTGGCGCACTGGGGGCAGGTCAGCCCCTGCCCTGGCCTGGGCTGCTGGGCGTGCTGTTGCTAGGTATCTTCGGCCTGAGTGCAGCGACCACCTTTTACGCCAGCCTGACCGTCAACCTGCGCGCCCGCGAAGCGCTGCTGCCCGCCCTGGCCTTCCCACTGCTGGTCCCGCTGGTGATCGCCACCGTGCGCATCACCTCCGTCCTCCTGACTGGGGGCTGGACGGATGAGGCCCTGTCCTGGGCGGGCTTTTTGCTGGCCTTTGACCTGGGCACGGTGGTGCTGGCGGCGTGGCTGTTTGGATATGCGGTAGAGGGATAGGGCTCGGTGAGCTATAGGCATCTTCCCTTCTTTCAGCTTTTATTGGTAATTCGCGCTGCAAAACAGCGTGTTGAAAGAGGAGGCTCTCGCCTCCCTGAATACCGCTGACTTCAGAGTTACTTCAGTGCGCCCTGTTCATACAGATATTCGGCAATCTGCACAGCATTCAGCGCCGCGCCCTTGAGCAGTTGGTCCCCCGCCACAAACAGCTCAATGCCGCCATCAAAGACCAGGCTCTGACGAATGCGGCCCACTTCCACGTCATACTTGCCGGTGGCCGTCAGGGGCATGGGGTACACCTTTTGCTCCACGTCATCGCGCACTTCCACGCCGGGCGCAGCGGCCAGCAGCGCGCGGACCTCCTGCGGGGAAGCCGGACGCTCCAGCTCCAGCGTGATCGCCTCGGCGTGGGTGCGGAAGGTGGGAATCCGCACCGCCGTGCAGCTCACCAGCAGCGACTCGTCGCCAAAAATCTTGCGGGTTTCCCAGGCCACTTTCATCTCTTCTTTGGTGTAGCCATTGTCCTGAAAAGCGTCAATATGCGGAATGACATTGAAGGCAATGGGATGCGCGAACGCTGCCGGCGTATAGCTCTCCCCAGCCAGCTCCTGACGGGTCTGCTCCTGCAACTCCTCGATGCCCTTTTGCCCGGCTCCCGAGGTGGCCTGATAGGTGCTGACAATCATCCGCTTGACCCCGTAGCGCTGGTGGATGGGATACACCGCCACCGCTGCGATGGCTGTGGTGCAGTTGGGATTGGCAATGATGCCCTGGTGCTTCAGGGCCGCTGCACCGTTGACTTCGGGCACCACCAGTGGCACGGCGGGGTCATAGCGAAAGGCGCTGGAGTTGTCAATCACCAGCGAGCCGCCCGCCACCCACTTGGGAGCCATCTCCTGGCTGATAGAGCCGCCCGCCGAAGCCAAAATCACATCGGCAGGAATCGCGCCCTCGGGCATGGCCTGCACTGTGAGCGGCTCACCACGGAACGGCAGCTGCGTCCCAGCTGAGCGGGGGCTGGCATACAGTTGCAGCTCGTCAATAGGCAGGCGGCTGGCTTCCAGCACTTTCAGCAGCTCATGCCCTACGGCTCCGGTGGCTCCAACAATCGCAAGTTTCATCCCTTACAGACTAGAGCAAAGCCTAAAGCTACAGAAAGTGCGCTGGGCCATGACAGCCCCTGGCCGGTGGCCTAGACTACAGGCAATGTCAACTGCGTTTTCCCCTTTTCTGCCCACAAGCGCTCAGGACCTCTTTTGACCGGGCCTGATCTCACTGCGGCGGACACCCAGAGCAGCACTTCCGCCGAACAGCTCACCCTCCAAATTGACCTGGAGCACCGCGAGGAAGCCCTGGCCCTGCTGGGCACGGGCGACGAGAACCTGCGGCTGATGCGCCAACTGACCCCTGCCCAGATACATGCGCGGGGCGGCACCGTGCAGATCAGCGGCACGCCCGCCGATGTCGAAGTGGCCGAGCGAATGGTCCGCGACGCTCTGGACGTGGTCCGCAAAGGCGGCGAACTGACCCCGGACCACCTGCGCCGCAGCGCTCGCCTGAGTGGAGAAGGCCGCTCGCTGGCTGCCGAAACCGAGGTCAGGGGCCTGAGCCTGCCACGCGGCCTTAAGCCCAAGACCCCCAGCCAAAAGGACTACCTCGAAAAAATCGAGAACAGTGACATTGTCTTTGGGGTGGGCCCAGCCGGGACCGGCAAAACCTATCTGGCTGTGGCGATGGCCGTCCAGGCGCTCAAGACCAAAAAGGTCAAGCGCATCATTCTGACCCGCCCGGCAGTGGAAGCGGGCGAACGCCTGGGCTTTCTACCGGGCGACCTTCAGGCCAAGATTGACCCTTACCTGCGTCCGCTGTACGACGCCCTGTACGACATGCTGGACCAGGAAAAGTTCGAGTCTTACCTGCAAAGTGGCGTAATTGAGGTAGCTCCGCTGGCCTTCATGCGGGGCCGCACCCTCAACGACGCCTTTGTGATTCTGGACGAGGCGCAGAACACCACGGGCGAGCAGATGAAAATGTTCCTGACCCGCATGGGCTTTAGCTCCAAAGTGGTTGTGACTGGTGACGTGACCCAGATTGACCTGCCGCGCCATGTCACGTCCGGCCTGGCGATTGCCAAGCGGGTCCTGTCGCCTATCGAGGGCATCAGCTGGCACGAATTCACCGATGTGGACGTGGTGCGTCACCCACTGGTGGGCCGCATTATCAAGGCATACCAAGTGGCAGAGGACGCTGAAGAAGACCGCCGCGCTGCCCGCCGGGGCGAGTTCGCAGGGATTCCCGAAGAAGAACTGGACCGCCCAACCCAAAGCTGAGCCGCTGCGCCCTGGCCCCCGTCCGTATGACGGGGGTTTTTTGTTGAACGCTCGCTTGACCACAAAAAAACCGCCCCGGAGGGCGGCTTCTGAGAGGACCAGTCTTACTTGGCTTCAGCGTAGCGGCGGGCCACTTCGTCCCAGTTCACCACGTTCCAGAACGCCTTCAGGTAATCGGGGCGGCGGTTTTGGTAGTTCAGGTAGTAGGCGTGCTCCCACACGTCCACACCCAGAATTGGAGTGCCGCTGGTACCCGACACAGCTTCACCCATCAGTGGGTTGTCCTGGTTGGCGGTGCTGACCACAGCCAGCTTGCCGTCCTTCACAACCAGCCAGGCCCAGCCGGAGCCGAAACGGGTCTTGGCGGCGTCTTCAAACTTCTCCTTGAAGGCGTCAAAAGAACCGAAAGCACTGGTGATGGCTTCCATCAGTTCGCCGCCCGGCTGGTTGCCTTCGCCCTGACCGCCGCCCAACACCGTCCAGAACAGGCTGTGGTTGGCATGGCCACCAGCGTTGTTACGCACTGCACCCTTCTTGTCTTCGGGCAGGCGGTCCAGGTTCTGGATCACGTCCAGCACGTCCTTGTCGGCCCACTCGGTGCCTTCCAGGGCTTTGTTGGCATTGTCAACGTAGGCCTGGTGGTGCTTGCCGTGGTGAATCTGCATGGTCTGGGCGTCAATGTGAGGTTCCAGAGCGTCGTGAGCGTAGGGCAGTTGGGGAAGTTCAAAAGCCATGATAGATCTCCTTTCGGCAGAAGTTAGGAATTCTGCCTGTGCAGCTCTAGTGTAGGTCACAGCTGCCCACCGTGCCCAGACCTTCTAGGGAGCCTTAAGTTGTATGCGGGCGAATATGGAAGCAGTGCGCTATGGTGAACAGCGTGACCACCGAAGCTGGACCCCAAGGCAGTCGGGCTGCCATTCGACTTCTCCAGGGTTATCTCTGGCATCCGCGTGAGCTGAGCATAGACCTGGACGCTTATCTGCCCCGCGAACTGGACGAGGCCAACGTCCTGTGGGATGAGATCGACCCGCCCTTCGCCTTTTTTGACAATGGCGAGCCGAGCAGCGGGCAGGTGTTTTATCAGTTCACCGTGCTGCGCGTCTATGACGAGCGTCCAGATGCCGAGCAACTGCACGCTGACGCCCAGGACGCCAGCCAGGCGCTTGAGCCGCTGCTCCAGGGCACTCCGGCTGGCCTGGGCTGGCAGCTGATGGAAGACCTGCGCGAACTGTGATGCTGTGGCTGGACCTGCTGACCGAGGGCGACCCTCACCCCCGCCGCTTTGACAGCCCGGCCAGCTTGCGGGCCTACCTGCTCAAGATGGAGCGCTTGGAAGAAGGCGCAGCCGAGCAGCTGCTGGCGCAGGGCCGCCTTGACCCACCAGACAGCCGCCGGAGCCTGCGCGTCAGACCTTTTCTAGAAGCCGCAGCATCGGACGCGCAGCCTTCAACATAAATAGAGTAGGGAAACTCGGTGATTACCGAATATCTGACCTTGCTTGCCCAGCCGCCTGCTGCGTGGTGGGCTGAACTGGAACAGCAAGTCGCTGAGGCCGGGATCATGTTGGAGCGTGAGCGGGGTGAGAGTGTGGGCCGCCTGTACTGACGGCTGACGCTGCGGGGCCCACAGGACGCGGTAGAGCAGGTGCGCAACTGGACTGTGCGCCGCTGCTGGCAAGAAGGCTTGCAGGTCTTTACGGTGTAGCAGCCGCAGAAGTGAATAAGAGCACCCAGCCTCACTCCACACATTGAACACCACAGTCGAAGCGGCGCAGCCTGCGCTAGCCTAAGTCTTATGCAAGACAGGCCCCGCCGACTTCGCCGTACCCCAGCCCTTCGCCGCATGGTGCAGGAAATCCAGCTCTCTTCCGCCGACTTTATTCACCCGATTTTTGTGCACGAGGGCCAGGATGTGACCGAGATCCGCACCATGCCTGGGGTCCAGCGTCACACCTATGCCAGCGCTGTAGAGCAGGCGCAGCAGGCACACGCCCTGGGTATACCCGCAGTTATCTTGTTCGGTATTCCCGACCACAAGGACGCAACGGGCACTCAGGCTTATGCCGCAGAAGGCGTGGTTCAGCAAGCCACCCGCGCCATCAAGGCAGCCGTACCGGAGATTGCCGTGATTGCCGATACGTGCCTGTGCGAGTACACCGACCACGGACACTGCGGCCATCTGGTGCAGGACGGCCACCAGTGGACCGTAGACAACGACCCTTCGCTGGAACTGCTGGCCCGCACCGCCGTGTCGCAGGCGGACGCAGGCGCAGACATCATCGCTCCCAGCGCCATGATGGACGGACAGATTGCGGCCATTCGCAGCGCTCTGGACGCCGCTGGACATGCCCAGATTCCGGTGATGAGCTACGCCGTCAAATATGCCAGTGCCTACTATGGCCCTTTCCGCGAGGCAGCGGGCAGCGCACCCAGTGTGGGTGACCGGGCCAGCTACCAGATGAATCCAGTGGGCGGCTACCGCGAGGCCCTGCATGAAGCGCGGCTGGACGTAGAGCAGGGAGCCGACTTCCTGATGGTCAAGCCCGCGCTGGCCTATCTGGACGTGCTGCGCTTGGTGCGTGACGAGTTCGACCTGCCGCTGGTGGCGTACAACGTGAGCGGCGAGTACGCACTGGTCAAAGCGGCGGCGCAGGCGGGCTATATGGACGAGCGCCGCACCGTGCTGGAAACCCTGGGGGCCATGAAGCGTGCGGGAGCAGACACCATTCTCACCTACCACGCCCTGGACGCTGCCCGCTGGCTGAGGGACGGCTGATGAGCGGGGCGATCCGGGTGGACTGGATTCCCACCGCGCTGTGGCCGGGGCGCTTGGGGCTGACCTTCGCTCCCGGCAAAAAAGGCCCCAGCCTGCTGCAACCGGGCGTGCAGCATGACCGCGACTTGGCCGAGGATTTCGGCACACTGCGCGCTCAGGGTATGACGCTGCTGGTTTCCTTGCTAGAGCCGCCCGAATACGAATTGCTGGGCATCACCGATTACGCCGAGCAAGCAGCGGCACAGGACATCACGGTCCTGACCTGCCCGGTGCCGGACCGCTGCGCCCCACACAACGCACAGGCGTTCGAGGAAACAGTGCAGCACGTGCTAGGAGGGCTGCTGGACGGACAACATGTGGTGCTGCATTGCCGGGGTGGGCTGGGCCGCGCCGGGACGCTGGCCGCCTGCGTGCTGGTGCGTATGGGCCTAGACGCGGAGACCGCCATCAGCCGAGTCAGAGCGGCGCGGCCCGGGGCCATCGAAACCGGAACCCAGGTGGACTTTATTCACCGCTACGCCGAGCAGGACATCGCTTCTGCCCAGATTCAGGAGGCCTGAAATGATTACCGTTGCCAACCGTATTTTTGTTCATCCCAGTTACCACGACCAATTTGAAGCCCGCTTTCAGGACCGCGCCGGTCTGGTAGACGGTATGGACGGCTTTATCGCCAATCAGGTGCTGCGCCCAACCGCCGAAGGCGATCCTTTTGTGGTGCTGACCTTTTGGCGGGACCGCGAATCGTTCGAGGCCTGGACCCGTTCCGACGCTTTCCGCCAGGGACATGCCAAGTCGGGCAGCCTGCCCAAAGAAGCGTTCAGCGGCCCCAACAAGCTAGAAGTGCATGACGTGGTGCAGGTGACCGGCGAAGTCAGACCTCAGTAGTACGCTCGGTCATAGAACACACACAGTCACAAAAAAGCCCCTCCATAGCAGAGGGGCTTTGAGTATTTGAGTCGTAGCTCAGGCTTGACCGTACATCACCGAGCGCTTGACCTGTTCAATCAGTTCGGTAATCGGGATTTCGCGGGGGCAGGCTTCGGTGCAGTTGTAGGCGGTGCGGCAGCGCCATACGCCGGTGTTCTGGTTCATCAGGCCCAGACGCTGCTGGGTGGCTTCGTCACGGCTGTCAAAGATGAAGCGGTGGGCCTGCACGATAGAAGCCGGGCCGAGGTAGCTGCCGTTGGCCCAGAAGATGGGGCAAGAGGTGGTGCAGCACGCACACAGGATGCAGTTGCTGGAGTGCGCCATCAGCTCGGCATGCTCAGGCGATTGCAGGCGCTCGCGGGCGGGAGCCGGCGACTCGTTCACGAAGAACGGCATGATGGCCTTGTAGGAGTCGAAGAACGGCTCCATGTCCACCACGAGGTCCTTGACCACCTTCAGGCCGCGAATAGGCTCCACCGAGAGAGTGCCACCTTCTTTGACCACATCACGGGCCAGCGTCTTGCAGGCCAGGCGGTTGCGGCCATTGATCAGCATGGCGTCGCTGCCGCAAATGCCGTGCCCGCAGGAGCGGCGGAAGTTGAGGGTGGTGTCCTGGAACCACTTGACCTGGTGCAGGATGTCCAGCACGCGGTCGGTCGGTGCCACTTCCAGAGCGTAATTTTCCCAGTGCTGCTTCTTGTCCTGTTCAGGATCGAAACGCAGAATCTTGACCGTAATGTTCATAGTTCTCCTCCCGCCTTAGTAGACGCGGGCCTTGGGTTCAAAGGCGCGGGTGTAGCCCTTGAGTGCAACCGGCTTGTAGCCGATCAGCACGTTGCCTTCGTTGTTCAGGTCTTTGTAGGCCATGGTGTGCTTCAGCCAGTTCTTGTCGTCGCGCTCGGTGTAGTCCTCACGCTCGTGGGCGCCGCGCGACTCGGTGCGGTTCACAGCGGAAGCGGTCATGGCCTCGGCACAGTCAAGCAGGAAGCCCAGCTCTACGGCGTCAATCAGGTCACCATTGAACTTGGCGCTCACATCGGCCACGCCCACATTCTTGTAGCGCTCCTTGAGCTCCTTGATGATCTCGACCTGCTTTTCCATGTCGGGGCCGTTGCGGAAGATACCCACGTTATTCATCATGGTTTCTTGCAGCACTTTGCGGATGTCGGCGGGGTTGTCTTTGCCGCTGTTGCTGCGGAGCCCGGCCAGCATCTCGCGGGTTTCGGCCTCGGGGTCTTCGGAGAGGCGGCCATACTCGGCCTGACGCGCATATTTGGCCGCCGAGATGCCAGCGCGGCGACCAAACACCACCAGGTCACCCAGCGAGTTGGTGCCCAGACGGTTGGCCCCGTGCAGAGACACGCAGGCCTGCTCACCAGCAGCGTACAGACCCTCAATCTTGCCGCCCGCGCCGTCACTGAGGCACTGACCGTCAATGTCGGTGGGGATGCCACCCATCGCGTAGTGGGCGGTGGGCTGCACCAGCACCATGTCCTTGAGAGGATCAAGGCCCAGATAGGTACGGGCCAGGTCGGTGATTTCGGCCAGCTTGCCTTCCACGGTTTCACGCGGCAGGTGGGTCAAGTCAATGTAAATGGCGTCCTTATCGGGGCCCACGCCACGGCCTTCGCGGATCTCGGTGATCATGCTGCGGGCCACGATGTCGCGGGGCGCAAGGTCCTTGATGGTGGGGGCGTAGCGCTCCATAAAGCGCTCTTCGTTCACGTTGCGCAGAATGCCGCCCTCACCGCGAATACCTTCGGTCACCAGAATACCCAGCTTGCTCAGGCCGGTGGGGTGGAACTGGTAGAACTCCATGTCTTCCAGCGGCAGCCCCTTGCGGTAGTAGATGCTCATCAGGTCGCCGGTCAGGGTAAAGGCGTTGGAAGTGATCTTGAACACGCGGCCATAGCCACCCGCTGCCAGAATCACAGCTTTGGCGTGGAAGGTGTGCAGCTCGCCCGTTGCCAGGTCGTAAGCCACCACGCCCGTGCAGCGCCCATCTTCGATCAGCAGGTCGAAGACATGGAACTCGTTGTAGAAGGTGGTGCCGTTTTTGACGTTCTGCTGGTACAGGGTCTGCAGAATCATGTGGCCGGTGCGGTCCTTGGCGTAGCAGGCACGCTCCACGGCGGCCTTGCCAAACTCGCGGGTGTGACCGCCGAACTTGCGCTGGGCGATGGTGCCGTCCGCCTCGCGGGAGAAGGGCAGGCCCATGTGCTCCAGCTCGATCACGGCGTCCACGATGTCCTTGGAGAACACCTCGGCGGCGTCCTGGTCGGTCAGGTAGTCGCCACCCTTGATGGTGTCGAACATGTGCCATTCCCAGTGGTCTTCGCCCACGTTGCCCAAAGAGGCACCGATGCCGCCCTGAGCCGCGCCGGTGTGAGAGCGGGTGGGGTACAGCTTGGAGACACAGGCCACAGACACGTTGCCTTTGGCGGCGTACAGAGCAGCCATCAGGCCAGCGCCACCGGCTCCTACCACGACCACGTCATAACGATGATGCATTGTCACTTCCTTTGAATAGACAGACTTTTAGAGTGTGAAAATTGGGGCCTTAGGCCTTCTCAGATAGAGAACAGGCCCACGGTGCCCAGCGCATAGATCAGGGCCGCCACCGAAAAGACCACCATCTTGACCCAGGCCCGGTTGGGGTTGGAGCGGATGTAATCCTCCATCACGTAACGTGCGCCGTTCATGCCGTGCAGCATGGTCAAGGTCAGGATCAGCCAGTCATACAGCTTCCACGCAGGGTTGCTCAGCTTGGCGACCACGGCGTGGTAGGTGGCGTCGGAGTCGGACACCTGAATAAAGGTCATGTAGATGTGACCCAACACCAGGAAAATCAGAATCAGGCCACTGACCCGCATAAAAATCCACCAGTTCAGCTCGGCGTTGCTGTGGGATTGGGCGCGGGCGTCCATCAAGGTACGGGCGCGGGTCATCAGTAGCCTCCCATGATGCGCGGGATATTCTTGAACAGCGTGTAGAGAGTAATCAGGGCGGTAATCGCCAGCACGGCGTACCAGCTCTGACGCTGATAGGCCACGCCCTTGCCGGTAAAGTCCATCGCCATGATGCGCAGGCCATTAAAGGCGTGATAGGCCACACCAGCCGTCACAAAAATCAGGCCGATGCGGAAGGGCCACAGGTCATACAGGTGGTGAACCCGCATATAGGCTTCTTCGCCAAAAATAATCAGGCTGATACTGATCACGTGCAGCAGGAAATAGGCCAAAATCGCCAGACCAGACAGGCGGTGCAGAAAAAAGGCCCACTGACCTTCTGTTCCCTTGTACATTCGCTTTCCTCCTCGCTCTACCAAAGGGGAGCTTCTCGGCGGAGCTGCCCCCTTCAGCATAGATGCACCGCTAGGGTGCACCGGCTTGGTATTGACCTTCGGGTCAGACACTTCAGACTAGCACCAAAATGCTGTGGGAGAGGTCGCCGGGCCGCCACCACCCTGCCCCCTGTCACTCATGGCCGGACAGGGCCGGGAGTGGACGGGTATGGTCGTCAATCAGGCCACCCCCCAGTAACCGGGGGCCGTCATACAGCACAGCGCTCTGGCCGGGAGCCACGGCAAACTGCGGCTCATCAAAGCGCAGGCGAAATCCGTGCTCATCCGCGTGCAGCACCGTCGCGCCGACTGGGGCCGTGCGGTAGCGCACCTGCACCTGCAAACGCTGGGGCAGCTCGGACAGGTCTGTGAGGTAGTTGGCCTGCGAAGCGCTCAGCTCATCCCAGAGGCAGTCCTCGTAGTCGCCGACCCACACGGTCTGGGTGTCCGGGTCCAGATGAACCACATGGCGCACCCGGTGGGTCTGGAACAGGCCCAGGCCCTTTTTCTGGCCCAGGGTGTAGAACTGCGTGCCCAGGTGCTCGCCCACCACCTCGCCTGTGCGGATTTCCCGAATCTGGCCGCGCACCTGCGGCAGATGCTCTGCCACAAAGTCCTGCACCTTGCCAGGTACGAAGCAGATGTTCTGGCTTTCAGGCTTTTGGGCCGTCAGCAGGCCGCGCTCGGCGGCGATTTCACGCACGCGGGGCTTTTCCAGTTCGCCCACCGGAAACAGGATGTACGGCAGCGCCTCGCGGGGCGTGCCCCACAGGAAGTAGGTCTGGTCCTTGCGGGGATCGTCACCGCGCCAGAATTCCACCTCGCCGCGCTCATTTTCTATGCGCTTTACGTAGTGCCCAGTGGCGACATACTGACAGCCCAGCATCTTGGCCTTCTTGACCAGTTCGTCGAACTTGACCTTGGTGTTGCAGTTCACGCAGGGGTTGGGCGTGCGGCCACGGGCGTACTCGTCAATAAACGGCTCAACGATATGCCGCTGGAACTGCTCGCGGTAGTCCAGCAGATAAAAGGGCACGCCCACCTGCTCGGCCACGCGGCGGGCTTCATAGGCAGCGTCGGGCGAGCAGCACGAATCGAAAGTTTCGGTGCGCTTGTCGTCGGGCCAAAAGCGCATCATGGCCCCTACCACGCTGTAGCCCTGGTCCTTGAGCAGCGCAGCCGTCACCGACGAGTCCACGCCGCCTGACATGGCACACAGCACGCGGGTGCCAGCAGCGCTGGGAGAAAGAGAGGTGGGCGCAGTCATCGCGCCTTAGCCTAACAGTGCCAGGCAGCCTGGGCCGTGACGGCGCTCACGGCCCGCTATGATGGGCAGCGTGAGTTCTGCACGCCCCACCGTCCCGCCCGTACCCAAAATCACAGATACCCGCCAGCGCATCTTGTCTGAGGCCGGCAAATTGTTCGTCTCACGCGGCTATCACGGTGTGTCCATGCGTGAAGTGGCGCTGGCAGTCGGCGTGACCAAGCCCGCCCTTTACCACCATTACGCTGACAAGGAAACACTGTTCGTGGCAATTTTGGAAGACTCGGTGGGCGACCTGGAAAGCATCATCAAGCAAATGGGCCAGCAGCCCGACCTGCGTGCTCAGCTGCGGAGTCTGGTTGGAAGCTTGCTGGCTCAGAGTCCGGATTACTGGGTGGGCTTGCAACTGGCGGGCGAGCTCAAACACGTGGCTCCTGAGCGCCGCGCCGACTTCGAGAACCACTACCGCCGGGTTTGGCTGGGCGGCCTGGGACAAATGATTGGGGAAGCGATGGAGCGCGGCGAACTGCGCCGTGACCTCTCCCCCGCCGACTTGACCCGCGCCCTGATGGGGATCCTGTACCCGCTGGTGTCCGGGCCAGCCCATCCGGGGCGGGAAGCTGCCGGAGAATCACTCCTGGCCGTGTTCTTGGAAGGGGCCGTACCCCGCTAAGCGGGAGTTCTGCAGTGAGTGGCCTTAGTCCCTCAAAACTGGGGGCGCTGCTGGTGGGCAGCTACAGCTGGCAGCACAGGCGCAGATGTTCAGGGCCGCGCCACCTCAATCACACTGCGCCCGCGCAGTTCGCCCTCTAGAATGCGGCGCGACAGCCGGGGCAGGTCGTCCAGGGTGTAGGTCTGGGTCATGGGAGCCAGGCGCTCGGCGGGGAGGTCGCGGGCCAGGCGCTGCCAGGCTTCGCGGCGCAGCGGGCGCGGACAGGCCACCGAGTCAATGCCCAGTAGGCTGACCCCGCGCAGAATCAGCGGGAAGACGGTGGCGGTCAGCTCGGCACTCCCCGCCAGACCGCACACCGCCACAGCCCCTTGCCGCCGCAGCGCCGACATGACCCCACTCAGCGTACTGCCCCCCACCGTGTCAATGGCCGCCGCCCAGCGCTCAGATTCCAGCGGACGGTTCAGGCCACTGACCTCGTCGCGGTGCAGCACCACTCGGGCTCCCAGCTCACGCAAGTAGGCTTCCTCCTGCATCTTGCCGGTGCTGGCGTGGACCTCGTGACCAGCGGCGGCCAGCAGTGCTACAGCCACACTGCCCACGCCCCCAGTGGCCCCGGTGACCAGGACTGGGCCGTCCAGCACTGGGCCGTACAGGGTGTGACGCTCCAGAGCCAGTACCGCCAGCATGGCCGTAAAGCCTGCTGTACCCACCGCCATGGCCCAGGCAGCGTCGGTGCCGGGCGGAAGTGGCTCGACCCAGCCGGACTGCACGCGGGCATACTCGGCGTACCCGCCACTCGTATTTTCTCCGATGCCCCAGCCGGTCACAACCACCTGACTGCCGGGACCAAAGCCTTCGCCAGAACCTTCGACCACCTCACCGGCCAGGTCAATGCCGGGCACGATGGGAAATGTTTTGAGGATGCCGGGGCGGCCCTGGAGGGCCAGGCCATCTTTGTAGTTGAGGCTGGAATGGGTTACCCGGACAGTAACGTCGCCGGGCGGCAGGTCGTCAGGGCCCAGCAGGACAGACTCGACAGCGTGCCCCTGAGTGCGCTGGGCAGAGGCCAACCGGGTGGCCTGAAGGGCACGGAACTGTGGGGGAATAGACATGGTCAGACCTCCGAAAAGCAGTGAATTGGGGAATGATCCAACTGTAGCAGCTGACCCAAACAGAAGATGTGTAGTAGCATGGGCGCATGCAATTTCAGGAGGGCACCCTTAGTGCAGCTTGACCCCGGCGCAGTTATTGAAGGCCGTATCACCCGCGTGACCGATTTCGGAGCGTTTGTGCAGTTTGAAAACGGCGAAACCGGCCTGGTCCACATCTCCCAGATCGCCCACTCGTTCGTGCGCAACATCCACGATCATGTGCGTGAAGGCGAAAACGTTGAGGTCAAGGTACTTGGCCGCGACGAGCGTGGCCGCCTCGACCTTTCGATCAAGGAACTGTTGGAGGAGCCTGAGGAGGTGCCGCGTCCCCGCGCCATTGGCCGTCAGAGCCCACAGTTCGAGGCCAAGCTGCGCTCCTTTATGCGCGATGCCAAGGAGCGCACCGATCTGGGCGGCATGGGCAAAAAGCCCTCTAAGCGCAAGAAATAGCGGATAAATATCGGAACAGAGCGGTGGACTTGTGTAAGGTTCGCCGCTCTGCTTCTTTGCCTCGCTAGTAAGCCAGCAGCTCTACCTGCGCTCCCAGTGCCCGCAGATGTGCGAAAAACTCCGGGTAACTTTTGCGGATGTGGTGTGCGCCGGTCACACGGACCGGGCTGTCCGCCCGCAGGGCCAGCAAGCTGAGCAGCATGATCATGCGGTGGTCGCCGTGGCCGTCTACCTGGACGTTTCCACGTACCGCCCCTCCGCACACGGTCAGCGAGTCGGCAGTTTCTTCGGCCTGTAGCCCCAGCGTCAGCAGCTCGGCCCGCGTGTCGCTGATGCGGTCACACTCCTTGAGGCGCAGGGTCGCCACATTTTCCCAGGTGGTGCAGCCCTCGGCGCGGGCAGCAGCGGCACACATCACCTGAATGGCGTCGGTGAAATGGTCGCCATCCAGTGTGACCGCCTGGAGGGGCCGCCCACCTCGCACCGTCACGCCTACCGCGTCCTGGGAGATATCGGCCCCCATTTGCCGCAGCACCCCAACCACAGCCCGCTCTCCTTGCAAGTCTTGGGGGTCCAGGCCGGTCACGCGCACCTCACCGGGCAGCGTCGCCCCGGCCACCAGCAGCGCGGCACTGCCGGGATAGTCGCCGGGCACCACATATTTGCCCGCCCAGTACGTCTGAACGCCCGCTACCCGAATGCGGCGCAGATCGTCCGAGGCGTCCAGCTGAATGCCGAAGCGGCGTAGGGTGTCCAGGGTCTGGCGGATGGGCGGCTCGCTTTTGATGTGCCCGGTGACCGTGATATCCAGCCCTGCAGGGAGCAGCGGCGCAGCAAACAGCAGGCCCGAAAGAAACTGGCTGGACCGCTCGGCACTGACCGTGACGGCCCCGCCCGGCACCGGCCCGCCCCTGACCGTGACCGGCAAGCGGCCACCTTCCGCGCTACGGACCTCTAGCCCCAGCCCACGCAAGGCGTCCAGCAAGTCACCCATAGGCCGCTGCCCCAGCGAGTGCGGCGAGTCAGTCACGACCTCGGTGCCATCTGTCAGGGCGGCGACGGCCAGCAAGAAGCGGGCCACCGCGCCGGCGTTACCCACCTCCAGACGGGTGTCCGGACGGGGCCGAGCGCCAAATCCGGTGACGTGGGCGTCTGGACCGTCCAGCACAATCTGGGCTCCCCAGGCCCGCAGCGAACGAATCAAGGCGTCGGCATCTTCGCTGGCCGCCACGCCGCGTACCACGCTCTCCCCTTCTGCCAAGGCTGCCGCCAGCAGAAAACGGGTGGTGTAATTTTTGCTGGGCTGGGCCTGTACGGTGCCGCTGAGCCGGGCGGCAGGATAGACGACAGCGTCAAACTGGGCAGGGGTCTGGGTCATGCGGGCAGTGTAGGGCAAGTCTGGAACAGGGAGCAGCGCGGAAACGCTCCCGCCAAGGAACCCGTACCGGAAGGCAATGACCGCTAAGCCAGAGACTCCTCCCTCATCTCCGCCCCGGCCCTGGCCACTGCCGCGGCGCTGGCTGCTGAACTTCGGCAGTGTTTACCTGGCGGGTTACTTTCTGCTGGCTGGGCAAACCCTGTGCCTACCGCCGGACGCCCGGCAATAGCTGCACAGCGCTGTGGGCAGGCTCTATGAAGCTGCGCTCGGACAGTCCTGGCCCCCGCTGAGGCCCACCGGAAGCGGTGACACGGCGCTTGACTGGATGTTTTTCGGTCTGCTGTTCCTGGCAGCGCTGGCCGGGGGCACCCTCTGGACCGCCCTGCAAAAGCGCCTGCCTGCCTGGCAAGTTCCCGCACTGAGTGGATTCCTGCGCTTTTTTCTGGCAGCGTGGCTGCTCAGCTATGGCCTGATCAAGTTCAACTTTGGGCAGTTCGGACTGCTGCATGCCGAGCAGCTGGACACCACCTACGGCGAGTCCAGCCCCATGGGCCTACTGTGGCGCTTCATGGCGGCCAGTCCGGGCTATCAGTGGCTGGCCGGACTGGCGGAAGTGCTGCCCGCGCTGCTGCTGCACCGGCGCACAGTTACGCTGGGCGCACTGCTCTCCAGCGTCACCCTCACCAACATTGTTGCCCTGAACCTGCTGTATGACGTGCCCGTCAAGCTGTTCAGCGGGCACCTGCTGCTGGCCGCACTGATCCTGGCCGCTGCTGAGTGGCCCCGGCTGTGGGCTTTTGCGCGTGGCGAGGCGGTGCCCGCCAGGCAGGCACGCCGGCAACCTGCCGTCTTCCGCTGGGGGAGCTGGCTGCTAACCGCCCTGGTCCTGGTGACCGCTGGCCTCCACGCCAAGCAGGGCCTTGGAGAACTGGCCGAGTACCGGGCCGACCCGGCCAACTCGCAGACCCGCTTGCAGACGCGGGGCTTTCATCCCATCAGCCCGGAGCCGTTCAGCCGCTAGCATTCAGAGTTGCTGTGGCGTCCAGAGGCACTGCACCGCCAGAGCGCAGCACGCAGGACACCACGAAAAGGGCCGGGGCTATAGCTCCCGGCCTCCTGTCTTCCTTAGACCCTTGGACGCGGCGAATGCCGTCCTCAGTCCTTCACCAGCTCCACGCCGCTCAGTTCGCTCAGCGGCAGGCCCCACTGGTTCATCGCGTCAAAGAAGGGGTCGGGGTCGAGCTGTTCCACGTTCCAGACGCCGGGCTGCATCCAGTCACCCCGCAGCATCAGCATCGCGCCAATCATGGCGGGCACGCCGGTGGTGTAGCTCACGCCCTGCGCCTGCACCTCGCGGTAGCACTCGGCGTGGTCCTTGACGTTGTAGACGAAGTGAACCTTGGGCTGGCCGTCTTTGCCGGTGCCCTTGACCTGGACGCCGATGCAGGTCTGGCCCGTGTAGCCTGCCGCGAGCGATTCGGGCGCAGGCAGCACGGCCTTCAGAAACTCAATCGGGGCGATTTGCTGACCACGGAAGTCAATCGGCTCAATGGAGGTCATGCCAATGCCTTCGAGCACGTTCAGGTGCTTGATGTACGCCTCCCCAAAGGTCATCCAGAAGCGGGCACGCTTGATGGTCGGGAAGTGCTTGACGATGGATTCCAGTTCTTCGTGGTACAGCACGTAGCTCTTGCGGGTCGCCACGTTGGGGTAGTAGATGTCCTGGCTGATTTCCAGCGGCTGGGTTTCGACCCACTCACCATTCTCGAAGTAGCGCCCGTTGGCGGTGATTTCGCGGATGTTGATTTCGGGGTTGAAGTTGGTGGCGAACGCCTTGCCGTGGTTGCCGTTGTTGCAGTCCACGATGTCGAGGTACTGCATTTCGGAAAAGTGGTGCTTGGCGTGGTAGGCGGTCATCGCCTGGGTCGCGCCGGGGTCGAAGCCGCAGCCCAGCAGCGCCATGAGGCCCTTTTCCCTGAACTTGTCCTGGTAGGCCCACTGCCACGAGTACTCGAACTTCGCCACGTCCTTCGGCTCGTAGTTGGCGGTGTCCAGGTAATGCACGCCGGTTTCCAGGCAGGCGTCCATGATGGTCAGGTCCTGGTAGGGCAGCGCGAGGTTGATGACCATTTCGGGGCCGAAGCCCTGAATCAGTTCCACCAGCGCGGGCACGTTGTCGGCGTCCACAGTGGCAGTGCTGAATTTGGTCTTGGAGTCGGGGAAATGCTCGTGGATTTCGGCCACGATCTTGTCGGCCTTGCTGACCGTGCGGGTGGCGATCAGGACTTCGCTGAAGACTTCGTCGTTCTGGGCGCACTTCTTGGCGGTGACGTTGGCGACCCCACCGGCTCCGATGATGATGACTTTACTCATGAAGCACAGTCTAACGTGACGGGTGAGCAGTGCCCAGGCCCCAGCACTCCCGCAAAAGGCACGGCACCTCTGGGCACGCTGGGCAGTTGGGAACGCTGGGCAGTTAGGGAACGCTTGGAAGTACACTGGCAAGCATGACGAGTGCCCAGACCAGTGCCCAGGACGCCTACGCCGCTTTGCAGCAAAAAGGGCTGCGCCTGAACATGCAGCGCGGGCAGCCCAGTGATCAGGACTTCGGGCTGTCCAACCGCCTGATCGGTGCCCTGAACGAGCATGACTTTCAGATGGACGGCACCGACCTGCGCAACTACCCCGGCGGTATCCGGGGCCTGCCTTCGGCGCGGGCGCTGGCGGCCAATTATCTGGACCTCAAGGACGAAAACGTGATCGTGTGGAACAACTCCAGCCTGGAACTGCAGGGCCTGGTGTTGATGTTCGCGCTGCTGCACGGCCTCCCCGGCGGCCAGCCCTGGGCCGGGCAGCCGAACAAGATGATCGTGACGGTGCCCGGCTATGACCGGCACTTCAGCCTACTGGAGCATCTGGGCTTCGAGCTGCTGACGGTGCTGATGCAGCCGGACGGCCCTGACATGGACGCCGTAGAGCGGCTGGCGCAGGACCCCAGCGTGCGCGGCATCGTCTTTGTGCCGACCTATTCCAACCCCACCGGAGAGTCCATAAGCCCCGAAAAGGCGGCGCGGCTGGCCGGGCTGAAGGCGGCGGCCCCCGACTTCACCATTTTTGCGGACGACGCTTACCGGGCGCACCACCTGTACGCGGAGGACCGCGACGAGCCGGTGAATCTGGTCGCTCTGTGCCGCGACGCCGGGCACCCGAACCGCGCCTTCGTGTATGCCTCGACCTCCAAAATCACCTTTGCGGGCGCGGGCCTGGGCTTTGTGGGCAGCAGTGAGGACAACATCGCTTGGCTAGGTGAGCACCTGAATGCCCAGAGCATCGGCCCCAACAAGTTCGAGCAAGCCCGGCATGTGCGGTTTCTGGAGACTTACTCCGGCGGCTTAGAAGGCCTGATGGCCGAGCACGCCCGCCTGATTGCCCCCAAGTTTGCAGCAGTAGATGAAATCCTGAGCCGCGAGCTGGGCACCCAGGGCGAGTACGCCACTTGGACCAAGCCCAAAGGCGGGTACTTTATCAGTCTGGACACCGCCGAGCCAGTCGCCGCCCGCGTGATTGAGCTGGCCGGGCAAGCGGGCATTAGCCTGACGCCTGCGGGCAGCACCTTCCCCAAGGGCCAAGACGATGGCCGCAATATCCGCCTGGCCCCGACCCGCCCCCCGCTGGAAGAGGTCCGCGAGGCGATGGAAGGCGTGGCCGTGTGCATCCAATTGGCCACCGAGGAATACCGCAGCCAGAGGTGAGACAGCGGCGGCGCACAGCCCGGAAATGTGCGCCGCTTCTTAACTCCCGTTTCCGGGCGGCTGGTACACTGCCTCTATGCCCTGAACTGGGTGCGCCTGAGACATATCCCACCAAGCACGCACGAGTGCTGGCGGGAGTTTTTTTTGTTTTGGGGGTACTCAGCGGGCGAGTGACCCGGAGGTGAGCCGTGACCAGTCCATCAACGACCATGCCGCTTGAGCTGCTGCAGTCGCTGCGCAGTGAGCTGGCCCGTGCCGAGAAGAAAGAGCGGCGGGAAAAGCGTGAGGCTCAGGCCCAGGCCGCCGCCAAGGACCGGCCCAAAGCCGTGAAGCCCCAGCGGGAACGCGAACTTGAAGGCATTGACCTGAACGCCCACTCGCTGGCCCGCGCCCACGAGCGGCTGCGCGACGCCGTCCTGTTCTCGCGCTTTGAGGTGAAGCCCCACGCTGTCGGGCACGCCCGCGCCGAAGGCTTTTTGGAACACGACATTACCGACGTACTGATGCGTGGACGGGTGCGCGCCGTGTACCCCGAGGAGCGCCGCTGGCTGGTGTGTGGTTATTTTGAAGCCTGCCGGGTACGGCTGCCGCTGCATGTGGTGGTGGAGCACCACGCAGACGGTTGGCTAGATATCGTGACGGCGTTCGTGCCCAAGAACCCGCACCACATCATCTCGCGTCAGCGCCTGGCGGTCATGCTGCGCTACGACGACGAACAGATTCGCGCCCGCACGGCAGTGGCGGGCAACCGGGTAGGGCACCGGGGCAAAGGGCGCTGGCGGTGAGCGCTGTCTCGTCACGCCGCACCGATACAGCGCTGCTGATGCTGCGGCTGCTGCTGGGCGCTCTGCTCACCCTGCGCGGCTACCAGCATCTGTTCGTGGTGGGCATTGAGGGCACCGCCGCCGAGTGGCGCGGGCTGGGGCTCCCCTTCCCGCTGCTGTTCGCGCCGCTGCTGTCGCTGCTGGAACTGGTCGGCGGCCCACTGCTGATGCTGGGACTGGCTGTGCGCCCCGTCGCCACCATGAGCACCCTGGCCGTGCTGAGCGTTCTGGTGCTGACACAGGGCGAAAAGATGCTGACACAGGGCCTGAGCCGTGAACTGCTGGACCGGCTGCTGAACCCGATCATTCAGAACTGGCTGCTCTTGATAGCGGGCACGCTGACCCTGGCGCTGGCGGGAGCTGGCCGCTTCAGCATAGATGCCCAGCGGCAGCCGTCCCGTCCGGCGGGTCCAGCGGACCATCCACTGGACGCGGTGGCCGAAAGTAGGCCGGTCAAGGGGAAAAAGAAGCGCTGATGGTTGATAGCGGTGTGGTTGATGGCAGCGGCGTCCTTCTTCCACCAACCATCACTCCTGATGCATGCCGTCCAGATAGAGCCAGCGGCCTGAGTCATCCTGCACGAAGCGGCTGTCTTCATGCATGGTGTGCTTGCGTCCATCTTCCTGGAAGCGGGCGCTGAAGCGGACGCGGTCTGCTGCCGCACTGTGAATGGTCAGGCCCAGCCAGCGGGTGCCGCCCAGGTCCAGCGTTGCCGGGCGGGTGGACGGGTGCCAGGTCGCCCGCAGATAAGCAGCGTCTTGCAGCACGAACGCCGTGTAGCGCGAACGCATCAGCGCCTCTGGGGTTTCGGCGGGGCACTCACCGCTCAGGCGGGGGCCGCAGCAGACAGCAAAGCTGCGGCCAGAACCACAGGGACAGGGCTTGAAGGGTGGATAGGACACCATGCTGCCGAGCTTACGGCAATTCGGCGTAGGCAAACTGGCCCATCCTTCACCCATGCTGCCGCAGCAGCTCAAACAACACCTGCCGAGGCCATGCCGCTGCGCCCCCAAAGTCTGGCCCGGTTGGGGCTACAGCAACCCGACCAGCTGCCAGCGTAGGCTTGTATCCCGGCGGAGACCCGCCAGGGCAAAAGGTCCACGCTATGCTGTCTCCCGATGTCTGACCAAGCTGCCGTCACCCGTATCGCTCCCAGTCCCACCGGCGACCCCCATGTGGGCACCGCCTATCAGGCGCTGTTCAACTCGGTGTTTGCCCGCCAGCAGGGTGGCCGGTTCATTGTCCGGATCGAGGACACGGACCGCAACCGCTACAACGCGGCCAGCGAGGGGCGCATTCTGGACATGCTCGACTGGCTGGGCATCGAGCCCGACGCCAGCCCCCGCCGCGAGGACGAGCGCGGGCCCTACACCCAGTCACAGCGGGCCGAGCTGCACCGGGGCTACGCCATGCAGCTGCTGGAGTCGGGCGCTGCCTACCGCGCCTTTGACACCCCGGAGGAACTGGAAGAACGCCGCCGGGCTGCCGAAGAGCGCAAAGACTCGTATCTGGGCTATGACCGGCGTGACCGGGCCCTGACCCGCGAGGAATCGGACCGCCGCGCCGCCGCTGGCGAGGAGTTCGTGATTCGCCTCAAAGCTCCGCTGGAAGGCCAAACCGTGGTGCGTGACCGCCTGCGCGGCGAAGTGGTGTTCGACAATGCCCAGCTGGACGACAAAGTGCTGCTCAAGCGCGACGGCTTTCCCACCTACCACCTGGCGGCGATGGTGGATGACCACCTGATGGGCGTGACCCACGTGATTCGCGCCGAGGAGTGGCTGACCTCAACCCCCATCCACAAGCTGATTCTGGAAGGGCTGGGCTGGCAGGAGCCGGAATGGATCCACACGCCCTGGCTGCTCTCAAGTGGCGGCAAGAAATATTCCAAGCGCCGGGGCGACCCCAGTGTGGAGGACTTCCGCCGCATGGGGATTTTGCCGGGAGCGCTGCTGAACTACCTGGGCATGATGGGCTGGAGCATGCCGAATGGCGAGGAAGTATTCAGCGTGGACGACATGGTGCGCGAGTTCAGCTGGGACCGCGTCAGCCTGGGCGGCTCGACCTTTGACGTGACCAAGCTGAAGTGGCTGAACGGCAAGTACCTGCGCGAAGTCCTGAGTGCAGACGAAGTCGTAGAGCGCGTAAAGGCCTACCTGAGCGAGTTCGGCGCAGGACTGCCCACAGACGACGAGGCCTACTTTGCCGCTGTGGTCCGCTTGATGATTCCGCGCCTGGAGACGCTGGGAGACTTCAGCGAGATGACCGGATATTTCTGGACCGACGACTACGCCACCGATGAGAAAGCCGCCAAAGCTCTGGCGCAGGCCGCCGACCTGCTCCCTGACCTGCGTGCGGCCCTGGAAGGCGTGAACGACTGGACCGCCGACAGTATCAAGCACGCCTTGCACGAGTACGCCGAAGCCCACGAGCTGAAGCTGGGCAAGGTGATGCCCCCAGTCCGCGCCGCTGTGGCGGGCACCATGCAGAGTCCGGACCTGGCCGAACTGCTGGAAGTGCTGGGGCGCGAGCGGGTACTGGCGCGGCTGGCACGGGCGGGGGGCTAAAAGCTAAAGGCAGGTGGCAGGCCAGCGGCTCCCTGCCTTCTGCTTTCTTCCTTCTGCCCTACACTGACCCTCAATGCGCCCCCACCTCCAACAGATGGCCCTATCGCTGCTACCCGACCCTGCTGCGGCGTCTCGTCCCGAACTGCGCGCCTTTTATGACATGCTGCGCGACTACCCTGAGCGCGGCGGCAAGGGCCTGCGCTCGGAGCTGCTGCTGCTCTCGGCGCGGGCACATGGGCTGGCAGAGGGCAGCCCCGGGTGGGAGCGGGCACTGTGGCTGGCGGCGGCGCTGGAGCTGTTTCAGAACTGGGTGCTGATTCACGATGACATCGTGGACGATTCGGACGAGCGGCGCGGCGCACCTGCACTACACAAGCTGCATGGTGTGTCGCTCGCGCTCAACACTGGCGACGCCCTGCACGCCTATATGTGGGCGGCGGTGCAGCGGGCAGGGCTAGAAGGGGGCTTCAGGGAGTTCCTGAGCATGATTCACCGCACCGCTGAGGGCCAGCATCTGGACGTGAGCTGGGTGGAGCACGGCGAATGGCACCTGACCCCAGACGATTATCTGGACATGGTGCGGCTCAAGACCGGCTTTTATACCATCGTGACCCCGCTGCGGCTGGGAGCGCTGGCGGCTGGGCAACCGCCGCACCCCGACTTTGAACCGGCGGGCCTGGCACTGGGCGCGGCTTTTCAGATTCGGGACGATGTGCTGAACCTGACCGGCGACCCGGCCAAATACGGCAAGGAAATCGGCGGCGACCTGCTGGAAGGCAAGCGCACGCTGGTAGTACTGCACTGGCTCCAGCACGCCCACGAAACCCGCCGCCACATCTTCTTGGACCAGATGCGCCAGTCACGGACGGACAAGGACCCGGCCATCATCTCGGACCTGCTCGGCTGGCTTCTGGAGAGCGACTCTATCGAATACGCTCAGCAGTTTGCCGGTGCCGAGGCGGCGCGGGGGCTGACGCTGCTACGCGGGGCACTGGTGCAGGCTCCAGACCAGAGCGCCGCCAGCGAACTCCTGGCCTTGATGGACACCCTGACCCGCCGCGAAGCCTGAACCCGGAGCGTCCTCAAACCCAGTGCCTTCAAACCCAGTGCCCTCAAAAGGGGGGCGGCAATGGCGTGCGTTCTCCGCCCTCTACCCGGCTCACTTGAAAAGCCATGGCATCTGGCCCAAAGACCGGGCTGCCACCGAGCTTGCCGAGCGCTGCGCCCGCTTTTAGCCGTTCTCCCACCTGCACTGCGGGTTCGTCCAGGCCCAGATACGCCGTGACCAGCCCTCCGCCGTGGTCCAGCAACACCACCCAGCCCAGCGAGCTGAAGGAGGTGACCGCCAAGACCACGCCTTCGCCGGAGGCGCTGGCAACCTGACCGGACCCGCCGCGAATCACCGCCCAGGGGCTGTCTGGCGTATAGGCTTCGCTGACCCGTCCACCCTCTACGGGGAAGGTCAAAGCGTCCAGCCGTCCACGCAGGGGGGCCAGCTGCGCTTCGGTCAGCTGCACCCGCGCTTCGGCCTGGGTACGGGCTTCAGCCAGCTGCTGCGGCGTAGGCGCAGGTTCCTGCAGCGGGACAGGAGCCTGCGGCACAATCCGCACGTCGCTGCTGGCCGCCGGAGCGGATGTCGGTGCAGCAGGGGTGCGGCCCGGTGCAGGACGGGGCGAGGCCGGGGACGCGGGCGCAGCAGACCGGGGCGCAGCCGCCTGAGGCGCAGGAGGTTGAGACGCGGGAGGCTGAGGTGCCGGGCTTTGGGACGCAGAAGCTTGGGGCCCAGAAGATTGGGGCGCAGCAGATTGAGAGGCTAGGCTTTGGGAGGCTGGCCCTGGCGTGGCCTGTCCACCCGAACCCGCTCCGGCGTCCTGCGCCGCCCGCAGCCGCGCAGCGGTCTCGGCTTCGCGTTGCCGCTGGGCTTCCAGGTCGCGCTGACGCTGGGCTGCCAGCTGCGCTTGCTGCTGCGCGGCGGCGTCCAGCAGGGTGTCAATATTCTGCCCTGTTTGGGCCAGCTCAGCGCGGCCCTGCAACTCCAGCAGGCGCTGACCAGCCGCCGTGCGGCGAAGGCCCGCCAGCAAGGTCTGAGACTCAGCCTGCCGGGCAGCCAGCTCTGCCAGGGCCTGTTGCCGCTGCGCCTGCAGGGTCTTCAGTTCGGCGCGGGTCTTTTCCTGGGCGGCCAATTCGCTCTCCAGCCGCTCGGCGTCGCGGTCCAGCTCGCGGATCAGGGCCACTTGCCGCTCGCCCGCGTAGTTGGCCCAGCGCAGCCGCAGCAGCAGCTCAGGCAAGGTCTGGGCCTGGGCCAGCAGGGCCAGATATTCGCCGGTGCGCTCACGGTAGAGCGCATCCAGGTGGAGTGTGATACCGCTCCGCAGCTGCCCCACCCGCGCCTGCAACGCCAGGATGTCGCGCTCGGTCACCCCCAAGCGGGTCTCGGTCTGCCGCAGCTTGAAGTCCAGCAGCCCAGACTGGCCACGCAGCTGGTCAATCTCGGCATTCAGCCGGTCCAGCTGGTTCAGTGTGGCCTGCTCCTCACTGCTCAGCGAAGCGAGTGACCCGCGAATTTCGGCCAGCAGGGCACGCTGGCGCTCACCCACCTCCTGCTGCTGTTCCAACTGTTGCTGCAAAGGGTCGGGAACTGGCGTCCCCTGCTGCGCCAGGGCCCACAGCGGCGCAGTCAGCAAGGCCAGCACAGGCAACCAGCGCCCGGCGGGCAAGGGCTTCATTCCAGCTCCCGCAGGTAGCGGCCCGACGCCAGCCAACCGCCCAGCAACCCCACGCCCGCACCCAGGGCGGCCAGTTGCAGCCACAAGGTCAGCAGGGGGCCGGTGCCTTGCAGCAGCGGCAACGCAGGCACCAGCTCGGCGGCGCGGGCACTCAGCAGCCCCGCCACCGGCAGCAAAATAATGCCCGCCAGCGCTGCACCGCCCAGCCCCAGCAGCAGCCCTTCAATCAGGTGCGGCCCCTGCACAAAGGAGCGCCGCGCCCCCAGCAGCCGCATCACATTGATCTCGCCCCGGCGCGCATACATGCTGACCTGCACCGCATTCAGAATGCTAAACAGCGTGCCGCCCAGCAGCAGGCCAATCAGCAGGCCGCCCGCTGCCCGCAGGGTCCGCAGGGTCCCCAGCGCCTGGTCCACGTACCCGGCCCCGAACTCCACCGATTCCACGCCCCTGAGCATCCCAGCGGCGGCAGCCACCACGCGGGTCTGGTCCACACTGGTCACCCGCAGGCGCAAGGTGGCTGGAAAAGGGTTGCCCGCCAGCTGCGCAGCCTCGGCAGTGTAGGGATAGTCGCGGGTCATTTCGGCCAGCACCTGCTCGGGGCTGAGCAGCTCAGCCTGCGCCACACCAGCCATGCCCTCAGCATGCTTGAGCAGCGCGGGGCCGTCCGCTCCCGGTTCCAGAAAAGCCGCCACTTCCACCTGCCGCTCCAAACCCGCCAGGGTGCGGTTCAGGTTTTGCCCGGCCAACAGCACAGCGCCCAGCACCAACAGGGTGAGGGTAATGGTGGTCAGGGTCGACAGCACCGCTGTGAGGTTGGCCCGCATAGACGCCAGGGCCGATTGCAGGTGCTCACTCAGGGCGTGCAGCAGGCTCACAGTTCGTAGCCTCCCTCGGCGTCGTCGCGGACGAGCTCGCCCCGGCGCAGGGTCAGGGTGCGGTGGCGGCGCGACTCCACCAGCTCGCGGGCGTGGGTGGCGACCAGCACCGTGGTGCCGCTCTCATTCACCCGCTCCAGCACGCGCAGCACATCGCGGCTGTTCTCCGGGTCCAGGTTGCCGGTGGGTTCGTCGGCCAGCAGCAGGGCCGGGGCCCCGACCACAGCGCGGGCAATCGCCACCCGCTGCTGCTCACCCTGCGAAAGCTGGCGCGGCAAGGCAGCACGCTTGTGTTCCAGACCCACCAGACGCAGCGCCGTGCCCACCCGCTCATTCCAGGTGCCCAGCGACGAGACGCGTGGGGCCTCGGTCACGCGCAGCGCGAACGCCACGTTCTGGTACGCGGTCAGCTGCGGGAGCAGCATATTTTCCTGAAAGATGATGCCCATGCGCCGCCGCAGCACCGACACGCGCCCGCCCCGGTAGCGGTTCAGTGGCTCGCCCGCCACCCGCACCTCGCCTTCGGTGGGCAAAGCCCGCTTGAGCAGCAAGCTCATGAAGCTGCTTTTGCCAGCGCCCGAATGCCCGATCAGGTACACGAACTCGCCGCGCGCCACCTCGGTGGTGACCCGGCTCAGGGCCAGCGTGCGGGTCGAGGGGTACTGCAACGACACCTGGTCGAAGTGAATCATGGGCGGAACCGTTCCTGTCACGGACCGCAGCATACCGGCCCAGGAGTCACGGCTTTCTTTCTGGTCTTTTCCGCCCGTTTCTGCTCCTCCATACCCCCAACTGTGCTTACCGCTTCCTAACCCGCTGCGCTTACACTGGGCGGGTGAACAGAAATCAAGTGTTACTTCTTTCGGGTGCGCTGGCCGGCACTGCGGCTGTCGGCTACGCCCAGATGACGGGCTACTCGTCCGCCGACCTGCTCCGCACTGCCTCAGGCCGCAGCTTTACGCAGGTGCTGGACCTGCTGGAGCGCAACTACCTGTACGAAGTCGACGAAGACGCCGTAATGCGCGGGGCGATTCAGGGGGCGCTGGGCGCACTGGACGACGAATTCACCTACTACGAGCCTCCCGAGGACAACGAAATTGATGCCGCCAACCTCGAAGGCCAGTTCTACGGCATCGGCGTGGTACTGGAGGGTGACCGCAGCGGCAAGGGTGTGCGGGTAGGCACTGTGTACCAGGGCGGCGCAGCATTTGGCGCGGGTGTGCAGATGGGCGACATCTTTCTGGAAGTGGACGGCAAGGATGTGCGGGCCGCCACCACCACCGAGGTGGTCAAGCTAGTCCGTGGCAAGCAGGGTATGCCGGTCACCATTACCTTTGCGCGTGGCGGCAATCCATACACCGTCACCATGAAGCGCAAGGAAGTGCCCAACGTCAGCGTAGAAACAGCTGTACTGGACGGCGGCGTGGGCTACATTGCCCTGACCAGCTTCTACAACAAGCGCGCCTCTGAGCAGTTCCAAGCGGCGGTGCAGGAAATGAAGGCGCGGGGCGTCACCCAGCTGATTCTGGACATGCGCGACAACGGCGGCGGCTTGCTGAATGCGGGCGTGGACGTGGCCGACCAGTTTATGCAGCAGGGCCCCATCGTTTCGCTGCGCCAGAAAGACGGCAAGAACCGCCTGTACGGTGAAGCCGAAGCCAGCGCGGGCGACTATCAGGGCAAGCTGGTCGTACTGGTCAACCGCAACAGCGCCAGCGCCTCGGAAGTGGTGAGCGGAGCGCTGCAAGACGTGAAGCGGGCCACCGTCATCGGTGAAAAGACCTTCGGCAAGGGGGTCGCTCAGCTGCCCTTCGACACTCCTGATGGTGGCCGGGTGGCGATTGTCAACAGCGAGTGGGTGACTCCGAATGGCCGCCGCATCAACAAAGAAGGCATCCTGCCCGACATTCTGGTCAAGGACACCCGCTTCCCGGTGCCGCTGAACTTCGCTGGCAGTGGCGTCAAGCCCGGCACCGAGCTGACCCTGCTGGTGGACGGCCAGGAAGTCAAGGCCAAAGCCGCCGACGACGGTGTCTTCAAATATGTCGGGGAGTTCGCCCACCGCGAGCGCAGCGCCGTGCAGGGCCAGGCCACGGTGGACCTCCAGGCCGACCAGCAGCTGCGCGCCGCCCTGGAGTACCTGCGTACCGGCAGCGTCAGCAAAGACCTTCAGATGACCGCCGAAGAAGCCAAGAAGCAGCAGGAAAAGCAGGCAGACGGCGAGGAAACGCCCGAGCTGCCCCAGGCGGCCCCCACACCCACGCCCCCTGCGGTGACCCCAGCTCCCGCTCAGCCCTGAGCCAGAAACCCCAGCTCCAAAGAGAAGCTCCCGCGCCTGAGCAAAGGTCGCGGGGGCTCTTTTTCGATTCTGGGCTTGATGTCTAAGGCGGCCAAAGGGCCGCTGCACGGGGAGAACAACAAATTGACAGCGGGGCAAACATTCCCGCATAGTAACTCTACTTTCTGTATATCCTTGCATCCCTGACGGAAATGTCACTGCACCGGAACCTACACGGAAGCCCACCCATAGAAAAGCTCTGCGCCGCTGCCTTTTTGGCGTGCCTTCGGAGGTGACCGCTGGCCCCGATCAGCGCCTCCACCATGCCTGGCGCTGCCCAGTGTCCCTGGAACACACAGCCCCGGCCCACGGCAGCCAGGACTTTATCTCTACCATTTCCACCACCATTTGTTCCAAGGAGACTTTTATGACTGCATGGAGAAACCTGTCCCTCAGTACCCAGATTCTGGCCGCGCTGATTGCCGGCCTGATCGTGGGGTTGCTGTTCAACTTCCTGTCACCCAGCTTGCCAGTCCTGGCCACCATCAATACGCAGGTGTTCGGCACCATCGGCAACCTGTTTATGTCGGCGCTCAAGCTGCTGGTGGTGCCGCTGGTGTTCGTGTCGCTGGTGGTAGGCACCACTTCGCTCTCTGACCCGGCCAAACTGGGCCGCTTGGGCGTGGGCACCATGCTGTTTTATCTGGCAACCACGGCGTTTGCCATCGTGCTGGCACTGATCGGGGCCAAAATCGTGAACCCCGGTGTAGGCGTCAACATGGCGCTGCCCAGTGGCTACGAGGCTCCAGAGGCCCCGCCAGTCAGTGAGGTGCTGGTGGGCATCGTTCCGAGCAACCCGGTAGCCGCGCTGGCCGAGGGCAACATGCTCCAGATCATCTTCTTCGCCATTTTGCTGGGCCTGGCCATCATGCTGTCGGGCAAGCCGGGCGAGCGCATCAAGGCAGCCTTCGAGGACTGGAACCATGTGGTGATGCAAATCGTGAACATCGTGATGGTGTTTGCGCCTATCGGGGTGTTTGCGCTGATGGCGGGCGTGGTCGCCAAACTGGGCTTTGAGAGCCTTGCGCCGCTGCTCAAGTACTTCATGACCGTGCTGGTCGTGCTGCTGATCCACCTGTTTATCAGCTACCCGCTACTGCTCAAGCTGTTCAGTGGGCTGAATCCCGTCACTTTTATCAAGAAGATGCGCCCGGCGATGCTGTTTGCCTTTTCGACCTCCAGCTCCAACGCCACTATCCCGGTCAACCTGCGCACCGCCCGCGAAGCTCTGGGCGTGCCCAACCAGATTTCCAGCTTTACCATTCCGCTGGGGGCCACCATCAACATGGACGGCACCGCCATCATGCAGGGCGTGGCCGTGATTTTTATCGCGCAGGTGTACGGCATTGACCTGACGCTGGCGCAGCTGGGCACCGTGGTCATCATGGCCGTGCTGGCCTCGGTGGGCACAGCGGGCGTGCCGGGCGTGGGCCTGGTCATGCTGGCCACCGTGCTGACCCAGGTGGGCGTGCCGGTAGAAGGCATTGCCATGATTATCGGTATTGACCGCCTGCTGGACATGACCCGCACCGCTGTGAACATCACCGGCGACGCGGCTGTCACGGCCATCATGGCCAAGCGCGAAGGGGTGCTGGACGAGGCCATGTACAACGACCCCCGCGCCCAGGTCGAACTGGACGCCGATGAGCTGGGCAAGGAGCACGGAGGTCCCCGCACCGAGCAAACAATCTGAGGGACTGCCGATTTGCCTGCTCCTCCCCACCGGCGGGAGGGGCTTTTTTTTGACGGCCCGCCACCCTACTTCGTGACTCGCTTCGCTCGCGGGAACGATTTTTGCCATACTCTCCCTATGGCATGGACAACCCAGAAGCGGGTGGGCGACGCAACGGTGACCACCCTGACCGACGGCTGCTTTCGGCTGGATGGCGGCGCGATGTTCGGCACCATTCCCAAGGTGCTGTGGAACGACCTGAACCCCGCCGACGAGCTGAACCGCATCAGCCTACGAATCAACCCGCTGCTGATTCAGCTGGACGGGCGCAACATCCTGATTGAGAGCGGATTCTGGGACCAGGGTGGCGAAAAGTTCGAGCATATGTACGCGCTGGACCGTGACGAGACGGTGTTCCGGGGACTGGGCGAGGTGGGTCTGAGTCCCGACGACATCCACATCGTGATCAACACCCACCTGCACTTTGACCACGCGGGGCGCAACGTGACCCCGGCGGGCGAGCCCACCTTTCCGAACGCCCGCTATGTGGTGCAGCGCCAGGAGCTGCATGACGCCCGCCACGCCCACGAGCGCAGCCGTGCCAGCTATATCGCGGCTTACTTTGAGCCGATTGCCGACGCGGGAATGTTCGACGTGGTGGACGGTGAAGCGGAGATTGTGCCAGGCGTGAGCGTCCTGCCGCTGCCGGGCCACAACCTCGGCCAGCAGGGCGTGGTGCTGCGCTCCGGCGGCGACATGCTGGTGTATCCCGCTGACCTGATCGCCACCGCCGCCCACGCGCCTTATCCTTACGTGATGGGCTACGACCTGTATCCAGTGACCTGTCTGGAAATGCGCAAAAAGTATCTGCCGCAGTGGTTTGAGGAAGACGCCATGATCTGCCCACCGCACGACCCACAGCTGGCCTTCGGGCGGCTAAAAGAGGCGAAGCGCGGCTTTACCCTGGAAGCGCTGGAATGAACGCCGACCCTGCTCAGGACGCGGGCCGCATCACCTTTCCCAGCTTGCCCGCAGTGCCGGTGCCACGGTCATGCAGCCTGGACCCGGCGCTCTACGCACTGGACTGGGTGCTGAACTGGGCAGCTGACGTAAACGTGGCGGGGCAGCCGCACGCCGCCGTGCCCGTCTTTCCTCTGCTGCGCCGCATCCGGCATGACCCGGCGACCTATGGGGTCAGCCCCGCCGAAGCCCAGGCCGCCGCCGAGCGGTTCATGGCCGAAGCCACAGCGGCCCTGGAAGCCGAGGGCGGACGGCGCGAGTGGCTGGAGCGGGAATTCGGCGTCTAACGCAGTTCTCTGCCGCGCAGCAAGGCCAAATAGAGCGATGTCAATACGCGTTGTTTTTTGTTCTTTGGGGGAAAACGGAGGCAACTCAGCGCGCAACAATCAGACCAGCCTGCTCAAACTGCCGCAGCGTGCCCAGCAACAGCCGGGGGGGCAGGTTGCCCTGGTCCACCATCTCGCTGATACTCAGGCCACGCTCTATGCTGCGCAGCACCCGGAACTGCTGTCGGTTGACCGGCAAACGGTCATTCCACTGCAGCGTGAAATCAAAGGGCTGGGTCCAATCACTGTACTCGGCCAACAGCGGCTTCCAGGCTTCGGTCTCCTGAAACAACTGGCGCAGCGCCAGGTCGCCCGCCAGGGACAACGTTTCGTAGGCGGGGGCCTGTAAACCGTCAAACTGAAATTCGCCGCTCTCGGTGGTGGTCAGCAGCTGCATGGCGCTCTCGCCCTCCAACTGCCCCGCGGTGGCATGCACGATGGTGCCTTCATGGAACCACAGCTGCCCGGTGCGCGGCTCTCCGTGAACATCCAACCGGCCAGTATGTCCCGACGCCATCAGCATTTGCAGGACCGACAAGAAGGGAAACACCGAGAAATTGCCAGCGATCATGCTTCCCAGTGTAGAAGAATGCACCTCACATTTTCTCTACTGCCGGGACATCCCCAGCTCCGGCGTCGCTCGGAAATGTTCCAAGTGCAGCGCACTGGGGCTGGCCGGAGTCTGGTGCTGGAAGGCACAGGCCTGCATCTGCTCCCGGTCAAGGCAGGTGGAACATACAACCCGGCGGCGGGCCATTAGGAGAAATTCCTGGGCCTGATACGTGCTGCCGTCACGTACACGCACGCCTTCACGCCTGGACTCAGTGAGGACCTCAATTTTGGATCCGGGGAGCAGGCGTGAGGCTTCTTCCTCACTGACCAGCACGCGCCTTCCTGGCGGCAACAGTTCATCTTCCGAACCGAATAGAACGGCAGCTACGATACCGTTGACGCTTACACTTTGCCCGATTCTCCGCCACGCCTTCTCGCAGACCTCCGGCGATGCAAAGGGCAGGCTGAGTACTCCTTAGTCCTCTCCTGCACCAGTTGAATGTTCTCAGGTGAAATATCGAGCGCTGTGACTTGCCAACCCTCTTGGAGTAAAGCCAGCACATAGTGACCGGAGCCGCAGCCGAGGTGGATGGCCGTGTCAACTCGTGGCCGGGGCTTCTCGTCCAGCAACTTTAGAGCGCAGCGTATTCCTTCCAGAATGAAGCGGGTGTCATTTCGCACAGTGTCGGGAGTTTGCTCCCAGGCCAGCCCACCCTCTACAATCGAGTCAGCAACGACTGGGAGGAGTACCCCCTCACCCCCCAAAGAGAGCGCGGGCCGTGGCTGAGAGCCTGCGTGGGAAGGGAAGCGGAGAAAGTCGCCCACGAGCCAGAACGGCAGAAATCCCCGCATGATGAACCTGGGGAGAGTAGACCCGTCCGGGTGCGCCCGACACAGCGCGTCACGAGTGCCTGCATGAACGTGCAGGAAGCGCGGTGGTAACGCGGGACTTCTCCGACTTTCAAACGTCTACGTCTCGTCCGCATACGGAGCAGGCCGTGCGGGCGAGGCGTTTTGTGTTTTGCAGAAGGCAAAAGGCAAAGAGAGGCGGTGAAGATGTGATTACGTTCTACGGCACTCAGGCACAGGCGCGGGCAGACGCTGCGGCGCGGTCCTTACGTGAAAAGGTGCTGTGCTTTGTGGTGCGTGAGCGTGAGCTGCTGGTGTTTGACCATGTTCCAGACGGCGGCGCAGGCGTCCAGGTCGTGGCCGGTGGTGTAGAGGCAGCCGAAGCACCTGAAGCGGCTGCGGTGCGCGAACTTCGGGAGGAATCTGGTCTCCAACTGAGCAAGCCGCAGTACCTCTGCTCGTACCTGTGGGAAGCGCAGCTCCCGCACCGCTTCACGCGCATACCTACGCCTTTGCTGCGCCTGATAGCCTCCCCGACGAATGGCAGCACCACGCCGACGGGCATCTGTTTTCCTTCCACTGGGCCGACCTCGCAGACCCCAAGCTGGACTGGGAGATGGATGCGGCATTGCCTCACCTCCTTAGACATTTAGACCCTCAGACCCTTAGACCTCCAAAGGAGCATCCATGACCGACCCCACCCAAAACACTTCCGCCCTCCCCGCACAGTTCGACCCCGCCGCCACTGAGCCGAAGTGGGCCACGCTCTGGCGTGAGCAGCCGTTCAAGGCCGACGCACACAGCGACAAGCCTCCCTTCACCATCGTGATTCCCCCGCCCAACGTCACCGGCAACCTGCACCTGGGCCACGCGCTGGACAACACCCTGATTGACACCCTGATTCGCTACAAGCGCATGGCGGGCTTCGAGGCGCTGTACCTGCCGGGCATGGACCACGCGGGCATCAGCACGCAGGTGATGGTGGAGCGGCAGCTCAAGGATCAGGGCACGGACCGCCACGCGCTGGGCCGCGACAAGTTTCTGGAAAAAGTCTGGGAGTGGAAAGAAGAGTACGGCGGCGTCATTCTGGACCAGCTGACCCGCCTGGGCGTCAGCGCCGACTGGAGCCGCGAGCGCTTCACGATGGACGAGGGCCTCAGCCGCGCCGTGCGCAAGCAGTTTGTGGACCTGTACCACGACGGCCTGGCCTACCGGGGCGAGCGCATGGTGAACTGGGACCCGGTCAGCCAGACCACGCTCAGCGAGCTGGAGATTGACCGCGAGGAGCGCCAGGGCAAAATGTACACCCTGTCGTACCGGCTTGAAGATGCCAGCGAGCGCGAAAGCAACGGCGACGCGGGTGAAATCCGGATTGCCACCGTGCGGCCCGAAACCATCTTCGCGGACCAGGCGATTGCCGTGCATCCCGAAGACGCGCGCTTCCGCCATCTGGTCGGCAAGCAGGCCCGCATTCCATTGACCGAGCGCTGGATTCCCATCATTGCCGATGAAGCCGTCGAGATGGACTTTGGTGTGGGGGCACTGAAAATCACCCCAGCACACGACCCCACCGACTTTGAAGTGGGCGAGCGCCACGGCCTAGAGCGCCCCAGCGTGATCGACCTGACCGGCAACCTGGCGGGCGAACTGGTGCCCGCCGAGTTCCAGGGGCTGGAGCGCTTCGAGGCCCGCAAAAGTGTGGTGAGGGCGCTGCGCGAAAGCGGCGACCTGCTAGAAGAAAAAGACCATAAGACCGCGATTGGCCTGAGCGAGCGCACCAAAGTGCCGGTGGAACCGATTATCTCCGAGCAGTGGTTCGTGAACGTCAAACCGCTAGCCGAGCGCGTGCTGAAGGGTCTGGACAACGGCGACATGCGCCTGACCCCCGCCCGCCACGAGAAAATTAACCGCGACTGGTTGGAAAATATCCGTGATTGGAACATCTCAAGGCAGCTGTGGTGGGGCCACCAGATTCCCGTGTGGTACGACGAGGAAGGCAACATCTACGTGCCGGACCGGGACAACCCCGACCTCGACTGTGACAAAGACCCCCGCTACGCCCACCTCAATCTGCGCCGCGACCCGGACGTGTTCGACACCTGGTTCAGCTCTAACCTGTGGCCTTTTTCCACGTTGGGCTGGCCCGACACGGACGCCCCCGACTTCCGCAAGTTCTACCCCACCTCGGTGCTGGTGACCGGCTACGACATCCTGTTCTTCTGGGTGGCACGCATGCAGATGGCTGCCTATGAGCACACCGGCCAGGCCCCCTTCCGCGACATCATGCTGCACGGGCTGTATCTGGACGAAAAGGGCCAGAAGATGTCCAAGAGCAAGGGCAACGGCATTGACCCGCTGGAGCTGTTCGGGCAGTACGGGGTGGACGCCTGCCGCTTTGCCTTTACCTTCCTGAGTACCGGCGGGCAGGACATCCGCCACGATGACCGCCGCTATGAGCAGGGCCGCAACTTTGCCAACAAGTTGTGGAACGCGACCCGCTTTGCGCTGATGCGCCTCGAAGGCGTCACGCTGCCGCAGGAAGACCCGGCCACAGCCCTGCGTGAACTGAAGGCGGACGGTGAGCTGAGTCTGGCGGACCGCTGGATTATCAGCCGCCTGAACGCCGTGAGCGCCGAAGCAAGCGCCCAGCTGGACGACCTGGACATCGGCGCGGCGATTCGCACGCTGTACGCCTTTGCCTGGGACGAGTTCTGTGACTGGTACATCGAGGCCAGCAAGCCTGCGCTCGAAACGGGCAACGTGCAGACGGCCCGCGTCCTGAAAGCTGTGCTGGCGCAGATTCTGAAGCTGCTGCATCCCTTTATGCCGTTTATCACCTCCGAGCTGTACGCCGCGCTGGGCTATGAGGGCCAAATCGCCCTGAGCGAGTGGCCCCGCAGTGACGCCGCCCTACACGACGCCGAAGCCACCCGCGCTTTTGACGCGCTGCGTGCCGCCGTGAATGCCGCCCGCAGCCTCAAGAACGAGCTGGGCCTCTCGCCCCAGGACCGCCTGAGCGTGGTGGTCGAAGGTGACCTGAAAGACGTGGTTCACGCCAACGCCCGCGTGGTGGGGCAGATGGCCCGCGTGGACCTGGTGGACACGCTAGAAGGCCGCACCCTCAGTCAAGTCGAACAGGGCGTGACCATCCTCGCGCCGCTGGAAGGCACCGTGGACGTGGACGAGTGGCTGGGCAAGCAGCGTAAGCGCCTGGCCGAGTTCGAGAAGCAGATCAAGCAGGCGCAGGGCAAGCTGAGCAACGAGCGCTTCGTGGCGAACGCCCCCGCCGAGGTGATTGAAGAAGAGCGCAGGCGCGTGGAGGACTTCGGCAAGCAGAAGGAAAGATTAGAAGGGGTGCTGAAGCAGTTCGAGTGATTGAGGGTTGAAGGAAAGAGGCCCGCTGCCCTGAGGAGGGGTGGCGGGTTTTTTATGGTTTGATGTTCGGATATTGAGCGAAAAAGCGGGCACGCCGCTCTTTGCTGAAGAACACCACAAGATTATCGGCCATGCCGTCAATGATTTCGGGATTTTGGCGATCAACCTCAGCAGTGACGATAAAAACGGTCTTCTCGCCCACGTACAGTATGATTTCACCAAGCAATATCTCTAGACCTTTGAGCGGTTCTCCAATAAGCGCTTTCCAGTCAGGGTGTTCCGATACGCCTTCAAAAACTCCACCGGTCAGGTAATCCACCATTCGCCCAATCCGAACCGTAATCCCCTTTTCGTCGGCAGTATCCCAAGTGATGAAGAAATATCCCATATCAAAGATGAGCTCCACGCCTTGCCCAACATCGTGCGTGCCCAAATGGTTCAGATCAATATTCGCATCGCATGGCGGGCGATAGTAGACAATGCGCCGGAGCGGCTGATGGAGAAAGGAAGCAAGGTCAGGCAACACAAATCTATTTTGAACTTTTGCTCTTATTTTTGCTGCTTCCCGTCTCAGTCGAGGGCTCGCAGGTCCACCAACTCTACATCCGGCCCCAGTACCCGCAGCGCCGCTTCCAGCGGGCCTTTGTGCGCCAGCCCCACCAGGACCAGGAGCCGGTCACCGGGAATCGGCAGAGTGGCCGTCCGCAGCCGCGCCGCTATCGCCAGATTGCGGGCGTCCCAGTCGGCCTGCTTCATGCGCCCCGGCAGGCCCAGCCGGAAATTGACATCTGTTTCCAGAGCAATACTCTGCTGGACGCTCTGCGGAGCATTCACCGCCAGCAGGGTCTGCCAGTGGTCACTATGCTGAGGTAGCTGCGTCCCCGGCTGTTCGCTCAGCCACGCCTCAAAATCAGGCGAGGTCGCGGCCTGCAAGTAAGCCCGCTCCTGTTCTGTCGGCCAGTCTGTGAGTGGGAATTCATCAAACAGGCACAGACTGGCATGTCCCAGCTGACGGGCCAGAGCCACGCCCAGGCTCACGCTTTCCGCTGGCGACTGCGCGAACTCCCCCAGGTCAGCCCGCAGGTCTGCGGGAAGGTCAGCCTCTTCCCAGTGCAGCAGCGCATTATGCGGCTCCAGCGCCGCCAGATAAGCCAATGCCCGCTGTGGAATCGGTCCGCTCCGGGCCTGTGCCAGCGCCTCAAGGCGGCTCCAGCCCGTGACCTGCTGCGCCCGTTGGCCCAACTGCCAGGCCACCGGACGCCCACCGTGCCGCAACTCGGCATTGGGGTGACCGAGTTGCGAGTAAGTCTCCACCAGATCACCGGGCAGCACTTCCACCGCTATCTGGTCCGGTGCCCAAGCCCGCAGACGGTCTAGGGTCACGTCCAACTTCGGCTGCATCTTCAGCTGGGCCAGGTGCGGAGTGCCGATAACCAGGACCTCGGTGGGACAGCCCGCGTAAGTGGGAAGCATGGTTAAAGTGTAGCCACAGTCAAGCGCCGCGTGCGTAGCCCCTTGCACCCACTCCGTCAGCCCCGTATCATCGGCCTTCTGATGCCCACCCTGCACCTGCTGGTCGGCCTGCCCGGAGCAGGCAAAACCACCCTGGCCCGCACCCTGGAGCGCGAACAGAGCGCCCTGCGCCTGACCCCGGATGAGTGGATGAAGCCGCTGTTTGGCGTGGACGATACGGAGGGCAAACGCGGCCTGCTGGAGCGCGAGCTGCTGTGGTCGGTGGCGGGCCGGACGCTGGAACTGGGCGTCAATGTGGTGCTGGACTACGGCCTGTGGTCCCCGCAGGAGCGTGCCCTGTACCGAATGCGGGCGCATGACTTGGGGGCCGAGGTCCGGCTACATGTGTTGGACCTGCCGCTGGATGAGCTGTGGGCGCGGCTGGAAGGGCGTAACGCGGGCGGCGAACATCCTTTTCAGGTGTCCCGCGAGCAGCTGTGGGAATGGGACCGCTGGTTTCAGCGCCCAGACGCCGATGAGCTGGCCGAGTTCGGAACGGGCGCGGACGCTGCCGACTAAGCCATGTTTCAGCCCCGGCGAAATCCCGCGAAGGCTTCCTTGAGCAAGCGAGCACACTCGCCAGCGCGGTAGCCGCCCTGCACCTGCGGCTGCACACCCCAGCGGTGGCCCAGCAGGTCGTGAACGCCGCCCAGCGCCCCGGCTTTGGGGTTGGCCGCGCCATACACGATACGCCCCACACGGGCTTCCAGGGCCGCGCCCAGGCACATCGGGCAGGGCTCCAGGGTCACCACCAGGGTGCAGTCGCTCAGGTAGGGGGTGCCAAGAACGCCAGCAGCCTGCCGCAGCGCCTCCAGCTCGGCGTGACGGGTCATGTCTCCGCACTCACGGCTGCGGTTGCGCCCGAGGCCTACCACAGCGCCGGACGCGTCCAGCACGGCAGCCCCCACCGGCACTTCCTGGGCAGCAGCGGCAGCCCTGGCCTGGGCCAACGCGGCGTCCATCCCGGCCCACAGCGGGTCGTGCCAGCCGGTTTGTGCGCGGGCACCGGCGGCCCACACCGGCGGACGCAGCCCCACCCACTGCACCCCTTGTGCCGACACCAGCAGCGGCACCTGGGAGCGCCAATCGCGGGGCACGCGGGCTTCGGCCAGCACGTCACTCAAGCGGCGCGTGCCCCCCGGCAGCCGAATGCGGTCCCCCGGCTGCGGTGTGCGCCCCTGCCACTCGGCAGGATGGTCAAAGTCTGGGGCGCTGAAATTGGGTCGCGCGGCAGGCAACACGAGCTGCCCCCCCGTGACACTGACCGGCTGCCCCCCGGGCAAGGTGAGGTGCCGGGTCTCCCCTACAGCCAGCGCTGCGGCCAGCTCACGCAGCTGCCCAGCATGGACCTTCAGGCCAGCGCCGCCCAGCTCGGCCCGCAGCCAGCGGCGCAGCAGAGCGGGCGGCTGCCCCGACAGCGGTGTATGCGGCTGTATGGCGGCAGCCAGGCCCGTCAGCACAGCTTCGTCTTCAGCAGCGCGGCCAGCCAGGGCCGCCAGCGTTTCCTCAGCCGCAGGAAAGCGGGAGCGCAGCAGCGGCAGCACGTCCAACCGCAGCCACACACGGGTCAGGGCCGTGTCCGCGTTGGTGGAATCCTCACGCCAGTCCTGGCCCAGCGCCTGCAGATAGGCTTCGATCTCTTCCCGCGTCACTGCCAGCAGCGGGCGCTCGACCCCACCCCAGCGCGGCGCGATGCCGGTCAGGACCGCTTCACCGCGTAGCAAGCGCATCAGCACCGTTTCGGCCTGGTCGCGGCGGGTGTGGGCGGTGAGCACCGTTTCCATGCCTGCGGCCTTCGCCGTGCGCGTCAGGAACGAGTAGCGCAGCCGCCGCGCCGCCTCTTCCAGGTTCCAGCCCCGCGCCTGCGCTACCCGGCCCACATCGGCCTGCCCGCCTGCATAGGGAACACCCAGTTCAGCGGCCAGCGCCTCCACCCAGGCGGCGTCCTGTGCCGAGTCCGGGCGCAGCATGTGGTCAAAGTGGGCTGCGAGCGGCTCAGCGCCAGCGTCCAGCAGCCCCCGCAGCAGCGCCACGCTGTCGGCTCCACCCGACACTCCGGCCACCACCCGCCGCCCACGGTAGGGGCGCAGCGCGTCCCCCAACGCACCTGACGGCCTACCCACTGGCGGTTCACCTGAACAAGTCACGTCTGGCAGTGTAGCCGCCCACTGCAGGCCAGAATGGGCCTGGCAGACGGCGCGGCAGCTCGGGTATACTGTCTGGTCTGCACCACGCTGGATGTATATTTTCCAGCAAGCATTCCAGTAAAACGTAAGGAATGTTCTGCCCTTTGACACCCGCCCGGCAAGCCCAGACGGACTCCGCTCCCCTTTCACCTTCACGCCTTCTCCTGCAAACTCAGAGGAACCTATGAAAAAGACCGACACCGCCGCCAAACGCAAGACGGGCCAAAGTGCCCTGAAACTGGATCAGCTGGACCTTCAGCTGGTAGATGCCCTACAGCACGACGCCCGGCTGAGTATCCGCGAGCTGGGCCGCCGCCTGGGTGTGTCTGCGCCGACCGTTTCGGACCGGCTCAGCCGACTGGAAGCGGCTGAAGTGATTCGTTCTTATGGCGCAGTTGTGTCGCTGGGAGCCCTCGGCTACGGCGTGGTGGCTTTTGTAGGCGTGTTCGATACCGGCGAGAAGTTCGGGGAGCTGGACCAGTGGGCACAGGACCACCCGCACGTTCTGGAATGTCATCACCTGACCGGACGCTTCGCTGCGCTGCTTAAGGTGGCCGTGACCGACATCACCGCCCTCAACGACTTGGTGATGGAACTGGTGGACATGGGCGTGCAGTGTGACACCAGCATCGTGCTGAAATCGCCCGTGCCTGACAAGCTGGTGACCGTGCAGCTGCCAAGCGAATAAGCCGGGCACACAGGACACGGAAGCAGGGCGCTGGGAAAGAATATGCTTCCAGCGCCCTGCTTTATGGACTTATTCGTCTGTGCGGGTCAGCCCCCGATTAGCGCACGCACAGGCCCGGCCTAGTCCAGCGACACGGTTTCGTTGGTGCCCAGGTCGCCGCGCTCACCAGTCACCAGGCCCTTGGCGAGTGCAAACGCCGAAGCCAGCTTGCCGCTGCTCGCCCACAGCTCGGCCCCGTGCGTCTCCACATGAATCAGCTGCACGTTGGGGTCATCTATGCCCTGGGGGAAATAAGCCTTATAAAAGTCGCTCCAGACTTCTTCCAGCTTGGCGCGGTCATCCGACAGCTGGGCGCGGCCCGTGATGCTGACATAGTTCTGGCCGTCCGGCTGGGCGTAGGCCAGGTTCACTTCGGGGCGCTGCGAGATGTCATGCACCCACTCGGTATCCTTGCCACCGATAAACCACAGGTCGCCGTCAAACTCCTGCTCCTGGGTGGTCACCGGGCGGCTGTGCAGGCGGCCCTCATCGGTCTGCGTGACCAGCATGCAGAACTTGATGCCTTTGATCAGCTCGGCCACCTTCTGGACAGCTTCTGTACGGCTCATATCGTTGTTCATGCCTCTAGCATGCCAGACCCGGCGCAGCCGCCCGCCACAGGTAAAGCGAGGGTTAGGCTCTGCTTCAGCACTATACGGGCCGGAAGGTAGGCTCAGCCGCCAGAAAATGGTCCCAGGTGGCCGGGGTGCGCGGCAGGGCTTCGGCCTCGGTCCAGGCCCAGTAGGGCGTATACAAGCTGCGCGCAGTCAGCAGTTCTTGACGGAAAATCTCAGCACTCAGGCCAGTGCGCAGGTAGCCGCTCTCGCCAAAGCGCCGCAGGCTGCCCGCATGGTCATAATCCACCCGGACAATCCGGGGCTCCCAGCCACCTGGCCCCGACGTGAGCAGCAAGTAGGCGGCGCGGGGATCACCGTCGGCGGACACGCCTACCCCGCCGGTATTCAGCACCAACGTGTCGCCGCTGCGGTGCATGACCGGGCGGTGAATGTGTGACCCCACCAGCACCCGGTGCCCCCCCGACACTTGGCGCAGGCGCTCGGCGCTCATGCGGTCACTGAGGCCCTCGCGGTAGTTGTCCACCGTGCCGTGGGCAATGAGCACCTCCGGCAGTCCCTCCACACGCACCACTTCCGAAAAAGCCCAGCCCTGCGGCACATACAGCAGTCCCGCCCGGTCCAGAGCTTCGGCATTCCAGGCGGTGGCTTCCCAGAAGGGGTCAGTGAACCAATCCGGCGGCAGGTCCTCTGAGCGCTCTTGCCACAGCCGCAGCAGATCGTCGTGGTTGCCCAGAATAAAGGTCACGTTCTCCCGCTCCAGCAGCTCCTGCATCACAGCGGCAGAGTCCGGGCCCCGGTTGACCAAGTCACCATTCACGATGACGCGGTCTACGCCGCGTGCCTCTATATCCCGCAGCACAGCCCGCAGGGCCTGGAGGTTGCCGTGTATATCTGCAATGACGGCAACATTCATATTTAGCATTGTACGGTGGCCCAGTTAAGACATCTGTTGTACTCGGCATGTTTAGAATGTTCGTCGTGATTCCAAACCTGCTGATGGCTGCGCTGTGTTACCTGCTGGGCGCAGTGCCCGCTGCTACCTGGGTGGCCCGCTCACGTGGCGTGGATATTCGCACCGTGGGCAGCGGCAATTCCGGCGCGACCAACGTGCTGCGCTCGCTGGGCAAAGGCCCGGCAGCCTTCGTGGCGCTGTTTGACATTCTCAAGGGCGTATTGGCCGTGACTCTGGCCCGCCTGGTGGGCCTGGAACCGGAGTGGGTGGCGCTATGCGGCGTGCTGGCCGTCATCGGGCACAACTTCAGCGTATTTCTGGGAGGGCGCGGGGGCAAAGGGGTCGCCACGTCGTTTGGCACGGTGGCTGCACTCTCGCCCGCCATCGGCTTTTTTGCATTCGTGCTGGCGATTTTTACCATGTGGCTGACCCGCTATGTTAGCGCGGGCAGCATCATTGGAGCCGCCGCCGTGCTGGCGCTGCTGGCCTTCAGCTACCTGGTGCAGTTGCCGCCGCCCTGGTACGGCACCGCCGCACTGACAGTGCTGGCCCTGCTGCTGATCTGGCAGCACCGCGACAACATCCGGCGGCTGACGGGCGGCACAGAGCGCCGATTGGGCGAAAAGGCCTGAAGACCCGGCTCACGGGCCGACACTGACCGGGCGCACCGTTTGGCAGGCCCAGAGGCTTTACCCTGACTCCCTATGCCCGAACTGCCCGAAGTAGAAACCACCCGCCGCAAGATAGCCCCGCTGGTCACGGGCCGCACGGTTCTGGAAATCCAGCACCTCAACCCCGAAAAGTACCCGGACACCGAGCTGGCCCACGGACGTACCGTGCTGGAGCCGCAGCGCCGGGGCAAGTACCTGATTCTGCCGCTGGCCCAGGGAGACGCGGCTCCCGACCGCGAACTGATTGTGCATCTGGGGATGACCGGCGGCTTCCGGCTAGAAGAAGGCCCGCACACCCGGCTGACCCTGCGGCTCAGCGACGGCGCACTGTATTTCAATGACCCCCGCCGCTTCGGCAAGGTGCGGGTGGTCCGCAGCGGCGATTACGGGGCACTGCCCACCCTGGCTGCGATGGGGCCTGAGCCGCTGGGCGAGGAGTTCGGTCTGGAGGAATTCACCCAGGCCGCCGCCCGCGCCGGGGCCGTCAAGCCCTGGCTCCTCAGCCAGCGGCCTGTGGCGGGCGTCGGCAACATCTACGCCGACGAGGCGCTGTGGCGGGCCCGGATTCATCCGGCGCAGGGTCGCCTGAGCGAGGAGCAGGCGGCGCGGCTGCATGCGGCTGTCCGTGAAGTCATGCAAGAGGCGGTTGAACTGGGCGGCTCCAGCCTGGGGAACGGCGTCAGCAACTACCGCCAGCATGACGGCGACTGGGGTGGCTTTCAACTGCAGCACGCCGCCTACGGCCGGGGCGGGCAGCCCTGCCCCCGCTGCGGCACGCCTATCGAGAAGACGGTGCTAGGCCAGCGCGGCACCCACTTTTGCCCGCAGTGTCAGGTGCTGGAATAGGCCGGAGTGGAGCTGGGTCTAGACTGACCCCATGCCCCTGACTGCGCTGCTGCTGGCCTCCGCCCTGACGGCCCCTGCTCCCCCGGCTCCCCGCCCGGAAGACAGACTCTGGCCGAGCCGCGCCGAGTACCTGCGGGCCTGCTTTACGCCCAGGGCAACCGAGGACAACAGGACACCTGCCGCCGACCTCGGCGCCGGGCGCTCTGTTCAGGTGGTGCTGCCCAGCGAGTTACTGCGCGGCGACTGCCGACTGGACTACAGCGACCTGGGCGAATATGGCCGGCCCGGAACGCCTGGGCGGGCCACGCGGCGCAGCACTATCCTGCACACCCTGGACTTGCTGGCTTCGGATGACCTTGCGGCGACCCCGACTGTAGGAGTCAACCTCTATGCCGAGGCGAGCAGCGCGGGGGAGCCAGCCGCCTGGAACGCGGCCCTGCTGCTGCTGGATGCCCAGGGCCGCGAACTTGGCTGCATAAAGCCGCAGACTGGCATGGTGCGTTTCTTCCCGCATGGCGGTCAACAGGCCGGTGGCCTGGGCCTGAGCAGTCTCGTCTTCCGCGAGCTGCCGCGTCCGTTGGTCCGGCAAGCGGCGCAATTGTTGGTCGAGGTGAACTGGGGCGGCGAAGTGAAGCGCTATCCCCTGGAAGACGTGCTACAGCGCTAAACTGGCCGCATGACCGACCTCACCGACCTGCGCCTGTCGTACACCCGCGCCGCCCTGAGCCGCAGTGAGATGAACCCCGACCCCGCCGCGCAGTTCAGCGAATGGCTGGGGGCCGCCCTCAAGGACGACCAGCTGGCCGAGCCTTATGCGTTCTCGCTGGCCACCGCCGACGCGCAGGGCCAGCCCAGCGTACGGACCTTGCTGCTGCGCGGGGTGGATGAAGCGGGTCATCTGAGCTTTTATACCGGCTACGAGTCGGAAAAGGGCCGAGCGCTGACCGAGAATCCCAGAGCTGAGATGGTGTTCTTCTGGCCTTCGCTGGAGCAGCAGGTGCGGGTACGCGGCAGCGTGGAGCGGCTGGGCGAGGCGGCCAGCACCGGGTATTTCCACCAACGACCCCGCGAGAGCCAGCTCGCCGCGCATGCCAGCACGCCGCAAAGTGCGCCCATCGCCAGCCGCGCCGCGCTGGAAGCCCAGTTCGCTGCGCTGCATGAACGGTTCGCCGGTCAGGACGTGCCCAGGCCCGACTTCTGGGGCGGCTTCCGACTGGTGCCGGAGCGCTGGGAATTCTGGCAGGGCCGCCCCAACCGCATGCATGACCGGCTGGTGTACACCCGCTCACCACAGGGCAGCTGGCAACTGGAACGGCTGATGCCCTAGCTCACCTGGGAAACTCCGGCCCACTCCACTGCGTATCAGTGAGCAGGAGGACACACAGCTGATGGATTTTTACCTTCTCGCCCTCATTGTAGGAGGCGGCTTGGTGTTGCTGTCGCTGCTGGGCGGCCACGACACAGACGCCGGGGACCTGCCCACGGACCCACACGCCGAAGCGGGCGACCTGGCTTCATGGTTTTCGATGCGGGCGCTGGTTTCGTTCGCGGCCTTTTTCGGGCTGGCAGGGGTGCTGGGCGGCTGGCTGGGCCTGAGCAGCACCGCGCAGCTGCTGACCGCCCTGGTCACTGGCCTGCTGGCAGGGGCCATCACGGCTTATACCTTCCGGCTGGCCCGCCGACACGGCAATGTTTCGTTCGAGGCGGCCACGTTGGTGGGCCGGGTCGGGCAGGTCACCGTCCCGCTGGCCCCTGGACGGCCTGGACGTGTGCTGCTGGAAGTGGGCGCAGGCACCGAACAGATGACAGCCCGCAGTGATATTCCGCTGGGCGCTGGACAGCACGTCATCGTGACCGCCCAGGACGGCGGCGTGCTGGAGGTCCAGCCCTGGGACACCCTGCAGCCCTGAGCCTGCCTCTGCCCGTTTCCCTTCTACGCTTCCCCTCATCCCCCCGGAGGACACTATGATTCCCACCCTGATTGTCGGCGGCCTGACCCTTATCGCCATCATTATCCTGCTGGTCCTGATCCAGACCATGCTGATCGTGGTGCCCCCCAACCGTGTCCTGGTGATTTCGGGCCGCAGCCGCTCCACAGCCAGCGGCGATCAGGTCGGCTACCGCGTGATTCGCGGCGGGCGGGCCTTCCGCATTCCCTTGCTGGAAAAGGCCAGCTGGATGGACCTGACCACCATTCCGCTGGACCTGAGCATCGAAAACGCCTACTCCAAGGGCGGCATCCCGCTACGAATTCACGCTGTGGCGAACGTGAAAGTGAACGCCAACGAGCCGCAGCTGTCCAACGCCATTGAGCGCTTTTTGGATGTGCCGCGTGAGCAGCTGACCGGCATCGTGCGCGACACGCTGGAAGGCAACCTGCGCGGCGTGGTGGCTACGCTGACCCCCGAAGAAATCAACGAGGACCGGCTGCGCTTTGCCGAGGCACTGATGGAAGAAGCTGAGCACGACCTGGCCAGCCTCGGTATCCGGCTGGATACGCTCAAGATTCAGAACGTGACCGACGAGAGCGGCTACCTGGACTCGATTGGTCGCCGCCAGACCGCCGAGGTGCTCAAAGAAGCCCGCATTGCAGAGGCCAACCGCAACGCCGAAGCCAGCGAAGTGGAAGCCCAGGCCAAGCAGCGCGCCACCATCGCCCAGACCATCTCCGAGCAGGCGATTTTGGAGCGGCAGACCGAGCTGCGGATTCGCCGCGCCGAGCTGGAAGCGCAGTCGGCGGCCCGCGAGAATGAAGCTCAGGTGTCTGCCGAGCGGGCCAAAGTCACCGCCGAGCAGCAGCTGGAAGAGGAGCGCATCATCCTGAACCAAAAGCGCCTGGAAGCCGACATCGTGGCCCCCGCCCGCGCCCGCCGCGAGGCCGAATTGCTCAAAGCCCAGGCCGAGGCTGCGCCCATCATCGAAGAAGGTCGCGCCCGCGCCGAGGCCGTGCGTCAGGTGATTGCCGCCTTTGCCGAAGCTGGCCCAGACGCCGAGCGCGCCTACGTGCTGAACATGCTGCCCTCGATTGTGGACACCTTCGCTGAGAGCGTGAAAGCGGTGGACATTGACCGGATCACCGTGATTGACTCGGGCGACGGCAAAGCCACCCAGAGCGCCATGCAGACGCTGCCACGGGGCGTGATTGGCCTGGTAGAGCAGGTGGAGACGGCCACCGGCGTGAACCTGCTGGGCCTGCTGCGTGACAGCGGCAGAACTGCTCAGGGCGCAGGCTTTGGCCCAGACCGGGGCCCACAGGGGGGCGGGAGTGGTGAGCGGCCTCAGGCTCCGGTTCCTCCAGTGTCTGCGCCGCCAGCTCCCGTCACCCCGCCCATGCCCTCTGAGCCTGCGCCTATTGCACCGGCCCGCACCCTGGCAGACCGCGTGTCAGGGGGGCGGCACGCTGAGGCCCCAGCCACAGCCACGGTGGAACCAGCGCCGCCCAGCGTGGTGTTGCGCCGGGGTGAAGAGAAGAATCCCTTGCAATAGCAGAGCCAGTGCCTGAACACCCCGCACTCGTTACCAGAGGCGGGGTGTTCAGGTTGCCACCTTGCACATCCCGGGCCCCAGCCCGGCAGTCAGCAGCGCCGCCACCGCCTGTAGACTGGCCGCATGTCTCTTCCCTCCCCCGCCCCCCAGCCCGGAACGCTGGTGCTGATTGACGGCCACGCGCTGGCCTACCGCTCGTATTTCGCCCTGCCACCCCTGAGCAATTCCTCGGGCGAAAGCACCCACGCCATCGTGGGCTTTATGCGTCAGGCGCTGCGGCTGGCCCGGCAAAAGGGCAATCAGCTGGTGGTGGTCTTTGACCCACCCGGCGGGACCTTCCGCCACGACCAATACGAGGACTACAAGTCGGGCCGCGCTGAGACGCCGAGTGACCTGCCGCCCCAGATTCACCGCATCCGCGCCCTGGTAGACGCTCTGGGCTGGCCCCGGCTGGAAGTGGCCGGGTATGAGGCCGACGACGTGATTGCCTCGCTGACCCGGCGGGCGCAGCGTGAAGGGATGCAGGTGCGCATTCTGACCTCGGACCGCGACGCCTATCAGCTGCTGGCGGATGACGTGCAGGTCATCAAGAACGACAACTCGCTGTTCGGGCCGCAGGATGTGCTGGACAAGTACGGCGTGACGGTGGAGCAGTGGGTGGACTTCCGCGCCCTGACCGGAGACGCCAGCGACAACATTCCCGGAGCCAAAGGCATCGGTCCCAAAACAGCGACCAAGATTTTGCAGGAATACGGCACGCTGGACGCCGCGCTGGACGCCGCCAAAGCTGGGACGCTGGAGCCCAAAGGCACCCGCCAAAAGCTGCTGGACAGCGAAGAAGCAGTGCGGTTTAGCCGCGAACTCTCGCAAATGGTGTGCGACCTGGACCTGGACTGTGAGCTGCGGGTCGCCCGTGGTGCCGGTGACCCCGCAGAACTCCATGCGCTGCTGGACGAGCTGGAGTTGGACTCGCTGCGCGGCGAAATTGGCCGACTGGTGGCCGGTGAGATGACGGCGGCTGCACCGCCCATCGCAGCCGAGGCCCCACAAACCCTGGGCGAGTTCACAGCGCCCGAAGCGGGCGAGTGGCAGGCCCCCGAGCCAAAGGCCGCTGGGGACGCCACCTGGGGCTATGTGCTGAGCCGCGAAGACGACTTGACCGCCGAGCTGCGTGGCGCGGCCTGGCTGGACGGCACGGTGGCCCGGCCCGTGCCACTGCTTCCGCAAACCCCTGCCCTGTTCGAGCTGGACGCAGAAGCGCCCAAAAAGCGCGGCAAGGCCAAAGAGCCGCAGCCCCAGGCAGACGACACTGTGCTGGCAGCGGCGCTGGCCGGACAAGAGCTGGACGCCGCTGGAGCCAAAGCCCTGGCCGTCTGGCTCAGCGTGCGGGGCAGTGAAGTCAGGCCCGGTGACGACCCCCTCCTGCTGGCCTACTTGCTAGACCCGGCCAACACCGCTATGCCGGCTGTGGCGAAACGCTACTTGAACACCGACTGGCCGGAAGACGCGGGCACCCGCGCCGCCATCGCCGCGCAGCTGCTGGAGCTGCTGCCCCCGCAGCTGGACGAGGCCCGAATGAAGCTGTACCGGGACGTGGAAAAACCGCTCAGCGGCGTGCTGGCCCGCATGGAAACGCGGGGCGTGCGGCTCGACAGCGAATACCTTCAGGGCCTCTCACTGGCGCTGGCAGGACGACTGGAGCGGCTGGAAGCCCAAATTCATGAGCAGGCAGGCCACGAGTTCTCTATCCGCAGCCGTGACCAACTCGAAGCCGTGCTGTACGACGAGCTGGGGCTGGCGAGCGGCAAGAAAACCAAGCTGACCGGCAAGCGCTCCACCGCCATGAGTGCCCTGGAACCGCTGCGGGACGAGCACCCCATCATTCCGCTGATTCTGGAATACCGCGAGCTGGAAAAGCTGCGCGGCACCTACCTGGACCCCTTGCCCCGGCTGGTGAACCCCCGCACCGGGCGGCTGCACACCACCTTTGCCCAGACGGCGGTGGCCACGGGCCGCCTGAGCAGCCTCAACCCCAACCTTCAGAACATCCCCATCCGCTCCGAAGAAGGCCGCCAGATTCGCAGGGGCTTTATTGCAGACAAGGGCTTCCGGCTGGTGGCCGCCGACTACTCGCAGCTGGAACTGCGCCTGATGGCCCACATCGCAGGCGACGAGCTGATGCAGCGGGCGTTTCAGGAAGGGGCCGATATTCACCGCCGCACCGCCGCGCAGGTGCTGGGGCTGGATGAGGCCACGGTGGACGCGAACCAGCGCCGCGCCGCCAAGACAGTGAACTTTGGCGTGCTGTACGGCATGAGCGCCCACCGCCTCAGCAATGAGCTGGGGATTCCGTATGCCGAGGCTACTGGCTTTATCGAGAACTATTTCGGCATTTATCCGGGCATTCAGGCTTACATCGAGCAGACCCTGGAATTTGGGCGGCAGCACGGTTACGTGGAAACCCTGTATGGCCGCCGCCGCTACGTGCCGGAGCTTACGGCCCGCAACCGCAACCTGCGCGAAGCTGGCGAACGCCTGGCCTACAACATGCCGATTCAGGGCACCGCCGCTGACATTATGAAAATGGCGATGGTCGCCCTGGAACCGGGCCTGGACAAGCTGGGGGCCCGAATGCTGCTGCAAGTCCACGACGAACTGCTGATCGAGGCTCCGGCTGACCGCGCCGAGGAGGTCGCTGCGCTGACCAAAGAGGTGATGGAGAGTGTGGTGGAGTTGAAAGTGCCGCTGGCCGTGGAGGCGGGGGTCAGCGACAACTGGTATGAGGCAAAATAGGGGATGCACAAAAGGAGATATGAAGGCGGGGATGCCCTGGGCAAGCCCGCCAGACTGCACGCCGCCTACCCGCTGGCCCTGCTGCTGACCTGGGTCATCCACGACACCGAGGAGCTGCGCGACCTGCGAACCTTTGAGCCGCCAGTGCGGGTGCCATTCTCCAGGGAGGCGGCTCAGGAACACATGAACCGTGGCGTGAAGGTGATGGGCGGCATGATGCTGGCCCTGGCCGGAGTGGGCACGGTGAGCGGCGGGCGGCATGCCCTGTTCCGCGCTGCCGTGCGGGCCAATGTGTTCCATGCTCTGTGGCATATAGGGGCCACCGCCGCGCTGGGCCGCAAGACGCCGGGGGTCTGGACGGCGGCTGGCCTGGTCCTGCCTGCCACGCTGCTGACCGAACGTGCCCTGGGCCGCGCAAAAGTGCCGCCGCCACCTGCCGGGTCGCTGGCCCTGTTTCCAGCGGCTCTGGTCACGGCCCATACGCTGGCCTGGGCCTGGGGGCGGACATCTGCCCGGCAGGGAGATGACAGCATGGGGGCATGACACAGAACATGGGCAAGATGGACCGCAGCCTCCGCAGCGTGGTGGGAGGAGCTGCGCTCGCCGCCGCTCTGGGCACCCGGGGGGCCGCCCGCTTCGGGCTGCTGGGCGTTGGCGCCCTCATGCTGGGCACGGCGAGTACGGGCCACTGCCCCGCCTACGTGCCGCTGGACCTGGACACGCGGGAGACCAAGCAGCAGAGCTAAAGGCGCCCCAGGACTCAGTTCAGCCGCTCACGCAACTCTGCCAGCGTCGGCACGGGCGGCGTACGGAAGCCATTTTCAGTCACCTCTACGGCTTGCCCCGCCTGCGCCTCCAAGATGACAGTCATCCCCCCTTCAGCGCGGCCCTTATGCAGCAGCGGCTGACTGGAAGGGTAAACTGCGGCGGCGTATCTCCATCCATCCGGCTCGCCCACGCGGCCAAAAAAGACGGTGTTCCACTCATCCAGGCGCAGGGGCAACGACCTGAAGCTCATGCCGTGCCCCCCCTGCGCGGTTGGCGGACAGGGGATAGGTTTGTCTACGGTCACCACACCCCGGCCCGCCAGCGGCGCGCCTTTGGGGGTCAAGCTGGCGCGCAGGGCATAAAAGCAGAGGTTGATGCCATTTCCTTCCCGCTGCACCTGCCCTACGGTCCACTCCTCGCGGTAACGGGCCGAGGCGGGTGGCTTGCCACTGTAGGCATTGTTCAGCATCCCCACCACATCTTCGGCAATGCCTATGTTGCTCAGCCCCGTGCTGTCCACCTGTACGCTGACAGCAGTCTGGGTGCCCTTAGGATAGGTAAGAGTTACGCTCTGAATTGGCCCAAGTTGCCAGCGCTGCGGCCCCCTTTCCTCTACCCCTTCACGCCACTCTTTCAGCACCGCTTCACCCGGTTCGCCCCACTCCAAATCTCCCCTGTCCAGCAGGGGCTGACAGGCGGTGAGCGCAGCGCCCAGGAGTGCCGCCAGGCACAGAGTCAGTGCCGAGGACGGGCGCCCCTTCATCCGGCCAGCTCCCGCACCAGCCCCAGCAAGCGGGCGTCCCCCTCCCAAGGAGCCACCAGCTGCACGCCCAGCCAGTCCATGTCCGAAGGCAGCGCCACCGCAGGCGCACCCAGCATGGAAAAGGGAGCCGTCAGCCGCAGCGCAGCGGGGCGGATGTTGGCCGGGCCGCCCGCCAAAGCGACTTCTTCTACGCCCACGCGGGGCGGGCGGCAGGGCACGGCAGGAGCCAGAATCAGGTCACAGGCGCTGAACAGCTCAGCCAGCAGAGCGCGGTACTCCCCGCGCCGAGTGTAGGCGGCCTGCACTTCAGCGTCCGTCAGGGCCTGGCCCGCCCGGAGCTTGTCCAGAATCTCCGGGCTGAAGCCGGGGTCAGCCTGGGCCAGGGCAGAGGCGTGAACCTGGGCGGCCTCGTGGCCCACGATGGGGCTGTAAGCGTCCAGCATGTCGGGCAGCTGAACCGGCTGCAACGCGGCCCCCAGCGCCTCCAGCCGCCGCGCCATGCCCGTCAAGGCCCGCGACGCGTCCTCATCCAGCCAGCGTTCAGGGTGCCAGACCCCGACCCGCAACCCGGCCCAGCTCTGCGCCGGAACTGCCGCGCCGCTCAGGGCCTCATGCACCCGCACGATGGTCCCAAACTCACGGGCCAGCGGGCCGCTGTGGTCGCAAGTGGGGCTGAGCGGCAGTACCCCTGACGTGGGCCAAGCGGGGTGCCCTTTGGTCGGCTTGTACCCGTAAATGCTGCACCACGCCGCCGGGATGCGGATAGACCCGCCCGTATCGGTACCCAGCCCAAAGTCCACCTGACCGAGGGCCGTACTCACCGCCGCCCCAGACGAACTGCCGCCGCTCACATGGCCCGGCAAGAAGGGATGCTCGGTGCCGCCGAACGCGTTGGCCCCCAAAATGCCCATCGCAATTTCATGCAGATGCGTCTTGCCTACTGCGCTGGCCCCCAGCTCCAGCAGGTGCGTGACCAAAGGGCTGGGAGGCACCTGCGGAAGTGGAGCGCGGGTGCTGGCGGTCAGTGGCCAGCCCGCGACCCCGAACAGATCCTTGACCGAAAACGTCAGACCGCTGAGGGGACCTGCCGGCACGCCAGGCAAAGGGTCGGCGGGGCGGTAAGCCCAGGCCCGCTGAACATCGGCAAAGGTGGAGTCCATAAGTCCAGTGTAGGCGCAGCTTGACCGGAGGCCGCTTCTGGGGAACCTCACCGCGCCCCTTCTAGCCCGGCTCCACCACGGGGGCCCGTTATTCTTCCTCGCTGGCCTCTTCTTCGGGGGCGGCGGTGGGCGGCGGCGTACGGTTCTTGCCAATCTCGCGCACCTGTCCGGCGAAGCGTCCGCGAATGTCCTCATACATGGGGTGGGCGCGAATATCGCGGATGGGTGCGCCGGATGCGGCCCCGGCAGGAATAGAGGCTGGGGCGGTGGGTTGCCGCACGGCGGGCGCGGCTGGGCGGGGCGCAGGAGCTAAAGCAGCGGCGGGTTCACCCCGCGTGGCTCCCCCCGGCCCATCACCTCCTGACGGGGGCGCAGGCTCAGCAGGTGCCCCAAAGTCCTCCCAGGCGGGCTCTTCCGTCACCGGCTCGCCCAGGTACAGCTCGCGGGTGGCCGTCTCCGCCGGAGTTTCGGGGGTGTGTTCTGCTGCGCCCACAGGCAGCGGCGGTTCCTCGGCAGGGTCGTCCTGCCAGAGAGGGGCCTCGCCCGGCAGTGGGGCGGCGGCCATATCGTCCGGAGTGGGCGGGGGCGCAGGGCGGAGAGGAGCCGAACTGGAGGGCTCTGTCTGCGTTGCCAGCTGCGTCTCTGGCTCTGGTGCCTGAGCGGCTGCTGGGGCGGCTGTGGGACGGGCCGAGGCAGACCGCCGGTCCAGGGGATCAAAGTCGTCCAGGGCCCGCTGGTCAGCGGACTTCGGCTCAGGTTGCAGTGCAGGTTCCGGCTGTGGTGGCTGGGACTGGGATGGCTGGGAATGGGATTGGGATGGCTGGGCCGGTTCCGGTTCGGAGGCCGCAGGCGTGACCGCAGTGCGCCCCACCGCCGCCTGACCTCCACCGACAGGAATCTTGCGCCCACCGTCCGCCGTGATGATTTCCAGCGTCACTGGCCCAAAGACCCGCTCCAGCAGCGGCGTCAGCTCGTCCAACTTGGTGGCAATCTGCCGGGCATGAAAACTGCCCCGGGCGTCATAGCTGAGGCTGACATAGCCAACTTCGGCGTGCATGCGGGCGGGCTTGAGAAAAGCGCGGGTCTGCATGCTGACCTGCGCCAGCACATCGGCCCAGGTGCCGCCCGTTGGAGCTGCGGGCTGGGGGGCCGCTGCGCGTGGGGCAGGTTGTGCCGGGGCTGCCGGAGCGCGGCGGCGCTGTCCGGGGTCAAAGTCCTCGACCACAGGGGCTGCCGCACCAGCTGCGGCAGCAGCGACTCCACCGCTTCCGGCCTGTAACGCGGCCAGCTCGCGTTCCAGTCGGCCCAGCCGCGCGGCCAGGTCGCCGCCCGCTGGCGAGGAAGAGGCCGCCGGGGTTACCGCAGCGCGGGCCGGGGCGTCTCTCCCACTGCTCCCACCATCTGCTGCCAGCAGTGCGTGGGTCAGCGCCAGCTCCAGACTAAGCAGGTCAGCGGCGCGCGAGAAGCGGCTTTCTTGCTCGTCCAGCGCGGCTTGTAGGCGCAGCAGCCGGGGCACATCCGCTCCTTCCAGGCGGGCGGCCTGGGCTTCGGGGCCGTCCAGCACGCCCAGCTCGGCATGAATGGCCTGCGACAATGCTTCAACCAGGCCCTCGACCACTGTGCGGCCCGCAAAGCCAGCGCGGTACAGCTCGCCCGCGCCGCTCAGGGCTGGGCCAGCATCACCCTGGGCCAGTGCCGCCGCCAGCGTCCGCATCTGCTCGCCGGGGGGCAGGCCCAGCGCTTCTTCTACCGCCCGCCGCGTCACAGCCGTGCCTGCCGCCAGCATCCGTTCCAGCAAGCTTTCGCCGTCGCGCATGGCTCCGTCGGCCAAACGCCCAATCAGGCCCAGCGCTTCGGGCTCGGCGCTCACGCCCTCACCCTCCGCCAGCCCGGCCAGCTTGCCCGCGATTTCCTCAGCCGTCAGGCGGCGAAAGCGGTAGTGCTGGCAGCGCGAGAGAATGGTAGGAATGATTTTCTCCGGCTCGGTGGTCGCCAGAATGAAGATGACATGCTCCGGCGGTTCTTCCAGTGTCTTGAGCAGCGCGTTGAAGGCTGCCCTGGACATCATGTGAGCCTCGTCGAGGATGTAGATTTTTTTGCCGCCACGCATGGGCGCGAGGCCCACTTTTTCGCGCAGGTCGCGCACATCTTCCACCGAGTTGTTGCTGGCTGCGTCAATTTCCAGCACGTCGGGGTGTGACCCGGCCCGCACGGCACGGCAATTCTCGCACTCGCCGCAGGGCTTGGGCTCCGGGCCCGTGCAGTTGGCGGTCATGGCAATCAGTCGGGCGGTGGTGGTCTTGCCCACGCCACGCGGCCCGCTGAACAGGTAGGCGTGCCCGACGCGGCCCTGCTCCAGAGCGGTTTTCAGCACACCTTTGATGTGCTCCTGCCCCACCACCTCATCCCAGTGAATCGGGCGGGCGCGCTGATAGATGGCGCTCACAGCGAGGCCCCGGAGGCGTGCAGGACAGAAAACATAGAACGAGCGCGAGAAAGGCTGTACTGGGGGGTCGGCTCGGTGCTCACTGCCTCAGTCTAGCCCGCGCTGGCCGGAAGCGACTGCGGCCTGGGTCGCCAGAGCGCAGGCTCACGGACCGGCACGCGGCGGCCCCGTCAGCCGGTTGGCACCCGGCCCCAGACGCCCGTACTCGTCGCCTGGGTTGTAGAGGCGGCAACTGTCCAGGCTCAGGCAGCCGCAGCGAATACAGCCGTTCAGGTCGTCGCGCAGGCGTTCCAGCGTGGCAATTCGGGCATTCAGTTCTTCACGCCACACTGCCGAGAGGCGCTCCCAGTCGGCAGCGGTGGGCGTGCGACCTTCGGGCAGGGTGGCCAGCGCCGTGCGGATGTCGGCCAGCGAAATCCCCACCCGCTGCGCCGCGCCGATGAAGGCCAGCCGCCGCAGGGTGTCACGCGGGTAGCGGCGCTGGTTCCCGCCCGTGCGCGTGGCGGTAATCAGCCCTTCTTTCTCGTAAAAATGCAGGGCCGACACCTTCAACCCGCTGCGCTCGGCCACCTGCGCGGGGGTCAGTTCAGAGACAGTCATAGGCAGCCACCTCCAGGGCTTGACCTCAACTTTACTTGAGGTTTTAGGCTGTGGGTATGATCACTGGACTTTACGAAACACATATCAAGGTGGCCGACCTGGAGCGCTCCATGCGCTTTTACGGCGAGGTGTTGGGCCTGGAACTGGGCCTGAGAGACCCGCAGCGTCCTATCGCCTTTTACTGGGTGGGCGAACGCAACCAGGCCATGCTCGGTCTGTGGGAAACCGCTGCTGGCGAAGCTGTCAGGCCGCAGCATTTTGCTTTTGCTTGCTCCCTGGATGATGTCCTGCACGCTCCGGATTGGCTCAAAGAGCGCGGCCTCACTGGACGCAACTTTCTGGACGACGGAACCGAAATTCCGCTGGTTCATGCCTGGATGCCCGCCATCTCCTACTATTTCAGAGACCCTGACGGCCACTCGCTGGAGTTCATGGCCCCGCTGGAAGGAACACCCCTGCCAGAATTGGGCATGGTTCCGCTGCACACCTGGCAGCAGGCGCAGAAGACGGCCAGCACGCCAGCTGCGCCCCAGCCGGACCACTTGCGACAGGTGGAGCTGTGAACATTCAGGCCCTGACCCTCCACACCCGTGACCTGGCCGCGCTGCACGACTTTTACGAGACATTCAGCGGCTTTTACCATGTCGCGTTTGACATTCCGCGCAACCGACTGGCCGAGGCGCAGGCCTGGCTGGAACGGCGGGTGCCGCTGCTGAGCGACCAGGATGGCACCACATGTTTTGTCTCCGGCCCACACTGGAACAACACCAACCTGTACTTCGACGACCCGGCGGGCAACATCATGGAATTCATCGCCCGGCACAGCCTGGAACACGATTCGGACGCCGTGTTCGATTCCAGTAGCGTCCTGCACGTCTCGGAACTGGGCGTGGTGGTGCCGGACGTGCCGCAGGCTCTGGCAGCGATGGGGCGGCAGTACGGCCTGCGCCCCTTTGGCGGTCAGAGCGACACGTTCACGGCGCTGGGCGGCCACGACGGCATGCTGATCATGGTCAAAGAAGGGCGCGGCTGGTTTCCGGTGGGCCGCCCCGCCGTGCCTGCGCCGTTTGAACTGACGTTTCAGAGCGGCAGCGAACGTCACACCATCAAAGGACAACCCACATGACGCCGAGCGTTTCCAGCGGAATGAAAACGCTGGTGGTGGGCGGCACGGGCATGCTTTCAGGCACGGTTCAGCGCCTGCTGGATGCCGGAGATGAGGTCTATTCCATTTCCAGGCACGCCCCGGACGTCACGCATCCCCGTTTGCATCCCCTCCTGCTGGATTACCGCGACCCGGACACCCTGAAAGCGGCGCTGGCCGCCTCCGGCCCCTTTGACCGGGCGGTGGTGTGGATTCACTCGGTCGTTCCCGAAGCGCCGTTTGCGGTAGCTGAAGTCGTGATTGGCCCGTATTTCCACGTTCTTGGCAGTGCAGCGGCTGACCCTTCACGTCCGGGGCTGGCCCGGCAGGAGCGGTTTCACGCCCTGGGCACCGATTACCGCGAGGTCATCCTGGGCTTTCAACTCACGCCGCACGGTGCCCGCTGGCTGACGAACGCCGAAATCGGCGCGGGCACCTGGCAGGCCATCGAGCAGGATGCGCGGCGCTTCATCATCGGCACGGTGGAACCGTGGTCGGCACGGCCCGCATGGTCATGAGGCTGCGCCTGGAACTGTTCGTAAATGATGTGGCGGCGTCCGTGAAGTTCTACCGGGAGGCGCTGAACTTCGAGGTGATGGGTCAGCATGCCTCCTATCAAGCTCTGCGCCGGGGTGACGTGCGAATTGCCGTGCAGGACTTCCGCACCCTTGCACCGGGGCACCCGCTGGCGCACCCCGGCAGGCGCGGCCTGGGCGTAGAACTCGTGCTGGAAGTGCCCGACGTGCAGGCTGCGCACGCCCAGGCCGTGGCCCACGCGCCGCAGGTTTCCCCCCTGGTTCGCCAGCCCTGGGGCCTCACCGACTTCCGCGTCACCGACCCGGACGGGTACTACTGGCGCGTCACCGAGCAACGGAGAGAAAACCAGCTCTGCGCTCCCCCCTAGCCCTCACTTCGTTTATGGGTTATACTCCGAGGCGTTGTTATGCCCAGAACAGAATCAATTGCTACACAACACCTTCCTCTTCGGCCCTTCGCTTCTTCGGCTGCGCCCGCTGCCGTCAGGCGCAGCGTGTGACCGGTACCAAATCCACGCGGAACCGCCGAACTGGCCGCTTCCCACAGGGAGAGGCCAGTGACGCCCGACTGCGGCTGTTCTATGCCCTTAAGGTGCCGGATACGGTGGCTGCCGAGCTGGCGCAGGCGCAGGCCAAACTGCGCGGCAACTGGCGGCGGGTAGAACCTTCACAGCTGCACATCACGCTGGCGTACCTGCCAGGCGTGCCCGCAGACCGCCTAGACGACCTCAAGCGCCTGGGCGTGCAGGCCACCCGTGCAGTGGGACCGCTGGATATCCAACTGCGCGGCACCGGCTACTTTCCGAACGAAGGCAGCCCCCGCGTGTGGTTCGTCAAGGCCGAGGCGGCGGGCCTGGACCCGCTGGCCGAAGCCCTGCGCGCTGGCGTGGCCGAGCTGGGCCTGGAGACCGACGACAAGGCCTTCAAGGCGCACGTCACCCTGGCCCGCAAAAAAGGCCCCGCCCCCCGCCTTCCCCCGCTGGTCTTTGAAGATGCAGGCTGGACCGCCGGACACGTCAGTCTGGTGAGGTCGGTGCTGCGCAAGACCGGCCCCATCTACCAGACCCTTTCCCGCTTTGAGTTGCGGGGTGCCCCTAGTGCTGGGGACGCCGCACCCGACCTCACCACCGAGCCTTCGGCGCAGGCCAACTTGGCCCAACTTGCCGGAGCACAGGAGAACTCATGAGCCGAACCACCAAAGAACCCACCGTGATGCCCACCGACGCCAAAGAGCGCCAAAAAGCCATTGACACGGCCCTGAGCCAGATTGAAAAGCAGTTCGGCAAGGGCTCGATCATGAAGCTGGGAGCCGAGAGCAAGCTGGACATCCAGACCATTTCCACCGGCTCCATGAGCCTGGACCTGGCGCTGGGGGTGGGCGGCGTGCCGCGTGGCCGCATCACCGAAATCTACGGCCCCGAGTCGGGCGGCAAGACCACCCTGGCGCTGAGCATCATCGCGCAGGCCCAGAAAGCTGGCGGCACTGCGGCATTTATTGACGCCGAGCACGCGCTGGACCCGGTGTACGCCCGCGCCCTGGGCGTGAATACCGATGAGCTGCTGGTGTCGCAGCCCGACAACGGCGAGCAGGCGCTGGAAATTATGGAGCTGCTGGTGCGCTCCGGCGCCATGGACATTGTGGTGGTGGATTCGGTGGCGGCTCTGACCCCCAAGGCCGAAATCGAAGGTGAAATGGGCGACTCGCTGCCCGGTTTGCAGGCCCGCTTGATGAGCCAGGCGCTGCGTAAGCTGACCTCTATCCTGTCCAAGACCGGCACCGCGGCCATTTTCATCAACCAGGTCCGCGAGAAGATTGGCGTGATGTACGGTAACCCCGAAACCACCACTGGTGGCCGCGCACTGAAGTTCTATTCCAGCGTGCGCCTGGACGTGCGCAAGATCGGTCAGCCGATCAAGGTGGGCAACGACGCCGTCGCCAACACTGTCAAGGTGAAGTCGGTCAAGAACAAGGTCGCCGCGCCCTTCAAGGAAGTGGAACTGGCGCTGGTCTACGGCAAGGGCTTCGACCAGCTCAACGACCTGGTGACGCTGGCAAGCGACATGGACATCATCAAGAAGGCCGGGAGCTTTTATTCGTACGGTGACGACCGCATCGGCCAGGGCAAGGAAAAAGCCATGCAGTACATTGCCGAGCGTCCCGAGCTCGAAGACGAAATCCGCGCCCGCGTGCTGGCCGCCATTCGCACCAGCAACCAGCCGGACAACGCAGCGCCGAAGGAGGCCCCCAAAGATGACGCCGTGTCCACTGAGGATACCGAAGTCGAGGCCTGAAACCCGGCACGCCTAAGCCTTTCCCTGCGCCTATGAACGCCAGCCCACCTTCGCAGGTCGGGCTGTTTTTCTTGTGGGTTAGGCAGACCTCGGCCCTACGCAGAGGACTGATGGTCAAAATCCAAAGAACCTGCCGCAGCGCCTGAAAGACGCCCCGCATTCATAAGACTTTCGGCTCCAGACGCTGAAATCTCAGGCCTAGAGTCGTTTCTGCCGCTGGCCGTTCGTGGGTAAACGGGTGAAGAAAAGAGGTCCAGCTTTTGGTCAAATGCTCCAAGGCAGCGTCAAAGCGTGACCAAGGGGAGCCGCAATACGCTGTCTCAGGCGCTCGCCGCGGGCAGCAAGGTTTGCCGGGCCGCTTCAATCAAGGTATGGGCGGACGCCTCATCCAGTGGCTGGCCGGTCGGAGCCTCCACTTGGGTGTAGCCCACCAGGGGCCGCAGGGACTGCCCGCGCAGCGAGACCGTGCCCAGGGCGTCCGCCAGACAGGCAGCTATCTTCCCTGCCTCGGCGGGCGACGACAGCGGCTCTACCAGAAACACCAATTCGTCGGGCTCCCAGCGAAAGCCAAAGCTCTCCGCATCGGGGACTTGCCCCCCCAGAGCCTTCAGTCGGCGCAGCCCCTGATCAACGCCTTCCTCAGCCCACTCCCGCCCAAAGCGCTCTTCAAGCATGCCGTAGCCTTCCAGACGAAGCAGGAACAAGTAACCCCGCCCACTGCCAGGGACGCTCAGCATGGCTTCCACCGCCCGCGAGAGCCCGGCGCGGGTGCCCAGCTGCTGCTGCGCCAGGGTGACAGGCTGCTGCCTGCTCTGCGTCAGCAGATACTCTACGCCGGACAGCTTCAGTCCAATCAGGCCCGCCAGGGCCAGGGTCATGCCCGGAAACGCCACACCGGCCCGCCAGAGCGCCAGCGTCAGCACAGGCATCAGCAGAGCGAACACCAGCCCCCAGTAGCGGCCCAGAACGAAGCTCAGACCCGTGATCAACGCAGCCAGCAGCGCTGCTGCCCAGGCGGGGAGGCTCAGGTAGGGCGGCACCAGCAGACTGGCAACAGCGCGGGCCTGTAGCTCGCTGCCTGTGGGCCGCAGAGAGTCCGGTGAAGCCTGCCCAATCACCACCACTTTGTCCTGCACATCGGCGTAGCGGAAGCGCCCAGTGGCCACGTCACGGAAGCTCAGGCGGGTGTCCATCACCGCAGGGGTGAAGTGATGCAGGAAACGGGGCCGGGTGTCCAGCGGTGCCTCGGACCCAGCGGCCCGGGCCAGCTGCCAGGCCAGCGTGGGCACCAGTTCGCCGTCAGCTGTGCGGTAGCCCGTGCGGAAGCTGTAGCTGGAGCCCAGCAAGCTGCGGTCCAGCGCACTTACGCCCGTACGCAGCTGTCCACCACCGAGCGGGGCCAGATCGCCCGGCAACGCCGCCAGCACCGCGCCACTCTGCGCCAGGACACGGTTCAGCTCCGCTGCATCGGGGCGGCTGGGATCCAGCAGCACATCCACCCCAATGGCCCGCGCTCCGGCCTGCTGAAGCTGCTCAGTCACGGCGCGGTACAACTCAGGGGTCCAGGTGTTGAGGGGACCATAGTCCGCCAGACTGGCTGGGTCAATATCTACCAGCACAGCCTGCGGCGCGGGCCGTGCAAACATCTGTCCACTCAGGTTCCAGGCCGCTGGATTGTACGGCCAGGCCTGGCCCATCAAACCGCCAAACACCAACCCAGCCAGCAGCAAATAGGGCCAGCTGGCATGGCGGCCAGGGACCGCCCACCAGGGCCCGGCGTGGGGTGGACGCGGCGACATCTTAGTCGTAGCTCTCCACGGGGGCAACTGGCGGGGGCACAGCCACGGATGTCGGCAGCGTCAGGGTCAATTCCTGCTGCTGGACGTAGCGCCGAGCCGCCACCCGGAAGATATAGCTGCCCGGCGGAAGCGCCGCCACCTGCTGGCGGCCCACGGCAGAAAGGGTATAAGCCACGGGAGCCAAACTCAGGGGGCGGCCTTCGCTGTCTAGGGCCACCTCGCTCTGGGGATACAGCGGCCAGGCCCACAGCACGCCGTCGCTGGCGCGGGCTTCCAGCCACAGCTCACTGAGCGGCGCTGCCTGTACGGTCAAATCTCCGCCCGGCAGCGTCAGGTCTTTTAGGCCGATAGGTAGGGCACGCAGGGCGTCGAGCGAGAGGTTCAGAGCGTCCTGAGCGTCAGGCTGCAAGACTTCCAGCTGGCGGTCTTGGAGTTGCTGCCCACTCTGCACCGCCTCTGCACCGGCTTCGACCTCACCCTCGAAGACTTTGACCAGCCCGTCTGCGTCCACCCGGAAGACCGTGCCGCGCACCGCCGTGCTGATCACCGGCGTGTTGAGGCGGTAACCGCCCTGCCCACTGGCCACCACGTTCCAGGCACTGCCCCGGTTCAGCTGCAACCACACTTCACGGCCACGGGTCGAGGTCTGCACTGCCGTGACCTGGAGCTCACTGTCGGCCTGAAGCCGCAGGTAGCCGCCCCCAGTAAAGCCCACCTCCGCCCAGGAGTTGACGCCGGTCCGCAGACGTTGGCCCTCGGCCAGCGACTGTCCGGCACTGGCCGCCCGGAATTGCCCCTGGCCTACCGATACCTGCCCGCGCAGGGCCTCAATCACCGCGTCGCCGCGCCCGGTAATGCGGGACTGATACCAAGGATCCCGCTCCTGATACGCCGTAGTCTGCCCTCCACCGAGGGAGAGCTGCCTTCCAGCCACCAGATTCACGGTGCGGCTTCCATAAGCGAGCCGCACCGTTCCCTGAAGTGCGGCAATCCGCTCGGTGCGGGCCAGCAGGTCAACGCGGGCAGCACTGCCTGCGGGCACATTGAGGTGATAGCCCTGCACATACAGCTGCACAGGCCCAGTGATGTAGGCCTGACCTGCCGTCACCTGCACCTTGCCCTGATTAACCCGTGCCTGGGTGGCGCTGTTCAGCAGCACCAGGCCGCTGCCCCAGCGCAGTTCGGCGCGCCCAGCTCCAGTGCGAAACTGTGAAGCCTGCGCCGCGCCGGGCAGCAGGGGACGCCACGCGCCACCCTGCCGCCCCTCGGCGCTGCCGTAGACCTGTTGCACCTGCACTTGCCCCTGAGCCACGCCCAGGCTCAGGACCAGAAGCAACGCAGGTTGAACAGCAACTCTCCACATGCGCCCCAGTCTACTCCCACAATCAAACGAATCCCTGACCTGGACCCCAGAAAAGGGCTTTCCACGTCTATTCCATGCATTTATTCTCATGTCACCAGGTCAGTAGGCCCGAGGTCATAGGCCAGCGGGGAGGGCTGGGTGCTGGCCGCCATGGGCTGATCGCTATACTGCCCCGCGTGCTGGTTGCCCTCAAAGACGCCGAAAAATATTACGGACCCCACCGGGTGCTGGAAGGCACTTCGTTCGCGCTGCATGCGGGCGAGCGGGTCGGCCTGGTGGGCCGCAACGGCGCGGGCAAATCTACGCTGCTGCGGTTGCTGACCGGCGAGATTCTGCCCGACGGCGGCACCGTCGTCTGGGGGCCGGGCGTGCGGGTCCGCAGCCTGAGCCAAGACCCCAGCTTTCCTGCCGGAAGTACGGTGGACAGCGTGTTAGAAGCGGCTTTTCGCGACCTGGACGCCCTGGAAGCCGAGCTGAACGACGCAGCGCAGGCCATGACCGACGGCACCGAGGCCAGCATCCTGCGCCATGAGGAGCTGCTGGAAGCCTTCGGACGCCGGGGCGGGTTTCAGCGCCGCAGCCGCAAAGAAGCTGCCGCGCTGGCCTTTGGGTTTCGGGGCCGCGAGCAAGAAGAGGTCGCTGGGCTTTCGGGCGGCGAGCGCACCCGCCTGGGCCTGGCCGCGCTGCTGGTTGAGAACCCGGACGTGCTGCTGCTGGACGAGCCCACCAACCACCTGGACATCGTGATGGTGGAGTGGCTGGAAACCTTCCTGGGCCGCTATCCCGGAGCAGTGCTGGTCATCAGCCACGACCGGGCCTTTCTGGACGCCGTGACCACGGAAACAGCCCATCTGCGTGACGGCATTCTCAGGCGCTATCCGGGCGGCTACACCCGCTTCCGCACGGCGCTGGAGCAGGACTTGGAGCAGCAGGCCGCGCAGTACGCCCAGCAGCAAAAGGCCGTGGCTGACCTGCAAGCCAGCGCTGACCGCATGAAAGTGTGGGGCCTGGGCATGTCCAAGTTGGCGCGCCGGGCAAAAGCCATGCAGGCGCGGGTGGACCGCATGCAGGCGGCCTCGGTGAGTGCGCCGCCGCCCGAGCTGCGCACCACCTCTATCACGTTTCACGCTCCCGAAAGCGGCGAAGTGGTGCTGGACGCGCAGGGTCTGACCCGCCGCATGGGAGAGCGCACCTTGTTCGAAGGGGTCCGCCTTCAGCTGCGCCGGGGCGAACGGGTGGCCATCATCGGGCGCAATGGCGCGGGCAAGACCACACTGCTGCGGACCCTGCTGGGCCTGGACCCCTCCGACGACCCGCAGGGCCGCACCCTGACCGGAGCGCGGGTGAGCGTGGGCTACTACGACCAGCAGCTGCGCGGCGTAGACCCGGAAAAAACCCTATTTGACGTGGCCCGCGAGTACACTGCCAAGGACACCGAAGCCCACACGTTGCTGGGCACCTTTCTGTTTCCCTACGACCAGCACGACAAACCCACCCGGATTCTGTCGGGCGGCGAGCGGGCGCGGCTGGCCTTACTCCGGCTGGCACAGGAAGACCACAACTTTCTGGTGATGGACGAGCCGACCAACCACCTGGATATGGAAATGGTCGAAGCGTTGGAAGACGCCCTCAGTGGGTTCGGCGGCACCCTGCTGATGGTCAGCCACGACCGTGCCTTTATCGAGGAGCTGGCCGATCAGGTCTGGCTGGTGGAAGACGGGCAAGTCTACCGCTATCCCGGCTGGGAGGATTACCGTGACCAGCATCCAGTCCGCCGCGCTGAGCATGAAGAAGCCGCCACCACGCCTGCACCTGTCAAATCTGCACAGAATAAGGCTCCACAGGCCAAATCTGAGCAGGTTCCAACCCCCCAGACCCGCTTTTCGGGCATGAATACCTATCAGCTGGGCAAGCGCGTGCAGGCTCTGGAAGCCGAGATTGAGCGGCTGGAAGCTGAGGTGGAAGCCGCTGGCCTGGCCCTGGCCCAAGCCGCCCCTGATGCCGATTTTGCCGAGCTGGGCCGCGCCGCGCACACGCTAGAGCAGCAGCTTGAAGTGGTGATGCAGGAATGGGAAGAAGCTGGAGCCGAGTTGGAAGGGCGCAGCTGAACTGGCCCAGGGGGTTGAGACCACAACAACTTTGAAGGGCAGCTGTCCCGCAGCCACCAAATAAGGGGGGCTACGCCGCCGTGCATAAGATAAGGCCGCACAAGCTCAGGCTTACCCGCTTGCTCCCTTATTGGAAGCGGCTGAGGGCAGCAAAAAGACTCCTTTCTTAGAGCATTTGACATAATAAGAGGATGAAACGTGTTGGGGCGGCTGGGTATGGGAATGACTTGCG